>NZ_CAJQNT010000009.1 GCF_905479755.1 uncultured Schumannella sp. | reverse complement strand
GGTGTTCTCCTCGAACCTTGAGCGTCAGCAAGCACTTGCGCCATGGCTGAACTACTACAACACTCAACGACGCCACTCAGCCCTCGATGGGCTCCCGCCGATCAGCCGAGTGTCACCAACGTCCTAGCCGGATACATCTAGTCACTAGACGACCGAGCTACTCCCACTCGCTCGGCGCCGGTTGCCGGGTCGCCGGCAGTCGCACGTGCGCAGCCCACTCGTGCAGCCACTCGGGTACCTGGAAGTGTTCGGGATCGATGCCGGTGACCTCGGCCAGTTCGTCGTTGGGCACGGTGCCCCCCGCATCCCGCACGAAACGCGCCTGCACGAAGGCGCGCGCGTAGATCTCGCCCTTCACGACGAAGCGCTGCTCCATGTAGACGCAGCGGTCGTCGAGCCCGAGCAACCGGGACTCGATCTCGTAGCGCTGCCGCAGGGTCAGGGATTTCCGGTAGGTGATGGTCTGGGCGGTGACGACCGGGTACATCTTGGCGGCGCGCAGGCGCGCCCAGACCCCGGTGCGCACGACGAGCTCTTGTCGGGCGTGATCGAGCATGGAGAGGTACACGCCGTTGTTCATGTGGCGCAGCTCGTCGATGTCGCCGAGCATGACGCGGCGTTGCACCCGGCCCACGTGCTGGGGATCGATGGGGGCCAGCTTCGGGGCGCGGACGGCGAGCCAGGCGAGACGACCGAAACGTCGAAAGGGATTCACGTCGGGAACGCTAGGCCCGTAGCCTGGCGGCGCGCGAACCGACTGTTCGTGGCCGACAGCGCCGGGCGGCTCTCAGCGCGCGCGGTTGTCGACGATCGTCATGCGCGGGCCCCGTCGCTCGTAGCCGATACCGGCCGCCTCGATGAGCCGCACCACGCGCTGGCGGTGCCCGCGCCACGGCTCGAGCAGCTCGAGCATCGCGTCGTCGTCGATCTCGCGCCCGCGCACCGCATCGCCGAGCAGCGCCGCCCCGACCCGCCGACTCACGTGATAGTCGCCGACGCTCACGTGATCGGCGTCGCCGTGCGAGCGCTGCACCACCTCGGCGGCCGTCCACACGCCGATCCCGGGAATGCTCTGCAGCCCGGCCGCCGCCTCGACGGCGGAGCGCCGAGTCAAGCGCTCCAGGGCCTCGCCGCGCTGCACCGCACGCATGACAGTGTCGGAGCGCTGCGGGCCGACCCCGGCGCGGTGCCACTCCCAGCTGGGCACGCGGCGCCAGGTCGCGGCATCGGGGGCGACGCGCATCCCCTCCGGCGCCGGGCCTGGGGCCGGCTCGCCGTGGCGGTGAACGAGTTGACGCCAGGCGCGCTTCTGCTCCACCCCGGTGACCTTCTGTCCGAGGATCGTCGGCACCAGAAAGCACAGGATGCGATCGGCGCGACCGTGGCGCAGCCCGCGAAACCGGCGATGCAGTTCGGCCACGAGCGGATGCCGCTCCGGCTCGAACCCGTCGTCGTCATCCTCCGCGCCGAGAAGTCGCGGCACCGCGTCGAGGGCTTCGGCGGCACCGTCCCCCCAGGCGAGTGCGTCGATCGCGCCCGACGTCTCGCGCAGCAGCAGCGTCGCGCCGCCGAGGGGCGTGGAGAGCGGGAGCCACCAGCCTTCGGGGCTGCGCCGCAGACACGGATCGGTGCGCCCCTGGCCGAACGGGGCGAGCGTGAGGGCCAGCCGCACCTCGCGTTCGGGGGTGTAGCGCATCCGGAGCGGTTCCATTGCCCGGAAGCCTAGGCCTCGCCCCCGAGAACGACGACGGGGGCGAGTCGTCGACTCGCCCCCGTCACCACGCGGAGCCGCGCGAGCGGCCCGCCGTGGGTTCTTAGTAGCCGGACATCCCGAAGGTCGCGGCGCTCAGCGCGAAGCTCGCGATGAAGATGATGATGCCGAGCACCAGGAAGATGATGCTCAGGATGATGCCGACCTTGGCGGGGGTGTTCGGCACGCCCGCGGCCTTCGACTGGTTGGCCGCCACGATGCTCAGGATGAGGCCCAGCAGCGGGAACAGGAACGCCAGCACGAGGCCGACGATGCCCAGGGTCTTGCCGGGAACGGCGGGGGCAGCGGCGGGAACGACGGGGTCAGTCATGACTCTCCTCAGGTCTCTTGCTCGAAAATGAGTGACAATCGGCGCCACTCGCCCCCGACCTTAGCGGGGCTCGCGACCGGGCGCGACAGGTATTTGCTACCTATCGCGCGACGCGGAGGCGTCGAAACACGGCATGATGGAGCCTGATGAAGATCGGAATCTTGACGAGCGGCGGCGACTGCCCCGGGCTCAACGCTGTCATTCGCGCGGCCGTGTTCACCGGCACGAAGCTCCACGACATGGAGTTCGTCGGGTTCAAGGGCGGCTGGCGCGGCGTCGTCGAAGGCGACACCATGCCCCTCGGGCGCCCCCAGGTGATGGGAATCTCCAAGCAGGGCGGCACCATTCTGGGCACCTCGCGCACCAACCCCTTCGAGGGGGGCGGCGCCCCGCGCGTCGCCGAGGTGATGGAGGAGCAGGGCATTGACGCGCTCATCGCGATCGGCGGCGAGGGCACGCTCGCCGCGGCGAAGCGCCTCACCGACGAGGGCATCCAGATCGTCGGCGTACCGAAGACGGTCGACAACGACCTCTCCGCCACCGACTACACCTTCGGCTTCGACACCGCGGTGCAGATCGCGACGGATGCGATGGACCGGCTGCGCACCACCGGCGACAGCCACGGACGCTGCATGGTCGCCGAGGTCATGGGTCGCCACGTCGGCTGGATCGCCCTGCACTCGGGGATGGCCGCGGGCGCGCACGCGATTCTCATCCCGGAGCAGAAGACGAGCATGGACCAGATCATCGAGTGGGTGCAGTCGGCCCACGATCGTGGTCGCGCCCCGCTCGTCGCCGTCGCCGAAGGCTTCAAGCTCGACACCATGGACGACGCGCACTCGGAGCGCGGTCTCGACGCTTTCGGGCGCCCGCGACTCGGCGGCATCGGCGAACTGATCGCCCCCGAGATCGAGGAGCGCACCGGAATCGAGACGCGCGCGACGACGCTGGGCCACATCCAGCGCGGTGGCACGCCGACCGCCTACGATCGCGTCCTCGCGACCCGCTACGGGATGGCCGCGGTCAATTCGGTGCTGGAGAAGCACTGGGGCCGGATGGTGGCGCTGCGCGGCACGCAGATCGTGAACGTTCCCTTCGAAGACGCACTCGGTCGCCTCAAGACGGTGCCGCAGAGCCGCTACGACGAAGCCGCGGTGCTGTTCGGATGAGTTTCCGCGCGATCCGCGTGACGCGTGCCGCCGAGCGCGGCGCACGAAACGGGGTCGCTCTCGTCGAGGTCGATGAGCCCGCCGGGGCGCCCGCCCCGGGCGACGCGCTCGTCGACATCGAGTTCTCGAGCCTGAACTTCAAGGACGCGCTCGCGCTCACCGGCCGGCCCGGCGTCGTGCGCGCCGATGACCTGACGGCGGGCATCGACCTCGTCGGCGTCGTGCGCGAGTCGGCGTCGAGCCGGTGGCGAGCCGGTGACCGCATCGCCGTCAACGGCTACGGCCTCGGCGAGACGGAACCCGGGGGACTGGCCGAGCAGGCCCGGATCGATGGCGCCTGGGGCATCCGCGTGCCCGAGCGGATGACGACCCGCCAGGCCGCGGCGATCGGCACGGCCGGCTACACCGCGGCGCTGTGCGTCAACCGTCTCGTTGCTGCGGGTCTCGGCGCGGGCGCCGAGGTGGTGGTCACCGGGGCCACGGGCGGTGTCGGCACCGTCGCGCTGCTGCTCGGCCGCGCGGCGGGCTGGCGGATGACCGCGGTCACCGGGCGCCCCGAGCTCGGCGAGGAGCTTCGCGCGCTGGGCGCGTCCGGCATTCTCGACCGCGGGGAGCTCTCGGAGCCGGGAAAGCCGCTGCAGTCGGCGCGCTGGGATGGCGCGATCGACGCCGTCGGGGGCGACATCCTCGCCAACGTGCTTGCGCAGACGCGCCCCGACGGGATCGTCGCCGCCTGCGGCAACGCCGCCGATGCGCAGCTGTCGACGACCGTCATGCCGTTCATTCTGCGCGGCGTGACGCTCGCCGGGATCAACTCCGTCAAGCCGCCGCACGCGGTGCGGGTGGCGGCCTGGGAGCGCCTCGACCGCGACCTGGACCTGGACGCCCTGGATTCGGTGACCGAAGAGCTCGCACTGAGCGACGCCATCTCGGCCGCCGCACGGTTCTTCGACGGCGGCGTCCGCGGCCGGCTCGTCGTCGACGTGCGGCGCTGAACCGCCGCGTGCCAGACTGACGCCATGACGGATCCGCTCCCCTTCGACGGCGTCCTCGTCGCCGGCGCGGTCGTCGCCGGAGTCGCCGCGGCGATCCATGCCGCGATCTTCGTGCTCGAAAGCGTGCTCTGGATGCGTCCCGCGGTGCGCCGGATGTTCGGTGTCCGCAGCGACGAGGCCGCCGCCGCGATCCGCCCGATGGCCTTCAACCAGGGCTTCTACAATCTGTTCCTCGCCCTCGGTGTCGCCACCGGACTGGTGATGCTCGCGATGCCGGATCTCGCCGACGCGGGCCTGGCCATCACGGTGTTCGCGGCGCTCTCGATGGCGCTTGCGGCGCTCGTCCTGGTGGTCTCGCAGCCGCGGCTCTGGCGCGCCGCCGCCATCCAGGGAGCGTCTCCCCTGCTGGCGCTGGCGCTGTTCGGCCTCGCGGCGCTCGGCTGAGGCTCAGCTGCCGCGGACGTACTCTTCGAGGGCGTCGAGCATCGACTCGGCGGACTTCTCTTCGGCGATCACGTGGACGGGCAGACCGGCCGCGCGCGTGTCGAAGGCGGTCCGCGGTCCGATGCACGCGACGATCACCGAGTCGGGGAGCGGCGCGAGCTGTTCGGCGATCTGGCGCGCCACGCTTCCCGAGGTGACGAGGACCGCGCGGATCCGACCGCTCGCCACGTCGGACGCCACGTTCGGCGCGACGGGCACACCGACCGTCCGATAGGCCGAGACGAAGGTCGCGTCGAAGTTGAGTCGCGCGAGTCCCGCGACGAGGGTGGGGTCGCTTGCGTCCGACTGCGGCACGAGCGCCCGGCCGCGCACGTCGGCGACGGGCCATTCGGCCACGAGCCCGCGGGCCGAGTTGTCGCTCTGCGGGACGAAGTCGACGTGATAGCCGGCGATCGTGAGGGCCTGCGCGGTCGTCTCACCGACCGCGGCGACCCGAGTGGACTCGGGCAGCCGGATGCCGTGGCTCACGAAGACGTCCACGGTGGTGGCGCTCGACACGACGAGCCAATCGAACTCGCCCGCCTCGAGCCGACGAAGCTCCGCGGCGAGGGCCTCGGGGCGCTCGACGCTCGCGAAGTTCACGAGCGGCGCGATCACCGCAATGGCGCCGTGGGCGCGCACGGTGGCGGCGACACCGTCGCCCCACTTGCCGCCGCGCGGCACGAGCACGCGCCATCTGCTCAGTTCTCCGGAGGAGTTCACTCGCCCATCCTCCCGCGCGCGCCCCGCCGACGCGAATCGATCAGTCGTCGCTGAAGATCGCCCAGGCGACAAGACCGACGGCGATCACGGCGACGGCCGCGCCGCCGATGATCCAGGGGACCGGATTCGACTTGTAGGCGGCGACCGCCTTGTCGCTCAGGTCTCCGACCCGCTTGGGGACGTTGACGCGGTCTTCGATGGCGTCCAGCGTCGCCGCCAGATCGTGGCGGGCCTTGGCTGCGGCTGCTTTTGCGTCGGTCATGCTCATGGGGTGGTGCCTCGCTTTCCGATTCCTTGAATGGCTCTGAGGTCGCGCTTCCAGCTCTCGATCGACTCCGTCGGCAGCGGCGGAACGCCGCGCATCAGCACGCGGTAGCCGATGAACCCGACGATCGCGGCGATGATGAGTAGCACCAGCGCCACGAGGAGCGCGGCGAGCCAGCCCGGCATCACGAGCGACAGCGCCAGAATGGCCGCCGTCAGCAGGACGCCGAGCATCGCGAGCAGCACGAGCGCCGCTCCCGCGATCAACCCGGCGCCGACGCCGAGCGCCTTGAACTTGGCGATCAACTCCGTCTTGACGAGGTCGATCTCACGCTGAACGAGCGCGGTCACCTGATCCGGCAGATCGGCGACCAGCGCGAAAAGGCCCCGACGCGGGGGTCGAGTACGGGATTCCGTCATGATGTCTCCCGGCGCCGCGGCGCCTAGCTCGACTTGGCGGTCGACTTCGACGAGGAGGTCGACGACGCCGGCTTCTTGGCGGTCGACGTCGCGGGCTTCTTGGCGGAAACCTGCGAGACCACCTTCTTGGCGTTCTCCGACACGAACTCGGCCACGTCGGGGGCCTTGTCCTTCACGAAGGTCTCGACGGTGTCGACCTGGCGCTGCACGCGCGGGTCGTTCCAGAACTTCGACGCGGTCGCCTTGATCTGCTCGTAGCGCTCATGTCCCGCTCGGGTTCCCAGCAGGTAGCCGACACCCAGTCCGGCGACGAAAAGGATCTTGCCTTTCACGATGATTCCCTCCCACGGGTGTGTCTCGAACCACAACGGGCCCGAGCATTCAGGTCTGGTTCCAGCGTCCTCCACGAATTGCATTCCGTCAACGGAATACCCGGAAGAAACACGATAGTTTCAGGATGCGAGGACTCAGCATGCTATGCGGGCCCTCTGGCGGTGGGCCCGTCATGCCGCGGGGCCCCGCGGTCTGTCCCGCGGGGCCCCGTCACGTGAATCGGACACCCTGCCCCTCGAGTCTCAGCTCTCGAGAGGCAGGGGCCGAGTTGTGTCCCTAGCGCGTGGCGTGTGCCCGGCGACGTGCCGCGAGAAGGACGGCACCCGCGAGCAGGAGCGTCGCCGCGAGACCCAGGGATCCCGCCGCGACCGCGCCGGTCAGCGCCAGGGTGGGAAGGTCACCGCACGTGGAGGGCGTCGCGAAGGTGAACGTCCAGGTGTAGGGAAGTTCACGGTCTCCCGTGAATCCGGCACCGACGGCCGGAGTCGCCGTGATGGTGACGGTGCCTTCCGCGGACACCGTGAAGGTGCCGCCGGTCGTGAACGGCGACCCGCCATTCACGGTCCACACGATGGCGTCCGCCTCGCCCTCCTCGTTGCCGAGGGTGTACGAGCCGCCGGTGGAGCAGTCAATCTGCTGGAACGTGACGGTCGGCGTCACGACGCCGAGCGTCGGCGGGCAGAACCCATCGGTCTGGAAGGCGTGCTCCCAGCTCGAGGTTCCCGTCAACCGGTAGCCCGCGTCCGCGTAGGCCGTGATCTCCACGTGGCTGCCCGGGGTCGCCGAGTAGGTGCCCGGCGCGATCGGAGTCGGAGTGGCACCGTCGATCGACACCTTGTACGTCACGTGGTCGGCCGCGACGACGGTGTAGCCCTGGTCGAGCACGCCGCCGTTGACCTCATCGCAGAGGTCGTCCCACGTCACCGGGACACCCGGAACCGAGACATCGGTGAGGCAGTCGGGGTCGGCCATCGTGTACTCGCCGAGCACGATGCGGTCGACCTCGCCCGGCAGGGAGTAGCCCGCGCCGTCGGCGACCGCGATCACCGTGAAGGTGGTTCCTGCCGGGACCGCGTGGAAGCCCGCGGCGACCTCGGCAGCGACGCCGTCACCGATTCGCACGAGGTAGGTCACGTGCTCGGTTTCGGGGATCGTGTAGCCGCCCTCGGTCTGCGCGCCCGGCGTCGACTCGTCACACAGCACCTGCGTGATCGTCGGGTCGACCGGGGTGACCTCGATGATGCAGTCGCCCGCGCTCGAGAAGGTGTGCTCCCAGCTCTCCAGCACGGCGCCGGTCACGGTCTTGAGCGCCCGCAGCGTGACGGTGATGTCCGTCGAGGTGGGGTTCACATTGACGGTGCCCGCCGCAACGTCCGTCCACGTGCCGCCGGAGAACAGTTGGTAGGTCACGCCCGAGGCGGCGGTGATCGTGTAGCGGGCCTGGGTGCGCTCACCCGGGGTGACGCCCGTGCATTCCTCGTCGATGAACGTCGGGGTGACCGGGGTCACGACGATGACGCAGTCACCCGCGTACTCGAAGGTGTGCTGCCAGCTCGCGAGCACCGCGCTCGTCGCGGTCTTGATCGCCCGCAGCTGCACGGTGACCGACGACGACTCGGTCGGGTTCACGTCGTATGTTCCCGCCGAAACGTTCTTCCAGGTGCTGTCCTCGAGGACCTGGTAGGTCACGCCCGAGGTCGCCGCGATCTGGTACGAGGCCTGCGTCCGGTCGCCGTCGGTGACGCCCGTGCACTGTTCGTTCACGAAGACCGGCGTGACCGGCTCCGGGTCATCGCAGTCGGCGGCACTGAAGGTGTAAGGCCCCCACGCGGTGGTTCCGCCGAGCACGTACCGGGTCGAGTCGTAGCTCGGGTCCAGGATTGCCTGAATCGACACAGTCGAGCCCGTCGCCGGTGTCACCTCGCCCGCGGCGGCGTTCGCGAAGGCTCCGCCGTTGAGAGACACCTGGTAGACGACACCCGCCGTGGTCGGGATCGTGTACGTCCCATTGGTCGGGCTGTAGTCCACGCAACGCGACAGCTCCACCGTCGGGGCCGTGGGAATGATCTCCGTCGGCGCGCACTCGGGGAAGTCGTACGCCGGCTTGATCGTCTCGTAGTTCTTCTTCTCGTAGCCGTTGCTCCAACGCGCCGTGAGTTCGAGCTTCTTCTCGACCGCCTCGGTCATGTACTCGGTGACGACGAGCGTGCCGCCGGCCCCGATCACGGTGCCGACGGGGACGAGACTGGTGTCACTGGACTCGATGATCGTCTCGGACCTGCCGCTCTCCGAGTTTTCGATCGTCCAGGTGACCTTGTAGGTCGCGCCGCTGCTGGTATCGCAGACGACGCTCGCGCTGATCGTGTTGTGGTGCGCGACGCTGGGGCCGGCAACCACGGCAACAATGCCCGCCGCGATCGCCAACGCGCCGACGCCGGCGAGAATCTTCTTGAACATGGGGGATTTTCCTTGCTGAGAGGGGGGCTGCCGCGGCACCCGCTCGCGGCGGCTTCACGACGGAAGCGCACGGCGACGAAGCACCGGTGTCCGGCGGGGGATGCCGGAGAAGAGGGAGGGCAGGAGGTCGCACGAGTTCGGGATGCGGCCTCAGCACATGGGGGACAGAACGTGAGGGCTCGGGTCAACACCTTTCCACGCCGCAAAGGCTGAGAGGCAACGCGCCCGGGGGTGAACGCGCTCTTCGCGACGAAGTTTCACCAAGCTAGCAGGTCCTCACTTTGGAGGACAACGCGTTATACCCAATTCGTGCCGCACGTCGTGCGGCGCCCGTTCTCAGCGCGGGCGCCGCACGACGCCGAATCAGCGCTGCGTCGCGGAGTTGCGGCGAGCGAACATCAACAGCCCGCCGGCGAAGAGCATCGTCGCCGCGAGTCCGAGCGACCCGGTCGCGATCGTTCCACCGGTCAGCGCGAGGGTCGGAAGATCCTCACACACGCTCGGACGCTCGAACGCGAGGTGCCAGGTGTAGGGCAGCTCCGCCTCACCGGCGAAGCCCGCGCCGGCCGCCGGCATCGCCGTGATCGTCACGGCGCCCGGCGTGGACACGGTGAACGTGCCGCCGGTGGTGAACTCCGGTCCGCCGTTGACGCTCCACAGGATCGAATCGGGGGTGCCCTCTTCGTTGCCGAGCGTGTACGAGCCGTCGGCGTCGCAGGTCATCTGCTGCGTTGCGACGGTCGGCGTCACGAGACCCAGCGTCGGCGGGCAGAACCCGTCGGTCTGGAACGCGTGATCCCAGCTCACCGTGCCCGTGAGCACGTAGCCGTCCTCGGGGTGGGCCGTCACGACGACGTAGTCGCCGGGTGCGGCCGCGTAGACGCCGGGGTCGATCGGAGTCGCATCGGCGCCGTTGATCGAGACCGTGTAGGTCACGTGGTCGGCCGCGACGACCTCGAAGCCCTGCTCGAGCACGCCGCCGTTGATCTCGTCACACAGGTCGTTCCAGTAGACGGGGTCTCCGACGACGATCTCGACGCCGCAGTCGGGGTCGTCGATCGTGTACGGGCCGAAGGACTTCGAGCTCTCGCCCGGCGTCGTGATGTAGTAGCCCGCGTCCCAATCGCCGACGGCCTTCACGTCGAGCACATCACCGGGGGTGAGCACCTGAAGGCTGCCGCTGGTCGCTTCGGTCCAGTCGCCGCCGTTGACCTTGACGAAGTAGGTGACGCCGGTCACTGCGGTGAGGGTGTACCCCGCCGTGCTGACCTCGCCGGGCGTTCCGGTGCAGACCGCCTGGCTGATCGCGGGCTCGACGGGCGTGACCTCGGTCAGGCACTCCTCGTTCGGCTCCGTGAAGACGTGCGACCATTCGCCCACGAGCGTCGCACCGCGGTAGGCCTTGATCGTCACCGTGGTCGCGCCGTCCGGGGACGGCACCTCGTGCGCGACTCCCGCCGCGACCGTGGTGTAGCTCGCGGCGCCGATCTTGGCCTGGTAGGTGACGCCATCCAGCACGGCGAGCGTGAAGGATCCGACCGTGTCATCGCCGGTGCCTTCGATGCAGACCGAGTCGGTGAAGGTCGGGGCGGGCGGGGCGCACGGCGGTTCCGTCGTGGTCAGCGCCGCTTCGATGGTGTAGCTCACGGTCTTGGTGGTCTCGCCACCGGCGAAGGCGTGGCCCTCGTTCGCCGTCGCGGTGCGCGAGTGCGTTCCGGCGGTCGAGATCGCATCCGAGTTCCACGTCGCGTTCTCGATCGTGAACTGCGCGGTTCCCGGTACGCCGCACGACGCCGACGTGACGACGACGCTGGCGGAGGCATCCTCGTCGAGGCACTCAGGCGCCTGGACGAGCTTGTAGGTGAGGTCCCAGCCCGACGGCGACGGGAAGTCCTCCGCGGGCTTGCCCGGCCCCGTAAGCACCTTGCCGGCGATCAGCGACGTGGTGGTTGCACTCACGTCGTAGAGGTCCACCTGGTAGTACGCATCGCACGTCTCCAGAAGGTGGTCGTCGAGCTTCGACAACTCGCTCGGGTCGCACGTCGAGGTGCCGACCTGGGTGAAGTACGCCTGCGGCCACGTCGGAGTGGTCGAGTTCACCCACCCGGGCATCTTCCAGGCGACCAAGACGCAGCCCTCGGGGTCGAGCGGCGGCTCCTCAGGGTCATCCGCGGGGATCTGACAGACGATCACGTGGCTGATCGAGTCCTTGACCGGGTGCATGAAGGTCTCGCCGGCCTCGAGGCCCGAGTCGTAGAGATAGCTGCCGTTGACCTGGCCGCCATCGTTGCTGCTCCCGGCCTTGATGATCACCTTGGACCACTGCCAGCCGTCGTCGGCCTCGGGGAGCGTGTAAGGGTTGGCCGCCGAATTCTCGGTCGAGTACCCCGGGTCTTCGCACACCTCGCCCTCAAGCGTCTGCCAGTACGCGGGTTGGTTGGAGTCGGTTGCGGTCGCGGGGGCGGCGACCACGCCGACGATGCCGGCGCCGAGGGCGAGCGCCAAAGACGTTGCGAAAAGCTTTTTGTACATGTGGGGGATTCCTTGCTGAGAGGATCCGCGACCCCGGGCATGACAAACCGCATCACGGGGGGTCGTGGACAAGGGGGGCCTTGTCGCTCCGGCGGAAACCAGAAGCCACACGGGGGAGTGGGCACCTGATCGGGATACCGACGAAGCCTCGCCAACGTATCATGTCCGCAAAATGGAGGACAAGGGGTTCTCCACAGTGCCGAACGCAGCGCGGCCCCGCTCCGCCGCGTCTCAGCTCGCAGCGGTGGGACCGAGCCACCCGCGCATCCGTGGCGCCCCCGCTCGACGAGCGAGCGGGGGCGTCGCAGAGGGCGTGGTTCCTTGCGTTAGTGGTGCAGTGCCCGGCGCTGGCGCGCGAGGACGAGGAGGCCTCCCGCGAGCAGCATCGCGCCGCCGAACCCGAACCCGCCGAGGACCGACGAATCAGTTCCCGTCAGCGCGAGCGTCGGCAGGTCGTCGCACGGCCTCGGGTCGGTGAAGGCGATCTCCCATTCCAGGGTCGACCCCTCTTCACCGGCGAATCCGTATCCTTCCGTCGCCGTCGCGGTCAGCACCACGGTTCGCGTCCCCGCGATGTCGTAGCTGCCTTCCGCCGCCGGCAGACCATCAACGGTCCACTCGACCGCACCGGGGTACAGCTCGCCGTCCACCGTCTCGAACTCGAGTGATCCGTCCGCGTCACAGGTGGGTTGCGTCGAGTCGACGTCGACCGTCACCGTCGGGAACGTACACAGGTCGTCAAGACCGAAGTAGTGCTCCCACCGGACGACGCGGCCATCCTTCAAGGCGTAGCCATCCATCGCATGGGCCTTAATGACGACCGTGTCGCCGATCTCCACCGGGATCTGAACGCCGTAGGCCTCATCCGGCACGACGCCCTGGTCGACTCCGTTGAGCTTCCAGGTCAGGTAGACACCCTGCGTCGAGGAGACGACGAAGTACGGATCGACGATCCCCCCGCGCACCTGCTCGTCGCAGTACGCGTCAAAGAACTCGGGCGGAGTCGGAACGATGCACTGATCATCGGGGAGCACGTCCGGAACGTAGTACCGGAGCACCTTGAATGTGCGACCGTTTCCGAACACGTGACCCTCATCGGCAACCGCGCGGATCACGTGCACGCCCGGCGACAGGTCGGGCTCGCGCACGAGGGTCGCGTTTTGCAGGTAGAAGATCGCGGAGCCGGGCTCGTAGCAGGTGGCATTCGTGATCTCCACGCTGGCGCGGGCGTCGGCGACGACGCACGGCTCATCCGGGCCCATCACCCGATAGCGCCAGGACGTGTCTCCTTCGAGTTCGACTCCCTCAAGTCCGACGGCCCGGATCTGGATGCGTGTGTCCACCGGCTCGTCGTGCGTGCCGGGGCCCACATCGACCCAGTCCTCGGAGGAGCTGTAGCGCATCTGGTACTTCACCAGTTCGGTTTCGAAGATGATGAACCCACCGAGCCCGATCTCGCCTTCATCGGTGCACTCGGCATCGAAGAACTCCGGCGCCGTCGGCGTCACCGTCGCGGCTCCGCAGCCCTGTGCCCAGATCGCCGCATTGCCCTCGGTCCAGTTCTTGCCTTCGTAGTGAAGGATCGCGTCGTCGAGTTCGTAGTAGAAGGGCGGAATGATGTCACCCTCGTGGTAGTGGTGACCGTTCGGCAGGTTGATGATCGACCGCACCGACACCTCGGGGTTCGTGTACGGGTTGGTCTGCGACGCGGTCGCGTGGCAGATCCGGACCTTGTCGACCACCGGAGGCGTGTCGATGACCAGCGTTTGAACTTCGGGCGTGGAACTGCTCTGCGGCTCTGGCTCCTGTTTCTGCAGGTCCTCCTGAACACACGGATCCACGGTGACCGTTCCGCTGTCGAAGCTTCCCGCTTCGCCGTCGTGGGCCACGACAACCACCCGATAGGTGTGGGACGCGCCGGTATCGGCGAAGGGGTGGGTTGAGCTGAACGACTCACCGAAGGCAGCGCCATCGACCACCGCAACCTCGTCGACGTAGACCGTGACCAGGTTGTCGGCGTCGGCGTTGTAGCCCGAGAGGTTGACATTGAGCGCCGTACACGACGCGTCGACGTGCGAGACATATGCGCTGGCCGGACCGGCCGTCAGCGCGACGATGCCGAGCGAGAGTGCCATCACACTCAGCCCGGCAAGGAGTTTCTTGAACATGGGGGATTCCTTAGCTGAGAGGCGTCGTGCCGCTCATGTTTTGCGGCGCGGGGGAACGCCGAACGGCGACGTTTTTCGTCGCAGGAGGGGACCGGTATGACAGAACCGGGGGAACGTGTCGCGGCGAGGCACGGACTCGAGTTCGGGCCTCGTCGATCAGAAGAGAGTGTCTAAGCGATGCCCATAGATTGCTGGTGCCTTCCCGCGCCGGGGGAACGAGAGCCCACGTGCCGTTGGCACATGACCAATCCGACGTACTCTCGTCACGCTAACAAGAGGGATCGCGACGTACCAGATAGACAGATTTGTCGCAAAACGACACGCCTAGTGCACGTAGTCCAGCAGGTCGAACCCGACCGTGCGCATCGCGTCGAGCGCTCGCAGCCGCGACGCCGCCCCGTCATCGGTGAAGTGCACGGTCACGGCGTAGGCGACCGCGTGCCGTGGACCGCGCAGCACCCCCGCCTCGGCGCGCACGCCGGTATCCGTCCCGGTCTTGTTGACGAGTTGGAGGCCATGATCCGGCGTGCGGTGCGAGAGCGGATCGAGGCCGAACGCCCCGGCGACCATCGAGAGGTCGGCGTTCAGCGACAACCACCCCAAGACCCGACTGCTGGTCACATGATCGACGACCCGCCCGTGAGCGAGGGCGACGAAGAGCTCGGTGAGCTCCGCGGTGGAGCCGACCGAGAGCTGGGGGGCGTCGTCCGGGCCGCGCAGGTCCCGCACCAGGTCGAGCAGTGCGGTGCGGGTCAGCCCCAGCCCCTCCGTTCGGGTGCGGACCGAGTCGAGCCCGACTTGGCGCAACAACACGTTGGTGGCCAGGTTGTCGCTGGTGGCGCCGATGAGCGTCGCGAGATCGGCCACCGGAAGCGAGGGGGCCTGCAGGTGCTGCCAGACGCCGCTCTCGCCCACGGTGTCGCTCGGGGTCTTGTCGAGGATGGCGAACCCGCTCGCGTCGCGTTCGCTCATCCGCGCCGACAACTCGACGAGCAGCAGGATCTTGCCGATGCTGGCGGTCGGCAACGCGATGCGTTCATCGATCGAGGCGAGCGACTCGTTCGTGTCGAGGTCGACCACCGACGCCGAGACCTGGGCACCGTCGTACGCGATCTCGCCGAGCGCGGTGAAGCTCGCCGAGAAGTTCGCGACTCGCTCGATCGCACGATGACGAGGCGTACGCGGCCCGCGTACGCGATCTCGTCGCTCAGGCGACGGCGCGAGTTCTACCAAATGGTCACACGTTCGTTCGGGTCGAGCCAGAGGGCGTCCGTCTCGCTGAGATCGAACGCACGAGAGAACTCGTCAATATTACGGACGATCTGGTTGCAGCGGAACTCGCTCGGCGAATGCGGGTCGATGGCGAGCAGTCGGATCGCCTCCTCGTCGCGGTACTTCGACCTCCAGGCCTGCGCCCAGCTGAGGAAGAAGCGCTGCGCGCCGGTGAGCCCCTCGATGACGGGAGGCTCGGCGCCGTCGAGCGACAGCTGGTACGCCTTCCACGCGATCCCGAGCCCGCCGAGGTCGCCGATGTTCTCGCCGATCGTCAGCGCACCGTTGACGTGATGGTCGGGGATGCCGCTCGGCGCGAGGGCGTCGTACTGGGCGATGAGACTGGCGGTGCGCTCGTCGAAGGCCGCGCGGTCCTCGGCGGTCCACCAGTCGGTCAGCCGGCCGTCGCCGTCGAAGCGCGAGCCCTGGTCGTCGAAGCCGTGCCCGATCTCGTGGCCGATCACGGCGCCGATCGCGCCGTAGTTGGCTGCCGCATCCCGGCTCTCGTCGAAGAAGGGGAACTGCAGAATGGCCGCCGGGAACACGATCTCGTTGAAGCCGGGGTTGTAGTACGCGTTGATCGTCTGCGGCGTCATGAACCACTCGTCGCGGTCCAGCGGCTTGCCGATCTTGCCGAGCTCGCGCTGGAACTCGAACTCCGACGCGGCGCGGACGTTGGCGACGAGGTCGTCGGCATCGATCGCCAGCGTCGAGTAATCGCGCCACCTCACCGGGAAGCCGATCTTTGGGGTGAACTTCTCGAGCTTGTCGAGGGCGCGCTGCCGGGTCTCCTCGGTCATCCAGTCGAGGTTCCGGATGCTCTGACGGTAGGCCTCCACCAGGTGCGCGACGAGGTCGTCCATCGCGGCTTTCGCCGTCGGGCTGAAGTGCTTCTCGACGTAGATGCGGCCGATCGCCTCGCCGAGCGCGCCCTCGGTGACGGCGACCCCACGCTTCCAGCGCGCGCGCAGCTCGGGCGTACCCGTGAGCGTCTTGCCGTAGAAGTCGAAGTTGGCGTTCACGACCTCGCGGTGCAGGTAGGGCGAGGCGGAGCGGATGACCTGCCAGCTCAGCCAGTCGCGCCAGGCGGGCACCCGGTCCTCGACGAGCAGCTCGGCGAGACCGGAGACGAAGCTCGGCTGGCGCACGACGACCTCGTCGAAGGACCCGGCGGGCACATCGAGGGCGGCCAGCCACGAGTCGACGAACGACGCGGCGGCGCCGGCGAGAGCGGTCACCTCGCTCCAGGCGGTGAGGTTGTAGGTGGCCTGGCTGTCGCGCGATCGCACGTTGTCCCAGTGGTGGGAGGCGATCGCCGTCTCCAGCTCCAGGATGCGCGCGGCGCGCACGCCCGCGTCGTCGAGCCCGGCCATCGCCAGCATGCGCTCGAGGTGCGCGAGGTAGGCGGCACGGATCTCGGTGAACTTGTCCTCGCGGTAGTACGACTCGTCGGGAAGACCGAGGCCGCCCTGCTCGAGGAACACCAGGTAGCGCTCGGGATTCCCGGGGTCGTTGTCGACGAAGGCCTGGATGAAGCCGCCGACTCCGGCACGCTCCAGACGCCCGAGCGTCTGCGCGAAGCTCGTCAGGTCGGTGGCGGAGGCGGCCGCCGCCAGCTCCTCGGCGACCGGGCTCCAGCCCAGCTCCTCGATCCGCTGCTCGTTCATGAAGCTGGCGTAGAGGTCGCCGATCTTGCGCTCCTCGGTGCCCGGGGCGGCCGACTGCGCGGCCTCGATGATCTCGCGCACCGCCTGCTCGGCCTCTTCGGCGAGCACGTAGAACGAGCCGTAGCGCGCCTTGTCGGCGGGGATCTCGGTGCGATCGATCCACCGTCCGTTCACGTGCCGGAACAGGTCGTCCTGAGGGCGGACCGCCGGATCGAGTTCGTCGATTTCGATGCCGGAAGGAAGCAGTGCGTCGGTCATACCCGTCAGCCTAGATTCTTCTCCGTGCACGAATGCCGCGCCCTCGCCGGATAGCGTGAGGAGGTGAACACTGCTCCTCCTTCGGTTACGGCCTGGCGCAACGCCGTCTTCGTCGCCTTCACCGTCAACGGTCTGGGCATGGCGGCCTGGATCTCCCGCATCCCGGCCCTGCGCGATCAGCTGGACATCCCGGTCTCCCAGGTCGGCATTCTGCTGTTCGCCATCTCGACCGGGGCGATCCTCGGTCTGCTCATCTCGGGGCATCTCGTGCACGCGATCGGCGGCGCGCAGACGATCCGTCTGACGCTGCTCGCCTTCGGGCTCGGGCTGATCCTCACGGGCGCCGCGACGACGCTGCTCTCGAACTTCGTGCTCGCGCTGCTCGGCATGGCGATCACCGGCTTCGCCGGCGCGGTGTGCGACGTGGCGATGAACGTCGAGGGCGCGGGCGCGGAGCGGGCGCTTCGCCGCAACATCATGCCCTGGTATCACGCGAGTTGGAGCCTGGGCACCGTCGCGGGGGCCGGCATCGGCTCGGCGGCGGCGTTCGCCGGGGTGCCCGTGCTCGTGCACTTCGGGCTGATGGGCGTTCTTCTGGCGGTCGCCGCGGTCATCGTGCCGCGCTGGCTGCCCGCGCACATCACCGAGGAGGAGGGCCAGGAGCCCCGCCCCGACTTCCGCGAGCGGATGGCGATCTGGACCGACCCGCGCACCCTGCTGATCGGCCTGATCGTGCTCGGCATGGCCTTCACCGAGGGCAGCGCGAACGACTGGCTCGCGCTCGCGTTGATCGATGCGCACGAGCTGGAGAACGGAACGGGCGCGCTGCTGTTCGGCGTCTTCGCCGCCGCGATGACGATCGGACGCATCGTCGGGGTTCCGATCCTCGACCGCTTCGGCCGGGTGCCGGTGCTGCGCGCCTCGGCATTGACCGCGGCGGTCGGGCTCGCGATCGTCATCCTGGTGCCGATCCCCGCGCTCTACGTCGTCGGCATCGTGCTCTGGGGGCTCGGGGCCTCGCTCGGCTTCCCGGTGGGCATGTCGGCGGCCGCCGACGACGCCCGCACCGCCGCCGCCCGCGTGAGCGCGGTGGCGACGGTCGGCTACTTCGCCTTCCTCGTCGGTCCCCCGCTGATCGGATTCGTGGGTGAACAGATCGGTCTGCTCAACGCGCTGTTCATCGTGCTCGCGCTCATCGTGCTCTCCGCCGTCATGTCGCCCGCCGCGCGCGAGCAGACGCCGACGCCGGACGCCGAGCCGGTCGACGCCTCGTAGGATCAACGCGTGCGTCTTGTCATTGCCCGCTGCTCCGTCGACTACGCGGGGCGACTGAGCGCGCACCTGCCGCTCGCGACGCGACTGCTGCTGGTGAAGGCCGACGGCAGCGTCCTCGTGCACTCGGATTCACTCAGCTACAAGCCTCTCAACTGGATGAGCCCGCCCTGCACCTTCACCGTCGATGAGGTCGACGAGGAGCGCGCCTCGGCCGGCGTCGTCGAGCTCTGGCGCGTCACCCACGCGAAGACCGCCGACCTGCTCGTGATCTCGATCCACGAGATCCTGCACGACACCTCGCACGAGCTCGGCATCGACCCGGGGCTGCAGAAGGACGGCGTCGAGGCCGAGCTGCAGCGCCTGCTCGCCGAGCAGATCGACCTGCTGGGGGAGGGGCACGAACTGGTGCGCCGCGAGTACATGACCGCGATCGGTCCGGTCGACATCCTGGCGCGGGATGCGAGCGGCGCCTCGGTCGCCGTCGAGATCAAGCGCCGCGGCGACATCGACGGGGTCGAGCAGCTCACCCGCTACCTCGAGCTGATGAACCGCGACCCCTTGCTCGCACCCGTCGCGGGCGTGTTCGCGGCGCAGGAGATCAAGCCGCAGGCCCGCACGCTCGCGGAGGACCGGGGCATCCGCTGCCTGGTGCTCGACTACGACGCCATGCGCGGACTCGAGACCGGCCACTCCCGGCTGTTCTGACGCCGTGACCACCGCTCGAGCCGAACGCCGCGCGCTCGATCGCGAGATCCTGCGCCTCGCCGTTCCGGCGCTCGGCGCGCTCGTCGCCGAGCCGCTGTTCCTGCTCACCGACACCGCGCTGGTCGGGCACCTCGGCGCCGTGTCGCTGGCGGGGCTCGGCATCGCCGGCACGATCCTGCAGACCGCGATCGGGCTGCTGATCTTCCTCGCCTACGCGACCACCCCCACGGTGGCGCGGCGCCTCGGGGCGGGCGACCGGGCGGGGGCGATCCGCGCGGGCATCGACGGCATGTGGCTCGCCCTGGCGCTGGGTGCGCTTCTCGCCGTGGTCGGCGCCCTCACCGCGCGCCCGCTCGCCGCCGCCTTCGGTGCGGCCCCGGCGGTGACCGACGCCGCGGTCGAGTACCTGGCGATCGCCGTCTGGGGGATGCCCGGGATGCTGCTCGTGATCGCCGCGACCGGGCTGCTGCGCGGCCTGAAGGACACCCGCACCCCGCTCGTCGTCGCGATCGCCGGCTTCACCGCCAACGCGGCGCTCAACGCCGTCTTCATCTACGGCCTGGGCTGGGGGATCGCGGGATCGGCCGCCGGCACCGTCGTCGCCCAGTACGGCATGGCCGCCGTCTATGTCGTGATGTCGGTGCGTGCCGCACGCCCGCACGGCGTCGCCCTCCGCCCGGGGCTCGCGGGGGTGAGCGCCTCGGCCGCGGCGGGCGGCTGGCTGCTGCTGCGCACCGCGTCGCTGCGCCTCGGCATGGTCGCCTTCACGGTCGTCGGCGCGGCGATCGGCACCGAGGAGCTCGCGGCGCTGCAGGTCTCGATGGCCGTGCTCTCGCTCGTCGCGTTCGTGCTCGACGCGGAGGCGATCGCCGCGCAGGCGATGGTCGGGCACGCGCTCGGCGCGGGCGACCACGGCCGGGTCCGCACGGTCGTGCGCCGACTGATCCAGCACACCGTGCTCGCCGGGCTCGGCAGCGGCCTGATCCTCGCGGCGCTCGCCCCCGTCGCCGGGCGGGTGTTCACCTCCGACCCGGCGGTGCTGGCGATGCTCCCCGGGCTGCTGCTCGTGCTGGCGGTGACCGCCCCGTTGGCCGGCTACGTGTTCGTGCTCGACGGCATCCTGATCGGCGCGGGCGATGCCCGCTATCTGGCGCTCACCGGCCTTGCCAACGTGGTCGTCTACCTGCCCGCTCTGCTGCTGGCCCTGCTTCCGCCCGAGGGCGGACTCGCCGCCGTGCTGCTCGCGCAGGGCGCCTGGTCGCTCGTGTATCTGGCGGCGCGCGCGCTCACTCTGGGGCTTCGGGCGCGGGGGGACCGCTGGATGACGACCGGCGCCGCACGCGCCGCGTCCTAGGCTGGTCGGGTGTCCGCCGCATCCGTCGCTCCGCCGTTCAGCTCGATCCTGTTCGATCTGGACGGCACGATCGTGGACTCCGCGCCGGGCATCACCTCGAGCCTCGCGCACACCTACGAGGCACTGGGGATGCCGGTTCCCACCCCCGCTGAGCTGCTGCGCTGGGTCGGCCCGCCGATCCTCGACTCCTTCCGCGACCTCGCGGGGCTGAACGAGGCGGAATCCGCTCGCGCGCTCGAGGTGTACCGCAAGCACTACGTCTCGACCGGCGTCTTCGACGCGGTCGTCTACCCAGGAGTGCGCGAGATCCTGGCCGCGATCCACGACGCCGGGATCCCGCTCTCGCTCGCCACCTCCAAGCCCGAGCTGCCGGCCCGGCTGATCCTCGACCACTTCGAGCTCTCGCAGTACTTCACCGAGTTCACCGGCGCGAGCGAGGACGAGTCACGCAGCGCCAAGAAGGACGTGGTGCTGGAGGCGCTGCGGCGCTTGCGCGTGGCGGGCGCCGATCTCAGCAACCCGATCATGGTGGGCGACCGCCACCACGACGTGGAGGGCGCCCACGAGCGCGGCATCCCCACCTTCTTCGTGACCTGGGGCTACGGCTCGCCCGCCGAGCAGGCGGGCGCGGTGGGTGTCGCCGAGACTCCGCGCGAGCTGGCGGCGCTTCTCGGCCTCGAAGCCTCCGCCGCCGCGTAGCTCGCGCAGCGGAGAACGGCGGCGTCAGCGGGCCAGTCGCTCGACCGCCGCGCCGAACAGTCGCGGCGCCGCGCGCGCGATCGGAACCACGCGGGAGCGCGCGGGGGAGTTCGCGAGCGCGACCGTCGCCCGGGTCAGCCAGCGGAAGTCCCGGGTGATCTGCCGCCAGCGCCGCTCGTAGTCGTGCGCGTCCCCGCGGCGCACCGCCTGCACAGCGGCCTCGGCCTGCGCGAAGCCGATGCGCAGCCCTTCCCCGGTCAGGGCATCGACATAGCCGGAGGCATCCCCGACCAGCAGCACCCGCCCGCGCGTGCGCGCGGAAGTCGTCTGACGGAACGGGCCCGCGCCGATCACCGGCGTCGCACGCGGTGCGCGGGCGATGCGGGCGGCGAGCTCGGGGCAGGCGGCGAGCGCCTCGCCGAACCGCACGCCGCGGCGGGTGAGCGCCGCGATCCCGACCACTCCATCGGCGGTGGGGGTGACATAGAGCTCGGCGTCGCTCGTCCAGTGCACCTCGATCAGGTCGCTCCACGGCTCGATCGCGAAGTGCTGGCGCTGTCCGAAGCGTCGACCGCGCTCCCGCGCCGGACGGTGCAGTCCCAGAAGGCGCGCGACGGGCGAGTGCAGGCCGTCGCAGGCGAGCATCCACTCGCCGCGCACCCGCGGCCCGGTCGTCAGCGCTGTGACGTGCTCGCCCTCCTGCTCGACGTCGAGCACGCGCGCGGCGACGCGGCGCACCCCGACCTGCTCCGCGCGCTCCAGCAGCGCGGCGTGCAGGGTCGTGCGCCGCACCCCGAGCGCGGTCCCGCCGGCGAAGCGGTGATCCGCCGACGACCGGCCGTCGCGGTAGGCGACCCCGCGCAGCTCGAAGCCCGCCGGAGCGACCCCCAGCCGGTGCAGCGCCGGCACGGCGCCCGGCATCAGGCCCTCCCCGCACGCCTTGTCGATGACGCCCTCGCGGGGCTCGACCACGATCACGTCGAGTCCGGCCTCGCGCGCCTCGATCGCGCTCGCGAGGCCGATCGGCCCGCCGCCGACCACCACGACTTCGGTCTCGTAGACCGTCACCGGGTCGGGCGCGCCGCGGCCAGGGCGCGATTCTCGGTGGGAATGCGGAAGCCGAGCAGCAGGATCGCGTTCAGCACCGTGAACACGATGGCGGTGATCCACGAGGTGTGCACCAGCGGCAGGGCGATCCCTTCGAGGGCGACGATCACGTAGTTCGGGTGGCGCACCCACGACCAGCGGTACGGTCCGCGTCGCGAGAGCGCGAGCCCGGGCACGACGATCACGCGCGTGTTCCATTGGAACCCGAGCGAGGCGATCACCCAATAGCGTCCCGCCTGGCAGAGCAGCGCGATCACCAGCATCGGCCAGCCGAGCTCCGGGATGAACGGACGCTCGCCGAGCCAGGCCTCGAGGAATGCCGCGACCAGCAGCCCGGTGTGCAGCGCGACCATCGCCGGGAAATGGCGCTTGCCGCTCTCGATCCCGCCGCGGGCGAAGGCCCAGGCGGCGTTTCGGCGCGAGATCACCAGCTCGATCAGGCGCTCCACACCCGTGAGCAGCAGGAGAGCTGCGAACATCACCAGGGTGAGCGTCATCACGCCACCCACTTCAGCAGCACCGACTCGCTGGTGACTCCCGGCCCGACGGCGAGCACCACGCCCAAGGCACCGTCCGTCTGGACGAACTGATCGGCGAGCACGTGCAGAACGGAGGCGGAGGAGAGGTTGCCGACCGACTCGAGAGAGCGCCAACTCGGTGCGAGCTGCCCGCTGCCGAGATTCAGGCCCACCTCGAAGGCCTCCAGCACGCGCGGGCCACCCGGATGCGCGATCCATGCCGCGATGTCCGCGGTGCCGAGCGCGTGCCGCTCCAGCAGCGCGAGCACCTCGCGCGGCACACCGCCGCCGACCGTCTCCGAGACCGAGGCGCTCAGCACGATGCGAAAGCCCGTTCCGCCGACGTCCCAGCCGATGACGCTCTGGCTGTCGGGGTGCAGCGCGGCGCGGGTGTCGAGGATCTCCGGGCCCGGCAGGCCGAGCTCCTCCGCGCGGTTCGCCCCGGCCACCACGACCGCTGCCGCGCCGTCGCCGAACAGGCCGCTGGCGACGAAGTTCGCCACCGAGAGGTCGTCGCGCTGCAGGGTGAGCGAGCAGAGCTCGACCGAGACGAGCACGGCGATCTCGTCGGGGTGGCCGACCAGGTAGTCGTGCACCCGGGCAAGCCCCGCGGCGCCGGCGACGCAGCCGAGGCCGAAGGAGGGCATCCGCTTGATGTCGGGGCGAAGGCCGACGAGCGGAACCAGGCGGGCGTCGATCGACGGGGCCGCGATCCCGGTCACCGAGGTGAACAGCAGGTAGTCGACCTCGCGCGGATCGAGACCGGCCGCGTCGAGCGCCGTGGTCAGCGCGCGCGCTGCGAGCGCGGTGCCCTCGCTGATCCAGATGTCGTTCGCCTCGGTGAACCCGCCGAGTTCGCGGTAGTGCTCCAGGGGCAGCACCGTGTGTCGGCGACCGATGCCGCTCGCGGCATGGAAGCGCTCCAGCACGGCGCGCTGCGGGCTCACCGGAGCGATCAGGTCGGCGAGCTCCGCCGTGATCTCACTCTGCGTGTAGGCATGCTCGGGCAGCGCCGGTGCCACCGCCACGATTCGCGACATGTGCGGAACGTACCACCCGAAGCCGCGCGGCGTCAGGGGACCTGACGCTGCTCCGGGCCGACGTACTCCGAGAGCGGGCGGATGAGCGCGTTCGACTCGAGCTGCTCCCGGATGTGCGCCGTCCAGCCGGTGACCCGGCTGGCGACGAACAGCGGCGTGAAGAGCTCGGTGTCGAAGCCGATGAGGTGGTACGCCGGCCCGCTCGGGTAGTCGAGGTTGGGCTTGATGCCCTTGCGGTCATCCATCGCCTGCTCGAGCGTCGTGTACAGCTCGGCGAGGTCGGGGCGGTCGTACTCCTGAATCAGGCTGTCGAGCGCCTGCTTCATCGTCGGCACGCGCGAGTCGCCGCTCTTGTAGACGCGGTGGCCGAAGCCCATGATCTTGCGCTTCTCGGCGAGCGCGGTGTCGAGCCAGGCCTCCGCCTTCGCGGCCTCGCCGATCTCGTCGAAGACGTACATGACGGCTTCGTTCGCGCCGCCGTGCAGTGGGCCCTTGAGCGCGCCGACCGCTCCGACGACGGCCGAGTAGAGGTCGGCGAGCGTCGAGGTGATCACGCGCGCGGTGAAGGTGGAAGCGTTGAAGGAGTGCTCGGCGTACAGGATCATCGACACGTCGAAGGCGTTGACGACCACCAGGTCGGGCACTTCGCCGAAGGTCATGTGCAGGAAGTTCGCCGAATAGCCGAGGTCGCCGCGGGGCTCGACGAGGTCGAGGCCGCGCCGACGACGCTGCGTGTAGGCGACGATCGCCGGCAGCTGGGCCCAGAGTCGGACCGCCTTGTCGAGGTTGGCCTCCGGGCTCGCGTCGGCCGCGGTCGCATCGGCGGCACCGATCGCGCTGATGGCGGTGCGCATGACATCCATCGGATGCGCATCCTTCGGCAGCAGGTCGATCGTGTGCTTGGCCAGCGGGGTGAGCGCGCGGTGCGCTCGCTCCAGCTCCTGGAAGTTCTGCAGCTCGTCCTCGCTCGGCAGCTCGCCGTGCCAGAGCAGGTAGGCGACCTCCTCGAAGGTGCGGCTGGCGCAGAGATCCTGCACCGGATAGCCGCGGTAGAGCAGCGAGTTGGTCTCGGGGTTGACCTTCGAGATCGCGGTGGTGTCAACGACGACACCCGCGAGCCCCTTCTTGATCTCTGTCATGTCAGCTCCTGTTGTTGTTCAGGTCGAAGGTGAAGATGTTGTCGTCGAACGAACCGTAGGCCGCATAGTCGACGAGTTCGTAGAGGCGTGCCCGGGTCTGCATCTCGGGCACCTTCGAGGTCAGCGATCCCTCGGCGAGGATCGTGTCGAGGCCACGTTCCGCCGCGCCCATCGCCAGACGCAGGAGCGACACCGGGAAGATCACGATGTTCACCCCGACGTCGGCCAGCTGCGCCGTGGTGAACAGCTCGCTCTTGCCGAACTCGGTCATGTTCGCCAGCACCGGCACGTCGACGGCCGCGCGGATCGCGGCGAACTCTTCGAGACTCGCCATTGCCTCGGGGAAGATCGCGTCGGCGCCCGCATCGACGAGCGCCTTAGCGCGATCGATCGCGGCGGCCATGCCCTCCACCCCGCGGATATCGGTGCGCGCCATGATCAGGAAGTCGGGGTCGCGCCGGGCCGACACCGCGGCACGGATCCGCTTCAGCGCCGTCTGCTCGTCGACGACCTCCTTGCCGTCGAGGTGACCGCAGCGCTTCGGGTTGACCTGATCCTCCAGGTGGATGCCGGCCACGCCCGCGTCCTCCATCACCTGCACGGTGCGCGCGACGTTCATCGGCTCGCCGAAGCCGGTGTCGGCGTCGACCAGCGCCGGCAGGTCGGTGACCCGCGCGATCTGCGCCGCGCGACCGGCGACCTCGGTGAGGGTCGTCAACCCGATGTCGGGAAGCCCCAGGTCGGCGCTCATCACGGCACCCGAGATGTAGACGCCCTCGAAGCCCTTGTCCTGGATGAGCTGGGCGCTCAGCGGGTTGAAGGCGCCGGGCATCCGCACCAGTTCGCCGCTCGCCAGGCGGGCGCGGAAGGCGGCGCGCTTGGCGCTCGCGGTGAGGTTCGCGTGCAGCATCAGAAGAGTCCCTTCGGCGAGACGGGCAGTCCCTCGGCGACGACGTTGAGCTGGTCGAGCTCGCCCGCGCCGAGGGTCGGCAGCGCCTCGGCCGCGGCCAGGAAGCGCTCGATCTCGGTGTCGGCGAGCACGCCCGCGGCGAGGGTGCGGAACTTGGCCACGTATTCGGCGCGCGCGAACGGCCGGGCGCCGAGCGGATGCGCATCCGCCACCGCGATCTCGTCGACGATGCGCTCCCCGCTCACCAGCTCGATCTCGACCCGCCCGCCGAAGGCCTGCTCCTTCGGGTCGGTGGAGAGGTAGCGGCGTGTCCACTCCGGGTCTTCGACGGTGGTGACCTTCTGCCACAGCTCCACCGTGTCGGCGCGCTGTGCGCGCTCCGGCGCGTAGGAGCCGACGTGATCCCAGGCGCCGTCCTGCAGGGCGACGGTGAAGATGTAGGGAATCGAGTGGTCGAGCGTCTCGCGCGAGGCGGTCGGGTCGTACTTCTGCGGGTCGTTCGCGCCGGATCCGATCACGTAGTGCGTGTGGTGGCTGGAGGCGAGCACGACGCGGGCGATGTTGGCGGGGTCGCGCAACTCGGGCCGCTCGGTGCCGAGACGGCGGGCCAGGTCGATCCAGGCCTGCGCCTGGTACTCGGCCGAGTGCTCCTTCGTGTAGGAGTCGAGGATGGCACGCTTGGCCTCCCCGGCCTCCGGCAGCGGGATCGTGTAGCGCGCCTCGGGGCCGCCGAGGAGCCACGCGATCACGCCGTCTTCGCCCTCCCAGATCGGCGAGGGCGAGGTCTGCCCGCGCATCGCCCGATCGATCGCTTCGACGGCCATCTTTCCGGCGAAGGCGGGGGCGTGCGCCTTCCAGGTGGAGATCTCGCCCTTGCGCGACTGGCGCGTGGCGGTGGTGGTGTGCAGCGCCTGGCCGATGGCCTGGTAGATCGTCTCGGGGGCGAGGCCCAGCAGGGTGCCGATGCCGGCGGCGGCGCTCGGGCCGAGGTGCGCGACGTGGTCGATCTTGTGCCGGTGCAGGCTCATCCCGGTGGCGAGGTCGATCTGGATCTCGTAGCCGGTGGCAAGACCGCGCACGAGATCGGCACCGTCGCTGCCGACGTGCTGCGCGACGGCGAGCACGGGCGGGATGTTGTCACCGGGGTGCGAGTACTCCTCGGCGAGGTAGGTGTCGTGGTAGTCGAGTTCGCGCACGGCGACCCCGTTCGCCCAGGCGGCCCACTCGGGGCTGTGCTTGCTGGTCACCCCGAAGACCGAGGCGCCGGCACCCCCGGGGGTGGGCTGGTGCGCGAGGGCCTGTCCGCGCGCGCTGGTCACCGGCGCACGTCCGAGCGACGCGACCGCGACAGAGGCGTTGTCGATGACACGGTTGATCACCATGTCGGTGACCTCGGCGCTCACCTCGACCGGGTCGACCGCGACTTCGGCGATCTTCCACGCCAACTGCTCCTCCCGGGGCAGCGGCTCCGAGCTCTTGTAGGTGCGAACGAGGTGATTCTTCACGCGGGGGTCTCCTGTCGGTCTCGCACGGCCAGCGTCGCGAGGATGGTGGTGAGGGCATGGCGCAGGTGCGCCGACACGGCGGAGGCGGCGAGCGCCTCGTCGCCGTCACGAATGGCTTCGCAGATGAGGCGGTGCTCGCTCGCCGAGCGACGCAGGCGCTCCGCGTTGTCGGCAGCCATGCGGCGGGCGCGCGCGAGGTGCGCGCGCACGGCGTCGAGGCTGGCGGCGAAGGCCGGGTTCTCGATCGCGACGGCGAGCGCCTGGTCGAATTCGGCGATCAGCGCGTAGTACGAGTCGATGTCGCCCGCGTCGAGCAGGCCCGTGGCGCGGTCGAAGCGCTCGGCGAGGTCGGCGAAGACGGCGTCGTTGCGGCGGCGCGCGGCGAGTTTCGCGGCGTGCGTCTCGAGGGCCTCGCGCAGTTCGAAGTAGCCGCGCACGCTGTGCTCCGAGACGTCGGAGACGATCGCGGTGCGGCCGCGTGTCGTGTCGACGAAGCCTTCGACGGCGAGACGGGCGAGGGCCGCGCGCAGCGGGGTGCGCGAGACGCCCAGGCGCTCGGCGAGCTCGATCTCGCTGAGCGGAGTGCCGGGGCGCAGGCGCCAGGCGAGGATGTCTCCTCGCAGCGCCTCGTAGGCCCGATCGCTCGCACGCACGGGCCCACTGTACGCCGCTTCCCCGGTTCTGTATACAGAATCGGGGTTTTCAGGCGCTCATAGTTGCGAAAGACGGCTTTCGGGATACATTTGCGCGCCGATCGCCCCCCGAGGGCTCAGCAGTCGCAGGAGATCGCGCCCGCACCCGCCATCGCGCGCGGACCGGTCAGCTCGTCGACCGGCCGCGTGATGTCGCCGGAGTCGTCCACGGCCGGCAGCCCCTCGCGCGCCCAGTACTCGAAGCCGCCGATCATCTCGCGCACCTCGAAGCCCAGCCGGCTCAGCTCGAGCGCCGCCTTGGTCGACCCGTTGCAGCCCGGGCTCCAGCAGTAGACGACCACCGGCACCTCGCGGGGGAGCACGTCGACCGCGCGGGCGGCGACGTCCTGCCGCGGCAGGTGAATCGCGCCGACCGCGCGACCCTGTCGCCACGCGACCTCGTTGCGCACGTCGACGAAGCTCAGCGCCTCGCCCGCGTCCAGCGCCGCCTGCACATCCGAGGGGTCGGTCTCGAAACGGAGCTTGGCGGCGAAGTGGTCGACGGCGGTCTGCTGTGCGGGAGTCATGGTGCGAGCGTACGAACCTCCGCGCCACAGCTCCATCGATGCGCGGCCAGCCAGACGGGATATCCCGCCACCGCGCACCCAGCACACGACCCGGACAATTCGAAGCAGCCCGACCTAGGCTGACACCATGCGAAGCAGCGGCACGTCTTCTCCCGCACGGCAGTTCGCACTGCCCGCGGTGGCGGGTCTCGCCGCCGGGGTTGCCGCGGCGGGCGCGGGTGAGCTGGCCGCCGCACTGCTCGTGCCGACCGGCAGTCCCTTCACCGTCATCGGCGCCGCCGCGATCGATCTGGCGCCGTCGTGGGCCAAAGACGCGGCGATCGCGCTGTTCGGCACCGCCGACAAGATCGCCCTGATCGTCGGCATCGGACTGGTCGTCGCCGCACTGGCGGCACTCGCCGGCGTGATCGAGAGTCGCCGCTCGCCGCTCGGCCGCGTGCTGTTCGGCGTCGGCGCCGCCCTCGGGGTGGCCGCCGCGATGACCCGCTCGGATGCGGGCCTGCTTTCGCCCCTGCCCTCCGCCGTCGCCGGTGTCGTCGGGGCGATCGCGCTGACGATGCTGCTGCGGAAGCGCCCCGAGCGCCCCGGCGAGCACGCGGTGTCCGCGGCCGCGGACACCGCGGGACTCAGCCGTCGTGGCTTCCTCGGCTGGTCGGCGGGAACCGCCGTCGTGGGCGCGCTCGCCACGCTGGGCGCCAACGCCCTGCAGGCCGCCACCCGCACCGCCACCACCGTCCGTGAGGCGTTCACCCTGCCGAGCGCGGCCACGACCGCCGCGGCCGTTCCGGCGAGCGCGGAGCTCGGCATCGACGGCCTGGCGCCGGTGATCACCCCGAATGAGCTCTTCTATCGGATCGACACCGCGCTGCGCGTGCCGCAGGTCGACCCGGCCGACTGGAGCCTGCGCATCCACGGCCTCGTCGACGAGCCGTTCGAGCTGAGCTGGGACGAGCTGTTGGCGCTGCCGCTCGAGGAGTCGTACACGACGCTCATGTGCGTCTCGAACGAGGTCGGCGGCGGGCTGATCGGCAACGCCAAGTGGCTCGGCTATCCGATCCGCGAGCTGCTGGCGCGCGCCAAGCCGCAGGCCGGTGCCGACATGGTGCTGTCGAAGAGCATCGACGGCTGGACGGCCAGCTCGCCGCTCGGCGTGCTGCAGGACGCGGAGCGCAACTCGGTGCTCGCGATCGGCATGAACGACGAGCCGCTGCCGGTCGAGCACGGCTTTCCCGCGCGGCTGGTCGTGCCCGGGCTCTACGGCTACGTGTCGGCGACCAAATGGGTGACCGAGCTCGAAGTCACGCGATTCGCCGATCAGACGGCGTACTGGACGGATCGCGGCTGGAGCGCCGAAGGTCCGGTGAAGATCTCGAGCCGCATCGACGTGCCGTACAGCGGACGCACCGTGGATGCCGGAGCCGTCACGATCGCGGGCGTCGCCTGGGATCAGCACACCGGCATCGCCGCGGTCGACGTGCAGATCGACGGGGGCGCGTGGCAGCCCGCGGAGCTCGCGACCGCCATCTCGGTCGACACCTGGGTGCAGTGGCGCCTGGACTGGACAGCGACGAGCGGCGACCACCGCATCCGAGTGCGCGCGACGAGCGTCGACGGCGAGGTGCAGACCGAGGACATCCAGGGCGTCATTCCCGACGGGGCGACCGGCCTGCACGAGATCGTGGTCCGGGTGGCCTGACTCCGCCGCGGATAACCGCGTTGGGCGGTTACGCCTTCGCGCCCGCGAACGCGAGGGTTCCCCCGAGTCCGATCATCATGACGCCGCCCACCGCGCCCAGGTTCGCGATGCGCGCCGGCGACTTGGCGAACCAGTCGCGCGCCGACCCGGCTGCGATCGCCCACGCGGAGTCGGAGATGACCGCGAGAACGAAGAAGATCAGCCCGAAGACGAGCATCTGAACCCACGCCGGCCCGACGCTCGCCACCACGAACTGGGGCAGCACGGCGACGAAGAACGCGATCGTCTTCGGATTGGTGATGCCGACGACGAAGCCCTCCCCGAGCAGCCGGCGGCGCGAGCGGGAGACCGCCGCCCCCTCCAGGAGTGCGGCGCCGTTGCGGTGCCGGTGGCGGATCGCCTGCACTCCGAGGTAGATCAGGTAGGTGGCGCCGGCGATCTTGATGATCGTGAACAACAGCACCGATTGCACGATGATCGCTCCGAGGCCCACCGCGACCGCGACGATGAGCGGGATCAGCCCGACCGCGTTGCCGAGCACGCTCAGCACACCGCCCCGACGCCCGAGCGCGAGCGCCCGACCGACGCTGAACAGCACGCTCGGTCCGGGAATCACGATCAGAACAAGAGCGGCGAGAGAGAAGGCGACCAGGTGCGGCCAATCGGGCATAGCGCTGAGATTACCCGCGCGCGAGAAGTGTTTCGACACCGTTCGACGCGGCGCGATACCGTCGAATGGTGAGCGAGAACACGGCGTCGCGGATCGGCCTCGGGCTGGCCGCCATCGGACGTCCCGCCTACATCACGAGCGGGCGCGACCGCGACCTCGGCGACCCGGCCGAGCGCACCATCGACGGCATGCGGCGACGCGCCCACGAGCTGTTGGAGGCCGCCTGGGAGTCGGGCATCCGCTACGTCGACGCGGCCCGCTCCTACGGCGACGCCGAGGGATTCCTCGGCTCCTGGGTCGCCCGTCATCCGGGTCGGCGCGACCGGCTGACGATCGGGTCGAAGTGGGGCTACGAGTACGTCGGCAACTGGCGGATGGATGCGCCGCAGCACGAGCGCAAAGAGCACTCGCTGGCGATGTTCGAGCGGCAGTGGCCGCACTCGGTCGCGGCGCTCGGCACTCATCCCGACCTCTACCTCATCCACTCGGTCACCCCCGAGAGCCCCGCCCTCTCGGATGGTCCGCTGCTGGACGCGCTGCGTCGCCTCGCCGACGACGGCGTGCGCGTCGGGATCTCGACCAGCGGACCCGAGCAGAGCGCCGTGATCGAACGTGCCCTCGACGTGACCGACTCCCCGTTCTCGGTGGTGCAGGCGACCTGGAACCTGCTCGAGCCCTCGGCCGGCCCCGCGCTCGCGCACGCCGACGCCACCGGCTGGCTCGTCGTCGTGAAAGAGGCCCTCGCCAATGGCCGCCTCGTCGAACCCGACGCGGCCGCCGCCCGGCTCGCCGACGGCGAGGGGCAGAGCGCGGACGCCTTCGCGATCGGCGCCGTGCTCGCCCAGCCCTGGGCCGACATCGTGCTGAGCGGCGCCGTCACGGTCGAGCAGCTGCACTCGAACCTCGCCGCCCGGGAACCCGGCGTCGCCGCCGCCGACCTCGCCGCTCTCACGATCGACCCCGCCCAGTACTGGGCGGAGCGCTCGGCGCGCGGCTGGGCCTAGCGCTCGGAGCATTGCTCAGGCCAGACTGACGGCCATGGGATCAACGTTGACCGCCATCGGCCTTCCGGTCGCGCTCGGCATCATCATGTTCGGGCTCGGCCTCTCGCTCACCCCCGGTGATTTCGCCCGGGTCGCCAAGCATCCGAAGGCGGTGATCATCGCTCTCGGCTGCCAGCTGGTGCTGCTGCCGGCCCTCTGCTTCGGCCTGGTGCTGCTGTTCCAGCTGCCGCCGATCCTCGCCGTCGGCATGCTGCTGCTGGCCGCCAGCCCCGGCGGTTCGACCGCGAACCTCTACAGCCACCTGTTCCGCGGCGACGTCGCCCTGAACATCTCGCTGACGGCCATCAATTCGATCATCGCGATCTTCACCCTGCCGCTCATCACCAACCTGGCGATCACGTTCTTCCTGCCCGGCGATGACGGCCTCGGCATCCAGTTCGCCAAGGCGGTCGAGGTGTTCGCGATCGTGCTCGGCCCGGTCGTGCTCGGCATGCTGGTGCGCTGGTGGAAGCCCCGATTCGCGGATGCGATGGACACGCCGGTGCGGATCGCCTCCATGCTGATCCTGGCGATCGTGATCGCGGGAGCCGTCATCGCGAACCTCGACCTGCTGATCTCGAACATCGCCGGGCTGGCCGGCATCGTTGTGCTGTTCTGCGTGCTGAGCCTCACCCTGGGATTCTTCGTGCCGCGCCTGTTCCGGGTGGAGCGACGCCAGGCGGTGGCCAGCTCGTTCGAGATCGGCATCCACAACGCGACGCTGGCGATCGTGATCGCGCAGACCGTGATCGGCAGCGTCGAGATGTCGCTGCCCGCCGCCGTCTACGGCGTGCTGATGTTCTTCATCGCGCTCGCGTTCGGGTTCATCATTCGCGAGCGGAAGGGGGCTCGGGAGCCCGCGACGGCGACCGCCGCGATGTGAGGTCGGGGCGCCGCGGGCACCTCATGACGTGAGCGGGGGTGACCCCTCGTCGTCGCTCTCAGCCCACCGCGCGGACCAGTGGATCAGCGGCTCGAAGGCGGCGGGGAGCTCGACCGCAAGGGCGGTGAGTCCGTACGCGCCGTCGTCGCGACGCGTGACGACACCGGCGTCCGTTAGTTCACGCAGACGGATCGCGAGCGTTGAGGAAGACATGCCATCGCACGACCGCTGCAGCTCGCGGTAGCTGAGGTCGCCCGACTGAAGCTCCCACACGATGCGCATGGCCCATCGCCGAGTCATCAGGTCGAGCAGCGCGAACAGCGGGCGCCCGCTACGGGAGCCGCGAACGGCGCGACCGGGCATCGGAGTAGACATTCCGCCAGAATATCGCCTTGCGCTTCGAAAGTCGAAGCATTAGCGTGGCTTTTGCTTCGACAATCGAAGCGCGAGGTCGTCAGGAGGAACGCAGTGCGCATTGGAATCGTCGGCGCCGGCAACGTGGGTCGGCTCTACAGTCAGGCATGGGTCCAGCGAGGACATGATGTGATCCTCAGCTACTCCCGCAATCCGGACTCACTCGCGGCGGCAGCTGCGTCGTTGGGACCGCGAGCCTCGACCAGCGAGGTGGAAGAGCTCGTCGAGTGCAGCGACGTCATCCTCTTCGCGCCGCCATTCGAATGCATCGCGGATGCGGCCGCTCGACTCGGGGCGGCGGGCGAGAAGATCGTGATCGATACAACGAATCCGTTCAACCCGGAGCGCACGGGCCTCATCGAACTGGGCTCCGCGACCGCGCACGATCACGTCGCCGAGGCTCTCCCCGAAGCGGTGCTCGTCAAGGCTTTCCACAACCTCTCCGTGCAGCAGGCGAGCGCCGCGATGTCGGCGCATCCTGCTGCCGTCTTCGTCGCATCGGAGAGCGCCGAAGCAACGAACGCGGCGGCGCGCCTGGTGATCGACGCGGGCCTGCTGCCGGTCGCCACGGGCGGTCGCGCGACGGTCTCGTGGAGCGAGGCGCCCGGCCCGCTGTTCATGAACGTGTACGACGTCACCGACGCGATTCCGGCGTTGAATCGCGCAGCCGAGTGATGGCGGGGGCACGACGACGCCTCTCGCCTACACCTCGATCGCGCCGCCGCGCTCGGTGAGGTAGCGGCGCAGGGTGAGGTCGGGATCCGCCGCCTGGCGGGAGCGGTAGCCGGCGAAGTCGAGCTGCGCGCGCAGGCTATCGCCAGCGCGCATCCGCTCGGCCTGCGCGGCCTCGGTGCGCACGATCTCGGCGGCGGTCGCGGTGAGCGCGTCGAGATGCGCGGCGGCGAACACGAGCACGCCGTCGTCGTCGGCGGCGATCCAGTCGTCAGCCGAGACCGCCACCCCGTCGAGCATCGCGCTGCGCATGGCGCGGCCCGCGGGGGGAACGCGGCGGGGTCCGAACGGATGTGCGCCGCGGCTCCACACCGGCAGCCCGATCTCCCGCAGCTGCGCCTCGTCGCGGTGGCGTCCCCAGATCACCGCCGCCGCGAGCCCAGCTGTCGCCGCCTCCAGCACGATCAGATCGCCGACGCACGCCTCATCGTCGCGGCCCCCGTTGTCGACGACGAGCACCGCCCCCTCCGACGCATCGTCGATCGCCTCGAGGATCACGTCGACGCTCCCCAGGTGCGTGACGGGCGCCGCGCGACCGGAGACGATTCGGCCCCGCGCCAGCGACGCAAGGCTGACCGGCGCAAGCTGCACCGGAAGACCAAGGCGCAACGACGCATCGGCGAGTGCTGCGGTCGGCGGGGTTGCTGGGGGGTTTGCGAGCGGAGGCATGCGGCCAGGCTAGGAACCGGCGACCCGGTTGTCGCCAGCCAGTCGGGCGGCACTGGACCGCGTGCCGCTTCCGTCGATATCTCTTGGTGCGCGAGGCGGGACTTGAACCCGCACGCCCTTGCGAGCACTGGCACCTGAAGCCAGCGTGTCTGCCATTTCACCACTCGCGCGCATGTGACCACCGAGGCGATCAACTGACAGAGATTATCACAGCGTGCCGGGGCGCTCGCGCGCCCCCACCCCCGCGAGCGGTGCGAAACGTGCGGTCCCGGATGCGCAGACCGCGCTTTTGGCACCGCTCGCGGGGCGGGAGCGGGGTGGGAAGGGGCGCGGGAATCGAAGTCCGAGAGCCAACCCGGCTCGGCCCGTTACGATCAACATATTCGGGCTTGGGGCGCCACGGCCCGAGCCTGCACGCCGGAAGGGGACCCGTGGGGATTCTCGACAGCTTTGAGCAGGGCTTGGAACGCGTCGTCAACGGCGCCTTCGCCAAGACCTTCAAAAGCGGTCTGCAGCCGCTGGAGGTGACGGCCGCACTCCGCCGCGAGCTCGACACCAAGGCAGCCGTCGTCTCGCGCGACCGGATCCTCGCCCCCAACCAGTTCACCGTGCGCCTCGCCCCCGCCGACTTCGAGCGGATGAGCGGGCTCGGCGAGCCGCTGATCGATGAGTTCACGCAGCTGGTGCAGCAGCACGCCGCCGCCCAGCATTACTCCTTCGCGGGCGGCATCACGATCACACTCACCGAAGACACGACCCTGAGCCAGGGCATCGTGCGGATCGATTCGGTCAACGTGAAGGGCGAGGTCGACTGGGTGCCCACCCTGGACATCGCGGGAGAGCAGCACCGGCTCCCGACCGGGCGCACCGTGATCGGACGCGGAAGCGACGCCGACATCACGATCGATGACCCCGGAACCAGCCGGAAGCACATCGAGATCCTGTGGGACGGCAAGCGCGGCCAGGTCAAGGACCTCGGCTCGACCAACGGCTCGAAGCTCAACGGGGTGCGCCTCGGCACCGCGCCACTCCAGCCCGACAGTGTCATCGAACTGGGCAGAACCCGTATCGTGTTCCGAGTGCTCGCCCATGCGGCCGGCACCGACCCGCGGAACCCGAGAACGCCATGAGTGTTCACGAGCTGAAGGAGCCTGGCCGCCCGTGAGCGAACTGACTCTGCTTCTGCTGCAACTGGGGTTCCTGCTCCTGTTGTGGTTCTTCGTCTTCGTCGTCGTGTACTCGCTGCGCTCCGATCTCTTCGGCCAGCGCGCCCGCAAGCTGCCGGATGCGGCACCCGTCGCCGGCGCCCAGGACACCGCGGTGGCGCCCTCCGCCCCCAGCGACAAGCCGAGCGCCCCGCGCGTGGAGGCGCACCGCGCGCCCCCCGGTCCGAGCGAGACCACCCCGCGTCGACTGGTCATCACCTCCGGACCGCGCGAGGGCATGGAGATCGACCTGCCCGCCGAGCAGCTCACCATCGGGCGCTCCAGCGAGTCCGGGCTGGTCATCCGCGATGACTACACCTCCACGCACCACGCGCGCCTCATGCTGTGGAACGACTCCTGGGTCATCCAGGATCTCGACTCGACCAACGGCACGGTTGTCGACGGCGCGCGCGTGACGCTGCCCACCCCGGTTCCGCCGAACGTCCCGGTGACGATCGGCACGACGAGCTTCGAACTGCGGCGGTAGCCGATGACGACACCCACGAGCGCGGCGGTCTCCCACGTCGGTCGGATCCGGGCCAACAACCAGGACTCCGGCTACTCCGGCACCCACCTCTTCGTGGTCGCCGACGGGATGGGCGGCCACGCGGGCGGCGACGTCGCCTCGGCGATCACGACCAAGCGCCTCGTCGACGCGGATGTCGCCTACGCGACGGCGGAGGACGCCGAACAGGCCCTGCATGACGCGCTGATCGCGGCGAACGGCCTGCTCGCCGAGACCGTGTTCGAGCACCACGAGCTGACCGGCATGGGCACCACCGTCAGCGGCATCGTCCGCGTCGGCAACCGCGTCGCGCTCGCCCACATCGGCGACTCGCGTGTGTACCGCTACCGTGACGGCGAGCTCGAGCAGCTCACCGCCGACCACACCTTCGTGCAGCGCCTCGTCGACTCGGGACGCATCACGCCCGAGGAGGCCGCGGTGCATCCGCGTCGCTCGGTGCTGATGCGCGTGCTCGGCGATGTCGACGCCGCACCCGAGATCGACACCAAGATCCTCGACACCCGCGTCGGCGACCGCTGGATGCTCTGCTCGGATGGTCTCTCGAGCTACGTCTCCGACGAGAAGATCGCGTCGATTCTCGGCTCGTTCCGCACCCCGCAGTCGGCCGCCGACCGCCTGGTGCGCGAGAGCCTCGACCACGGCGCCCCCGACAACGTGACGGTCGTGCTGCTCGACATCGACGACGAGGAGGAGGTGCACCCCGCGCCGCCCGTTCTCGTCGGCTCGGCGGCGGCGCCGCTGAGCTTCGACGCCGAGCCCGTCCGCCGACCCATCCGCCTCCCCACGCTGCTGCTGCATCCGCTGAAGGCCTCGCAGTCGGAGGATGCGCACTTCGAACCCGAACGCGAGGGCTTCCTCGAGGAGCTGATCGAGGAGGATCGCCGGCGCGCGATCCGGAGGCGCATCTCGGCGCTGCTGCTGCTCGTGCTGGCCATCGCCGCCATCGTGGCCGCCGCCTTCCTGTCGTACCGCTGGACCCAGTCGCACTATTACGTCGGCGAGGAAGACGGCCGGGTGGCCGTGTTCCAGGGGGTGCAGGCGACGATCGGGCCGCTCGAGCTGTCGAGCGTGTACCAGACGACCGCGATCGAGTTGCTCGACCTGCCCGAATACCAGCAGGAGGCGGTGACCAAGACGATCAGCGCGGACAACCTGCGCGATGCGCTTGACATCGTCGCGCGGCTGCAAGCGGCGGCGGGCGGCTGACATGACGTCACCCGACACCGCGACCCGCCCCCCGCTGACGACGACGATCCGCCTTCGCCTCCGCCAGCCCGCGCGCCGGCGCAACATCGAGCTGGGCATGCTGCTGCTCGCGATCGCGATCAACGGCGTCGCGCTCGGGCTGGTGCAGATCGGCGCTCTCGGCCGGATCGGCGGCACCATGCTCGCCCTCGGCGCCGGCCTCGGCATCCTCGTGCTCGCCGTGCACGTCGCGCTGCGGGTCGTCGCCCCCGACGCCGACCCGTTCGTGCTGCCGATCGCGACCGTGCTCAACGGGATCGGCATCGCCGGCATCACCCGCATTGACATCGCCAAGGAGCTTGTCGGCTGGGATGCGTCCGGCGTCCGCCAGATCGCCTGGTCGGCGATCGCGATCATCATCGCGTTCGCCGTGCTGCTGCTCATCCGCAACCATCGGGTGCTCCTGCGGTACCGCTACGTCATCGGTCTCGCGGCGCTCATCCTGCTGCTTCTTCCGCTGGTTCCGGGACTCGGGCGCCCGGTCAACGGGGCCTACGTCTGGATCAGCGTCGGCGGGCTCTCCTTCCAGCCCGGTGAGATCGGCAAGATCCTGCTGGCGGTCTTCTTCGCCGGCTACCTCGTCACCGCGCGCGACTCGCTCTCGCTCGTGGGGCGCACGATCCTCGGCATCCGGTTCCCTCGCGCGCGCGACCTCGGCCCGATCCTGGTGGTCTGGATGTTCGCGATGGTCGTCCTCATCGGCCAGCGCGACCTCGGAACCTCGCTGCTCTACTTCGGCCTGTTCCTGGTGATGCTCTACGTCGCCACCGGGCGCCCGAGCTGGATCATCCTCGGCATGCTGCTCTTCGTCGGCGGTGCGTTCGCGGCGAGCCGGCTCTTCACCTACGTCGGCAACCGCTTCACCGCCTGGCTCGACGCGTTCAACCCCGAGTACGCCGACGACCAGAGCTATCAGCTCGTGCAGGGCATCTTCGGCCTGGCCAACGGCGGTCTTCTCGGCACCGGACTCGGCCGCGGGCGCCCCGACATCGTGCCGCTCGCCGAGAGCGACTTCATCATGGCGACCCTCGGCGAAGAGCTGGGACTGATCGGCCTGTTCGCGATTCTCTGCCTGTACCTGCTGTTCGTCTCGCGCGGATTCCGCATCGGCTTCACCGGGCAGGATGACTTCGGCCGGCTCCTCGGCGTCGGCGTCTCGTTCGTGGTCGCGCTCCAGGTCTTCATCGTCATCGGCGGCGTGACGCGGGTGATTCCGCTCACCGGACTCACCACGCCGTTCCTCGCCGCCGGCGGTTCCTCGCTCGTCGCGAACTGGATCATCGTGGCGCTGCTGCTGCGGCTCTCCGACTCGGTGCGAAGCCAACCGCGCTGGGTGGTGGTTCCCTCATGAACAAAGAACTTCGCCGGGTGAGCGTGCTCGTGCTGCTGATGTTCCTCGCGCTGTTCACGTCCAGCTCGATCATCCAGGTCTTCCAGCAGGACGAGCTCGCCGCCAACCCGTTCAACGCCCGCACGCTGTACGACAGCTTCTCGGCCGAGCGCGGCTCGATCCTCGTCGACGGCATCGCCATCGCGAACTCCGTTCCGGTGGACGACGAGTACTCCTACCAGCGCGAGTACTCGAACGGGCCGCTGTACGCCGCGGTCACGGGCTACTTCACGCTCGATCAGGGCACGACCGGCATCGAGGGCGAGCTCAACGACTTCCTGAGCGGCACGGCGAGCGAGCAGTTCCTCGACCGGGTGAACGCCATCCTCACCGGCCAGAACCCGCAGGGCGCCGCCGTGCAGGTCACCATCGATCCGGCGGTGCAGCAGGCGGCATGGGATGCGCTGGGCGATCTGAAGGGGTCGGTCGTCGCGATCGACCCGACGACCGGCGCGATCCTGGCGATGGTCTCCACACCGAGCTTCGACCCGAACGACCTGGCCAGCCACAACTCGAGTGTCGTCATCGACAACTACACCGAGCTGCTCAACGACACCGACGATCCGCTCATCAACCGCGCGATCTCGGGCGACCTCTATCACCCCGGCTCGACGTTCAAGCTGATCGTCGCCGCAGCCGCGCTGGAGTCGGGGGAGTACACCCCCGACAGCGAGCTGCCGAACCCGCGCACCATCACCCTGCCCGAGAGCAGCTCGGTCGTCTCGAACTCGGGCGGCGGCGCCTGCGGCGGCGGCGACACGGTCACGATCGCCGACGCACTGCGGTTGTCGTGCAACGTGCCGTTCGCCGAGCTCGGCCAGGAGCTCGGCTACGAGGCGATCGCCGCCCAGGCGGCCCGCTTCGGCTTCGGCGATGAGAGCATCAGCGTTCCGATGAGCGTCACGCCGAGCATCTTCCCGCAGACGGAGAGCGAGGCGCAGCTCATGCTCTCCTCGTTCGGCCAGGCGAACGTGCGGGTGACTCCGCTCGAGATGGCGATGGTCTCCGGCGCGATCGCCACCGGCGGAACACAGATGCTGCCGACGCTCGTCGACAAGATCGTGGCGCCCGACCTGTCGATCGTGCAGGCGCTGGAACCGCAGGTGTACGGCACGCCGCTCAGCAGCGAGACCGCCGCGCTGATGCGCGACATGATGATCAACAACGTCGCGAGCGGCGCCGCCAGTAATGCGACAATTACGGGGGTTGACGTCGCGGGCAAGACCGGCACAGCACAGAATGGCGAGGGCGAGCCGTACACGCTCTGGTTCACGGGTTTTGCCCCGGCTGACAACCCACAGGTTGCGGTTGCGGTGGTGGTGGAAGATGGCGGTGGACTCGGGCAGTCCGGGTTCGGCAACACCGTTGCGGCGCCGATTGCGAAGAAGGTCATTGAGGCGGTGCTGAACAGATGAGACCCACAAGCGGGCTCACCTTCGGGGGGCGCTATCAGCTGTCGTCCCGCATCGCCATCGGCGGCATGGGCGAGGTCTGGCAGGCCACCGACCTCGTGATCGGGCGCACCGTCGCGATCAAGATCTTGAAGGACGAGTACCTCGGCGATCCCGGGTTCCTGGAGCGCTTCCGGGCGGAGGCGCGCCACGCGGCCCTGGTGAACCACGAGGGCATCGCGAACGTCTTCGACTACGGCGAGGAGGACGGCTCCGCCTTCCTCGTCATGGAGCTCGTGCCCGGCGAGGCGCTGAGCGCCGTGCTCGAGCGCGAGCGCGTGCTGCCGAGCGACAAGGTGCTCGACTTCGTGGCACAGACCGCCTCGGCGCTGCAGGCTGCGCATCAGGCCGGCCTCGTGCACCGCGACATCAAGCCGGGAAACCTCCTCATCACGCCGGATGGCCGCGTCAAGATCACCGACTTCGGCATCGCCCGGATCGCCGACCAGGTGCCGCTCACGGCCACCGGTCAGGTCATGGGGACGGTGCAGTACCTCTCGCCGGAGCAGGCGAGCGGCCACTCGGCCTCGCCCTCGACCGATATCTACTCGCTCGGAATCGTCGCCTACGAGGCCCTCGCCGGCCGTCGCCCGTTCACCGGCGAATCGCAGGTCGCGATCGCGATGGCACAGATCAATGACGCCCCGCCGGAGCTGCCGGTCACCGTGTCCGAGATGGTGCGCAACCTCGTCTACTCCTGCATCGCGAAGCGCCCCGAAGATCGGCCGGCCTCGGCCGCGCATCTCGCGCGCGCCGCGCAGGCGCTGCGACGCAACGACATCGCGGGCGCCATCGCCGCGGTGCCGATCCTCGCCGAAGGAACCGATCTCACGGCCGCGACCGCCGTCATGGGCACCGCCGCAACCCGCATCCTGCCCGGCGGGGTCGGCGGCGCCAGCGCCGGCGTGTCGACCGCGACCGCGCCGCTCGACACCACGCCCCGACGCAATCCCTGGACCTGGCCGCTCGTCGCCCTCGTCGGGGTGCTCACCGTCGCGCTCGTGGCGATCATCATCGTGCTCGCGATCAGTCCGAGCGGCACCGACCCGGAGGCGACGCCCAGCTCCCCGGCGCCCACCTCGGCCGAGGCGACGCCGGATCCGACCCCGGAGCCCAGCGAGACCCCGGTCGTGATTCGCGCCGCTGACTACGAGGGCCAGCCGTTCAACCAGGTGCAGGCCGCGCTGGAGGAGCTCGGCCTCAAGGTGGTTCGCCAGGATGGCTCGGTCGCGAGTTCGCCCGCGCAGAACGACACCGTTCAGTCGATCAGCCCGACCGGCAATCTGGCCGTGGGCGAAGAGGTCACCGTCCGCGTGTACCAGTCCTACCCCGGGGCACCCACCCCGAGCACACCGACCTCCTCGACGGTCGGACCGTACACGGCGGGGCAGACGATCGTCATCAACTTCCCGCAGTACTCGGGATGCCCCGCCGGCTACACGCGCGCGGGCTACAACTTCACCCTCACGAACGCGACCTTCGCGAGCGGCGGCAACCCGGTCGCCGCCGACGCGACGTCGATCAGCATCGTTCTCGGAAGCCCCGGCACCGCGTCGGTGAGCTACACCGCCTCGTGCAGCCCCGGCGGCCTGACCACCGATCCCTCCGACTCGCTCGACATCACCGTCAACTAGCGGTTCAGCGCGAGCCACTACACTTGCTCCGACTCAACGACCGATAGGACTACGCCGTGACCGAGGGGCCGATCGCCGGAACCCATCTTCTGGCTGACCGCTACCAAATCGGAGAGCTTCTCGGCCGGGGCGGCATGGCCGAGGTGCACGCGGGCTACGACGCCCGCCTCGGTCGCAACGTCGCCGTCAAGCTTCTGCGCCCCGCGCTCGCCTCCGACCCGGCCTTCCGCACCCGCTTCCGCCAGGAGGCCCAGGCCGCCGCGCGGATGTCACACCCGACGATCGTGCGCGTCTACGACGCCGGGGAGCAGACCGTCCCTGATCCCGCGGGCGGCGAGCTCCAGCTGCCGTTCATCGTGATGGAGCGGGTCGAGGGCAAGCTGCTGAAGGACGTGCTCGAGGCCGGCCCCGTGGAGCCGGCCGAAGCTGTGCGCATCGCCGAAGGAATCCTGACCGCGCTCGAGTACTCGCATCGCGCGGGCGTCGTGCACCGCGACATCAAGCCCGGCAACGTGATGATCACCCAGAACGGTCAGGTGAAGGTCATGGACTTCGGGATCGCACGCGCGATCTCGGACTCGTCGGCCACCATCGCGCAGACCAGCGCGATCCTCGGCACCGCCCAGTACTTCTCGCCCGAGCAGGCGCGCGGCGAGGCGGTCGACGCTCGCACCGACCTCTACTCGACCGGGGTCGTGCTCTACGAGATGCTCACCGGCCAGGCGCCGTTCCGCGCCGAGGGCGCGGTCGCGGTCGCCTACCAGCACGTCAGCGAAGCGCCCGTTCCGCCGAACACGCTCAACTCGGCCATCTCCCCGGCGCTCAGCGCCGTGGTGCTGCGCGCGCTCGCGAAGGACCGATTCGAGCGCCACCAGTCGGCCGCCGACTTCCGCTCCGATCTCGAGATCGCCCTCGCCGGCAAGGTGCCCGACGCGGCGCCCGCCACCGACGACTTCGGTGCCGCGCTGTTCGGGGTCAACCCGAACTCCTCGGCAGCCTCGGTCGCCACGATGCGGCGCCTCACCGAGGACTCCGGCGGCGACCGCGCTCCGCGCACGCAGTCGCGCCCTCCGGTCGCCTGGATCTGGGGATCCATCGCCCTCTTCGCCATCATCGTGGGTGCTGCGCTCTACTGGGTCTTCACCCTCACCGGGCCGACGCTCTCCGGCCCCGGAACCGCCATCGAGGTGCCGGATGTCGTCGGCGAGCAGTTCACCGACGTGAGCCAGTCGATCATCGACAGCGGCCTGCAGATCGATCAGGTCAACCGCACCGATGTGACCGCGCCCGCAGGCCAGATCCTCGAGACGACGCCCGAAGCGGGCACCCGCGTCGGGCCCGGCTACGAGATCACGATCGTCGTCTCCGCCGGTCCGCCCGCCGTCACCCTGCCGAGCCTCACCTACTCCACCGAGGCCGATGCGATCGCCAAGATCGAGGAGCTCGGGCTCACCTACGGTTCGACGCGATCGACCTATTCGGCGAACGTCGCCAAGGGCGTCGTCATCGGCGTCGAACTGCCCGGGAGCACCGAGGTCGTGACCCGCGCGGTCGAGGTCTCGCCGGACGGCGATGCCGTTCCCGATGTGAACCTGGTGATCTCGAACGGACTGGTCAACATCCCCGACTACGTCGGCGAACCGGTCACCACCGCCCGCGACGGTCTGGGCGTGCTGCAGCTGACGGTCAAGCTCCAGCAGGACACGTCGTGCTCCGGCGGCCAGGTCGTGTCGCAGTCGATCAAGGGCGATCAGCCGCAGAAGTCGACCGTCACCGTCGTCTACTGCCAGCCGTAGCGCTGCCTCGGTCGAGAAGCTCCGGCGCGGTCAGCCGAGCTTGACCAGCGGGGTCAGGTCGCGCGCGCGCTCGGCGGCGACGGCGAGCCCCGCGGTCGCCAGCCAGTTGCCGAGCATCCGGTAGCCGCCCTCGGTCAGCACCGATTCGGGGTGGAACTGCACCCCGAGGACGGGAGCCTCGCGGTGCCGCAGCCCCATGATCACGCCGCCGGTCGTGCGCGCCGTCACCTCGAGCTCCGCCGGGACGGTGCCGTCGACGACGGCGAGCGAGTGGTAGCGCGTCGCGCGGAACTCGCTCGGAACGCCGGCGAAGAATTCGCTGTCGTCGTGCGTCACCTGCGAGGTCTTGCCGTGCATCAGCTCGTCGGCGTGCGTGACCGTGGCGCCGAGCGCCTCGGCGATCGCCTGGTGGCCGAGGCAGACGCCGAGCAGCGGCAGCTTGCTGTCGATCGCGGCGTGCACGATCGGAATCGAGATGCCCGCGTGGGCCGGGGTCCCCGGTCCGGGCGACAGCAGCACCGCGTCGTACTCGGCGATCCGGGCCGGCACCTCCGCCTCGGCGATGTCGTCGTTGCGGATCACGTCCGTCTCGGCACCCAGCTGCTGCAGGTAGCCGACGAGGGTGTACACGAAGCTGTCGTAGTTGTCGACGACAAGAACCCGGGTCATCGACCTCCGCCAATCTGGTTCAGGGCCTGAGGCGCCCCATCTTCCACGGTCACATCCTGCGGTGCGACGAGGCCATCGATGATCGGGAAGACCCAGATCACCAGCGCCGTCATGACGGCGGTCAGCAGCACGAGAAGGATGAGCACGCGCACCCACCACGGGCCCGGCAGCACATACCAGAGCGTCGCGTACATCAGTTGTCTCCTCGGTCGGTCACGACGACGCCTGCACCGTCTCGGCGATCTCGGCCGGGGGCCCATCCGCACGCGGATAGAACTGGTCGAAGACGCCGTAGGCGATGATGCGCTCCGCCGTGGAGAAGAACGGGTTGCACGTGGTCATCGTGATGAGTCGTTCCTCGGGGCTGACGCCCTCCATCTGCGGAACCGGGTCGATGACACCGACGCCGCGCGGCGTCACGTACTCCAGGTTGCGAAACACGTAGCCGTACCAGCCGTCCTGGGTCTCGACGTAGACCGTGTCGCCGACCTGCAGCTTGTGGATGTTCTCGAGGTTGCCGCCGTAGGCCTTGCGGTGCGCGGCGATCGCGAAGTTGCCGACCTCGCCGGGCATCTGCGTGCCGGGGTAGTGGCCGAGGTTGTTCTTGTTCAGCACGCTCCAGGTGCCGACGCCTTCGGCGATCGGTCGATAGTAGTCGTCCCCGAACCGCGGCACGATGAGCAGCGCGAAGCGCTCGGTCTCGGCGACCGGCTTCATGACCGGCGGATCGTCGGTGTCGCCGCGCACGGCCTCGCCGATGGTCTTGTCCCACTCCTGGGTGATCTCCAGCGACTCGGCCTCGAGCTGCTGGCCGACGATGATGTCGTTGAGCCAGAGCTGCCAGCCGACGAAGGCGAGCACCAGGAATCCGGCCGTGACGAGCAGTTCCCCGAGAACCCCGACGACCGTGACCCGCGGGCGGCGCCGACGCGGCTTCGCGCGGTGCCCCGCCTCTCGCAGCTCTCGACGCGACGTCATGCGGCGATTCTACTGGGGTAGGTCACAGCTGACTGCCCTGCGTTCGAGATCGACGGCGCAGAGCGGTCCGCTAGAATCCCCAACATGGCCCGAGACACCACCCGCACCTCCGCCGACTCCCCTGAGCCGAAGGCGGGCAACGACGCGCCGAACCCGGTGTGGTTCAAGCCGGTCATGTTCGGATTCATGCTGCTCGGACTCGTGTGGATCATCGTGTTCTACCTGAGCCAGACGTCGTGGCCGGTGCCGCAGCTCGGAAACTGGAACATCCTGGTCGGCTTCGGCATCATGTTCATCGGCTTCCTGATGACCACCCGCTGGCGATAAATCGTCGAATTACACCCGTGTCATTCCTCCACACTGTGGAGAGGCCTGGGGATAACTCGCGACCCTAGGAGTAGGCGCCGGGAGCGGCGAGCACGCTCGCGATGCAGATGACCACGAGCACCGCCCCGATCGTGACGAGCCCCAGGATGCGTTGCCGCTTCTGAGTCGGACGGCGCAACCGCGAGAACAGGGTTCCCACCGCGAAGCCGACCGCGAGACCGCCCAAGTGGGCCTCCCAGGCGATGTTGGGCACCAGGAATCCGATCACCACGTTGAGGCCGAGCACGACCAGCAGCTGCGTGATCTGCACCCCGAGCGCCTTGCGCAGCGCGAGCAGCGCGCCCATCAGCCCGAAGATCGCGCCCGAGGCACCCAGCGAGGCGGCCGGCTGCAGGAAGCCGTTCGTCAGCACGATCGATGCGCCGCCGGTCACCACCGCCAACTGGTAGATCAGCACGCCCGCGACGTTGCCGCCGAACGCCGCCAGGAGATACATCGCGAGGAACCGGCTACGACCGAGGAAGCTCTCCAGCACCGGGCCGAAGATCGCGAGCGCGTACATGTTGAACGCGATGTGCAGGAACGAACTCGGCGAGTGCACGAACGCGCTGGTCAGCAGGCGCCACGGCTCGCTCACGATCACGCTCGGGTTCATCAACAGGGCCGAGGTGACGGCGCCGCCGGTGACCAGCTGCAGCACGTACAGCAGCACGCAGAGCGCGCCGATCGACATCGACACGACGGGAGTGGTGCCCCCGGGCCGGAACATGCGCGCGAGGCGAGACCGCGAGGCCGTCGGCCGCGTTGCCGCGCGCCCCTCCCGGACGCATTCCGGGCACTGGACGCCGACCGCGGCCTGCGTCTGGCACTCCGGGCAGATGGTGCGCCCGCAGCGCTGGCACAGCACCCAGCTCTGTCGGTCGGGGTGCCGATAGCAGACCCCCGCCGCGGTCGCCGCCTCGCCGGTCACTACAGGGATTCGACGGTGACGCTCGTGATCACGACGTCCGTCAACGGCTTGTCGCGCGCATCCGTCTCGACGGCCTCGATCGCGTCGACGACCTTCTTCGACTCGTCATCGGCGACCTCGCCGAAGATCGTGTGCTTGCCCTGAAGCCAGGTCGTGGGCACCGTCGTGATGAAGAACTGCGAACCGTTGGTGCCGCGTCCGCCGCGCGTGTCGGCGTTCGCCATGGCGAGGATGTAGGGCTGCGTGAAGTCGAGTTCGGGGTTGATCTCGTCGTCGAACTCGTAACCCGGGCCGCCGACGCCCATGCCGAGCGGGTCGCCGCCCTGAAGCATGAACTGCGTGATGATGCGGTGGAAGATCACTCCGTCGTAGAGCGGGGTGGTCGAGGTGACACCCGTCTGCGGGTGCGTCCACTCCTTGGTTCCCGTCGCGAGGCCGACGAAATTGTCGACCGTCTTGGGGGCGTGGTTTCCGAACAGGTTGAGGCGGATGTCGCCGAGGCTCGTGTGCATGGTGGCGATGGCAGTGGGTTGAGGCATCCCACAATTCTGTCATGCGCGTCATGGGGCCCGCTCTCAGCGGATGCCCAGCCGGGCGGGCCCTTGGACCCTTGGACCGGGTTGGGCGACCTGGCAGGATGGAAGGACACGCCGCAGACCGCAGACGGAGGACGCCATGGGACTGTCACGCAAACGCCAGCGGGAGCTGAAGAAGCTCAAGCGATCGGCCGACCAGTTGTGGGATGAGCAGCGCGAGACGCTCGAGCACGCCGCCGATGTGCTGCGCGACGCCCGCCGTCAGGCCGCGAACTACGCGCGTGAAGAGGTGGGCCCGCGCGTGCGCGGAGGCTACGAAGACCGCGTCAAGCCGCTGTTCGCGACCGGCGTCGCCAAGGGTCGCGCCGTGTCGCGCGACGCGCGCGGCAAGCTCGCCGACGACGTGATCCCCGCCGTGTCGGGTGCGATCGGCTCGGCGCTCGCGGTGCTCGAAGCCGCGAAGGACCCGCACGTGCGCGACGTGGTGAAGCGTGCCAGCTCGGCCACCGCCACCCTCAGTTCGCGCGCCCGGAAGGCCGTCGCACCGGAACCCGTGAAGTCGTCGCCCGGCCCCGGCACCTACGTGCTGATCGGACTCGGCGTTCTCGCGGTCGCGAGCGTCGCCTACGCCGCGTGGCAGACGCTCCGCGCCGACGATGACCTGTGGGTCGAAGACATCGAGGCCGGCGAAGCCGACGTCGACGAGGTCTAAGCCCCCTCACCACACGGGGAAGGCCTTCGGCCCGGTCGCCAGACCGCGTCGAAGGCCTTCGTCGTGTCGGCCGGAGTCTGTCCCCCGCGGCGACCGCTCCGTACGCTAACTTCGGGGAGCAGGAGCAGATCCGACAGTCGGGGGGTGCGCGGATGACCGGAGAGCACCGCGCCACCTGGCCGTTGGTTCCGCGCGAACGCCTGCTGGCCCAGGTGGCGGACGAGGTCGCACGTCACCCGGGAGTCATCCATCTCCTCCACGGTCCGGCGGGCGTCGGCAAATCGGCGCTAGCGCGGGTCGTGGCACAGCGGCACGCCGGTTCCGCGCCGATCATCGTGCAGGGTCTCGCCGAGCAGTCGTCGGTGCCGCTCGGCGCATTCGCGGCGGTGGCGGACGCGCTGGGTCCCCCGGCACGCGAGCACGCCCTGACCGAACTCGTGCAGGTGCTCGGCTCGCGCCCGACCCCGCCTCTCGTGCTGGTCGACGACGCCCCGCGGCTGGACGAACGGTCGGCTGAGGCCGTCGCGCGACTCATCACCGGCTTCGGCGCCACCGTGATCGCGACCGCGCGCGCCCTCGAAGCTCTTCCTCCGCGACTCGAGGAGTTGGGCACTTCCGGTCTGCTGCAGCGCCACGAACTCGTGGGGCTCGAACTCGACGAGATCGCCGAGCTGCTCCATCGTCGCTTCCGACTTCCGGCGCGCGACGAGGATGTTCGCCGTCTCGCCTGGGAGACCGGCGGAAACGCGTTGCACCTTCGGATGATCGTCGAGTCGGCGATCGACGGCGGGCGGGTGCTGCACCGAGGCACCCAGGTCGAGATCCAACCGGACCGCTCCCCGACGGCCCTCGCTGCGCTCATCGACTCCCGCGTCGAGGAGCTTCCCGCCGCCTCCCGCGCGATGATGTGCCTCGTGGCGATCACGCAGCCGGTCGCCGCGACCGACATCATCGAGACTTTCGATGCGCCGCGCACCATTTCGGAGCTGGTCCGGCGCGGGCTGCTCGTCGAGGAGTCGGGCCGGGTCAGCATCGCGCACCCGCTGATCGCGGAGGCGGTGGAGCGCGGCCCCGAGGTGACCGGCATCCTCGGCGAGGCCTTGCGGCTGCTCCGACGGGATGCGCGGCCCGCCCGGCGTTTCCGTGCGGCCGAGTGGGAACTGCGCGCCGGGCGACCCACCGATCCGTCCGAACTCACCTGGGCGGCGTCATACGCCACCGCGACGGGCGACGCGCGCAGCGCCGCGCGGCTGGCGGCGGCAGCGGCCCAGCTCCCCGGCCGGCGTCCGGCGGCATTCGCCGCGCAGCTCGCCGCCGGGGCGGCGGCGTCGGTGATCGGCGAGCTGGACGCCGCCGACGCGCACTTCGACGAGGCCGCGGCGCTGGCCGCGAAGCCGCGCGAGCGCATCGCCCTCGCGCGCCGCCGCGGGGAGCACCTCGCCCTTCGTCGCGGCGACCCGGCCGCCGCCGTGGCGCAGGGCGAACAGGTGCGGCGAGCCCTCGACGCCGGTGATGCCGCCCCGCTCGATGCCGACCTCTGGCGCTGGCGCAGCCTCGCCGAGGAGTCGTCGGCCGTCGAGGTGCGCAGCGCGATCGCGACAACGATTGCCGCCTCCGCTCGGGGCGAGTTCGGCGTCGCGCGGGCGGCCGCGCGCACGCTCACCGCTCCGCGCGAGGTGCTCGGTGCCGACGCCCCCACCGCGGCGATGGCCGTCGGCATCGAACGCGTCTGCTCGCTGCGGGCCGCCGGCGAGGCGGCCGCAGCCGCCTCGTACCTGGAGTCGGTGCGCGCCGAGGCCTATGACGAGGTCGGGTTCTTCACCGCGATGCTTGCGTGGCAGCGGGCTCACGATGGTCGACTTGGCGAAGCGCAGGCTCTCGCCGAGCTCGCGCTGGAACAGCTGCGCCGCTGGGACGGCGGCGAGATGACACCGTTCGCCCGCGGACTGCGCGCGTCGATCGCGGCCCAGCGCGGCGACATCGAGGTGGCGCGCCGCATGCTGGGGGAGCTTGACGCGGCGGGGCCGGTCAGCGGTGTCGCACTGCTCACCCGCGCCGAGTGCGAGGCATTCCTCGCCGCGGCCGACGGCGAGCCGAGGCGCGCCGCCGAGGTCATCCTTCGCGCGGTCGACGATGCGATCGACTCGTCGTACGACTTCCTGGCCTCGCTCACTCTGGCGAGCGCGCTGCGTTTCGACGACATCGACCGCACCGCCGAGGTGGCGGACGCACTGTGCCGAAACGCGATCGAGACCATCGAGCCGGCCCTCGCGGTCGCCGCGGCGGCCGCCGCGCTGCGCTCGGGGCGCGTCGAGCAGGTGATCACGGCGGCCACCGCTCTCGCGAGCACCGGTCTCACGGCCGCCGCCGCCGACATCTTGGCGAGGGTCGAGCGCGACGACATCTCCGCATCGGCCCGCCGACGACTGGCCGCGACGGCGCTCGCCCTCCGCGCCGCCATCGATGCGCCCACCGCGGCTCCCGCCGACCGCCCGCTGCTCACTCCGCGCGAGCTCGACGTGGCCCGCGCGGCCGCGCGGCGCCAGCGTTCCCGGGAGATCGCCGAAGAACTCGGGATCTCGGTGCGTACGGTCGACAACCAATTGCAGGCGGCCTACCGAAAGCTCGGCGTCAGTTCCCGGGATGCGCTCCGCGACGTTCTCGAAGAAACCGGCCTGCTTACCGCCCCGTAAGACCCCGACTCCGACGACGACAATCGTGCGACGAACCCCCGCGAAGCGCAGCGACCGCGCTCGGTGCGCGGAGCGGCACACGCCGCAGGAGCGGCGGCGGGTCAGCTGGCGGAGTGGAGCCTAGGGGAATCGAACCCCTGACCTCCTGCTTGCAAAGCAGAAAGCGGCCCGAATCCGACCAGCGGAACCCCCGTTGTTTCTGGAGACGAGCGCCGTCTCCTGAGCGTCGTTGAACGCCGCGTGCCAGAAGTCTTCGGTGCTAGTGGCACGAAATCTGGCACAGCGTTGGTCTCCGTGCGTTGGGTCGGCGGCGCAGTAGACGAAAGGAGGTCCGCCGATGACCCACAACAAGGCTCATCCGCTGTTGACCATTGACGGGGTTGCGAAGCAGCTTGCCGTCCCGGAGAGCTTCGTCCGTCGTCTTGTCCGCGAGCGCCGGATCGAGTTCCTCAAAGTGGGAAGGTACGTGAGGTTCGAGTCCACCGCGGTGCATCTTTTGGTCGAGAGCGCTCGGCGGTCTTAACGCGGGAGTAACGCCCAAACGCATTCCAGACGCGTGGCTTCACAGCCTCTCGATAGGTTCGGGTCGTAGTATCGGTGCATGTTCTGGTGCGAGATTCGGTGCGAATCCAGGTTCAACCCCACTACGCTGATTTGATTATGGACTACGCACACAGGGAAGTGTTCCCGTCCTCACCGCTCGCCCTCGTGGCCGCGGAGGTCCGCTTCAGCGACTCCGCCCGCCTACGTCAACAAGAGATCGTTGACGCCATCTCCATCGCGCTTGAGCCGATGTTGCCCGTCCAGGATCAGTTCCAGCAGGCCGATTTTGAGGTCCGTCCCGGTGCTGCGCCTCAGATCAGGCAGACACCCGGCCGCAACTTCAAGAACACCTCAAGTACAGCCGTGGCGACGCTGACCTCAGATCGACTCTCACTGGAGACGACGGCCTACTCTCACTTCCCCGAGTTCCGCGAGCAGCTTCTGACCTGCTGCCGGGCGCTTGTGGAGGCAGGCGTGACCCCCGCGATCCGGCGTATCGGTCTTCGGTACATCGATGAGATTCGACTTCCCGATGCGGGCATCGCCAACGTCCGCGATTGGGCGAAGTGGATTGACCCAAGCCTGCTCGGCCAGTTGGCCCTGGGTCCCTCGGACGCAGAGGTGCTCCAGGCGGAAGGCACCGTGGTCTATCACTTCGGACAGGATCGCGGACTGAACTTCCGCTTCGCTGCGCTCCCGCAGGGGGCTGTGGTCTCACCTGCCGCGCTTGTTCGCGCGCCGTTCGACCAGAACTTGCCCTTTTTTGTGCTCGACCTGGATGGCTACCAGGACTTCAGTGGACCAGATGCCACGCTGTTGTCCGTTGATGTGGTCGCCAGCACGCTTGACGCTGTGCATGGACCGTCGGGGGCCACGTTCCAAGCTTCCATCACCGACGATGCACGCAACACGTTCCGAAGGAGCGAAAAATGACTTCCACGCTTGAGCGCACCACGGCCACCGCAATTGCGCCTGCTGTGACGTCTGACTACGCAGAGGCGAACGCCACCCGTGCAATCTCCATCAGCGCGTCGTGGCTACGAACCGATGTGGACCTGCTCCGCGACGACGTGCATGCGCTCCACGGGCGCACCCGTACGCTCGACCTCCATGACCGGGCGCACGCGAAGGCAACGAGCGCAGGTGTGCCGGAGCTGCTCGCAGAGCTGACCTCCTCTCGCGGTATGTCTTGGTCCGATGTCGCCGCTGCTGCCGGGGTGAGCGTCTCCGCTATCCGCAAGTGGCGCAACGGTGGTGCCGCGAGTGCCGAGAACCGAAACAGCTTGGGTCGGATTGCCGCCTTGCTGGACGTACTGGAGACAAGCGCCGTCGCCGACCCAGCACAGTGGATGGAAATGAAGCTCCCGCTCCCGAGCGGGTACACCATTCGACCCATCGACCTGTACGTCACTGGGCATGCCGAGGCACTCATCGACATCGCTGAGCAACGCCAGGACGCCGAGAGCGTCCTAGACCAGGCGATGCCGGGCTGGCGGGATCACCGCAGCAACTACGAGGTCGTGGTGGATGCTGCAGGTGAGCGGATCATCCGCCCCCGAGGCAAGTGATGCGGCCGCATGGATGCCATTACCTCAGATGACCTTTACGAAGAACGGAACGGCGTTTCCTACGCGCGTCCGATTCTTCAAGGCGACGTGTTCGAGAACGTTATTGTGCCCGGACTTGGTGACACGCCCCTGACCGTGCAGGTCGTCATGCATCCATGCAGCATGAGACGCGGGGTGCAACTAGTTCAGCGCATCCAGGTCGCACCGGTGGGAAGCTACGAGAAGGTGGGCGACTGGGATCGTCACCTCCGGGTCATGCCCCTTCCTGACCTGCGCGAAGACGGGAAACACTACGCGGCCAAGTTTCTGGATACCACGGCTGTCCCATCCTCCTCACTGAAGCTGGAGAATCGCATCGCATCCCTCTCGCGTCAGGGCATTCTGGTCCTCCAGCAGCGGATCGTCAGAGATCATGCACGGCTCGACCTGCCGCTAAATCAGTTCCTTGAGCAGTCGGCCCCCGTGCTCACCGAGGCTGAGATGCAAGAGTCGTGGGTGGAGGCAGCGCTCGGTGTTGCGACAGCGCTCAATGCGGCCGACGTTGAGGCGGCAGCGACCGACTTCCAGAGCTGGCTTGACGAAGAGGACGGTCGACGGCGGAAGGCGCTGGAGAGCGACATCAACCACGCCGACCTGCGCCGAGAGGTCAGGGCGGCTGCATCCAAGCGGCATGCGCAGACAAGTCGGTAGTTTCTGACCCTCAGTCCGCGAGTTGCATTCACTATGTGATTGATGCAGGATCCAGCTACGGGGTAACCGTAGGGGTCCGCGCCTTTGGGCGCTCCAGCCTCTCCCACCCGGCCTCGAATCCCTCGTCGGACCCTCAGGCCGGAGCGACGACACCAAGCCGGAGAGTCTCCGGGTAGGCCTTCGAGCGGGAGCTGAGATCTGGGCCTGGCCATCCACCTGCACCGAGGGCGTTGCGAATGGGTGAGTCACCACCACTTGCAGTCTTTGCGCCGAGTGGGGCAAGGGTCCTTTTCCAGCATCCCAGCTCAGAGCACCGCCCGGAGGGGGATCATTCACTCTTCAGAATCATCACGAGGTGGGGTCTGTCCAGATTCTGGCTCTTCTTTTGAACTGCTTCTGCCCTCAGCTTTCGTTGAGTCATCCATCACATGGTTGAAGAACGGCACGAACGCGAGTCGTAGTGCGAGCCACCAAGCGAACAGCACGTAGCCACTGCTGCTCTCGGATTCGGAGAGAAGCCCGTGGGCCACTCGGTTGCGCAAGTTCGGGCCAAGCGGCCCGCAGTAGAGCGCTCTGATGTTCCAGGCCAGGTCAGGTGTGAGCGCGTCATCGACACCATCCAGCTCCATCAGCGCACTCAGTCCTGGTTCGATCTCGGTGTCGTCCGAGCGATGGTTCCTGGTCTCGATCCCAGCCCTCTGCAGACACGCACGGACACACGCCTCGACGGTAGGGGCGAGCACGAAGATCGACTCGCTTAGTCTGCCGTAGTAGCCGTTGTGGAGCGCCATCACATAGTGCCGCTCTTGCTCAGGTGGGACGAACGCAGAGGATCGAACCATTAGCGCGAAGTCGCCGGGCGCGAGCTTGTACTTGGTGCTCAGTTCGACGAGCGTTGGCCAGATGTAGCCGTGGGCAAGAATTCCAACCTTCAACTCCCAGTGGCGCAGCATCTCGCTCCAGACATCGCCTGGGACTTCCCCTTGCCCGCGAGCACTCGCGGAGTGCTGCACCGTTCGGCCATCAGTTGCCACGGTCGTTCGGGAGAACAGATGCTGAATGGGGTGTTCGCGCATCGACTCTTCCGCGGTTGCACGCGCCTGTTGGACCGGATCAAGCGGGACCCGAGTGAACCATGAAGCCAGGGCGCGAAGGTTGTCGTCCTCCTTAAGTACTTCGTCGGCTTGCTGCCTCAGCACCGTCAGATCGATGGGATCTGACTCAACAGCATTCATCTCACCGAGCGCAAGTTCCCCCTCCTCGCGAATTTTGCGCGGCAATCGTGCGAGCCTTCGGTTCGTCGTTGCCGACCGCCGGCTCCGCTCGATGCGCTTGTACTGGTTGTATGCGTTTCCAAGGCAGTCTCTGGCCAGGAAGTGCGATGACGACTTCCGTCGCTTTGCTTCCTCCCACCAGAGATCACCGAGCTGCTCGTCGATCTCGGCGACGCCCGCAGAGTCTTGACTGCTCGTCGCCCACCGACGCGCCTGATCGAGGATTTCGCGACGGAAGTGCAGATCCTCGACCGTGGCCGCCAGGTCTCTCAGCCGTCTGCTGATCTCCTCCGCGTGTTCACGTCCGGCACCAGACTCATGAAGTACGCGAGCGGATTGCCATGCGGGCGCTGCTCTCTCCGATCGAATCTGCTCCATCGCAAGGCCGACAAGTTCCGTCACCTGCGAGGCGAATCCGAATCGCAGGGCAATCTCAATTGCACGACGCCAACCGTTTTCTTCTTCTCGATCAAGTTCTCCATGCAACCCCACCGTGATCCAGGCTTGTACGACCTCCTGCGCCAGCTCGTATCGTTCACGACCATCTGTCACCCGCAAGAACAAGACATCGACTATCTGTGCGCGAAGCTGACCCGGCGGGAGTTGCGAACGCACTTGCCGCAGGAAGTCGATGTGGACCTCGGTGAGATCCTCTGGGAGCCAGCTCCGCCGATCCCCGAACTGCATCATCGGTACGTATGGGGATTCCCAGCGGTCGGGCTTCAGCATCATCCCGGCCACGTTCGACAGTGCCGCGAGCGCGACTCGGTGGGGACCGTCCTCGGGATAGCCCTCCGCCAGCTCGCGAAACGCGCCGAATGCTTCTACTGGCTCCCTAAGCATGACCTCAGATGTGTCAACCTCACTAATCGCTGCGACAAGTTCGGCTGCGGTGAACTCCATGCAAGAAAGCTAGTGACGGGCGAAGACATCTGTCGATCTGACGGCCGAGGAGCGCACCGCGTCGTTTCTCGAAATCACGAAGCGAAGCCTCGCTAGTTCCCGAATACGAGCCAGGACATACACCGGGCGGATTTGTGCCGGGCGGACCCGACATCTCGCCGTGCAGTAGGTTCCTGCCGCTTGGCGGCGCTCGCGGCCAGAGCCATGCAACGCAGAGACACCGGTGGCCAGTTCAACGTCCAGGCCCTCGGCAAGCCGAAACCATGTCTCCAGCTTTCCTTGCAACGGGCGCGCGGTGACGCGCTCTGCACTCCGGAGTGCGTGGAAGCGTGATCGCAAGAGGGTCGGGCTTGAACAGTTCACGTTCCACGACATGCGTGCGTCCGGACTGACGCTTGCAGCCCAGTCGGGCGCGACGATTCCCGAGCTAATAGCCCGTGCCGGGCATTCGACCCCGGCGGCGGTGCTGCTGTATCAGCGGACTGCGGTCGAGCGCGGAGCAGTGATCGCCGCCAACATAGACGCGGCGTTGCGCGCAGTCGCCAACTGATCTGACCCCGCGCAGGAAGCCCTCGGCGGAAGTGACCATCGGGGGCCGTTTTGCGTCCGGAACGACCCAATTCGATCGCCTTTTTGGCACGCTGTCTGGCACGGAACCTGACGGCACCAACCGTGAACTGGACGTGAACTCGGAGAAAAGACCTCCTCACCAGGCATTTCGAAGAGTGGACGCGGGTGGACTCAAACCGAACACCTGGCAGAGGTTCGAGCGGCTAAGTTCCGCGTGGAATCAGGCGAAACTCGTTCTCGGCGACGAACCAGACGGTGCCGCTGAGGATGAGTCGGAGGTTGTCGCGAACCCTGGGAGACGATCTAGAACACCCCTCACGGAGAGCCAAGTAGACGCTATCCGAACTGCCCGCACGAACGGGGAGAGCGTAGTCTCCATCTGCCGCAGGTTCGAGGTGCATCGGATGACCGTATGGACGCACACTAAGGACTTGCTGTGACGTCACGGACCGAAGGCGCGGTGAGCAGGAGCACCACTACTTCGGGTGACTGCTTACGAGTCTTCGACGAGCCTGCGGAATAGGTTCGTCACGCTATCGGGATCGTCAATCTCGTGGTCGAGGTCGGCCTTAAGCGCGGCACGAAGCTCTGGCAGGTCGGGTGCGGCGTACGCAGGGCTCTCCATGAACAAGATGACCTCACGGATTGCTGCATCCCACCACTTCTGTGTGCCGCGTTCACCGCGCTGTGCACGGCGGTCCTTGAGTAGGTCTTGCCAGACTCGGAGTTCCCAGGTGTTCCGGTCTGCCTCAAGGGAGACCTCGCCGGAGAGAAGCTCACGGAGCCGAGACTCCAACTGATCCGCGCGCTTGGACTTGTGCTCCCAGGTGTCGACAGTGAAGTTCCACCAGACCTTTCGCCGAAGCCGCATGACTCTGTATGCCAGGTTCTGAGTGGAGTCGTCTTGGATGTCCTCGACGACTCGCTGAAGCTCACGAACGATGCGTTGTACATGCTCGACTTCATAGGACACGGTATCGGCTGAAGACGCAGCGGAGTCTGCGGAAGATGAGGCAGACTCTGCTGCGTCTGCGGCGTCGTGTGTGGTTCTGGTGAGCGCCAGGATTGGTGTAGCGACGTTGTTCTCGATCCCTTCAGCGATCTGGTCGACCTGACTGCCCACGGCGCCGACAGCTGAACGAAGTTCATCACTGACCTGACGGAAGCGCATCGCAAAACTACCCGCTTCGCGGTCCAGGTAGATGCGTAGCAGCTCTTCATCTGTCAGCGCGCGCGTGGAACGGCCCTGCCGCGTTTGGCGACGGCCCTGGTCATCGAAGTGTGGCGGCATGGTCGGGCGCACCTCTACGCGGACGAACGGCGTTGGCTCGGCTACTCCCTCCTCCACAATGAAGACTTCGACCGGGACTGGTCGTGTCTTGCTCGCCACGTCTTGAATACGGGATACGGCCTTATCGAGACCTCTGGGCAATCCGAAAGGTTGCCCGTGCACGAGCCCCGTGGTCTTGTCCTCTACCTCATCTACCCCGACGACAAGGTGGGCGACCTCGCGGTCCGGTTCAGCGGCCACCCAGTTTGCGAGGGCAGCGAGAAGACCGACCGAGACAGCTTCAACGTCGCGCTTGAACTCGTAGCGGCCCGACTCGCCGAGAGCAAGCATCTGCTGCGCAACCGCACTAATCTCTTGATGTCGTGAAGGCTCGGGCTGGTCCGTCATGATGCTGTCTTCGCAGCGGGCAGCGATGAAGTTGGCATGTGCTATCAGAAGTCGTAGAGGCGTTTTCGTGCGTCGAACGCCGCACGTCCGCCTTCGAGCAGGTCTTCCGCGTACTTTCGGACCGTCGGGTCATCGAGCGATCCGACGCCATCGGCAACTGTTCGCCCACGCTGTCCATCGGCCTCGAGCGTCACAACCAACTCGGCGTCTCCAAGAACGGGAACATTAGCATTGTGCGTACTGACAATCAGCTGCCGAGTTCCTTTCAACGATCGCAGCTTCTGGACAACTCCGTCGTAAACGAATCGGTTGTCCAGATCGTCCTCGGGTTGGTCGATGACCAGAGGGCTCATCGACGCTCCGAGCAGGAGCAGCAGGAGGGCAGTCGCTCGTTGGCCCTTCGATAGGTCTTCAAGGCGACGCCAGGTCGCTGGCTGACCTTTGACGGCGACGTTCAGCTGCACCTCCACTGCCAATCCAACGGTCTGCTCTTCGAACTCCCGGAACAGAGGTTCGCCGCACTCGACGATGGCTTTCGCTTGAGCCCCAGTGATACCCAGCGCAGAGATAGCGTCTAAGCCTGATCGCGCAGCCGCCACGAATGCCGCGACACTGAAGTCATCTTTATCGATGGCCGAGAATATTTGACTACGTTGGGTCGAGAAGTGCTTGGAGACTACCGCTTTGATCTGGCTTCGATCCGGCGAGGCGATCGGCTTCACTATGACAGCACCCGCAGTTGCCTCGTTTGAAGCTTTGATGGCCTTCTTGAGATCGGACGCGGTCTTCTTGTCGATATCGGAGAGCTGACGGAGCAACTTGGCTCGCGCCCCCAGGAGCTTCTTCTTTTCCTTGTCGAAGTTAGCCCGCTTTTCCGCTCGCTTCTTCAGCCGAATCAGATTCGACTGCAGAGTCAGGTACTCATCAGGCTTGTGCCCCTGTTCGACCAACTCACGCAGAACGGCCGCGACACCGTCGCTCTCAGTTTTGGTCCCGTCTTTCCAAGCCTGCTCGGTCGCTTCGATCTTCTTCTTCGCATCGTCAACGGCGGAACGCGCCGTTGCGGCAGTCTGCTCCAACACTTTGGCGAGCGCATCGAGCACTGGCTTGAGTTGCTGCAAAGTACCTTTACGTGGAGAGTCATCGACATCAGCGAGCTCAGCGCGAAGCTCTTCACTCAGAGCCTCAAGCCCCCATCCACTAATGAAGTCTTCAACCTGCTGGACTCGCTCAGACGCCTCGGTGAGCACCGCCTCGTCCTTATCAAGCCGGGTCTTCTGGTCAAGCTTCGCCGCAAGGTCGGTCTTCTCGAAGGCTTCCATGCTCTCGGTAAGGCGCGGAATGTCTGCGAGTTCGTTCTCCAACGCTTCGCGATCCCGCTCGTGCTTAGCGATATCGTCCCGATTGTCGGCCAGGTCTTTCAGAAGCTGATCTCGTTCGGCGGGCGACGTTGGCTTTCCTGCCACTCTCGCGACCAGTTCGGCCATGAGGTCTTTGTCCTGGGCCAGCTCGGCGAGTTCGTGTTGACCAAAGATCTCAAGGTTTCCGACAACATCGCGTGGCCGCTGACTTGTTTGCGTACCGCTGGAGTCACGGACTATTGCCGGGTTGTTGATGGTGCGCTCGATCGTGAAACGTGCGGGACTCGGAGTCACCACGTCCACAACAAGCGAGACTACCGTTCCAGCGCCGAGCACGTTTTTGACCATGTCTTTGTGGTCATCACTTGATGCTTGACCGATAGGCGAAATCTCCAACACGTAGCGGAGACTTTCGATAGCAGTGGACTTACCAGTACCTCGACCGCCAATGAGCGCCGTGAGGTCTTCAGCAAGATAGATCCTCTGGCCGTCGAGGTAGCCGCCATCCCATGAAATTTCGCGGAGCAGCACGCGTGACGTCGATGCCGGATCGACTGTGCTAACCCGCGTCTCTGGTGTCTTCACTGCGTGGCGAAGTCCAAGCAAACTCGGACTACTCATCTTGAACCAAGTGCTCGCACCAGCAGAGGCCAGGGTCGCAGGATCGGATACATCATCTGCATGAATGGCAACGAGCGAGTGCGGCCGATCGTAGGGCCTGGTGCCCTTGAGGATCTTGATCTGATCGCCAAGCGGGGCTGCGGAGGGGGTGATGCCGATGGCGAGCAAATCTGGGTGCTTAACCATCTCGGCGAGAGTGTCGCCCTTGGCTCGACTCAGGAGCCCGGCGTTTGCGACGTTGGCATGTGCCGGAATAACTAAAGCGCCTCGCCCGCACATATCCGTCAAAATGTCGCCGTAAGACTTCTTCGTAGTGCCCTTCGCCGCACCAGGCGTCAACCCACAAGCGCCGATCGCCGCAGTGATCTGCTCAATCGCTGTGCCACGTTCGAATATCACCAGCAAGTGGATGCCTTCAGAGGTGTTCGCCTCGAAGCCAGGAAGTGCGACGATGCCTGCAGCCTCCACATCGACGATGAGCTGAGACGCACTACTCGCGTTCCAATGGTCCGTGATCGCGATTAGCTCGATCTGCTGAGCCTTTAGTTCGACGATCAGTGCAGCGTTGTAGGCCGCCTCATCGGCGAAGCTCTTGGAGGGCGAAGGGTTGCCAACATACCCGTATGGGTTCACCTGCAGAGCCGCACGAACCCAGCGCGCACCACGCGACCCGTCGTCGCCAGATGATTGTGTGTCAATCACTTCAGCCACCGCCTCGCTCTGTCCCCACTGGCAATATCCACACCAGATGGGCCTGAGAGCTGGGAGCCACCCTGTCTGGAGGCGTCCGCTTCTATCGACATGGAACTCCTCCTCGCGAGCACGGTCACATGTCATCAGTGTACGAGAGACACACGTCCTCGCGCAGGCAGAACCAACCCCTACCTAGAGTCGGCGTACACGGTCGATGCTTGGGCGCTGGAAGCTGTCGGTGCGTGTGCTGAGCTGCCGGAGCTGAGCGAAGGCGGACCGCGCTGTCCGGTGTTCGGCCGCTTGTTCGGGCGTGCGGACGCTCTGGGCCTCTCCCAATGGCGAGGAGCCGGTCACCTCGTAGCGGTATCGATACAGCGCGATGGTGACCGCGTGCGCCTGCCACTGCGTTCGCGCTCTTGGCTGGGTCGGAGGCTTGCCAAGTCGTGAGGCCCAGCTTGCTCCGACACTCTGTGCCTCATCTACGAGTCGCCCTGCGGCGGCTTCGATGAGTCTCTGCCGTTCGGTGAGTGCGGTCTGCATGTCGTACGCGATCGGCTCGGCGGGCGTCGGGATGAGTCCGGCGACTCGTACCCTGGTTCGTTTACCGGGCCGGAGCTTCTGAGTGGCTTGGTCGAGCATGTCAGCCAGCTGCGCGGCGGGGTCGGCCTGGTCTTCGCCCGGTGTGATCCTCGGTGCGAGCGCGGTGAGCGCGACCGCGGCGAGATGGCCGGCTGCCTCGTGACGCGCGAGTGCGCTCTCCAAGTGCTCATAGTAGGGACTGGTGAACACGTCGTCGGCCACGTTCTCGGGGAACGGTGCGCCATCGAGCAGCGTGGCCCAGCGGTCGGTCTGTGCTTCGCGGGCGAGCACGTCGTACTCGTCCAGCAGCGTGGACAGCGAGGCGTGCCGGTCTACCTCGAGCGTCAAGGTTTCGGTCACGGACAGGTCGGCGTCGGTTCGGGCGAGCACCTTGGCGAGCCGGTCTGTCAGGGTCAGCAGTTCAGGCTGGTCGAGATGCGGCTCGACCTCGTGCGGGTCGGGCACGATCACGTAGGCATGGTTGCGGAGCTTGCCGCGCGTCATCGCCACGTAGAACGACTCCCGTGACGAGGCTTCGGGATCAACCAGCGCGTGCGCGGTATCGACGCTTGCTCCTTGGGCACGGTGAACCGTGGAGGCGTAGCCGAGTTCGAGTTCCTGACGCACGTATCTCGCGGGCAACACGAGTGCCTTGCCGTGAGGTTGATCGCCGCGCCCCAAGCGGCGCACAGCGAGCGAACCGTCGCCGTAGCGGCGGGTGACCTGCCAACGGTCGCCGTTCTTGACCCACGCTCTGCCGGCGGACAGGCGGCGGTCGTTGAGCCGGGTGACGACGAGATCGCCAACGCCTGCGGTGGTGCCGTCGTGCAGACGCAGGCCATCGGCCTCGACCTGTCCGGCTTCAATCAGGTCGGCGCGGGCGCGTTCGTTGAGTTGGGCGACCATCTCGCCGGTGCCCGCGATCATCAGCGTGCGCAGGCCTTCGTCGCGGTCGGTGCGCCATGCCTCGTAGATGCTGTCGAGCATCGTCTCGGCGTCGCCGTCGAGTAGTCTGCCGCGCGCCTGGTAGTCGTCGAGCGCGTCGGTGTTTCCGTGTCGCAGGCTGAGGCTCGCGGTCTTCTCCCAGTCGTTGGCGAAGCGGCGCACATCGGTGAGTTCGGGAACCTGATCGCGGTGGCGGACGAGCATCCCGAACGCCCCACCTGTTTCGACCGCGCTCAGCTGCGCCCAATCGCCGATGAGCACGACCTTGGCTCCGACCTCGGCGGCGTGCTCGGTGATCCGATCGAGCGCGAGAGTTCCGGCCAGGGAGGACTCGTCCACGAGCACGAGCTGCCCGGCTTCGAGGTTCCAACGCCCGTGGTGGTGTTCGTAGAGAAACTTCGCGGTGTTCTCCGCCCGAACACCGAGCGAGTCGCCGAGCACTTCGGCGGCTGCTGCTGACGGTGCGAGGCCAATCACTGAGTCGCGCCCGTGCGCTGCTGTCCATGCCCGATGCAGGGCACGCAGCGCGGTGGTTTTGCCGGAACCGGCGGGGCCGACGAGCAGATCGAGGGTCAGCCCGGAGCGGGCGATGCGGGTGATAGCGATGGTCTGGTCGGGGTCGAGCCGGACGCCCCTGATCTTGCGGGAAGTGTGACGTGCGACGAGCCGCGCCGTCAGTGCTGGCCCGCCAGTGCGCTGGCTGTGCGCGAGGAGGCGCTGCTCGGCGTCGAGGATGTCTTGGCTGGAGTATGCGATCTGATCGACCAGCTGGAACCTGTTGCCCTCACCCTCGATGTAGTGGGCGGGTACGGCGCGGTCGTAGTCCGGGGTGAGCCGGAGCGATTCGGCCTCGGCGTGCGCGACGATCTGATCGAGCACGCGGATACGGTCGTCGGTGGTTGCGAACCGGACACCCATGATCTGCCGCATCGTCTCGGCGTGCAGGTTCCATCGCCCCCAGGTTGCACGCCTGTTCGCTACCTCCATCAGCACCACGGATGCGAGATCCTCGATCTGCTCCAGCCCGAGATCATCCGCGCGGAGTCGGGCTTTGGTCGCACCCCGGTCGAGCAGGTGTTGTGCCCACGTAGTTGCGTCCTCACCGAGTACGACCTCGGCTCGCGCACGCCAGTCGGCGGTGAGTTCGGACAGTGAGTGCAGTTCTTTCTCGGGCCTGGTCTCCAAGGTCGCCTGCTGGCGGAGCTTCGCAATCGTCGCCGCCGAGGGTTGCCGCCCGTGCTCAGCGACGTACTGCTCGATCAGCCGGTTCTTGACCTGTTCGATGCCCTCCCTACCGTCAACGCCTCCGGTGGTGCGACGGGAGAACTCCGCGATCAGTTCTGCCGGTACGCCCTCGATCTCCCACCCGGTGTTGCGGTCTTTGCCCCGGTCGACCGGCACCCACGTCACGCCGAGAAGCCGCGCGGTGTGGTCGGTGACGAAGGCGTTGTACGACTCGGAGAGAGCGACAGCGGCCTTGTGTAGTCGGCGGGAGTCGAGCGTGCGCCACCGTCCGTCCTCGCCCTGCACCTTGTTCGACACCACGACGTGCGTATGTAGTTGCGGGTCGGCGGCTCGGGAGTCGTAGTGGTCGAACGCCGTGGCGATCACGCCCATGATCGGCATCTGCGCGATACCGCCCGCGCCTACGCGGGTTGCGGTGACGCGATCTTCCAGCATCGCGATCGTGTCGCGCATCGCGGCGTGATGCGCCTGCGCGATCAGCGTTTGCGTTCCCGCGTCGGCCAAGCCCCAGATCGCACTGACCGACTTCGGCGGGGAGAACGTCAAGTCGAACCCTGCAACGGCGGTGCGCGGCTTCTTCGCAACCTCCTCCTCGCGAATGCGATCCACAGCCTCGGTCCGTGCCTCGCCTCGCAAGTCGGCGTCAAGTCGTGCAATACGGGCCGCAATCCGCTCGCGCGGGGGTTGCAGCGAGGGGAACCTCTTGCCAAGCTTCTCGCCGGTGACCGGGTGGATGCCATCACCGAGCAGTCGGGCCAGGTGTTCCTCGGTCACCGTGTCGCCCTCGGCCAACGCTGAGCTGCGCCCGTCGTCGAGGCTCATCAGGCCGGTGCCGACCCACGTTCCGGGCGGGCAGCCGGACTCGGTGTAGTACCGGGTCAGCGGGCTGCTCATCTCCCGATCACCATCACCAACGACAACGGATTTCAACAGGTACTCGTAGCCCTTGCCGGACGACATGACCCGGATGGTCATCACCACGACGGCCCCTCCCCAAGACCGTCACAGGAGGGACGATCTCGGGGGTCAGGTGCGCGCGCAGCGCGCGGCCCGCACTCTTAGTGCCAGACGTGTGGGGGAAATATCAGGTGCTCGAAAAAGCCTCAGCAAACTGAGGCAGGAACGACGGCGCTGTCGTAGAGGGTCGCGAGTTCGAATGTAGGAGTCGGGAGTCAGCGACTGGGAAGGTCGCAGCGCTTGGTTTCAGATTTCAGGTCTGCGAGCACGGCGTGGAGTTCGGCGATCCGGCGTTCAGCATCGGCGATGAGGTGGTCGGTCAGTCGTTGCCAGTCCTCGGGGGTCGGCTCGTCCGGAACGTCTTCCAGCACCTTGGCGATCTCCTGCACGGACAACCCGACGCGCTGGGCGACCCGGGCTACGCGAACCACGCAGGGAACCCAGTGCTGGTAACGGCGCTGGTTGCCGGAGGTGCGCTGTGACTCGATGAGCCCTTGCCGCTCGTAGAAGCGGATCGCCGAGGTCGCGGTGCCGCTGAGTTCAGCCGTCTCGCCGACCGTCAGCAACTCGGGCGCGTCAGTCTCGATGATAGTCATGCTTCCAGCATGGCTTGACTTCAACCAATGTTCAAGTTCTAGCGTCGTGGGTATGAAGATGAGTACACGCCAGCGTCTGGCCCTGACCACGTTGCTGCTGCCGGTTGTGGTGGTGTCGATGGATCTCACGGTGCTCTACCTCGCGGTGCCCTCGCTGAGTGAGCAGTTGCGTCCGTCTGGTTCGCAACTTTTGTGGATCATGGACGTGTATGGGTTCGTCCTGGCTGCGCTGCTGATTCCGGCGGGCAGGCTCGGGGATCGCATCGGACGCCGCCGCCTGCTCGTGATCGGGGCGGTGCTGTTCGGTCTCGCGTCGTTGGCTGCGGCGTTTTCGACCTCCGCGGGGTGGCTGATCTTCGCTCGCGCGATGATGGGGTTCGGTGGTGCCACGCTGATGCCCTCGACGCTCGCGCTCATCCGCACGACGTTCACCGACGAACAGCAACGCGCCAGAGCCATCGGCCTGTGGACGGCAGCGTTCGCGGCGGGCGGTGCGCTGGGGCCGGTGGTCGCTGGCGGGCTGCTTGAGTTCTTCCCCTGGGGGTCGGTGTTCATCATCAATGCCCCTGTCGTGGTGCTCCTGCTGCTCGGGTTGCGACTGTGGGTAGCGGAGTCTCGTGCAAAGACGCCCGCGCCGTTGCCCCTCGTCGGTGCTCTGATCGGTCTCACGCTGGTGGTCTCGGCGATGGCGTTGCTCAAGCAAGCAGCCTCCGGCGTCTGGGGTGTGCCCGAGTGGCTTCTTCTCGCTCTCACGCTGGCAGCCGGTTCCGGGTTCGTGTGGCATCAGCGCCGTGCACGGCATCCCCTAATCGACCGCGACCTGATCCGCGTGCCTGGCGTCAGGCTCGGACTGCTGATCGTCGCGGTCGGGATGTTTGCGCTCACCGGGCCGAATATGTCGCTGGCTCAGTACATGCAACTCGTGCTCGGCCTCTCTCCGCTGCTGGCGTCGCTGGCGATGATTCCGATGGCCGTGTTCGGGATCGGCGGCGCGATTCTGGCCAGTGTCCTCATTACCCGGCTATCGAAACCGCGCGTCATCGTCCTCGGTCTGGGGGCCGCGAGCATCGGCTTGTTCGGTATCGCGTTGGCCACGCCCACGCAGTCACTCGTCTTGGTGCTGCTGGGCGGTGTCGCACTGAGCGTTGGGGTGACCGCGTTTCTCTCTCTGGCCACTGATCTCACCGTCGCTGCTGCGCCGCCCGATCACGCGGGGTCGGCTTCGGCGCTGTCGGAGACAAGTTCCGAACTCGGGGCAGCGCTGAGCATCGCCGTTCTTGGCACCGCCGCCTCAGTGGTCTACCGCAACACACTCTCGCTTCCTCCGGAGTTGAGTGCCAGCGATGCCGAGCAAGCCGGGCAGTCACTCCAGAACGCCGTCGCAACTGCCGACACCCTCCCCGAAACGGTCGGGAACACGCTATTGGAAGCGGCGCAATCGGCTTTCAACGCTGGACAATCCGCCATCACCGCCGGTGCCGCCGTCCTGCTCCTGGCGCTGGCCTGCGTCGTGATGATTACCAGCAAGGGTAAGTCGCCCAGCGACGGACAACCTCCCACACCAGCGCCAACGGCTGCTGGCGAACGGCCTTCCGATGCCTAGTTGTTGCGGGACGAAAGGTTGTTGACGCTCAGTTGATGAGGGCTTTGGCGGCGGCCTGAGCGGGGCGGGCGGCCCTCGTGTCTCCGGTGAACGCGGCGGTGACGATCGCGCCTTCAGCCAGGAGGCTCACAGGTTCTGCTGGCACGTTCGCGGCAGCCTCGACCCACGTAGCGATCTGTTCGTGGAAGGCCTGCTTGTGTGCACGGACCTCGACGAGGATCGCAGGTGAGGTGGAGCCCAGTTCGCCGTAGGCGTTGATCCAGGCGCAGCCGCGAAAGTCGGGCTCGGCGAACCATCGCTCAAGCCAGTCGAAGATTGACAACACCCGTTCGCGAGGATCCTCGTGCTGCTCCACGTATTCGGTCAGGCTGGCTCGCCAGCGGCGATCTCGTCGCTGCAGAACCGCAACGACCAGGTCTTCCTTCGTTGAGAACATCCCGTAGATCCGCTTCAAGGGCATCCCTGCGGCGGTGCGGATGGCATCCATGCTGACCGCCTGGATGCCGCGTTCATAGAAGAGCGCTTCGGCGGCGTCCAGGAGTGCGGCGCGGCTGCGGGTCTTCTGTTCTTCGCTGATCGGCGCTGGCATGGGGAGTCCTTCTTGACGTTGAGAACGGGCGTTCTCTACGATAGCTGAACACACGTTGAGAACGTCCGTTCTCAACGAGGAAGGAATCATGAACGAATCACGCCCACCGTTCCCTCCGTTCACAGAGCAAACGGCACTGCAGAAGGTGCAGGCAGCCGAGGACGCCTGGAACACGCGCGACCCGCAGCGGGTCGCCATGGCCTACACGCCCGACTCAGCGTGGCGTAACCGCGACGTGTTCGTCACCGGTCGCGAGGAGATCATCCAGTTCTTGACCAGCAAGTGGGAGCGCGAGTTCGACTACGCCCTGCGCAAGAGCCTGTGGGGATTCCGCGAGAATCGCATCGCCGTCCGTTTCCAGTACGAGTGGCACGACGCGACGGGACAGTCGTGGCGCAGCTACGGCAACGAACTGTGGCAGTTCAGCACCGAAGGCCTGATGGAGCGACGCGAGGCCAGCATCAACGACGCGCGGATCAATGAGGCAGACCGGCGAATCTTCGGCCCACGACCAGAGAGCGAGCGTGGCGTCGAAATTCCCCTCCAGTAGCCAGTCCACCAGCCTTGCCCCTTGAGGAGGCGAGCCTGGTCGTACGCGGCCGGGCCCCCTCCTCGTTTTACAGAAAGCACGTTATTGCCACACAACTATCGGGAGTTGCATTAGATGCGAGAACTCCCGTCTCTGGTCGATCGCGCAGTTCCCGCAGGTCAGCCCGGTAGATCGCGTTCGACACGACACCCCGACATCGGCGGGTCGATGGCGCATCGCAGCAGGTGAGCGTAGGTTACTTGCATCTAATGCAAGTTTCCGCTGTTGTGAGGTGGCGATGGATCAGTCGGTTCCGGGCTTCGTTCCGGGGTTCCTCCGCGACGACGCCGTTGGACTGTTCCGTGCCGACGAGCGCGTCTTCGAGGCCATGCTGGACCGGTGGAGTGCACAGATGCTGGCCCGTGGCCTCCAGGTCGACACGATCAAGACCAGATGCGGCGTCGTTAGGCGATTTCAGGCGTACTCGGGCAAGTTCCCGTGGACCTGACAGCCCGTCGACATCGACGACTACATGGGCGACCGCCGGTCCGGAGACAAACCGATCAGCCTGACCACGCTGCGGGCAGACAGCAACGCGGTGGCGATGTTCTGCTCGTTCCTGACCAACCCCGCGTACGGATGGGCCGAGTTCTGCGACCGCACGTTCGGCGACGTCCCGGCGCAGATCTGTTTCGACTGGAACAGCCCCAAACACACCACGGACGATGCGGTTCCGCCAGCTCGTCGCTCGTTCACGCGCAGCGAGTTGGAGAAGCTCTTCAGCTTTCTCGATGACGAGGTCGACGCAGCTCGCGCGGCAGGCAGCAAGCGTTGGCTCACGCTCTTCCGGGACTCCATCGCCTTCAAACTCTGCTACGCCTACGGTCTGCGCAGGCGTGAGCTGGCGATGCTCGACCTGCACGACTTCGGCCCCAACCCGCACGTGCCTGACTACGGCAGGTTCGGCGCGCTGACGGTTCGCTGGGCGAAGGGAACTGCTGGCTCGGGCCCGCGACGCCGGACGGTGCTCACCGTTCCGAAGTTCGACTGGTCGGTCGGCATGATGCAGATGTGGACGTCCCCCGGCGGCCGGGACCGCTTCGCGACTGCTGATCGGTCCTCCGCACTGTGGCCCAGTGAACGCGGTGACCGAGTGACGGTCGGCGGCTTGGGCGACGCATTCACCGCGGCCCGAGACGCAGCCGGCCTTCCTGCGGAGCTCGGCCTTCACTGCCTGCGGCACTCGTACGTCACGCACCTGATCGAAGCCGGGTACGACCCGGCGTTCGTTCAGACCCAGGTCGGGCATTCGTACGCCTCGACCACCAGTCTGTACACGTCGGTGTCGGCCGACTTCAAGCAGAAGACCGTCCAGAAGATGATCGCCCGCCGGATCGGCAAGCGAGAGGAGAACCTCGATGAGTGAGCACACTCCCCTGGACCCCGCGACCAGCGAGATCGCATACAAGCAAGTCGGCCATGTGTGGCCCTCAACGACGCAAAGGTACGTCGGTCTGCCCCGAGAGTCCGACGGTGATCGAGCGGAGGACACCGATGGCTGAGCAGCGTCGCATCGGCTTCCGCTGGAACCTGCGCACCGTCATGGCACAGCGCAACCTCTGGAAGACCACTGAACTGATGCCTCTCCTGAAGTCGCGCGGCATCAACCTGTCCGAGAGCCAGGTCTATCGGCTTGTGACCGGCACGCCTGAGCGGATCCCGGCGCGCACCTTCGCGGCGCTGTGCGACATCTTGGACTGTGAGCCCAATGATCTGTTCGAGATCGTCGTGGAGCTGCGCGCGGCGGCGACCGCCAACGCGCCCAAGCGCAGCGAGGACCTTGGCGTGAAGCCCGGAGATCCGATCGCCTACCGGGTTCGACTCGTCGCCGACGACGAAGACGAGTAGCCGTGGCTCGACCCCGCAAGGCCGAAGATCCGGCCCGTTGGCCCGAGCCCTGCGGCCGCTGCGGGCAGCACCACCAGACGGTCGCCCGGTGGCCTGACGGAGGCGTCTGCACCTACTGCTACCAGCAGGCCAAACGCACTCGCGGCCGCTGTGCATGCGGCCACGACGGCGTCCTCCCAGGCGTCGTCGACGAGCAACCCGCCTGCCGGCGATGCTCCGGGGTCGTACTCAACATCGACTGCCGTCAATGCGGCGCGGAGGACGAGCTCTACGACGGCGGGCGCTGTTGGGGTTGCGTCCTCGGCGTCACCGTCGACCGGCTCCTCACCAACCCGACAACCGGGGTCATGGCCGAAGAACTCGTCCCCATGGCGGCCGCACTCAAGGCGATGAAACGCTCCAACAGCGGCCTGACCTGGATCCGGCAGAAGCACGTCACCGAGTTCCTCCAGGACCTCGCGATCGCGCCGCTCATCACCCACGAGGCCCTCGACGCGCTGCCGAAGTCCCACACACGCGACTTCGTCCGAGGGCTGCTCGTCGAGCACGGCACGCTCCCCCGACGCGACATCTACCGCGCCCGCTACGAGGAGTGGGCAAAGGAGGCGCTCGAACGCGTCAGAGACCCAGAGAACCGCGACGTGATTCGGCGCTACATCCGGTGGCACCACCTGCGCCGGATGAACCAGATGGAGACCGTGTCGCAGGGCACGTTCCTACGCAGCAAGCAAACGGTCACGGTCGCGATCGAACTCGTCAATTGGCTCACCGACCGCGCCATCGAACTCGGCGAACTCGAGCAGGAACACCTCGACGCGTGGATCAACGACGGCACCACAACCCGACTCCTCAGCGACCGCTTCCTCGGGTGGGCCATCAAGGCACGACTCGTCCATACTGAGCTGAAGGTCCGGCGCCACCGCCGCGGCACCAGCGCGAGAATGAGCGCGCTTGATCAAGACCGGGCCGTAGAACGCGTCGTGCACACCCAAGAGCTCACGCGGCGTGATCGCGCGGCCGCCATCCTCGTCCTCGTCTTCGGCCAGCAGATCGAAGACGTCGTCGCGTTGACCTGGGACGCCGTGAAGGTCAGCGACGAGATCGTCACCGTCCGCGTGGGCAAGATCGACATTGCGCTCCCCGACCCACTCGACCAGCCTTGGCGAGAACTCGCTGCTAACCCGGGCAACGACTTGACGGCGTCACACCCCAACAGCAACTGGGTGTTTCGTGGCTACTCCCCTGGCCGCCACGTCGACCCCGGCCACCTGCGTGGCCGCCTCAAGGACGTATTCAGCACTCGGGCGGCGCGACTCGGCACGCTCCATGAGCTCACGAAGCTCGCACCCGTAGCGATCATCGCCGACGCCCTCGGCTACTCCCCCGCCACCATCGAGCGCCATGCCATCGACTCGGCGACGGCGTACGCCTCCTACATTGCAGCTGTTCGCGACGACGCGGGCCCACGCTAGCCGCGACGACCATCGCGACGGCGGCTGCTGCCCTTGTCGGCCGTCTTGACGGCTAGACCTTGCGCCAGACCGAAACGTGGCTGCCGCTGGTCGCGAGGAACGGGCTCCCCTTCCAGTCAGCCGACCGGGACTCGAGTTCGAGGCCTGCCAGCTGAGCCATCAGGTCGCATTCGGCCGGCCAGATGTAGCGGAAGTGGCCTGACCCGTAGCGAATGCTGCCGTCGTCGTCGCGGTAGTAGTGGTGCGAGGCGCATTCCTGGGTCACGAGGTCGTAGGTGTCGAAGACGAGGTGACCTTCGTCGACGCTCATTGGGACCGCCTGTTCGCCAGGCAGGAGACGCTGGATCGGGGGAACCCAGAGGTCGATAACGAACCGCCCGCCGGGCCGAAGGTGGTCTGCCGCGTTCCTGAAGCACTGCACCTGCTCGGCCTGCGTCCGGAGGTTCGAGATGCTGTTCCACACAAGAAAGACGAGCGAGAACGTCCCCGAGCCCGGGACCACCGTGGTAGCCATGTCGCCGACCACGACCGGCAGCTCGTCGTCGCCAATCTTCCGTCGGAGTTGGGCCACCATCGGCTCCGACAACTCGATGCCCGTCACGGGGACGCCGCGGGCCGCCAGCGGGATACCAACTCGTCCAGTGCCGATGGCGAACTCCAGTGCCGGGCCGTCTTCGGCAAGCCGCTCGAGGACGTCGACCGTTGGATCCAGAACGTCCGGTGAGAAGTGCTCAGCGGCATCCTCGTCGTACTTGGCGGCGGTCTCTACGTCCCACACTTCGCTGCTCGTCACATCGGGCAGCGTTCCACGTCGCCGCGCAACGCGGCCAACCATTTACCGAGGGATTGGGGCTGCAGGCCCTGACTCTGTGACGAAAGCCCGCGTTCGACTCTTCGCTCAGTCGGCGTTCGAGTACAACGACCGAAGGAGTTGGTGCCCGAAGCGCTCGAACTCCTCATCGCCAACGCCGTACGCCCAAACAGCCGTACCTACGGCTTCGCCGAGGAGGTCTCTGCGCCATTGCTCGGGCTCTCGAGGATCGCGACCGTAGCCGTCGAGGAATGCTGCTTCAAGATTATGATCGCGGGCGAAGTCCTGTCGTGCGAGGCGGACGAAATCTTCAGTCGGCGGACGTAGATCGGCTCGCCCGAAGTCGATCACCCGCACGACTCCATCGTCGATAAGCCAGTTTCGAGGCTGCCAGTCGCCGTGAGTCGGCACGACCATGGACCCTCCCCCGGGCCAAGTCGCGACCTCATCGCAGGCCAACTTCGCGATGATGGGATCGATCCGGTGTGGTCGACCGAGGTGGCGCTCGACTCGCTCGCGGAACTTGTCATGCCACTCAGGATCATGTTCTGACACCTGGCCGTGATACCTGGCGAGTAGCTCGCCAGCCTGCCTGTAGGCGTCCGGGTCGTCCTGGGCAGATGTTCCTTCCACGAGCCGGCCGGGCAGGTACATGGTGACCAGCAGCTTTGCCGAGGAGTCGCCGTACATCAAGCTCGGCGCGTGTCCGGTCGCAACCCACGGCCCCAGCCACTCCCGATGGGCTCGAAGCTCGCGTTCGATGTGGTGGTCGGCCGGCCCACCAGCTTTCAAGACGAGGCACCCCTGCTTGCTCCTCAACTCCAAGACTGTGGTGTCCACCAAACCCCAACTGTGATCGGCGAGAACCTCCGCATCGGGCACCCAGTGCACCAGCAGGTCGCGTTGCTCGGGCGTCAGCCTGCTCAGTCCGTCGTCCACGGGGTTGAGCCTAATGACCGTCTCTGGAACCCCTCTGAACCGGACGCTCCAACGCGAACAGCGCGGCGCTACTCCCGCCTCATGAACTCCCGTGCCTGCCAGTTTCCAATTCGCCGCTATCCATCGAGGGGCGTCGACGTCTCGTCGAGCGCTGTCGGAGCCGTCCAATCGCCCACGTCGCCGCCGAGATGGGCATCTCCCGGGCTTGTGCCAGCAAGTGGGTCAACCGATATCGCCGCTACGGCGAGCTCGGGCTGTGCGACCGCCCTTCCACGCCCAGGCGTCAGCCCCACGCCACACCAGGCAACGTGGTGGTGCGGATCGAGCAGATGCGACGCGACCACAAGTGGTCGGCCGGCCGGATCACGTTTGAACTCCACGTAGAGGGTGTACCGATCTGCCGCAGAACAGTGAGCCGCCACCTCGCAGCGCTCGGACTCAACCGTCGGCGGTTCATTGACCCTAACGGGGACCTGAACCGCGAGCCTCGCAAGATCAATGCTCGATGGCCGGGACACATGGTCCACGTCGATGTGAAGAAGGTCGGCCGGATCCCCGACGGCGGCGGCTGGCGCATCCACGGCCGCGGTACCACCCAGGCCAAGAAAGCCGAGCAGGCAAAGAGGAAGACCAAACGCGGCGGCTACGTATACCTCCACTCAGCAGTCGACGGATACAGCCGCCTGGCGTACACCGAGGCGTTGTCCGACGAGAAAGCTGTCACCGCCATCGCGTTCCTTCACAGGGCCAGGGCGTGGTTTGCAGCCCATGGCATTACCCGCATTAACCGCGTCGTCACCGACAACGGTGCGTGCTACCGCGCCGACGCCTTCGCGAGGGCAATGCTCGGCTCACGACACCAGCGGATCACTCCGTACACGCCCAGGCACAACGGGAAAGTGGAGCGCTACAACCGGATCCTGGCTGAGGAGTTCCTCTACGCCCGCGAGTGGACCTCAGAAGACGAGCGTGCGGCAGCGCTCAACGTGTGGAACATCCACTACAACTACCACCGACCCCACGGCGCATCGCACGGAAGGCCGCCTGCATCACGGCTGCCGGTCGGTGTCACCAACGTGGTGGCCTCATACACCTAGTCGTTCATCGCACTCGCGGTTCAACGACCGCCCTTGACTTCAACATATGTTCAACCCTCAGTGTGGAGAATATGACATCACCGAGACCGCAGCCCAG
>NZ_CAJQNT010000008.1 GCF_905479755.1 uncultured Schumannella sp. | reverse complement strand
TCGACAATATGAGGTGCGGTCATCGTGATGACACCTTTCGAGTGGGTTGTAGGAGATTCCTCGAAGGATCACACGGTGGCCGCGCCTACGTCTACGACGAAGCCAGCCACCGGGCTACACCACTTTATGGGGCACTACTGGCGAGACCGCACGCTACGGCTACTCCCCAGTCCATACTCCGTGAGCTCTTCACTATTTCTCGTCCTTTCGCTGGCTGTGCGTCCAACGTAGGTCGCCGAGGTACTCATTCGCGTCCCCCGCGCGAGGGATATGGGCGTCCCCCGCACGGGTGCCTCGAGACAGCGACGGCACCTTTCGGCGTACGCCGGCGATCACGCCACAGGGAAGGACCAGGTCGCGCCCTCAGCGGCTGTCCGATGATCGGGTGCGCACCGCAGCCGCCCACGTTGTCGCGGCGTCAGGACGGAGCAATCTCCCTCAGCGGTAGCGGGCAACGACCTCGACGATGAGGGTCAGCCAGTCATCCGGTCCGCTTCGGTGACCACGTCGGCTGACAAAGGCGTATGCGTCGGGAGAACGGGTGAGCACTCCCAGATGCTGTCGATCGCGCGAACCGTCGCGGCGCACCCACAGCACCCACGCTTCTCCGAGTGGACGGAGGGTGGCCCACGCGGGTCCCCTTGGCGTGTCGAGTTTTTCGAGCTCGATTGCCTGTCCGTACTGCGGTTCCATGGATGAGATATTAGCGAGGCTGGCGTGCCCGTCGGCGACCGCAGCCTGACGTCGGATCAGCCCACTTCATCGACGTAGTGCATCCCGTTGGCCCAATTCGAGAAACGCAAGAGGCTTCGAGACCCGTCACTTTGACTGCAGCGCGCCCGTTTCATCGACAATGAACATATCGGAATCGCCGGTCGGAACCCGATGTGTCGACATGCCCGCGTCAACCGCGTCGGGGTGAACTCCGGACAAGTTGAAGCTTTCGTCGCGGCGGAGCATCTTAGTAGTCGCGACGCCGCGGTGAGCGAGCAGGCAGTCCTCGATGCGAACACCACCGTTGGCGGGCCGCAGTGAAGCGAGCGACGTAGGCCAGGTAGCTGCTCCCAGTATTGCCGCCCTATCGGCCTAGGGACCTGCCGCCTGGACCCCCTCCCCCGGCACGACAGGCCACCAGCACAGGTTCCCCGTGCTCGACCGTCCACCACGATCGGCACACCTGCACTCGAAGCATAGATCCGCTTCTCGCGCAGCGTCGAAGGGGTTTCCAGCCCGTGATCTCCCGCAGCGAGCGTGAGCCGCGATCGCACGGTCATGCACGGTGGAGTCCCCCAGGAAAGCCAGCAAGCGGTCCCGCGCCGTTCCCCAGACTCCCTGCACCGCGGTCCGGGAGCAGACGGAGCGTCAGCTCTCGGCCACCACTCCCACGATGACGCCGAGGACCACGGCTACCCCGACCACGATCCAGGCGATCGTCCACGGTCGGCGCTCGAACAGCGGCACCAGGCCGGGGTGGCGCTGCTCCAACAGAGCGGGCGTCACGGGTTCGACGATGACCTCCGCCCGGCCGAGCGCGTCACTCAGGGCCATCAAGTCCCCGGCGTCGTAAACCTGACCTGACAACCGAAGGAACGGTTTACTTCCCCCGGCGACGACCGCGAAGGCAGGTGCGACTCCGCTGCCGAACTGCTCGTACTGCAGCGCCAGGACAGTCTTGGTCACGGTCCCCACCGGCACCCGCTTTTCAAAGCCGATGAGACGGCGGACCACGACCTCTGTCCCGTCGACGCTGACACGGGTGACCATGGTCGCGATCGCGAGCGCCCCCACCACGATCCCTGCGCCGACGACGGTCCAGATCGCCCAGCCAGGCAGATCAGTGTTCTGCAGCCCGAGACACCCCACGACGACAAGCGGGAGGAAGATCGCGGCCCGGAAGGCCAGCCCCCTGCCGAAGGCCTGACGGCTGGGCCTTATCGTCAGGTGCGGGGAATCGGGCGGCTGCATTGGGTGCATACGCCGAGTCTTACACTGGGCCGCAGACCCCGCAGCAGCTCGCCCTAGCCAGAAGTAATCCAGCCAACGACGTCGCCATTCTGAGTGTCCACGATTTCAGCTCGCGGAACCACGCACCCCCGGCTCCGCAGCAGACGGCGAATGTCCGTGCCCTACATCAGAGTCGCGGCACTGACGAACCGCAGATCCGGCGTCACCTGAGCGCCGCGGGCGGCCTCGTCAACGTCAATCGCCCGAAGTTGACTGGCGGCTTGCCCCGGCTATCGAGGACGGAGCAACCGAACTCGGCTGACCGCACCGCAGTGATAGTCGGCGGCCAGTCCCAGGGCCACGCGCACGGCTCCCTCGCCGAGTGATGGGCGGCGAAGATCACGACGTCCTCGGACCCAGACAGCACCGTCATCTGGCGTCACCCACACCTCCTGCCCCTCGCCGAGTGATGGGCGGCGAGAGCCAGCTAAGCCTCGACCGTGGGCGCAGTCAGCTCTCCACGTCGAAAATCGAGGCGTCCTTGCCATCGACCGAGTTGACGTAGTCAAGCGGAGAGCGCCCTGACTTGTTCCTGATATTCCGATCGGCCCCGGCCGCGATCAGCGCCTTGACAACATCCGGACCAGATTTGGTACTCGACACCGAATCCCACAGCGCGGTGTTGCCGTTCAAATCCTGAAGGTTCGGATCGGCCCCAGCCGCGATCAGAACGATGATCGCGTTCCGAGCCCCCGCGCGAACGGCATAATGCAACGCCGTAGCATTGGCCTGCGGACCGCGGGCATTGACGTTGACACCCTTACGCAGAGCCTTACGCAGAGCCTTACGCAAGCCCTTCACATCATCCGCCGAAGCTGCAGCAGTGAGATCCACCGCGTTCATCACCATCTCGATCCACCACTCCTCGCACGGCTCACACCGCAGCAATTCATCCGACCACTGGGACCCTCCCAGCCTAGGACCGACGAGTCTGAATAGCTGGCCGAGACGCCCCGGTGTGCGCAGCTGCCCATGTAATCGGCGGCGAGCACGCGCTGCTGGTAGTCCAGGACTTGAGGGTCGATGACGCGCTTTGTTCGCCAGGCGGGCAGACCCGATCGTATCGTGCGGCACGCTGACGCAGCTCAGACGGCGTGCCGACCTCGCAACCCTGAGGAAGCCTTGCTGGGGTGGCGTGTCTCCTCCTGCTGCATTCCCTGTAAACGGGATGCTCTAACCGGCAGCGAGTATGTCACGACTCGTTCTTTGCGCGTGCGGGTCAGCCTGGTCGTCAGTCCCAGCCCGGCGTGACGACGATCTTCCCGGTGGCGTGTCCGCTAATGGAGCGAGCGTAGGCGTCGCGTACCTGGTTGAGCGGGTGGGTTGAGTCAATGGGTAGTTCGAGCCGCCTCTCGGCCAGCAGGGCGACAAGTTCGGTGAGTTCATTGACGCCGGCCGCAGCGCCACCAACGCCCATGACCGCGTGGGCACTGCGGGCAGGGTAGTCGGCGATGGTGTTGATGCGTCGAGCAGGAACGCCGAGCGCGAAGGCTGCGGCGACAGTGCCATGTCCGACGGTGTCAAGGACGACGGAGATTCCTTCAGGGGCGGTGTGGCGGAGCCGGTCGACGAGGCCTGGGCCGTGGGCGATGGGTTCGATCTCGAACCGTCGCAGGAGAGCATGATTGCGGGGGATGCCGTTCCGATGACTCGTGCACCCGTGTGTGCGGCGAGTTGCGCGGTGAGGATACCGACACCTCCGGCGGCGCCGCTGACAAGCACTGTGTCGGCGGGCGAGAGATGCTGCGATCGCACGCTCGCCATTGCGGTGCGGCCGACCACGTTGAGGGCTCCGGCCACCACCAGCGGCACGTCGTTGGGAACGCGGGCGAGATGGCGGGGTTGGATGACGAGGTGGTCAGCCATCGCGTGGAAGCGTAAACCGCCGAATACCCGATCTCCGAGCTGCCACTCAGGGGGCACGGCGTCTCCGATGGCGGCGATCGTGCCGGAAAAGTCGTACCCGGTGCCGGAGGGCAGGTTACGGTCATAGTCGTCGAACAACGGTGCCCCGCTGAAGATCTTCCAATCCACCGGATTTACGCCAGCTGCCGCGACCCGCACCAAGACTTCGTCGGGGGCAGGTGTCGGTACTGGCCGCGTCTCGATGTCGAGAACCTCGGGGCCACCGAACCGGTGGTACACGACACGACGCGAGATCAGCTCGTCGGCACGCGCGGGTCTTGTGCGGTCCTGTTGCGAAGCTCTAGGCATTCTCGTCTCACCATCCGGTTTCTGCGTTCTGAACGTCTTGAGGATTGTGAAAGAGACAGCGATATGAAGAAGTGATGGAGAAGCAACGGGCAGGCTCGGTGCACACGCCATCCAAGAAACCGAGGGCAACAGCATCGCCTTCTGACTCGGTCAAGGGTAGCTCGCCGAATAATCCCGAGGCAGCCAGAGCGCCTCATCCTCACAGGAACACCTGACGCGCATCCGCCAGACTTGTGAGCTGCTCAGTGGAGCGCGCGCAATCAGAGCTCCATCGCGCCTGGCAGCGACACAAAGCAGATGATGTCGGACGCATCGCGCCCCTGCGCGCGGCCGCGGGATCTCCTCTTCCGCGGCGGACCGCAGGGCCGGGTAACGCGATCAAGACGCCAAGACGATTCGAAAGACGCCATTGCGGTCACTGTTGCGGGTCGAGCACGATACGTCCTCGGAACCCGCCTGCGTCGAGTAGTCGGTGGGCCGCGTGGACCTCGCTCAGTGACATCACAGTGTGTACCCGCGGCGTGAGCGCGTCAGCCACCGCGGCCTTGAGCAACTTCTTGAGCAGTTCGCCGTCAGGGGACACGACTACGGCCTGGGTGCGGATGCCTCGGACGGAGTCCGGCACGGCCACCGGAATGACCCCCACATAGTCACCGCCATCGCGTGTGCTCGCGAGCGCTTCGTTACCCACGGCGGCGGCATCGAGGACGGCGTCGAACAAGATGTCGCCAGTGAGCGATTCTGTGAACATCGCGCCCGTGCGGCGCACCGAATCGGCGTCTGTCGCGCGCGCGAGGCCTGTCACGGTGAACCCGAGGTCGCGAGCAAGCTCGATTGCGTACCCACCAACGCCGCCCGCAGCACCAGTGACCAACAGACGGCGGCCACGTGGTTCGCCGACCAGCGCGAGCGCCTGATATGCCGTGGTGGCATTGAGTGGGATGGTCGCCGCGAGGTCAGAGCTCAGCGAAGCCGGTACGAGTGCGCAGTCATCGGCGGCGATAACCATCCGCTCGGCGTAAGGTCCGTGCGCGCGGTCGACGCCGCCAATGAGGGCGGCGACCCGCTGCCCGACAGCGAGCCTCGAGACACCTGGACCTCGCGCCACGATGACGCCAACGGCATCCCATCCCAGACCCACGGAAGTCACCGATACCCACCCGAGCTCATGGTAGACACCGCTGCGCGTCTGAGCATCTACGGGATTCACGCCCGCCGCCTCCAGCGATAGCAATACCTCTCCCTCGCCGGGCACGGGGTCCGGCAGGTCGACCAATTCGATGGCCTCCGGTCCTCCGGGATTCGTGACGATCGCTGCGCGCATGGAGTGGTCCTTTCGTTTGAGTGGCAACGCTGCAATGCTGGTCGAACTACTCTCCGAAAGGAAGTAGGCACCCACAGGTGCGTTAGCCTCTAGGAGTGGAACGTATGCCTACTCAGACCGCACAGCAGCGCAGGCTCGAGGCGAAGGTCGCCTACGACGCGTACCTCGCGACGTGCCCGAGCCGTCAGTTGCTCGCGACCCTGTCGGATAAGTGGGTGGTGCTCGTGCTGAGCGCCCTCCACGACAGACCCGCTCGCTACTCCGACCTTCGGCGTCGGATCGCCGGCGTCAGCCAAAAGATGCTCACACAGACGTTGCGCGGCCTCGAACGCGACGGACTCGTAAGGCGCACGGTCGTCGCGACGGTCCCGGTCACAGTGACGTACGAGATCACTTTCCTCGGATTGTCTCTGCATAAGGTCGTCGCTCAACTCAAGTCCTGGGCGGAAAGCAACATGCAGTCCGTGACGATCGCGCGACACGCCTACGACGCGCCCGAAGGCGTGGACTGACCTGACGCGACGAGCCCGGCCGCAGAAGCAGCCCGGTGTTCTGAGCCGCGAGAGCGCCTCCCTCAAATGCGAACGCCGTGTTTCCTTGGTCCATTCGAGGCGCCTTCCAGGAGAGGGTCGCTGAAGCGCGTGGAATGGGCCCATTGCCAGTCGCTTCATTGTCCGACAAATCCCTTGATCTTCGGGGCTGATCCATCTTCCGCCCCTGTCGCAGTTGCGGTGCGCGCATGACCCGTCCCTCTTATTGAGTCCAGGTCGCCTGGATAGTCCGGAACTGCGGTCGCGCACCTTCGAAGTCGTTATGGCGCTGTGTATACCGGCACATACTGCGTCGGGCCCGCGACGTTACCGATTCCGGATCCCCATTCGAGGTAGCCGTCCCGGCCGGAGCCGTCGGCGTCATTCAGCAGGAACGAGTACGTGAATCGGGTGGCCGTCGCTGCCACGCCGGTCTCAGTGCGCGGCAGAACGATGGTGTAGCTCGTAGTCGTACCCGTGCGTGTGATCGTGGCGGACGCGCCGCTGACCACCCCCGCCGTTCCGGAGAAGCGGTAGACGACAGGTCCGGATGTCACAAGCGCTGCCCCGAAACTCGCGACCGGCGAGGACGCCGTCGGCTTGTCCTCTGCGAAGGCGAACTGGATCGAGTCGCCCTGCCAGAGAGTGTCGGCCGCCGGGCCCGCCTGCTGCACGTCATCCGTGATCTCGGCGTGCACCGTGATCGTCGACGCGCCGTAGCTCACCCACATGGCGCCCGAGTGATCCGGTGCTCCCCCGTCCGCACCGCCGGCGGAGACCCACCGTGCGCTCGAGGCGAGAGTCGCGTACGGAGGATTGGTGGTCCCGTCCGGACGCACCGGCGAGAAGCTCGTCGTGCCGGTCGTGGTCTTCACCACTCCGTTCGAGAACGTCGCCTTCGCGGAGTAGTACACCGGTCCCCACACGCCGACCCCGGCGATCGGCAGATCGACGACAGTGGTCGCCGTCGCACTCACGGCCGTGCCCGGCGTGACGGTCGCGGAATGCGCGCCGACCGTGTACTCGACCTTCGTCAGCGTCACCCCTGATGTTCCCGGGTAGTCGATGAGGAGTTGCAGCGGCCCCGCGCCTGTGGCGCTCGTCGCCGGTCGCACGCCGAGGCGCGGATTCTCGACGACCGTCGTCGCCGCGGTGAGCGATGCGCGCACGGCTGACGACCGGGTCACCTTGACGGGGATCGATTTCGCTCCCGCCTCCGGATACGCTGGTGCCGAGAGGGTGCCCTGCACTAGCTGCCCGGCGACCGGAGTGATGGTCACGCTGCTGCTGCCCGGGCCGGTGAAGGTCACCGCTCCTGTCGCCGAACCGCCGCCGCGCAGGTCGACCGATACCGTGACCGGCACGTTCTGCGACTGCAAGGACTGGGCCGGCGCCGTCGCGCTGTAGAGCGCACTCGGACGCACGGCGACGGCCGTGATGTTCGGCGCACTGACGTAGAGCGGATCCGCACCGAGCTGGACGGTGGCCTTGCCGCTCTCCGGGGTCAGTGTGGACGTCGAGCCGTACAGACTCGTCTGGGTCACCGCCCCGGTCGACGACAGCGCGACGGTCGTCGGCGTCGTGGCCCACATGATGCGCTTTTTGGCACCAGCGGAGTTCTGGAAGACGATCGAGTACACCCCCGCTCCGAGACTGTCGGCGGAGGCGACGGTGTAGCCGCTCAGCTGGCGGGCCATGACGGCCTGCGTGACCATGGCCGGCTTCGGCGCGATCGCCGGGTTGCTGTCGGGATTGCGGTACATGCCGAAGCGCCCCTCCGGCGTCTCCTCCTTGTAGTCGTTGAAGAGGTCGTAGAGCATGTAGCGGTTGACGCCGGCTTTGAGGCTGAGTGCCGCATCCCGCACCAGATAGCGCGCCTGCTCCGCCTCGGTGTTCGTTCCGGTGGTCCCGTTCATCGTGGGCCAGCCCGTCTCGGTCAGCCATAGCGGCTTGTTCGCCGACGACGGATGCGCCGCCATGACCGCCTTGACCGCCGCCACCGCCGCCTCGTTCTGTCCTTCGGGCGCCGCCGGGAACGAGTAGTTGTGCATGTTGATCACGTCGACGAGGGACCCTTGAGGGCTGGACAGGAACGCATCGAGCCAGTCACGAGCGATGAAGTTGACCTCCGGGTGCCCGGTCGTGTCACCGCCCGCCCACCAGGACGTGATTCCCGCCATGCCGGTGAGCACGATCCGTGCAGACGGCGCGACAGCCTTGATCGCGGGGGCCGCGGCCGCGAGCATCTGCGAGTAGCAGCTGACCGTCGCGCCACAGGGGCCGAGATGTAGCCCCCGGGATGGTTGTACTCGTTGTAGATCTCATAGTCGACAGTCGTGCCGAACTGTTGCGCGACGGCAGCTGCGTAGTTCGCATACGCCGTACGCCCGGCCGCGGTGTACGGCCGATTGCCCCCGTCGTATAGCGGGTTGGCGAAGCCGAGAACGACGAGCGGACGGATACCCCGCGCGTTGAGCGATGCGACGAGAGCGGGGTAGTTCACGGGGCTCGTGAAGACGTAGTTCCCGGCCGTCGGCTCGATGCTCTCCCACCGAAGATCGAACCGCACGCTGCCAAGGCCGGCATCCTTCAGCGGGGTGACGGTGTCCAGCCCTGGCTCATAGTCCGGGTGGCTCGTCGTCCCGAAGGGGTTCGTGGCAGCCGTGGGCGCGGTCGCGAGTCTCGCGACGACTGCAAGGGATGTCTCGGTGTAGAACGAGCCTCCCTGCAGCCGGAGTGAATAGTAGCCGGCGGGCAACGCATTCAGGTTGATGCTGGCCGTGCCGGAGCCCGAGACAGTCGCCGTTCCCTGGAGAGTGATCGCACCGTTCTGATCGGCGACATTCCAGCCCACCGTCGAGCTCGAGGCTGCCAAGGTGACCGAGGCCGCGCCAGGCGCGAAGACAAGCTTGGTGTTCGTGACCGTGACACGGTCGGAGTACGTCTCGAAGGAGGCGTTCGCCAACAGGTTGGTGGAGCTGCCGGCTACCGTCATCGAAAGGTCGTCGAGCCATAGGGTTCCGGTGTCTTGGCCGACGAGCATGAAAGGCGTGACGGTCTGATCGGCGGCAGAAGTGAAGGTCCAGGTGAACGCGGTCCACCCGTAGGTACCCCCGGCGAGGTAGCGGGCTTCCGTCCAGGACTGGTTGAGGATGATGCGGTTAGCGTCGTTGCCCTGAACATTCTGCGCCTTCACCCATCCGGCGATTGTGTAGGTGGTCGACGGGGCAATCGTCAGGGGCTGGGCGACACCGCCATACGAGTTGCCCGCGCGCGCGCTGGTGTGCTCGATCTTGAGCGCTGCACTACCACCGTGCTTGTTCACCGTGTCGATGCCGACCGTCAGCTGGGCGGAGCCGTTGGAGTATGAACTCCACGAGGGGATCGTGTTCTTCTGCACGACCGCGGCGCTTGCCGCGCCGGTTGCTCCTGCGGTGACAACGGCGAGCGTCACGAGAATGGCAACAGCGGAACGAATGGCGAGTCGAGCACGGTTCATGGCAAATCTCCAATTGAGACAACGTTGTCTCTCGGCAAATTAGCCCTCGCTGATGACGGGGTCAAGCCCCCTGCTCTTACATAGCGCGAAAGCAGGCCCGCAAGCCCGGGAAGCTGGTCGGCGCGCTCCAGTGCAGATCCGACTGCCACTACGCGCGCACCAACCGCGAGAAAACTCGCTGCGTTCGCCGAATCGACACCACCTGTTGCGACGAATGACACCGCAGGGAACGGCCCGCGCATGGCGCTCAGCCACGCAGGGCCGAGGGTCGACGCCGGAAAGGCTTTGAGCCAGTTCAGACCCATCTCAGTCGCCAACTGCACCTCGGTCGCGGACGCCACTCCGGGAAGGCTGGGCATACCGGACGCCCACGAGGCGCGCACCACCACAGGGTCGAGCCCGGGACTCACTGTGAAGGCGGCTCCTGCGTCACGCGCCGCACGCACCAGTTCCGGGCGGGTGATCGTTCCTGCCCCGACCGGGAAGCCGCGCTCGGCCGCGGCGGATGCGACGTCCCTCAGCGCTTTAGCATCTTCCTCCGACTGCAGAGGGAGTTCGACTACCGTGATGCCCAGTTCCCACGCGATCTGCGAGATTTCGAGGCTTCGCTCGGAGCCGAGCCCACGCAGTATCGCCATCACAGGAGTATTGGTAAAAGTGCTGTCAAACCAGTCGTTGGCCAGCTGGGCGGTGACCTTCATAAGGCCCTCCTCACGAAGTCTGACGTCGTAGAAAGCGAGCGTTCGGCGAAGGCGTGACCACGGGCGAGAGCGGCGGCGCTGTCGGTGGAATCGAGCAGCGCATCCAAGTATCCTGCCGAAAAGGCGTCGCCCGCGCCGATGACCTCAACAACGGGAACGGCGGGGGCGGCGGCGAATGTTACTGCGTCGTCGCGGTACTCTGTCGCACCAACGGGACCGTTTTTGACAACGAGCCGGCGCGGCACCGACAGCAAGGAGCGCACCTCGTCGGGAGTCGAGGTGCCCCACAGCGCCTCGGCCTCATCGAGGCCAACGAAGACAATGTCGACGCGGGACGCGAGGGCTGCCAGAAGCGGCGCCGCGTCGGCCGGCGACCACAACGCGGGACGGAAGTTGACGTCGAACGACAGGTGCACGTGTGGATATGCGCTCACACGGTCGACAATGCGTTCTACGAAGCGGCGGCATTCGTCAGAAAGCGCCGGGGTGATGCCGGTGAAATGAACGAGCGTGGCGTCGCCGAGCGGGAGGCGGTCGGCGTAGTCGGCGTCCAGGCGCGACGCTGCGGATCCGTCTCGGTAGTAGTGGACGGAGCTGCGGATGCCCTGCGGATCCTTGAGATAAAGCCCTGTACGTGCGGTGGCGTCGACAACTACGTCACGGGTGTCGACGCCGCCCTCGGCGAGCTCACTCAAGATGCGACGCCCGAAGGGGTCGTCGCCGACCGCGGATGCCCACGCGACACGGCGACCAGCCTCGGCGAGATAGAGCGCGACTGTGGATTCAGCCCCGGCCACACGCAGCTGCATGTCGCGGGCGTGTTCGAGTCGCACTGTCGATGGCGGAGTCACGAGCGCCATTGTCTCGCCGATCGCGAGCACGTCGAGGCTCATCAGACGCGCTCCACCCGCAGCAGCAACGTCTGCTCAGGGTTGATGGCAGGCAGGGGCAGGCCAAGCACGGACAACAACTCGCCGGTGGTGACGATATCGCCGTTGGTCCACGCGGGCGCGCGGCGCTGCATGACGCTCGTCTGGACCGCTTGGATCGCACTCACCCGGTAGTGCGCGGCCGGGTCGAGACCGATCAGCTGCGCACTGCCGGGCAACTCGTTCTCGCTCGTGGCCGAAGCTGTGACGAGGTAGAGTGCTTCATCCTGCGACGCGGACACCACCCCGTGCAGTCGGTAGGCATCGTCAAACAGATCGGCATGCACACGGGTGCCGGAATGAATGAGCGCACGATGCCGCTTGTACAGGCCGATGAGCCGCGCGAGCGTCGTCGACTCATCGGTACCGTCCGCCGACGTCTCGGCGCCCCACTCGAACCCGAGATGACCGAAGAAAGCCGTCGCCGCACGGTACGCCAGGTCGTGCGTGCGGCCCGTCGTGTGGGTGGCTCGCGCCTGCCCGATCTGAGTCCCGACGAGCTCGGGCGGCAGGATGACCTGCAGCCAGCCCTGCAGGTTCTCGCGCTCGAGCGCGTCGTTCGTATCCGTCGGCCACACCCGGTCGGCGTGTGCGAGAACACCGAGGTCAAGACGGGCCCCTCCCGCCGAACACGACTCGATCTCCAGCCCGGGATGCGCGGTCTTGAGCGCGTCCATCATCCGGTACACGGCGAGGGTCTGGCCGCGTGGAGACACTAGCATTGGGTCTCGATTCTGATCCCACTTCAGATAGTTGACGCCGTTCGCGGTGACGACCGCATCGATGCACGTGAAGACGTGCTGCCAGGCATCCGGATGGGTCAGGTCGAGCGTCTGCTGGTGCCGCCATCGCGGGGGCAGATCGGGTCCGAGGCGGGCAATCCATTCGGGATGTGCGCGCGCCAGATCGGAGTCCTCGTTGACCATCTCGGGTTCGAACCACAATCCGAACGACATGCCAAGTCCGTGCACGTGGTCGGCAAGCGGGGTCAGGCCGTCCGGCCAGCGGACGGGGTCCACCACCCAGTCGCCAAGGCCGGCGGTGTCGTCGACCCGCCCACGGAACCACCCGTCGTCGAGCATGAAGAGCTCCGCGCCTGCTCGCGCGCCGTCGTCGGCCACACGCGTCAGAGTCTCGAGCTCGTGGGCGAAGCCGACGGCTTCCCACGCGTTCACTACCACCGGACGAGGACTGGTCGGATGCTGCGGGCGGGCGCGCAGCCACCCGTGGAACGCCGCGCTGATCCCGTCCATGCCGTCAGCGGAATATGCCGCGTAGGTGGTCGGAGTCTCATGGGTTTCGCCGGGTGCGAGCACCACCTCGCCGGGTTCGAGCATCTCTGCGGCGCCGAGCACCGTGTGGGCCGACGGTCGCCGCTCCGCCCACGTCTCCTGGTTGCCGCTCCAGCCGAGATGGGCGGCCCAGACCTCGCCGCTCCGGAAGCCGAAACCCGGGGTGCCTATCGCGAAGAGCACCGGGTTGTCGTGCCCGGGGCGACCATGTCGGCTCGAACGCAGCCACAGTCCCTGCGGAAGGCCGTGGCGTTGCGGCGCGGCCTCCCGACACCAGCGCCCCGTCAGATCGAGCATCTCACGCGCCCGTGGCGGCACGGGAAGCACGGTCGCGACGTCCTCGATCTCGAGATCGGTGGTGCCGTTGTTGTGCACCGCGTGGGAGGCGAGCAGGAGTCCGTGTTCCGACAGCTCGAGCGTCGAAGTGACATGCACACCCGCGGCGGGATCGCCATGCCGCAGCGAGAGCCGCGAATCGTCCGACGAGACCTCGAAGCCGACCACGGACAGTCGCGCCCACACGGCGCGAGCGCCACGTCGCATCCGGATGCCGGGCCGCCCGGGCCATCCCGCCTCGAGCGACGGGAACAGGTCGAGAGACATGCCGGCATCGATCTCGCTGGGGGCCACGGCGGGGACGAGCGCCTCGACGTCGGGTGCCGACGCCAGTCGCCTCCCCCAATGCACGATCCGGGCACCGCCGGTGCCGTCGTCCGGAACCGCGATCAGCACGCTCGCCGGGGCAGGCGCACGATCCGGCGTGCGCAGGTGGACGACGGTCACCACTCGGCGAAGCTCCCGTCCGGATACGCCCACACCGGCGAGCCCGGTTCGAGAGGGCCGTCGACGACAAGGCTCCGAACAATATCCTCATCGATGTCGATACCGAGACCGGGACCCGTGAGCCGAGGGATGTGTCCGTCCACGAGCTGGAGCACCTCCGGATTCCGCAGAATCTGCAGCCATGCACTCGACGGGTTGTGCACGTCGATGACCTGCTCCTGCGCGAAGAAGTTCGGCACCGCGAAGTCGACCTGCAGGCAGGCCGCGAGCGTCACGGGACCGAGCGGACAGTGAGGCGCGACCTGCGCGTCGTAGATCTCCGCCTGCGTCGCGATGCGGAAGCTCTCGGTGATCCCGCCGGCATGGGAGAGGTCGGGTTGCACCAGCGCGATGCCGGCCTCGAGCACCCCCCGGTAGCCCCAGCGATCGTAGAGTCGCTCGCCTGTCGCGATCGGAATCGACGACGCGTGCACGAGCTCGCCGATCATGGCCGAGTGCTCGGGGCGGAGCGGCTCTTCGACGAACGCGAGGGAGAACCGCTCGAGAAGCGGAAGGATCCGCCGCGAGTGCGGTACCGACAGCCGCCCGTGGAAGTCGATGGCCAGGTCGACATTCGGCCCGACGGCATCCCGCATCTCCCCCACCTGGCCGACGAACCTCTCAGCCCACGCCGGGGTGTCGATGAACCCGACCGGGCCCTCGTCCGGTGCGAACTTGAGCATCGTGTATCCGGCGCTCACCAGCTCGCGGGCGCGCTCCGGGCTTCCACTGCGTCGCACCACGCCGGGACCCGCATAGGTGTTCGCGTGGGCGTAGATCCGCGCGCGGTCGCGACTCGGCCCGCCAAGCAGCTCGTGGATCGGCGCGTTCAGCACCCTGCCCTTGATGTCCCAGAGCGCTTGATCGATTCCCGACACTGCCGACCCCATGATCGGGCCGCCGCGGTAGAAGCCTCCACGGGTCAGCACCTGCCAGAGACGGGTGATCTCGCGCGGGTCCTTGCCGATCAGGTACTCCGCCATACGGTCCACTGTCGCTGCGGTCGGGCGCGCCCAGTTTTCCGCCACGGCCTCGCCCCACCCGTCGATTCCGCTCGAGGTGGAGATCTTCACCAGGGCCTGACGGTTGCTGAGCACCAATGTCTCGACGGCGGTTATGCGCATGGGAGCCCCTCAGCCTTTGACGCCCGCGGAGGCTGAAACTCCGCGCAGGAACTGCTTCTGGAACAGGACGAACAGCACGACCGGCACGATCAGCGCGATGAACAGCGCTGCCATCTGCACCCCGAGCTCGGTGTTCTTGAGGTTGAGGAAGAGGGCCACCGAGATCGGCTGGAGCTCGCGGTTGGTGATGACAAGCAGCGGCCAGAGGAAGTCCTTCCAGGAGGCCATGATCGTGATCAGCCCGACGACACCGAGAATCGGTCGGGAGAGCGGCAGCACGATCACCACGAAGATGCGCCAGGCGCCTGCGCCGTCGATGCGCGCCGCTTCGAACACATCACGAGGCAGCGAGTCGAAGAACCGCTTGGTCACCAGGATCATGAAGGCGTTCGCCGCCCCGGGCAGCCACAGCGCGAAGTAGTTGTCGATCAGAGACCCGCCCACGACGGGCAGATCGAGGATCGTCAGGTACAACGGCACCAGCGCGATGATGCTGGGGACGAAGAGGGTGGCGAGGATTCCCGCCGAGAGCGCCGGTGCCCATCGGGGCTTGAGCACGCTGAGGCAGTAGGCGCATGTCGTGCAGACGAACAAGGTCACGACGGCCTGCCCGGCGGCGATCACGGCCGTGTTGAACATATACTTGCCGATCGCCGACTGCTCCCACGCGGTGACGAGGTTCTGCCATTGCACGATGCCGGAGGGGAAGATCCCCAACGGATCGGTGATGATGTCCTGGGTGGTGGAGATCGCCGACTTCGCCAGCCAGAGGAGCGGCCCGAGCCCGGCGATCAGCAGCCCGACCAGGATGAGAGCCTGCACGACGAACAGCGTGATCCGCACGCCCGGCTGCTTCCGATCGGCGGGAGAGATGATGCTCCGCTCTTCGGCCTCGATCTCCCGGTCGCGGAGGTTGCGGATGCCGGCGCGCACTCGCGTCGCGATGCTCATTCGGTGCTCCATCTCTTGGTGGCGGCGAAGTAGGCGACGCTCAGGACCCCGAGTGCGAGGGCGAGGAGCGTGCTCAGCGCACTCGCGGCGCCGAAGTCCTGCGAGACGAACGCGTAGTTGTAAATCATCAGCAGGATGGTCATGGTCGAGTTGCTCGGTCCACCGCCGGTGAACAGGAATGGCTCGGCGAAGACCTGCATGGTTCCGATGATCTGCAGCAGCACCATGATGATGATCACGCCGCGGATCTGCGGGAGCGTGACGTTCCAGATCTTCGACCAGATGCTCGCACCGTCGAGGTCCGCCACCTCGTAGAGCTCGCTGCGCACGCCTGTCAGGGCGGCGATGTAGATGATGACGGTGGCGCCCGCGCCCGCCCAGGTCGCCTCGATGACCATTGAGGGCAGTGCCAGCACGGTGGAGTTGAGCCAGCCCAGAGGGCCGAGGCCGAAGAAGCCGAGGATCTGGTTGAAGAGTCCGGTGCCACCGGGGTCGTAGAACGTCTTCCACAGCAGGATGGCGACGACCGGCGGAATGACGACGGGAAGGTACGCCAGCAGATTGAAGAGGCGCTTCGACTTGCGGAGCTCAGCCATGAACACGGCGAGGAAGAGCGGCACCGGGAATCCGATGACGAGTCCGAGTGCGACGAAGAGGAGAGTGTTCCCCACGGCCTGCGGTAGCAGCGGATCGCTGAGGACGTAGGCGAAGTTGGACCATCCGACCCAGCTCGGGTCGGCTGCGAAGTTGACCTTCTGCCAGCTCATGATGAGACCGCGCACGATCGGTCCCCAGGAGAAGTACCCGAAGACGATGAGCGCCGGGAGAGCGAAGAGCACGGCGGTGAGCCCGCCCCGCCTCATCCACACCCGCGGGGCCGAGATTCGAATAGGGGGAACGACCGACGTGGTGGCTTCCGCCATTCGGTCTTGCACTACGGACATCATGACCTCGATTGTTGGCACGATCCGGCAGTCAGTGGGCGGGGGATCCCCCGCCCACTGACTGCTAGCGGGCGATCTTGCCGTTGACAGTGTCGATCGCGCTCGCGATCAACGCGTCGATGTCGGCGTCGGGATCGGACAATACCGCCTGGATCACGGGGTCCAAGGAGGCGTACACATCCTGCGCCTTGACGGGCGGTTCGATCAACAGCGGCATCGTGGCGAGCGAGGCCGTGTACGGGTCGAAGTTCGCCAGCGGCACGTTGATGTAGTCGCCGATCCATCCGAGGTAGCTCTCGTAGTCGGCGTCGCTCAGCACCGGCAGCTCCGGCAGTCCGACGGGCAGATTCTGATCCGCGTTCGCCTTCGCCGCGTCCACCGCGCTCGCCTCGACGAGCTTCGCGTCGAGGTAGACCTCTTTCACATAGAGCGCGAGCGCCTCTTTCTGCGCTTCGGTGGTCTCGGGGCTGACCATGAAGACGCCGCCGCCGGTGAGAGTGCCGTTCGTTCCGTTCGCCTGCGGCATGGGGCCCATGCCGATGCTCTCCGGGTTCATGCCGTAGGTGACCGTCGCATCCTGATAACTGGACGGCGAGCCGATGAACATCCCGACGCGGTTCGAGGCGAGTGCCTCCCCGATGCCGGCCTGGTTGTAGAGGATGTTGTCGCCGATCGACTTGTCGTCGAAACGCATCTCCTTGAGAAGCTCGAGGTACTCCGCCGTCGCTCCGTCGTCGAAGGTGGCCTCGGTCCCGTCCTCGTTCTCGATGGTGCCTCCGTACGAGTAGCTCGCCGCCGTCAGCATCCACCCGCCAGTGTTGGTCTGCGTCATCGTGCCGTAGCCGGGAACGCCGGTCGCTTCGGTGATCTGCTTGGCGTACTCACGCACCTCTTCCCACGTGGTCGGCGGCTTGTCGGGGTCGAGTCCCGCCTGGGTGAACAGGTCGCGGTTGTAAACGAGACCGAGTGCATAGGCCGTGAAGGGAACCCCGAAGACCTGGCCCTCGTCGTCGGACGCGAGTTCCAGCGTGTCCGGGTTCAACTGCTCGAGGATGCCGGTGCTCTCGAGGGCGTCGGTGATGTCACCGGCCTGCTGGTTGCGCACGATCGAGAGCGAGTCCGTGAAGTACACGACGTAGAGGTCGGGCAGGGTGCCACCGGCGAGCATCGCATTGAACGTCTGCGGGTCGAAGTTCTTGTCGGAGCCTTCGACAGTGATGTCCGGGTGGTCCGCCATGAACTCGTCGATACGGTCGTTGAAGACCTTCAGCTGCTCCGGCTGGTCCGCCGGCGGCTTGCCTGTGACGGTGATCGTGACCGGGCCGTCTTCTTCCTCCGGTGCGGCGGCAGGCGCGCAGCCGGCCGCTCCCAGGACGACGACGGCGGCGAGAGCCGCCAGCATGGTTGCCCGTGGCTTCATCATTGAAACTCCTCAGTATTCCGGTATGCGATTCCGATGGGGTTGCCCTGAAGCTGTGTTCGCGACACCTCGGACAACGTTGTCTCATTGTGAATCAAACCTGCGGCAAAGTCAAGATCCCCCACGACCGGATGCTCAGAAATCGATCGCGTCGAGATCGCGAGGGGCGATCGGGAACACATACTCCGGCTCGAAGCCGAGCAGCTCGCGGGCTCGGGACGTGTCGATTCCGACGGCACGTCCGACGAGCGGATGCCGCACCGGAACGCCCGGCGCCCAGCGCGCCAGCCCCTCGGCGGTCGGCCACGGCACCGACGTCTCGGGGGCCGCGACGAACAGGATCTCCGCGCCGGGCGTCGGCAGCGAGAGCCCCAGGATGAGTGCGCGGGCCGCATCCGCGACGTGCAGGTACGACCAGCCCTCCTTGACCGCCCGCCGGGGGTCCGCCAGGTTTAGAGCACTGATCTCGGCGATGAGAGATTCCGGACCGGTGTGCGGCAACCTCAGGCAGGCGATCGCCATGTCCCAGTGACTTGCGCACATCTCCGCCGTCAGCTCATCCTGCCGTTTCGACAGGGAGTACCAGTCGTCGAGCTGCGAGGACAGCTGTTCGTCGAGAGGGAAGTAGGCGGGCATCACATCGTGACTGTTGAACGTCACGCCGATAGCGTTGATGCTCGACGCTATCGACGCGTGCCGGATGCCGGCCTGCCCGGCCGCACTCAGCACCGTGAACGTCGACACGACGTTGGTCGTGAAGACCTCATGCGGCGTCCCCGCGGCCGGCGACGGCAGCGCCGCGCAATGGATCACCGCGGCACAGCCGACCAGCGCGCAGGCGATATCGCGCTCGTTCCGCGAGTCGCCGACGACGAACGTGTCGGCCTCGGTCGATGCGCCCGGCGGTACGGCATGTCGATCGAAGCCGGTCACCTCGACCCCGGCCGCCGCTAGCTGTCGCACGACCTCACGGCCGATCGATCCGCTCGCACCGGTAACGAGAACCTGGCCGAGGGTGAACGGATCGAGGCGTGTGAGATCAGGCATGATCCGGAGCGACCGGCCAACGCCCGCCCCTGCTCACCAGCCGGGTCGGCAGGAGAACCCGGCGGGGGTCTGACGTGTCGCCCGCGATCCGATCGAAGAGCCGCTCGGCGGATGCGACGCCCAGCGCTTCGGTGTCGTAGTCGACGATCGTCACCGCCTGCGGCAGCAATCGCGACATCTCGAAATCGTCGAATCCGACGACCTCGACATCAGCCGTGCGACGCCAGATCTCCTCCACAGCACCGATCGTGCTGCGGTTGTTGCCGCACAGCACCGCGGTGGGCGGATCCGAAAGATCGAGCATCCCGGCCATCGCCGCGACCGCATCGTCCGGTGAATGCGAGTCGTACGAGACGATGCTGTCATCCAGGGAGAGGCCGGCAGCCCTCATCGCCCTCTGCACACCCGTCAGACGCTCGCGCATCGTGAAGATGTCGAGGTCGTCGAGAAGCAGGCCGATTCGCCTATGACCGCGCGCGATCAGGCCGGCCGCAGCATCCGAGGCACCTCCCTGGTTGTCGACGAGGATGGCGTCCGCCTCAAGGCCATTGCCCGGGCGATCGAGGAAGACCACAGGGATACCCAGCTCGACCTCGGCCCGGAGATAGCTGTGATCGCTCGATGTGGGCACCACGATCAGGCCGCTGACCCGCCGCTGGCAGAGGTCGAGCGCGGTGCTGCGCTCGAGCTCGTCGTTCTCCTCGGAGCTCGACATGATCACGTGGAACCCGCGCTCGCGTGCCACCGCCGCGATCGCGCTCGACAGGGTCGAATAGAACGTGTTCGACAGGTCGGCGGTGATGAGGCCGATCGTGCGTGTCTCGGTGCCCGAGCGCAGGCTGGCCGCGACATCGTTGCGACGGAACCCGAGCTTGCGGATCGACTCGTAGACCCGCTCGGCCATCTCCGGGTCGACCGTCGAGATGCGGTTGACGACGCGAGACACGGTCTTGAGGCTGACACCGGCGTCAGCTGCGACATCCACCATCGTGGGGCGGCCGCTCGAAATCACCATTCCCGCATTCTGCCTCATGACGGCGGCGCCGGTGGTCGCGCCACGAGAACTTCTCCGCTGCCGGAGATCGTCATGGCCCCCGCATCCCACGGCACGACCACCGTGGCACCGGCCGCCAGGATCTGCTCGCCGCCGTTCGTCGCCAGAGTGATCGAACCGTCCGTGACGAGGACGATGGCGAAGCCCCGATCGAGAGTGATCTCAATCAGGTCAGCAGAGACCCGGTGACGCTCCAGCCGGAAGTATTCGGCTGCCGCCGGCGGGAGCGTTCGAGAACCCCACGCATCCGAGCTGATGAGCGCATCGAGCGCTTCCTCGGAGACCGGCCGCAGGTCGACGGCGGCCAGGGCGCGATCGAAACCGACACCCAGATGGCCGTCCGCAGCCCCGTCGAGGCCGAACCCGCGCCACTCCAAGAGGATCGAGAGATCCTCCGGCTCCTGCAGCTCGGCCAGCAATATGCCTTCGCCGATCGCGTGCAGCATGCCGGCCGGTACGTACACGGTGTCGCCGCGCTCGACCCGTCGCCGACGCAGCAGTGCGAGGAGGCCGTCCGTGTCCTGAGAGTCGACGAGGGCGGCGACGTCGGCGAGGTCGACGTCTGCGCGCACGCCCAGGTAGACGTCGCCGCCGGTGAGGATGTGCCAGGCCTCGACCTTGCCGTGCGTGCGACCGAGCCATCGATTCGCGAACTCGCGGTCGGGGTGCGCGTGCACTGGGAGACGCTGTCCGGCGTGCAGCAGCTTGACCAGCAGCCGCGTGTCGGCGCCGTACGCGGCCACATGCTCCGGCCCCAGCCATCCTTCCGGATCAGCGGCGAGGGCGTCGACAAGAAGACGCCCGTCCGGCAGGGTGGTGAGCCCGAGAGTCGGATGCCCAGCCATGCTCGTGGTCGAAGCGACCCAGTCCTCGGGTACGTCGTCTCCCGTTGCCTCCCTTCCGCGGAAGTTGGCGATCAGCGCGCCACCGCGATAGAAGCGATCTCTGGGTTGATTGGGTTCTAGAACGAGCGGTTGCACGATACGATGCTAGACAACGTTGTCCCACGGGGCAATAAATTGACATGGATCGCACGACCCGCAGTAACGAGACCACTCGATGATGAGATGAGAACCCCATGCGCAGACGTTGGAATCTGAGCGAGCAACCCTGGACCCTCCGCGGTTGGCGGCAGAACGACTGGGAGATGGGCAAGTCCTTCACCCGCACCGAAGACGGCACCAACGATGTCGCACCCCTGATCGTGTCAGTACCTGGATCGGTGCGCGGTGCCCTCGTCGAGGCGGGCATCGTGCCGTCACCCTACGTCGGCACCCAATCGCGCGCGTCGGAATGGATCGAGAACCGGCACTGGAGCTACACCACCGAGCTTCCAGCAGACGTGCTCGACGCCGCCGCGGACCATCGCATCATCCTCACCGCCGAGAGTCTGGATTATGCCGGCGTCGTCCTCGTCGACAGCGAGGAGGTCGCCCGCTTCCAGGGGTCGCTGATCCCCGTCGAGTTCGATCTGACGGATGCGATCGCGAGCGGTGGCCGCGATCTCACGATCGTGTTCACGCAGGTACCCGACGACCTCGGACAGATCGGCCGCACCAGCCGCATCCGGGAATGGAAGGCGCGATTCAACTACGGATGGGACTGGACTCCCCGGATCGTGCAGCTCGGCATCGCGGGGCCGATCGCCCTCGAGGCCCGCACCGGGGCAGTGATCGACGACGTGAGGGTACTCCCCGCATACGACACTCAGGCTGGGACCGGCCGCCTGCGTGTGCGCGTCGCAGCATCCGAGGCAGGTCACGGCGCCACCGTGACGATCGCCGGGCCCGCCGCATCGACAACGCACACTATGAGGGCCGATGGGGAGTGGCACGACCTCGACATCGGAGCCGTCGAGTCGTGGACGGTTCATAACGCCGGCGACCAGAATCTGTACGACGTCACGGTCGAGATCCCGGGCGACACCATCACCCGTCGCGTGGGTTTCCGCGAACTCCGCTGGCTCCCGACCGAGGGCGCGCCAGCGGGCGCGGAGCCGTGGCTGCTCGAACTGAACGGACAGCAGATCTTTCTCGCGGGCGTCAACTGGGTGCCGATCCGGCCCGACTACGCCGATGTCCGGATCGAGGACTACCGGCTCCGCTTCGACGCCTACCGCGACCTCGGTGTCGTGATCCTGCGCGTCTGGGGTGGGGCCGCCCTCGAGCGCGCGGAGTTCTACGACCTCGCCGACGAGTACGGATTCCTCGTCTGGCAGGAGCTTCCGCTCTCCTCGAGCGGCATCGACAACTCCCCGCCCGACGACCCGGAGTTCGCTGCCGAGCTCGCCGGAATCGCGTCGAGCTACGCGCGACGCATCTCCCATCACGCCAGCCTCGCCGTCTGGGGCGGCGGTAACGAGCTCACCAATGACAGCCCGGTGATCACCGACATCACACCTCTCGACGACACGCATCCGGCGCTGGCCGCCGCGAAGCAGGCGTTCGCCGCCGACGATCCCACCCGCCGCTTTGTCGCCACGTCACCGCTGGGACCGAGCACGTGGGCGCTGGAAGACGACTACGGCACCGGTGTGCATCACGATGTGCACGGACCGTGGGAGTACGACAAGTCGTTCGAAGACTGGAAGCGCTACTGGGATGCCGATGATTCGACTCTCCGCAGCGAGGTCGGGATGAGCGGGGCGAGCGGTATCGACCTCCTCGAACGGTTCGACATGGCCGGTCCGACCGCCACCCCGGCGGAGCGTGCGGCGCTGCAGCAACGGTGGTCGCACTCCTCGGCGTGGTGGCTGGGCGAGTACAAGAGGTGGGACGGGACTGGCACGCTGGAGGAGTGGGTGGCGCACAGTCAGGCGCGCCAGGCCGAGTGGTTGGGGTACGCGGCTGCCGCCAGCCGCAACCGCTTCCCGGCGGTCGGCGGATTCATCGTCTGGCTCGGCCACGACACCTTTCCGTGCGCGGTCAGCCTGTCGGTGCTCGATTTCGAGGGAGCGATCAAGCCGGTCGGAGACGCCCTGCGTCGGGCGTTCCGCGCCTAGCCTCGCTGCGGGCCCGGGTCAGCGAATGGCCAGGGCGAGTGCCGCCGCGATCTCGTCGGCGCGGCGCTCGCCCCCGGCCGGCGCCATGCGGTTGGTCGTGTATCCGAACGCGAGCCGGTTCGCGGGGTCCACGAAACCGAGCGCTCCGGCCGCACCGTCGTGTCCGATCGCTCGATGACCGGCGAACGGCCGGCCGGCGAAAGGCTTCTGGAACACCACCCCGAACCGGCCGGGCTGGCCACTGAAGAGATCAGTCCCTGCCGATTGGATCTGACCGAAGTCGTCGACCGTCGCATCCGTAAGAAGACGCGGCGCGCCGAGGTCATCCATGACCGACGCGTACAGGCGGGCGATACCGCGCGCGGATGCCACACCGCCGGCGGCAGGCATGCCCACGGCGTGGGACTCCCGCGAGTTCGCCAAGTGATCGAGGCCGGGGTCGAGCAGCAGCGGACTGACGATCAGGTCGATGACCTGCTTCGGCGTCGGCGGAGCGGGCGGGACGTCCGGGATCACGACGGGAGCGACCCGGGTCTCGAGCTCCGCGGGCAGGCCGAGGTAGAAGTCGATGTCACGGGATGCGCGCACCTCTCGCTCGTAGAAGGACTGCAGCGACTCTCCGGTCACCCGACGGCACAGTTCGTTCATCAGCACACCGAGGGCGAGGGCGTGATAGCTCCATCCGATCCCCGGACGCCAGAACGGTCGCTGCGCGGCGAGGCGCGCGGCGCCCCGCGCGTCGTCAGTGAGCTCGGCCCAGCTCAGACCGCCGTCCGCCTCGACGAGACCGGCGCGGTGGCTGAGCAGCTCGCGCACCAGCACGTGCTGCTTGCCGTGCTGGCCGAACTCGGGCCAATAGCGCACCACAGGCGCATCGAGATCGAGCAGACCGCGCTCGACGAGGATCGCCAGACAGATCGCAGAGACTCCCTTCGACACCGAGAACACGCAGAGCAGCGAGTCTCGACCGAGGCCACGGCCTCCCCAGGCGTCCAGTACGAGCTCGCCGTCCACGTGCGCCGCGACCTGCGCCGAGTAGTCGGGGTCAGCAGCGCATTGACGTTCGAGGACGTCTGCTGCCTCTTCGTACCCGGCCGCGACCGTCCACTCGTCCCGCTCGATCATCCGCTCCCCCTCGACACGCTACGTCAGCACCGGCGCGACCACGCGCTGCTCGCGCTGCGAGGTCATCGCCGCATCGTACAGGCGGTGCGTCAACCACGCCTCCTGCGGCGTGACGCACCCGAACCGGTCGCCGAGTGCCCCCGCGCGTTCGGCGAGGAAGGCCGCCCACATCTGCAGGATCGCGTCGGAGAACCCGAACTCGAAGATGCCGCCCGTGACCGTGGGCCAGTTCGACTGGCTGCCCACCTGAAGGTGCTGCCAGACCTGCTCCGCACCGGCCGGCGCCCCGGGAGAGCCGGGACGCCGCAGCACCCGCAGGGTCTTCGGCTCGGCCGTGGAGAATTCGACGACACCGTCGAGCCCCGAGACGCGCAGGCGCCAGGTGTTCTTCTGTCCGGGATCGATGCGCTTCGTCTCGACGACCAGAGGGAACTCGTAGGCGACACCCCCGGTCTCGGTCGCGACCGTCGCAGTGACGGTCGCGTTCTCGATCGTGTCGCATACGACCATCGCACCCGTCGCGTCCGGTCGCTCGGGGATGAGGTCCTGCAGCACCGCGTACAGCCGTGCGGGGGTCCAGCCGAGGCGCAGCGGAACGTGCCAGGCATGCAGCCCGAGGTCGTTCATCACCCCGACCTCGCCGCAGTACTGCGCCTGCCGCTTCCAGTTCAGCGGCTTCGCAGGGTCGTAGTCGCTCGAGTGGAGGAACGCGCTCGACGCCTCGATCACACGACCGACACCGTTTCCGCGCACGAAGTCGATGGCGGCCTGAGCACCGGGGAAGAAAGGCAGCTCGCTCGATACGCGGACGAAACGTCCGGTCTCGTCGATCGCGGCGAGGATCGCATCAGCGGCCCCGGCATCGATGCCGAACGGCTTCTCGGCCAGCAGGTCCTTCCCCGCACGCAGCGTGTCGATGTACATCTGCTCGTGCAGATCGTGGCGCACGGCGATGTAGACGACGTCGATCTCCGGATCGGCGAGCAGCTCCCTATAGTCCGTGACCTTCGTGGTGACGGTGAGTATCTGGTCGAACCAGTCGAGGGCGGCGGGGTTGATGTCGGCGACACCGGTCAGCACGGGCCGCACGGGATGGTCGATCAGCGCGGGCCAGCGCTGGATCGCGGCGGCGATCTCTCGACCCATCAGTCCGCCGCCGACGATGCCCACCTTGACCGCCTGCGGGGAGGACGTGCTCATGCGACACCCCCTTCGTCGGAACCGGTCTCGATGAGCGCCAGAGCATCGTCGACCGACAGCCCGTCGTGCAGGACGCCCATCAGCGCTGCGGTGATTCCCGCCGGGTTCGGATGCTGGATGATGTTGCGGCCATAGACGATGCCCCGCGCGCCCTGCGCCAGCACGGCCTCGGTGCGACGCAGCAGCATCTCGTCCGGCGCACGACCGCCGCCGCGCACCAACACCGGGATGTCTCCCGCCACATCGACGACTCGGTGGAAGTCGAGCGGGTCGTCGGTCGGATCGGCTTTGATCAGGTCGGCGCCGAGCTCGCGCGCCTGCCGCACGAGGGTGACGATCTTCTCGGTGTCGCCGTCGACCATGTACCCGCCGCCGGCCTTCGCGTTGTCCTGCATGACGAGCGGTTCGATCATGAGTGGCATGCCGTAGCGCGTGGCTTCGGCCCGCAGTTTCATGATGTTCAGCACGCACTGCTCGCGCACCTCGGGGCGTTCTGGGAGGAACAGGAGGTTGACGCATACAGCCGCCGCGTCGAGTCGCACCGCCTGCTCGATGGCATCCGGGAATACATGGCTGAACAGGTGGCTGTCGAGAGGGTTCCCGTAGATGTTGGCGATATCGGTGCGCATCACGAGCGCGGGCTTCGGTCGCTGCGGGATGCGCTGCAGCACCGGAGCGAGACCGGGACTCAGCTGCACCGCGTCGGGGCCGGCGGCCACGATCGTGGCGACGCTGGACTCCATGTTCTCGATGCCGGTGAGGAAGCTGGGTTCCCCGAAGAATCCGTGATCGACAGCGACGTCGAGAGCACGGTTCGAGCGTGGATTGAACAGTCTGTTGAGTCGGTAAGTGTGCATGGTCCTCCGAACGGTACTATGGTGAGACAACGTTGTCTAGCCGAAGGAGTCCTGGACTATGAGTGCACAGCCGGACTCCGGTTCGCGCAGAGACAATGGCAATAGCTCGGTCGTTCCGACAGCCCTGGTCGTCGGCCACGTCTGCGTCGACCTCACCCCCGGTCTCGACTCCGCACCCTCACTCGTTCCCGGGGGTCTGAGCGCTGTCGGTGATCTGCGGATGACGCCCGGAGGCTGCGTCGCCAACACCGGCGGCGACCTCGCCGGGCTCGACATCACGGTCGCGGTGTCCGCCGACATCGGCGATGACGAACTCTCCGGGCCTCTTCGTCGCCTCGTCGCCGGGCGCGGACTCGACACCCGCGGATTCCGCACCACGGCGGCCACGACCTCGTATTCGATCGTGATCCAGCCGCCGGGGCGCGACCGCACCTTCTGGCATCACACCGGTGCCAACGCTCTCTTCGACGGAACACACGTGGTGCTCGACGGCGTCGATCTGCTGCACGTCGGCTACCCGCCCCTCCTTCCCGCTCTCGTCGCCGACGAGGGAGGCCCGCTCGTCGCGCTCCTCGACCGGGCGCGCTCCGCCGGCATCACCACATCCCTGGATCTCGCCGTCGTCGACGCTCCCACCGACCAGACGCGGATGTTCTGGGACGCAGTGCTGACGGCCGCCCTTCCCTCGACGGACATCGTCTCGCCGAGCCTCGACGACCTCGCATCCGCCCTTGGTTCCGACGCGCTCGGCGACCGCACTCCCGTCACCGCGGCTCAGCAGCTCGTCGAGCGCGGTGCCGCCATCGCGGTCGTGTCCGACGGGATCCGCGGCTTCGGGATCGCCACCGGGGATGCGGCCCGTTTCGCCCGCGGAGGGTCGGTGGTCGCCGGCCTTCCGGCCTCGTGGCACGACCGCCGCGAGAGCGTTCCGGCCTCGATCGTCAGCGCGCCTGTCACCACCACCGGCGCGGGCGACGCCGCGACAGCTGGCCTGCTCGCGGCCGTGCTGCGCGGAATGACCCCGGACGCGGCGGTGCGTTTCGCTGCGGATGTCGCCGCCGCGCGGGTGGCGGGTCTTCCCCTCACGACCGTGGCGGCACAGCATCCGAACGACCGGGAGAGCGCGCTGAGGTCGTCGTGATCGAGACCGCGGGCTTCGTCGCGTCCGGCTACGAGTCCGTGGCCGACGCGTGGTCCGAAGACCCGCTCGGTCTCGACACCGGCGGCACCAGTCTCGCGGTCTACCGACACGGCCAGCTGGTACTCG
>NZ_CAJQNT010000007.1 GCF_905479755.1 uncultured Schumannella sp. | reverse complement strand
GCGAAGGAGGACTCCCGCTTCAACGCGATAGCAACGACGTCGTCCCGGAACTCCTTGGGGAACGGCTTAGGCATGAGGACATCCTTCCAGCGGCGACGAATCACCACAGATCAGGAGTCACCTAAACCTTCAGCAGTCCCGATGAAACGTTGCCCCCAGTGAGAGGGATTCTTGGGCCCCTAGGCCCTGCCAAGACCGTCGATTGGTATTCGGATGAGCCCGTGCGGGGGGACCAAAGGCCTTAGTACGCTGCTCCGGCTTGGGGAATCGTTAGCTCTGCGAGGGCCGGAGTACCTGTCCGCCCGAACGCCTACCAACGCAGAGAAGGGCACCATCATGATGTGGGGATATGGATACGAGGGCTGGGGCTGGATGTGGCTGATCGGTGGACTCGTCCTCATCGGAATTGTGGTTCTCGTCGTGGTCTTGGTTCGCAATTCTGCGGCCTCCACCGCAAAGACCACGGCATCGGCGCCGCAGCAGATCCTCGCCGATCGATATGCACGTGGTGAGCTGACCACGCAGGAGTACCGCGAACGTCTGGAAATCTTGGGCGGCAAGCCGTAGACGATTGGTCTGACTGGATCAGCTCCGCACGAGCTGGTCCCGTCGGTGCCGACAGTCGCTCGTCATGGCTAGGGTCGATCAACCCAGCGACCTGGATAGGCACGTGCTTCGGTGGTCGCGTTCACGGCTGGCTCACGGTGTCTACTTGCTTCAGCGCTGACCAGCACCCGGGAACAGATCCCAACAAATTCCCACCTGACCGGTACCTTGACCTGGAGAGGGCCGATCATGACAAATTGGTACGTCATCACGGGAGGCCCTAGTTCGGGCAAGACGACGACCGTCGACATGCTGCGCGACCTTGGCCACACGACCACGATCGAACACGCCCGGCACTACCTGGACCTCAAGCGGGTCGAGGGGAAAACCGTCGAGGAAGTACGCGCGCGCCGACGCGAGTTCCAGCACGGAGTTCTTGCCATGGAGTTGGACCAGGAGGCGAGTCTCGACCCCGACGAGATCATCTTCCTCGATCGCGCCATCCCTGACTCGCTGGCCTACTACAGATTCCTCGACCTCGAACCCGACGCAGAGCTCCTCGATGCGCTACAGCATGTCTCTTATCGGAAGGCTTTCATCCTTGATTTGCTCCCCCTCGCTGCGGACTACGCCCGTACCGAGGACGCCGCCGCCCAACTGCGCATCCACGCCCTTCTCACCGAGGTTTACCAAGATCTCTCGACCCCGGTTGTGAAAGTGCCGGTTCTCGGCCCGGCTGACCGGGTCGCGTACATTCTGGATCGGCTCTAGCTGAGCCTCAGAAGTGTCGCGACCCCGAAGCTACCATGGGGCCCGTGAGAGTTGAGATTCTGCACATCGCTGAGTGCCCAAACTGGGTCGAAGCCGGTGCTCGTGTGCGCGAAGCTCTGAGCGCTGCTGGGCTCAGCGCGGTCGATGTGAGCTTTCGGTTGCTGTCCAACTCTCATGAGGCGGCCGAAACTGCGTTCGCCGGGTCTCCGACGATTCTGATCGACGGATCGGATGCTTTCCCAGGTGGTGCGCGGACGGCGGACCTCGCTTGCCGCGTGTATCGAGCTCCGTCGGGGTTTGTCGGGGTGCCTAGTGTGGCAGAAATCGGGCGTGCTATTCGCGCGCGGCTAGATGGATGACAGTCAGCATCGCGGCTCCGTTCGTCAGGCCGCCGATCTTCCCCGTCGGACGTTCCATTTGAACGATGACGCGCCAGCCTTGATGACGAGAGGGATTGGCATCATTCCGAGGGCCCGTCGCTGCGCCCGCGCATCCTGCCTCGGCGTTGGTCGGAGTTCGGCTGCCCGGTATAGCTTCCATGCTCAACTGCCTTCTTACCGCGATCGTCGTGACGACGCGAGCGCCTCAGGCAAGGTTGTTGCCGTCGAACAAGGCGCGCAGTCTGCTGGCAATTCGTGACTCAGCCAGGGGTTTGCTGGGTCGGGTTTGGGTATTCCCGTCCGTCGATCGGCTGGGTCGCGCGCCGCGACTTCTCCATCAGGGCGAACATGCCGAGTACGTCGTCTTTGATCTGGGTGTGTCCGACGGCATGCCAGTTGGCGTGAAAGTGGTCTCTGCGGAATTCGATGATGTGTTCTAACGAGACGGTGTGCCACGCCATGGTAGAGTTGATGTGATGCGGGTTGCCGAATGCGACGGTTCGGATGACATGCCCGGCGGGTGCTATTACACGACCGGTGCGCAGTAGCTCGTCGACAAGATCGGCGGCCGTGTCCGCTGGGCAGCATCCGAAGCGGGTAAAGGCGGCCTCCAGCACGGCCGGGTCTCGCATGGCAGGGTTGATGCGCGGCGTGCCCTCTTTGACTTCGCCGACGATCATGTCTGCCGTTCCGCGCGCCGCGCCAAGAGCGGGGTCCTGGTCAGTGGCATCGAGGCCGCCGTGTGCCGGAGGCTCGCGGTGGAGCCGGATCGCGAGGATGTCCAGATCGGTCATAGTTCGCGCGGGGATGCGTGGGGAGACGTCGAGAACGGGGTACTCGGCAACAGTGAAATAGCCGTTGATGCGCAGGTAAGCCTGAACGAGTGCGACAGCAGTATCCATAGGATTGTGCTCCTCTCTCCAAACGAGTCGCGGTATCGGCCCCTTGACTTCGGGGGAGCATCAGGTCTCACCGGAGGAGACCGATGAGGCTCGACCTCCGATCGCCGCTCCGGTGGATCCGAACCGTTCGAGCGGGGCGTCAGCGATCTGTCGGACGCACCAATTTGCGTAAGTCTTGCCGCCGATCAACCCCCAAAGCCGCCCTCGTCGGGGAAGGTTGTAGTCGATCCACACGGTCAGCTTCGACTCTGTCCCGTTGCCGGCGATTGTGAATCCAAGCGTGTAGGCGCCGATCACGATGAGTCGCTCAGCGACGGTCTTCCAGCTCTTGGTGATCGGCGGAGTGCGCGTGGCGACGATCTCATCAACGAACAAGCGGAGGCCGAAGGCCGAGCCCCGCATCACTACGTGAGACCCCAGGACGCGTCCTTTGCCTTCGTCGAGGATGAGCTCCATTTGGCCGCCGCCCATCATCGGTGAGCTCGGATTGGACATATGTGACGACAGGTTGTGGTGGTCGTCGAGAAAGGCGAAGAGTTCGGAAGCCGGCGCCGCGATTTCGACAGTTGTCTCGGCGTGGCGCGCGTATGCGTGTTTGTTGTCCTTCACGGGCCCATTGTGGGATCTATGACGGCGATGTGGTGGGGTCTTTGGTCCTAGCGTGCCGAGCCGACCCTTTGGCCGCCGGCTGGCTGCCATCTTTTCGACACAACGAGGAAGACCATCGCGGCGACAACGATGACGGTCCCTGCCCAGCCCATCACGCCCTGACGCTCATGAAGGAATGCGACCGACAACAGCACGCCGACAATGGGCACGAGGAGCGTCCAGGTGGTGAGGGCGCCCAGCGAAGCATGCCGGACCTCGATGAGCCAGGCGACGTTGGTCGCGGCCGTTCCCACGAGCGCCAGGTACAGCAGCACGACGACGAAGCGCACACCCCAGTCGATCGCGGGCGGCCCTTCGACGACGGCGGCCACCAGCGCGAGCACGGCTCCGCCGATGAGAAGCTGCCAGGCGGCGACGACGAACGGATCGGCGTCGACGACGCGGGCGATCAGGGTGCCTGCTGTGACAGCTGCCGCCGATGTCAGCGAGAGCCACGCCCCGGTACCGAAACCGGACGGAATGGCGACCAACAGGAGGCCGGCGAAACCGACGAGCATCGCCGCGAAAGTCGGCCACGTGGGAGATTCACGAAAGAACAACCAGGCCGGCAGGAGGATGAGCAGCGGCTGGGCGTTGGCGAGCACCGACGCTGCCCCGGTCGAGAGTCCGATGATTCCGCCGAACATGGCCGCGTAAGCCAGCGCGACGTTGACGAGTCCCAGGGTGACGATCAGCATCCACGGCCGCGGACCGCGGGGGTATGGCGCGCGTCGCACCGTGGCGACCAGCAACACCGCGGCGCCCGCGACCAGTGCTCGAAGTGCGGCAAGCCACAACAACGGAGCGTCCTGCAACCCGATGCTGATGGCGACGAAGCAGGAGCCCCAGGCGAAGGTCACCCACAGCATCCGCCACGTCTTCGGGTTGCGCAGGGCGGGCGATGAGTTCCCTGTCGACGCGGGGATGTCCGGAGAAGCCGGGGCCCGCGTGGGCCTCATCGCGGGCTCTCGGCGGGCCTGAGAAAGTCGCTTTGCATGCCGAGGGTGTCGTCGGTGATCTTCATCGAGGTCGCGGCATCCGGCGCCGCGCCGGTCAGCGCCCGGATCGCGTCGATCGTCTCCGGCACGACGATGGCCTCGTTGTAGACCTGATACGTCAGGAACGCCTCATCGCCCTGCACGGTGACGAGGTCCTCCCACACGGCCACCTCCCACATGTCGCCGCGTGGCCGGCCGAGGTCCCGCATCAGCTCGATCGTGGAGTTGAGCGCGACCAGTCCGTCGGACATCCGGATGAACGCTATCCGTGGTGCGGCACGAAGGGCGTCCAGCACCTCGTCCCGGGACGCCTCTCGTGTCAGCTGAAGCGTCCAATAGTGGTTGTGGGTCTGGGTGTGGGCGCCCTTGGCCGCAATGGTGATCAGGTCGAGGCCGGGCAGCACGGTCTGTGCATCCGGGCCCTGGTGCGAGGGGATCGTGGGTTCCGGGACCATCGTGTTCATGATGCCGCCGAGGTGCGACTCCCACGGGTCGGTGGCGCGGCGGATGAGCACACCGCGTGCGCGCCGGAGCAATCCGGCCCGGTCGAGTGCCCCGAGCACCCGGACGATGCTTGTCGTATTGCACGACACCACCCGGGTGGTGTCGCGGCCGAGTGCGCTCTCGTAGTTCGCCTGCGCGACGAACGAGTGTCCGGTCGTCGCGTGGGATTCGCCGCCCTGGAACACCGCCTTGACCCCTGCCGTGCGATAGCGCTCCAGATTGCCGGCCGCCACGTGCTTGGGTGTGGTGTCGATGACGATGTCGGAGAGGTCAAGCAACTCGTCGAGGGTGCCCAACGGACGCAGTCCGGCCACCTCCATCGCCGCCTGGGCATCCGCCGTGGAGGCGAACAGCGGCAGACGGTTGGCTGCGGACTTGATGCGCCAGTCGGTCGCGATGTCGGCGACACCGACGAGTTCCATATCCGGCTGCAACAACACGGCGTCGGCGACGCGCTTGCCGATGACCCCGTAACCGTTGACGCCTACTCGGATCTTGCTCATTGACGTGCCTTTCTCATCGATCGCCGATTTGCCGTGATGGCGGCAGGGGGAACTCGTGGGACTGGCCCCCGGCTAGCGTCACCCGTGACGCTCCGGTGGAGAACCGGATGGGCTCGGCCGGGCTGGGAAGCAGGTGCAGTCGCAGGGCTTTGTGATCGAGGTCCACGTCGACCCGGTGCCCCCGATAGGAGAAGGGGAAGCGGACTCTCGCCAGCCGTGGCGGCAGCCGCGGTGTGAAGTCGATCTGATGCGAGTCCAGGCGCAGGCCGGCGAAGGATTGGGCGATGAGGTCGACGGAGCCGGCCATCGCCCCGAGATGGATGCCTTCACGGGTCGTTCCGCCCTGGGTGTCGTCGAGGTCGGCGATCAGGGTTTCGCGGAAGAGCGCCCAGGACCGTGATTCGTCGAGTCCGGCGAGGACCGAGGCGTTCACGACTCGGCTGAGTGTGGAGCCGTTTGAGGTGCGGTCGAGGTAGTAGTCGACAGTGCGGCCGAGATCGTCCTGGGAGAACGGGTAGCCGAGCCTCGCCAGCTGTTGTCGCACTCCGTCCCGACCGAGCAGGTAGACGAGCATCACGACATCCGGCTGCTTGGCGAGCTTGTACCGATTGGTCGTGTCGTTCTCGGATTCGAGGATGAGGTCGAGGCGACCGATATTGCCGTACCGCTGCCGGTAGTCGGCCCAGTCGAGTTCGAGGAGGCTCTCGTACCCGTCGAATTGACTGAGGATTCCGTCGGCATGGATGGGGACGGCGAGGCGTCGGCTCAGATGCGCCCAACGGGCCATCTCGTCGCGGTCGATGCGCAGACGGTCGATGACGTCGTCGCGAGCATGGCCGGCCAGTTCGTCGAGAGTCTCGCCGGCGCGCTCGCAGACCCAGGCGGCCATGACGTTCGTGTAGGTGTTGTCCCGGACTCCTTCTCCCGGTGCTTCCGGGTAGCCGTCGTGGTACTCGTCAGGCCCCATCACGCCGGTGATGTGGAAGCGGTCTGTCGCTGCATTGTGCACGGCGGAGGCGGCGAAGTACCGGGCAACTTCGACGATCAGTTCCGCGCCGCGGTCGGCCAGCCAGTCGCGGTCGGCGGTCACCTGGAAGTACTGCCAGGCGTTGTAGGCGACCGCGAGTCCGACGTGCCGCTGGCGGCTCGAGTTGTCGGGCATCCAGCGGGCTGAGCGCGAGTTGTACAACGTGTCAGGTGTCTCCTCCCGACCGTCGCTGCCGCTCTGCCAGGGGAACAGCGCCCCCCGTACCCCTGCCGCTCGAGCCGCGGTGCGGGCGGCGTCCAACCGGTGCCATCGGTAGTCCAGCAGGGCTCGAGCCACATTCGGCAGCCGGAGACCGAGCACGGGAAGTACGAACAACTCATCCCAGAAGACGTGCCCTCGGTAGCCCTCTCCGTGCAGACCGCGGGCGGGCACACCGGCATCCAGGTCGGCAGTGTGCGGCGAAAGGGTCTGGAGCACGTGGAAGACGTGAAGGTTCAGCACGAGCCGACTTCGCGGGTCGGCATCGATCGTGATGGCGAAGCGCTGCCAGAGACGCTCCCAGGCCGCCTGGTGACGCTCGAGCGCGCCCTCGGTGTCTCCGGCATGGTCGCGAACTCGCGTGACGGCCGCGAGCTCCGGCGAAGCGATTGCAGCGTCGCGGGAGGTGAAGATCGCCGCCGTCTTGGTGAGCGTCACCGGCTCGCCGTCCGCGACGGCGAACCCTACCGAGCGGCCGTATCGACGCCCGCTCCTCGCGCTCGGTTCCTTCCAGACGCCGTCCGCTCCGGCGAGACGCAGGTGGACCGCAGTGGCGATCCGGATCCGGCTCTGCCTGGTCTCCACCGCGCAGAGCAGGATGTCGTCGATGGTCGTGAACGTCGGCGAGCTCAGATGGGTCGCATCGGAACCACGGTAGGCGGCGACGTTGGTGTTGCGAACCCCCGCGTCGATGCCCGCTCGGAGGGTGACCCGGCCACCCCATCCGCGCGCGACGAGAGTGGTCTCCAGCACCGCCAGGTGCGGGTCGTCCATCGAGACGAAGGACCGTTGGACGACGTTCAGGTGATTGCCGTGCGGGCCCACGAGTGTCGCGGATCGGGTCGAGGTTCCCGACCGCAGATTCACCTCACGTCGTTCGTCGAGTGTCTCGACTCGCCCGCTCGACCACCACGGACCCGCACCGATCCGAATGTCCAGCGGAAGCCAGTTGGGCAGGTTGACCAGGTGCTCCTCCTCGAGGCTCCGGTCGTGAATGGTGCTGACCAGGCGGTTATAGACCCCCGCCAGATACGTCCCGGGATAGTGCGTCCCGTCGTCGGCGAACTCGGGGCGGGCGCCCCGCGTGGCCAGGTATCCGTTGCCCAGGGCGGTCAGCGCTTCGCGGTGTCCCTCGTGGGCCGGGTCGAACCCGTGATACACGAGCACCCACGGATCGGTGGCGGATGCTCCCAGGTCGAGTTCGCTCACGTCGTTGAGGACGACGTCGGCTCCGGCCGCCTCGAGCTCCTCGCGATGCCCCAGGCGGGCGATCCCGACGACGAGACCGAATCCACCCCGACGAGCCGCCTCGATTCCCGAGACGGCGTCCTCGACGACCGCGGCGTGCTCCGGTTGGACGCCTAGGCGGCGGGCTGCTTCCCGGAACATCGCCGGATCGGGTTTGCCGGGAAGGCTGTGCTCGAGAGCGACCTGGCCGTCCACGACGGTGTCGAACGTGCCCGCGAGTCCGGCCGCCGTGAGCATCTGCTGGGCGTTGCGGCTTGCGGTGACCAGGCCGACCGGCACCCCGGCGTCGCGGAGCCGCGCGAGCAGCGCCGTCGTCCCGGGGTAGGTGCGCAGGCCGCGCGCATCCAGTTCTGCCAAGAACAGGTCGTTCTTGCGGGCGGCGAGGCCGGCGACCGTCCACATGTCAGGGAGGTCGTCAGGCTTCCCCGGCTCCAGGGTGATCCCGCGGGCACCCAGATAGGCGGTGACGCCGTCTTCGCGGCTTCGGCCGTCGACGTACCGACGGTAGTCGACGACGGGATCAAAGGTGCGCTCCGGATCGGCCACCCGAACCCGCGGGTCCTGCAGCACCTGGTCGAAAAGCTGCTTCCAGGCGGCGGCGTGGATCCCCGCGGTATCGGTGACCACGCCATCCATGTCGAACAGCACCGCGTCATAGACCGTGTCGACACGATGGGTTCCGGGAAGGCGGGGCACCTCGTTCATCTGAGCGGATCGACCGGGAGGAGCGGTTCGCGGTCAATCTCCTCCCACGTCCAGTCGCGGATCTCGGGCATGTCCTGCCCGTTCTCGCGGATGTAGACACGGTGCCGGATGAGGGCCTCGGTCAGGTCCTGCCGCACCTGCACGGACGCGTCGTGCAGCCGGGGAACCCGGTCGATGACATCGATGGCCAGGTGGAACCGGTCGATTTCGTTGAGCACGCACATGTCGAACGGGGTGGTGGTCGTGCCCTCCTCGCGGTAGCCGTGCACGTGCAGGTTGCCGTGTCCCGCGCGCCGGTAGGTCAGCCGGTGGATCAACGAGGGGTAGCCGTGGTAGGCGAAGACGACAGGCTTGTCGGTGGTGAACAGCGCGTCGAATTCCTCGTCGGACAGTCCGTGGGGATGCGCGCGCGCGTCTTGGAGGCGCATCAGGTCGACGACGTTGACGACACGAATGCGGAGGTCGGGGAGCGCCGCACGCAAGATCGAGACAGCCGCGAGGGTCTCCAGGGTCGGAACGTCGCCGGCGCAGGCCATGACGACGTCGGGTTCCTCGCCTGCGTCATTGCTTGCCCAGTCCCAGACGCCGAGGCCGTTCGTGCAATGCTCGATCGCCTGCTCCATCGTCAAGAACTGCAGCTCGGGTTGCTTGCCGGCCACGATCACGTTGACGTACTGGCGACTGCGCAAGCAGTGATCGGCCACCGACAGCAGGGTGTTCGCGTCTGGCGGCAGGTACACCCGGACGACGTCGGACTTCTTGTTCACCACATGGTCGATGAACCCGGGGTCCTGATGCGAGAACCCGTTGTGGTCCTGCCGCCAGACGTGCGAGGTGAGCAGGTAGTTCAGAGAGGCGATCGGGCGACGCCAGGGGATGTCGTTAGCGGTGGTCAACCACTTCGCGTGCTGGTTGAACATCGAGTCGACGATGTGGATGAACGCTTCGTAGCAGGAGAAGAAGCCGTGCCGTCCGGTGAGCAGATAGCCCTCCAGCCACCCTTGGATGGTGTGCTCGGAGAGAATCTCCATCACCCGACCATCCGGTGCCAGATGATCGTCCCCGTCGATGGTGGCGGCGTTCCAGGCGCGGTTGGTCACGTCGAGAACCGCGTCGATCCGGTTGGAGTTGTTCTCGTCGGGCGAGAACACCCGGAAGTTGTCCATGTTGCCGCTCAACACGTCGCGCAACAGAACGCCGAGCGCCCGCGTGGACTCCGCAGTGGAGACGCCGGGACTCGCGACCGGAACCTCATAGCGCCTGAAATCAGGCATCACGAGGTCCTTGATGAGAAGTCCGCCGTTGGCGTGCGGGTTGGCACTCATCCGCCGCGAACCCGATGGGTGCAGCGTGGCCACCGACGGGACCGGCGCGCCACCCTCATCGAAGAGCTCCTCGGGCCGATAGCTGCGCAGCCACCGTTCGAGGATGGCGCGGTGCTCGTCGTTCTCCCTCGCCTGGGAGAACGGAACCTGGTGGGCTCGCCAGGTTCCTTCCACGTGTTTGCCGTCAACTTCCTTCGGGCCAGTCCAACCTTTCGGAGAGCGCAGCACGATCATCGGCCAGCGAGGTCGTTCGGTGTCGCCGGCGCGCGCCCGGCGTTTGATCTCCCCGATCTCGTCGAGGCAGGCGTCCAAGACCTGAGCGAAATCCTGGTGCATCTGAACCGGGTCGTGACCCTCGACATAGAACGGGGTGTGCCCGAAGCCGCGCAAGAGGTGATCGAGCTCCTCCGCGCTGATCCGCGCCAGCACGGTGGGGTTGGCGATCTTGTACCCGTTCAGGTGCAGGATCGGTAGGACTGTGCCGTCCCGGGCGGGGTTGACGAACTTGTTGGACTGCCAGCTCGCCGCCAGAGGTCCGGTCTCCGCCTCCCCGTCGCCGACCACCGCGGCAACAACTAGGTCGGGATTGTCGAACGCCGCCCCGTAGGCGTGCGACAGTGCGTAGCCCAGCTCACCGCCCTCGTGGATCGACCCAGGCGTCTCTGGCGCGACATGGCTGGGGATGCCGCCCGGGAAGGAGAACTGCCGGAACAGTCGCCGCATCCCCTCCGCATCCTGGGTGATGTCCGGGTAGGTCTCGGTGTAGGTGCCCTCCAACCACGCCGCAGCGACCGGCCCGGGGCCGCCGTGCCCGGGACCCATGACATAGATCGTGTCCAGGTCGCGCTCCAAAATCGCCCGGTTCAGATGGGCGTAGATGAAGTTCAACCCCGGCGTAGTGCCCCAATGCCCAAGCAACCGCGGCTTGATGTGCTCGGGCAGCAGTGGCTCCCGCAGCAGCGGGTTGTCCAACAGGTAGATCTGTCCCACCGAGAGATAGTTGGCGGCCCGCCACCAAGCGTGGATGCGCTCCAACTGGGCCGGGTCCAAGACCGGATTCGCACCCGTCGAGGTCGAGCGTGTTGTCATCAGTTCAGCGCCTTCTCTGTGTGGATCTGCGTGGGATCGAACGATCGCGGGCCGCCGCTACCGAGCCCCGCTGGGCACGGGTACCGGCTCGGGGCTGGTCGCCGCCGCGGGCGCGGCCTGGGCGGGCAGCCGGAGTCGCTTCAGCAACAGGGCGTTCACGGCGACGATCACGCTCGAGCCGGACATGGAGATCGCGGCGATCTCCGGGCTGAGCATGAGGCCCAGCGAGGGGAAGAACACTCCGGCCGCGATGGGCAGGGCGATGACGTTATAGCCGATGGCCCAGCCTAGGTTCTGCCGCATCTTCCGCAGCGTTCCCTTCCCGATCCGCAGGGCGACCGCGACATCCAGTGGGTCGGAACGCATCAACACCACATCGGCGGTCTCGATCGCAACATCCGTGCCGGCGCCGATGGCGATGCCGAGGTCGGCTTGGGCGAGCGCGGGGGCGTCGTTGACGCCATCACCGACCATCGCCACCTTCTTCCCGGCCTGCCGCAGCTCGGCGATCTTGGTACTCTTGTCCTCAGGGAGCACCTCGGCGATCACCGTGTCGATGCCCAGCAGGGACGCGATGCGTTCGGCGGTGGGCTGGTTGTCGCCGGTGAGCATGACCACCTCGATGCCGGTCTCGTGGAGGGCGTCGATAGCGGCTTTCGCGGTCTCGCGGGGGGCGTCCGCGAGAGCAATGACCCCGGATGCGTCCCCGTCGACGGCGAACATGATCGCCGTGCGGCCGCTTTCCGCGAGGGACTTTTGGGCTGCTTCAACCGGGGTGATGTCGATGCCCTCCTGCGCCATCAGGCGTGTGTTGCCCAGGACCACCGTCCGACCGTCAACGGTGGCGATTGCGCCTTTCCCGGCGACGTTTCGGAATGCGGACGCGGTGCGGCGTGGGATGTTCCGGGCGTCGGCGTAGGCGACGATCGCCTTCGCGAGGGGGTGCTCCGACTCCCGCTCGACGGCGGCCACCAGCGAGAGCAACTCAAGGTCGTCCTCGCCGACGGGTAGGTAGTCGGTGACTTCAGGTGCTCCCTTGGTGAGGGTGCCGGTCTTGTCGAGGACGACCGTATCGATGTGGGCAGCGGATTCAATCCCGGCGGCATTCTTGAACAGCACTCCCCGTTTGGCGCCAAGCCCGGTGCCGACCATGATCGCGGTGGGTGTGGCGAGTCCGAGCGCGTCGGGGCAGGTGATGACGACGACGGTGATCGCGAACAGGATCGCGGTCGGCACGGGAGCGCCGGTCAGCCACCAGACCAGGAAGGTCGCGCTGCCGCCGATCAGGGCAACCAGCACGAGCCAGAACGCGGCGCGGTCCGCGAGCCTCTGACCGGGGGCTTTGGAATTCTGCGCCTCCTGCACCAGCTTGACGATCTGCGCCAACGCGGTGTCGGCACCGACCTTGCTGGCACGAACCCGGAGCGTGCCGACGGTGTTCACGGTCGCGCCGATGACCGTCGACCCAGGGGCCTTCTCTACCGGCATGCTTTCGCCGGTGACCATCGACTCGTCGACCTCGGACTCGCCGTCTTCGACATCCCCATCGGTGGGGACCTTCGCACCGGGGCGCACGAGCATCAGATCACCCGGGACGACCTCGGAGGTGGATACCTCGAACTCCTGCCCGTCACGGATGACGACGGCGCGCGCCGGGGCGAGTTCCAACAGGCGGCGGATCGCATCGTTCGCCCCGCCGCGGGCGCGCATCTCCACCCAGTGACCGAGCAGCACGAACGTCGCCAGCACTGTCGCAGCTTCGTAGAACACCTCGCCACCGCCGGTGAGGGTGACGATGAGGCTGTAGAGCCACCCGGCGCCGACGCCGACCGCAACGAGCACCATCATGTCGAGGGTCCGCGCCCGCAGGGCTCGGAAGGCACCGTCGAAGAAGATCCAGGCCGCGTAGAAGATCACCGGCAGGGACAGGATCAGGGAGAACACGTCATCCCGCAACCCGAACGGCGCCGGCACCGTGAACCCGAACACCTCTCGCCCGATCGGGGAGAACAGTGTGATCGGGATCGACAAAATCAGCGCGACCAGAAACCGGTTGCGCATGTCGCGGATCATCGAGGCCATCGACATTCCTGCATGGCTGCCTCCGTGACCCATCACATCCTGTGCGCTCCGCGGTGGTGTGCCATGGTCTCCATGACCCGAGTGGTCGTCGCGGTCAGCCGCAGTCGGTGTGTGGCCGTGCGCGTCGGGTTCGGCCTTTGCGCCGTGATCCGCATGCTCGGAGTGGTCAGGCTTCGGGGCCGTTGCGAGCGGATGTCCAGCCGACGGTGACCGATCCGGGGCCGGGTGCATGTGCTCGCCGCCGTGCGATGCCGCGTCGGGGTCGTGGGAGGGATCGCAGATGTGGTTCGGGACGGATTGGCCGGCGCAGTGATATCCGCACTCGATGATCCACTGGCGCAAGTGGGCCTGGGATGTCAGTTCGGGATCGTAGGAGACGTTCGCCGTCTGCGAGACCGGGTTGGCCTCCACCGCGATCACACCCGGCTGACGCAACAGGGTGGCTTCCACGATGACCTTCGAGGACGCCCACTGCACGCCGGACACTTCAAGGACGACAGTTCGTGTGTTCATCGTTCGTGGCCTCTTCGTTCTCGTGATCTCAAGTGGTCTGGTAACCGAGGATGGTCATCATCCCGGTCTCGGCGTGGTAGATGTTGTGGCAGTGCGCCGCCCAGAGGCCCGGGTTGTCGGCGTCGAACTCCACTGTCAGAGATTTGCGCGGGAGCACGATCGAGGTGTCTTTCCGGGGCCCGCCGCCTGCGTGCTGGTAGGTATGGCCGTGCAGGTGGAAGGGATGCCACATCTCGGTGGTGTTCTCGATGCGCAGTCGTACCCGCTCGCCTTGTCTCACCCCGAGTGCGCCTTCGAGGGGGTTGGCTGGGTCGAATCGGCGACCGTTGATCGCCCAGTCGTAGGCCATCATCGAACCTGAGAGCTTCGCCGTCAGCTCGCGATCGACCGGGCGGCTCGGGAATGCGACACCCGGGTCGGCCGCGAGCGCGTCGGCCGTGAGAATCGACCTCGTCATCTCCGGAATCGTGGCGGAGGGGCGCGGCGTCTCGCCGGATCCGGTGCGGACGATCGCGAAGGCCGTCTCACCCTTGCCCTCCGCGGCGGCGGCGAGGGGGAACACGCCGTCCCCGAGGGTGACGAGCACGTCGTAGCGTTCGCCCATGCCGATCAGGATCGCGTCGGTATCGACCGGGGTCACTGGGAACCCGTCGCTATGGGTAACGGTGAGCCGGTGACCGCCGAGCGCCACCCGGAATGCAGTGTCGCTGCCGGCGTTGATGATCCTGATCCGCACCCGCGTACCGGGGGCGCTCGTGAACGTCTCCGGGTCGGCGGGAGGGCGGCCGTTGATCAGGTAATGCGGGTAGAAGACATCCCCGGCGTCCCCGCCGAGCAGATCAGAGCGGGCGCCCATGAGCATGTGGCCGCCCGATCCGCCCATCATCCCCATCATCCCGTCGCGGAGCTCCTCGAGCACCTCGTCGGGGGTTCCGGTCACTCCGTCGAGCCAGTCGTCGAGGACGACCACCCATTCGTCGTCGTAGACCAACGGCTCGTTCGGATCTTCGACGATGAGCGCTCCGTAGAGACCGCGATCCAATTGCGGCCCGACGTGCGGATGGAACCAGTAGGTTCCGGGCTGCGCGGCGACGAACTCGTAGCTGAAATCCTCACCCGCTCCGATCGGCGCCTGGGTTGCGCCGGGAACGCCGTCCATGTCGTTCCGCAGCGCCAGGCCGTGCCAGTGCACGGAGGTGTCGGCTGGGAGCTGATTGCGCACATTCGCGAGCAAGGTGTCGCCTGCCGACAGCCGGATCGTCGGCGCGGGCACCGACCCGAAGCTCCAGGTGTCCGCCGTGGTGCCGGCGAGATCGACTTGGGTCGGAGCTGCGACGAGGTCGACACGGGTGACTCGCCCAGTGCCTCCGCGGGCCGATTCTGCTTGTTGCACCGCGGTCCCGGTCGGGGAGACGAAGCGGGGTGGCGTCGTGCACGAAGCCAGGGCGATCGCGGCGAGGGTGCCGGTGCCGACCGCGAGGAATCCCCGCCTGGTCAGGCTCGCGTATTGGATCTCGGAATGCATATCGGTTCTCGTCTCTTCGGTCGGTCCTCAACCGATCTTTGTCGCGTGGGCGTCGATCGGCCAGAGGCGAAAGTCCTACGCCCGCCGGGTCAGCCGAGCGTGATCCCCTGGTTGCGCATGAAGGGCACGGGATCGACGACTTTGCCTCCGACGCGGACAATGAAGTGCAGGTGGCATCCCGTCGAAGCACCCGTCGTGCCGACCTTGGCGATCGGCTGACCCGGAGAGACCTCTTGGCCGATTCGAACGCCGATCCCGCCTGCTTGAATGTGCGAGTAACCGGACCCGGTGCCGTCGCCATGGTCGATGGCGACGTAGTAGCCCCAGCTCCCGGACCAACCGGCGTAGGTGACGGTACCGGCATGCGCGGCGCGAATCGTCGCGCCGCAGCCCATGCCGGCGAGGTCGACACCCGTATGAAGTTGGTAGACCCCGGTCGCTGGGTTGACGCGCATCCCGAACATGCTCGAGATGTAGCCGCCGACGGGTCGAGCCCATCCGGATTGGCTGATTTCGCCTGCGGCACCATCGCCCCACTGGGCTGCAAGTCCCTCGTTATAGTCGGCAACCGTTTGCTCGCGGACGCCTTCGAGGTACTCGATTCGCGCACGCATCTCGGCAATGTCTTTCTCGGTCTGCTCGAGCTTTGCGGCGGCCTCTTCGGCGGCGGCTTGCGCCACTTGGAAGGCTTGCTCGGCGGCGACCTTCAGCTCATCGAGGAGCGTTTGCGCCACCTCGGCTTGGTCGGCTAGCGCTTGAGCGCGGTTACGCAACTCAAGTGCCTTCTGGTAGATGTCGGCGTACCGGTCGCCGATGACCCGACTGATCTCGAGTCGATCGAGGAGGGAATCCGCGTTCCCGGGTGCGAACCATAGACGGGAGGTCACGTCGCTTGAGCCGTTCTTGCTCATTTCGGCGATGACCTGCGCGGCCACAGCGTAGGCCGCATCGGATTCTTCCTGCGCGGCAGCCGTCTGATCGAGTAACGCCTGCGTCACTACCTGCTGGTCGTCAAAACGCTGCTGTGTCTCGGCGTACACTTCCCCCTTGGCATCGGCCTCGCTCTGAGTCGTCTGAGCTTCGGCTTGGAGTGCTGAGAGAGATTGCTCGAGTTGCTGTTTGAGCGTTTTCGCCGCGGCCTCGTTCTGGCGAGCCGCGACCACCTGTTCCCAGCTCGGATACTCCTGGCCGACTAGTGCCGATACCGGCGAGGGCACCAGCGCGCTCACCGCCAGCAGGAAGGCTACGGTCACGCCGCCCGCGCCCAGACGCAGTCGGGTCGCCGCTCGGCGCGTCAGCTTGTCCACAGCAGGTCCCAGGTGCGCCCGTCGTCGTCCGACGCTGAGATGCCGCGGTCGTCGGCGACGATCAGTCGTCCGCTCGCCGGCAGGACGAGCATCGCTTGGGGCGTTCCGGAAACCTGGCCCCCGGCACTCCACGTTCCGTCAGCCTGGCTCTGGATCCAGACGGTTCCTCCGGTATCGATACCGACGAGGCCTCCTTGTCCCGTTCCTCCGTCGACGAGCAGATAGAGCGGAGGCGAGTCCGCTACCAGGTCGAACGTCGCGCCCGCGTCGCGGCTCACCATAAGACCCTCCGGCGTGGTGGCGAACAGGGTCTCAGCGTCGCCGGCAGGACTGAGGATGTCGCGTGCTCCGATCGTTGCGAGGCTCGTCCAGGAGACGCCTCCATCGTCGCTCCGCTCCACGGCGGAACCGGCAAGCCCATAGATCCTGCTGATCCGAGATTCGCTGATTGAGAGGTCGTGGAAGTCGGTCGACCCAGTCAGTGAGACATTGGACCAATTCACACCACCGTCCTCCGAGCGGATCAGCCCAAGGTTGGGGCTCCCGAACGTGCCGGGAGTTGTGGGGCCCGGATGACCCGATGCGTAGGCCACCTCGCCGACGAGCGTGAACCCCATCGCATCGATGTCGAGCCCGCCGGTCGGCCCGGTGACGGCCGCCGGCGTCTCGCGGATGTCGAGCCGGTAGATGCCGCCGTGCGTGGCGACGACGAGCGCATCCTGTCCTGGGTCGAAAGCGAACCCGTGGATGTGCGCGAGCGCCGCCGGAGCGACCTCTTGAGGCGATGCGGCCGCGCACCCAGCGAGCGCCAAGACGGCGACCAGAGCCGACGCTGTCTTGGAGAGCCGCGCGGGCTTCATGCGTGGCCCATCGAAGGGACGGTGACAACTGCGATCGCCAGGATGATGACGAGGAACGTCATCAGGACGAACGCGGCTGCAACAAGGCGTGTGCTCATGGGAGTCATCTCAGGAGATGTGAGGGGTCAGGGGGCAGTCGCGTGCGGCCGCCCCCTGACGGACTCACAGCTGCGCGAGAAGCTCCTGCATCTCGGCGATCTCCGCGGTCTGGTCGTCGATGATCGTCTGCGCGAGGTCGAGCGCGGCAGGGTTCTCGCCGTTGTCCAGCTCCTGTTGAGCCATCTCGATGGCGCCCGTGTGGTGCTGCACCATCTGCTCGAGGAACAGTCTCGACGCTTCCGGACCGGTCGCGGCTTCGAGCGCGGCCATGTCGTCGTCCGACATCAAGCCCGCGCCGCTATGGTCCATTCCTTCCATCTCGCCCAGGTTGGGGTCCACCCCCCACGCCTCCAGCCAGGAGTTCATGAGGTCGATTTCAGGTTGCTGAGCGGCAAGAATTCGCTCAGCAATGGCGACGACTCTAGGATCCACGCCCTCCTTGTCGAGCACCATCGCTGCCATCGAGAGAGCCTGTTCGTGGTGAGGGATCATGCCCGTCACAAACATCTCATCTGCGGCGTTGAAGGTAGTGTCGACAGACTCCGCGGAGGGGTCAGCGCCGGTCCCGTCGTCCATCCCTGCCATGCCGGCGTTGGAACACCCGGCGAGCACGAGTGCGATCGCGAGCGCCGCTGAAGCGATTGCTGCGGTGCGAAACTTCATCATGGTTGCTTTCTTTCAGTCGAGTTGATCGGATTCGGACGCGCGAATGCGCGCGAGGGCAGCGCCTGCGCGATGGCAGGCTGCGCCGAATCAGGTTCGACTGATTGAGAGCGAGATCAGAGAGGGCGGGGTTGGTACAGCGGCGCGCAGCGCGGAGAGCAGCGTTCGGCCCTCAGTCCGGAAGTTCGCCAACCACCGCGAGATGGACGGCGCAGCCCCGAATACCAGTGAGACGAAGAGGAGAGCGAGCAAACATGTCATGAGGGCCATGGTGTGCGTCGGCTCGCAGGCAGACGTGTCGCAGCCACCCGAAGTCGCGGGCGGTTCTGGAGAGCGCGCGGTCTCACCCGCTTGGTGCTCCATCGGCGATATCGCAGCAGCAGGGGTGTGGGTCGATTCGTCAAGGCTGAACGTGTGCATCACCAGGAGGCCGATGACGACCGAGGCAACGCCGAGGAGACTCAGCAACACCGTCCGCACCGCCGCGTTACGCGGGTGCGCGACCGATCGAATCGCTGAGAAAGGCACCATTCCATTCCTTAGGGTAGATGCGTTTCTGTCAGATCGCCTGAAGCTGACGCGCGTCGCCCTACGACATCGACGACCGGCCGTCGCCCACCGGGCGTCGGCTGCTTAGGATCGCACGAGTCGCGCGATAGCTGCGGTGGCCTCGCGTAGCTTCTCCTCCGCGACCGGGCCCCCCTGTGCGGTGGCTTCGGCAACGCAGTGCGCGAGGTGATCTTCTAGGAGCGCAAGGGCCACCGCTTCGAGTGCCTTGGTGGTAGCGGCGACCTGAGTCAGCACGTCGATGCAGTACGTGTCACCGTCGATCATTTTCGCCACCCCACGGACCTGACCTTCGACCTTCCGAAGTCGAGTCAGCAGAGCATCCTTGTTGCCGAGGTATCCGTGCGCACTGTGATCCTCTGTCGGCGCGTGTTCAGTGTGCATGCGGGTGGCCATAACGGTGCGGGTCCGCGTCGAAGGTGTTGGCGCAGCCGGTGGAGCAGAAGTAGAAAGTCGTGCCGTCGTGTTCGCGGGTCGTGGCGGCCGTCTTCGGGTCGATCTTCATGCCGCAGACCGGGTCGGTGACGAGGGTGGTGTCGTCGGACGTGTGCTCGGTGTGGTGTGCCATGGAATGGTCCTCATCTTCTTGCTGATTGCCGATCTCGACCACCGGGTTGGTGGTCGATGCCGCGGTCGGGGTGGCCGCGGGCTTGGGGGTGAACCGGCGGAGCCGGCTGGAGTTGGTGACGACGGATAGCGATGACAGGGCCATCGCGAGGGCGGCGATCATCGGGCTGAGCAGCAACCCGAAGGCTGGGTAGAGCACGCCGGCCGCGAGAGGGATACCGACCACGTTGTATCCGAACGCGAACAGCAGGTTCTGCCGGATGTTGCGCATGGTGGCGCGGGATAGGTCGATCGCTGTCACGAGGCCGCCCAGGTTGCCGGAGATCAGGGTGATGTCGGAGGCTTCGATCGCCACGTCGGTGCCGGTGCCGATCGCTGAGCCGACGTCCGCCTGAGCCAATGCCGGCGCGTCGTTGATCCCGTCACCGACCATCCCGACGATCCGGCCTTCCGCTTGCAGGCGCCGGACTTCGCGGGCCTTGTGCTCAGGCATGACTTCCGCGACCACTCGTCCGATGCCGACCTGACGGGCGATCGCCGCGGCGGTTGCGCGGTTGTCTCCGGTCATCATGACGACATCGATCCCTCGCGCGGCCAAATCGGCGATCGCGGCGATCGAGCCGTCCTTGATCGTGTCCGCTACGCCGACGACGCCGGCCGGACGCCCGTCGACGGCGGCAAGCATGGGGGTCTTGCCGTCACCGGCCAGCGCCTCCACACTCGCCGTCAGACTCGAGGCGTCGATGCCGGCCGCGGTCAGCAGCCTGGTGTTGCCCACGAGCACGGTCCTGCCATCCACTTGAGCGCGCACGCCCTGACCGGTGATCGATTCGAACGTGCTCGACCGCAGGCTGCTGAAGCCACGATCCTCGGCTGCCGCGACGATCGCGGTCGCCAACGGGTGCTCCGAGTCGCGCTCGGCGGCGGCGATCAGCGCGAGCAACTCGTCGCCGTCGAATCCGTCGGCAGGGAGCACGTCGGTCAGGGTCGGGGTGCCGTTGGTGATGGTGCCCGTCTTGTCCAGCACGACGGTGTTGACCCTGTGGGCGGTCTCGAGTGCCTCGGCGGAGCGGATCAGGATGCCGTTGCCTGCTGCCTTGCCGGCGGCGACGGTGATCGACAGGGGTGTGGCCAGCCCGAGTGCACAGGGGCACGCGATGATCAGCACGGCGACCGCAGCAACGAGGGCATACACGCCCGCGGGTGGCGGGCCGACCAACCACCAGACGGCGAACGTCCAGATCGCGATCGCGATGACCACCGGTACGAAGTAGCTGGAGACCTTGTCGGCCAGCCGTTGGATCGGCGCCTTGGAGCCCTGTGCCTCGCGGACCAGCCTGATGATCTGCGCAAGCATCGTGTCCGCACCGACCTTGATCGCGGCGTAGCGGAACGAGCCGGTCTGGTTGATCGTGGCCCCGATCACCGTATCGCCGACGGACTTGACGACGGGGATCGGCTCTCCGGTGATCATCGCTTCATCGACCGCCGAGCTGCCTTCTGTCACCTGTCCATCGACCGGGAGCTTCTCTCCGGGACGGATCACCAGAATGTCACCGACCGCGACTTCGCCGACCGGGATCTCCAGCTCGCTGTCGCCACGGACCACGCGCGCTGTGCGCGGCTGCAAACCGATCAGGGTTCGGATCGCCTCGCCCGTGCCGGCCTTGGCCCTGGTCTCCAGGAGCCTGCCGAGCAGGATCAGGGTCAAGATGACGCCCACCGCTTCGAAGTAGACGCCGCGGGCATCGGCGGGCAGCACCCAGGGGATGAAGGCGGCCACCAGGCTGAACCCGTATGCGGCGATCGTGCCCAGCGTGATGAGCGAGTTCATCTCGGCCTGCCGGTTGGCCAGTGCCAACCATCCAGTGCGGTGGATCGGCCACCCCGTGTAGAACATCACCGGGGTAATCAGGAGGAACTGGAACCACGGTGCAAGCAGCAGCGGCGGCACCCACGAAGCCCCGAAAACGTCATGAGCCATCACCGCGAGGAACACCGGCAACGTCAGCACGGCGCCGACGATCACCCGTCGGCTGAGGTCGGCGATCTCCTTGGCGTGCTCGGCCGCTTCCTGGGCACCGTCATCCTCCACGGCGTCGTCGACGGACTCGGTGGGGCCCGTCTCGAGGATCGTGGGTGCCTCGAGCACCGCTGTCGCGGTGCGGTCTGCATCGATGGACGCCGGCACGACTCTGACGGTGCCGTGCAGCATGTTCATCCCGCACGCGAAGCCGAAATCACCGACCTCGCCCGGCACGAACTCCACGGCGGTGGTCGCGTAGGCGGGCAGGCCCTGGTTCACCTTGAACTCCGGCAACACGACTCGAGACGAGCACTCGCCCGTCTCCTGCCGGTCGAACAGCAGTCGCGTCCGGACACCCTGCACGACCTCGACGACGCTCGGCGAGTAGCCACCCCTCACTGTGATCGTCTGGACCTGCAGATCGCCCTCGACGGCCGCACGCTTCGAAGCGCGCGGGGCGAAGAAGTACCACGCCAACAGGCTCGTCAGCAGTACAGCTACGACCACGATCAAAACACTCACGGCGTTACTCCTTCGTCTCGGTCGGCGACGCGGCGCCACACCTCATCCAAGACTATACCCTCTGGGGGTATAAGCGTGGAGTGACGCGAGTCATTCCGGTTAGCTTTGGGAGATATCTGTCCGAGCGCATGAGCGAGACCTCGCGGAGAAGAGGTCGCCGCCGCGTCGTCGACAGGACCAGTCGTCTGCGGGTGACTGACGGATTTTCAGCGCGACAGCTCGGCACCTGAGGCGACATTGGCAGTTGCGACGACGGGAGCGCCAATCGAGCGAGAGGTTGTGTGGAGATCGCGGAGGATCTCAAGCTGCGCCCGATTGATCTCCATCAGCTCCTCGATCTCGCGCCGAGCGGCGACGTTGGTCTCGTAGTCGTGCTGGGCGAGCGCCGCCGCGATGGCATCCTGACGTTTCGCGGCGATGAGGAGGATCGCGCCCTGGAGGCCGGCGATCATGCTCAGCACGAGGTTGAGCAGGATGAAGGGATACGGGTCCCAGCCGGTCCAGACAGTGTTGGCCGTCGCCCAGGCGATCATGATGACCCAGAAGCCCGCCACGAAAGTCCAGGAGCCCATGCCGTTGCGCATCCAATCGGCGGCGAGTCGCCCACGGGTGAGCTTCTCCTGGTGATCGCTGTGCCAGTTCGCGAGCGGGCGGCCGGGCGTGATGTCGTCCATGAGATCGAGTGTCGACGTGACGAGGGAGGGTCGCGAAAGTCTTAGGTCCCGTCACCGCTCATGATCGCGGTCAGATCGCGGCGCACTCGGGGGGTGTTCGCGGAGTGTTCCGCTGACTTCGGCGACGTGGTTCAGCCGCGCGGCGCCCCCGTTTGTCAGCAGGATCTCGGCGCCTCGGCCGCCGGCCTCGAGGTGATCGCAGGGGCTGACGGATGCCGTGGGTTTCGATCCGGTCCCCGTCGGCACCCTGCGCTAAAGCCTCGTGATGCAGCCGGAAGTCCGCTGTTCGGTGCGAACGTCTCTGCGGATGAGATCCGGCACACTCTGGATCAGCTCACGGTCGCCCGATGGCGGGCGACCGACACTCCGGCCCACACCAACAGGCCGGCGCCGAGTGCCAGAAGTAGCGCGCCTAGAGTGATCTGCCCGGGTGGTGGGGAGCCCGCATCCGCCACCGGTTCGTACAGGTCGCGGCGCTCACTCACGGTCGAGGTGAGCGTCTGGTCGACGGGCAGCCACACCTCGAGGGTCCGCCCCCCTTCGGCGAACTGGGCGTACACGAACCACAGGCCAGGTTCCGGCAGCAGCACCGACCCCGAGAAGCTGCCGACGCGCTCAACGTCTGCCGCCAGCGAGCCCTCGATGGACTCCCCGGCTCGACGTGCCACGACTCGGACCGGAGCCGTGCTCTCCGCGGTATCCGACGCCAGGTCGGTGACGGACACCTCTATGAGGCCGGTTCCGTCTCCGGAGACCGCAATCGTCGCGGTCCCGAACGAGGCCCCTTGCCCCGGGTCGTGGGCCTGGGCGGGCGACGGCTCGGGTGCGGCCACCAGCGACACCACCAGGACGAGCCCGGCAAGACCCGCTCCCACGATCCCGCGCCGCCCCACCACCAGCAGCACGGCACCTCCGGCGAGGACCGCTCCGACGACCACCAGCGACTGGGCGACGGTAACAAGTCCCACGCTGCTGAGGCCGGTGGCGGATGCGACGACCTGCAAGGCACTGATCGCCAGTGCCGCCAAGAGCCACCGCCACGCCCCGCCGCGCATCGTGAGGACGAACAGCCCCAGCAGAGCCAGGGGTGCATCCGGCGCAATCCAGCCCACGGCCCCGAGCGCGACCAGCACGATCACCCGAAACGCGAGGTATCCGGCGACAGCGGCCGGTAGCGCGCGCCGGTCGCCCGTCAGTGCGAGGATCACCCAGCCCGAACCCAGTGCGGTGGCAATCAGCAACGGCAGGTAGAGCACCTCGGCGAACTGGGGGACGTCGGTGTCGAACTCCATGATCACGATCTGAGACGCCCCGAGGAGGGCGGCACCGAGCGCGGCGCGCGCCACCAGCCCGGCGCGAGCATCCAACCCGATCAGCAGCGCCGCCAACAGTACGATCGTGGCGATGACGGAGAGCAGGTGGGGAGGCGACCAGAGCACGGCGTCACGACCGAATGCCGTGTGCCAGAACGCGTCTGCCGGAGCAGCGACCACCGTTGCCGCGGCCGCCGATGCGGCGAGTGCGAAACCCGGGGCGCGCAGGAGGGCGCGAAGCGAGCGCTCGTGCCACAGCACCCGCACTCCCCAAATTGCGAGCACCAGCCCCACGAACACGATGGACGAGTAGAGCAGCAGATGCGGGGGAATCAGGGCGCTGTCACGACCGAGCGTGGTGTGCCAGGCATCGTCCCAATAGGCGGAGAAGAGGCCGGCACCGGCTGCGATCGCAGCGGCCACGGCCTCCCGGCCGCGCAGTCCAGGGTCCGTGATGCGACGGTCAGACGTGGACAAGATGTCCTCCTTAGTTCGAAGTGGGGCCGTCGACGGTCAGAAGTGTCCCCCACATTCCCTAGAGGGGTATGGCCCGGCCCGGGGAACCCGGAACTCGATTGGAGCCGCGGACTTGCAAGCATGTGACCGCCTAGCTCGAGCGAATGGCGGCCCGGCTATACTTCTTCCTGAATCGACTAGAGGCCAGGGAGGTGCGGATGACAAGCGTGACGAGCCGCGCACCCCATCGCGCCTGGCGTCGGCTGGTGATCGGCCTGGTTGGCGTTGCTGCACTCCTCGTCTGTCTTCTTGCCATGAATCATGGCGCAGGCGTCAGCGCGAGCGGACCCGGCAAAGTGGCCGCCGTTCAAACGGTGCAGTCCCCTGAGCAAGTCATGACCTCGGTCCTGAATCGAGGCGCGACCCCGCTGAGCAGCGAAGGATGTGGTGTGGCCTGCGCGCCGCATGAGGTAGTCGCCGTGGCGTGCATGCTCGTCTTGCTGGTTACGGTGGTACTCCTCGCCGCTGACCTGATCCTGACCCGCCGGATTTTCCTCCGTCAGATCCTTGTCACTCTCGTAGCCAAGGCGGCTACGCTCGCGCCGCCCGCGCCGCCCTCTCTTTACGTACTCTCGATCAGCCGAATCTGATTCTTCGCTGCACTGTCAGCCACAGGACGTGCGGTGTCCATGGTGACGTGCATCGGTCGATGCCTCGCTGATTGAGCGATTATGCGTCTCGTCCGCACGGGCTCGCCCCGTTCCGTGCTTCGCGGCCCTTCGTGCTGCCCACGGGTTGACCGCTTCCGCCTTGACGAGCATTCCGTCCTTGACCTGCGGGCGTTCGCGTCCGAGAGAGTGAATCTTGAGTTACTCCGACTCCCATATCGGCTCCTATCCCCGTCGCCGCGATCTTCACCGACCCAGCGCGACCGCTGTACATCCCTACCCCTGGTTGACAGAGGGGGTCGGATCGTGACGATGCGCCCACTCTCAGCGGCTACCCCTGCTCGACGGACACGGGCGGGGGTCCTCCTCTTAGCAGGTGCTGCCCTCGCGGCGGTGCTGACCGGTTGCGCGTCCGAATCCACCGACCTCAGCGATGCCGGCGGCGACTACATCACTGGTACCGGAACCATCACCGAGATCCCCCGTACCGAGCGGGGAGCCCGGATCTCGTTCTCGGGCGAGCTCGACACTGGCGGCACGGCGGACTCGGACGACTGGCTCGGGTCGGTCGTCGTCGTCAACTTCTGGTACGCCGCCTGCCCACCCTGCCGCGCAGAAGCCCCTGATCTGGAGTCCCTGTATCAGCAGTTCCTTCCGGACGGCGTCGTGTTCATCGGTGTCGATGTGCGTGACGAGGCAGCCACGGCACTCGCCTTCGCCGAAACCTTCGGAATCACCTACCCCTCGATCCTGGACACCCGGGGCGGAGAGGTTCAGCTCGCGTTCGCGGGTGAGATCGCCCCGAACGCGGTGCCGACGACGATCGTCCTCGATCGCGACGGGCGCGTGGCCTCACGCATCATCGGGCAGATACCCGATCGATCGGTGCTTGAGACGCTGATCGAAGACGTGATTGGAGAAGAAGGATGACCTTTCCGCAATTGACCGCCTCGATCCCGAGCCCGGACATCAGCTACATCGATCTCGGCCCGTTTCGGTTGCACTTCTACGCAATCTTCATCCTTATCGGCGTCGTCCTCGCGGTGCTCTTGACCGGACGGCGCATCAGTGCCAGCGGGTTCAAGGGTGGCGACGCAATCGACATCGCGTTGTGGGCGGTCCCGTTCGGAATCGTCGGCGCACGCCTCTATCACGTCGTCACCCATCCCGGTGACTACTTCTATCCCGGCGCCGATCTGCTCAAGGTCCTCTACGTCTGGGAGGGGGGCATTGCGATTTTCGGCGCGGTCGTCTTCGGCCTCGTCGGCATCTGGATCGGTGCGCGCCGGACCAAGATCCCGTTCCTGGTCTTCCTCGACGCGCTGGCTCCCGGGATGTTGATCGCGCAGGCGGTCGGCCGCATCGGCAACTACTTCAACCAGGAACTCTTCGGGTCGCCCACGACCCTCCCCTGGGGTCTGCAGATCGACCCCAGTCGCCCGGCCTTTCCCGCAGGCTTCCCAGAAGACACCCTGTTCCACCCGCTGTTTCTCTACGAGCTTCTCTGGAATCTGGTGGGCGCCGCGACGATCTTGTTGGTCGAACGCGCCGTCTTCCGCGATCGCAGGCCCCGTCCCGGCACGGGCCTCAGCCTGGGTCTCTACCTCGTGTGGTACGGCATCGGTCGCGCGTGGTTCGAATGGTTGCGCCTGGACCCGACCGAACTCCTGGTGGCGGGAGTGAAGATCAACCTGCTCACGGCGCTTGCGGCGGCGGTGGTCGGCATACTCATCATCGTCAACGCTCGGCGAGTCGAAAGGCGCCGCGTACCCGAGCCCAACGGTGAGCTCGCTGCGGAGGGCTTATGACTCGGACCGACGACGCGCGGGCGAGTGGGATTGTCCGGCAGGACCGACCCGTCGACCACGTCGACCAGTTTGAAGAAGCCATCCGCACCCCGCGGCTCGGGCCATCAGGATGGGCGCGCTGGGCGTGGCGGCAACTGACCTCAATGCGCACGGCGCTGCTACTGCTATTGCTGCTCGCCCTGGCAGCCGTTCCTGGATCACTGGTCCCTCAGCGCAGCGCCGACCCCAATGGCGTCGTCCAGTACTTCGCCCGAGACCGGGCCACCGCCGAGGTGCTCGACTGGTTCCAACTCTTCGACGTCTACTCCTCGGTGTGGTTCTCCGCCATCTACCTGCTTCTCTTTCTCTCGCTCATCGGATGCCTCGTGCCGCGAATCCGTCATCATCTGACTGCGATCCGGTCGGCGCCACCGCTGACCCCGAAGAACCTCGGCCGGCTTCCGGCGCATCGGGTGGACGTCGTCGACGACGCGACCGTGGCGCGGGCGATCGAGGAGGCAGAACGCGAACTCCGCTCCTCGCGTTACCGCGTGGTCCGAGTCGACGAGGGGCAGGGTCGACTCAGCCTGGCGGCGGAACGCGGGTACCTCCGCGAGACAGGCAATCTCGTTTTTCACCTCGCGTTGATGGGGATGCTCGTCACGGTCGCGATCGGCGGAGGCTTCAAGTACATCGGTCAGCGCGTCCTCGTGGAGGGGCAGACCTTCGTCAATTCCCGGTTGGCGTTCGACAGCTTCGACGCGGGGCGGTTCGTCTCGGACGATTCTCTTGCCCCCTTCTCTCTGACGCTCGACCGTTTCACGGTCAGCTACGTCACCGACAACGTCAACGCCCTTGGTCTTGCCAGTTCCTTCATCGCGGATGTCACGATCGATGGTCAGGGCAGCGACTCGCGCAAGAGCGCGACGATCGAGGTGAACAGCCCGCTGTCGGTGGCGGGATCGGAGGTCTACCTGCTGGGCAACGGGTACGCGCCGCTCATCACTGTCCGCGACCCGAGTGGGACCGTTGTCTTCAGCGACACGGTGCCGTTCCTGCCGCAGGATTCCAACCTCACGAGTCTCGGAGTCGTGAAGGTTCCCGACGGACTCACCCGGCAAGTCGGCATGATCGGGTTCTTCTACCCGACCCGAGCCACCACCTCTTCGGGCGCTTCGTACTCGAGCTACCCCGACCTCGTCTTTCCTGTGCTCACCCTCAACGTCTACGTCGGCGACCTGGGGTTGGACGCTGGGAACCCCAAATCGGTCTACCAGCTCGACACCTCCGCCATGACGGAAGTCGCGGGCGGCGAGTCGGGCGTGTCGGCTCTCGAACTCACACCAGGCTCACGGGCCGACTTGCCGGGCGGGCTCGGCACCGTCGAGCTCGAGGAGATCCCTCGATTCGCCTCGTTCGATATCGCCCACGACCCCACACAGATTCCGGCTCTGGCTACTTCGATCGCCGCCCTCGTCGGCTTGGGCCTGTCGCTCTTCGTCTCCCGGCGACGGATCTGGATCCGAGCGACGCAGCTCCGTGGCGACATTCACTTGGAGTACGGCGGCCTCGCTCGGGGCGACGATCCGCGGCTACTCCCGGCTGTCGAGAGCCTCGCCCGACGCGTCTCCGACCGCCTGACCCCGACGACACCAAAGGAACCCGCATGACCTCCCAGCTCGACCCGATCTCGCTCGTCCTGACCTATTCGGCGATCGCCGTCTACGTCGCTGCGTTCCTCAGTTACGTCTTCGCGCTCGCCGGACGCGCCACCAACGTGAGCAAACAACTGGTGAGCGTCGGAGGGGCGACCGTCATTCAACATGGTGAAGAAGCCCAACCGGAAATGGCACGCGCCGGTCGCGCGACGAAAGTCGGCTACGCCCTCACCTTGCTCGGCTGGGTTCTGCATCTTGCGGCGGTCGTTGCCCGAGGCGTCGCGGGCGAACGGGTGCCCTGGGCCAATATGTTCGAGTTCTCCCTCACCGGAACAGCCTTCATCATTGCGGTGTTCCTCGTGGTGTCCCGCCGCACCCGCGTCGTCGTTCTCGGCCCGGTGGTCGTCGGACTCGTGATCCTCCTCCTCGGGGTCGCGACGGTGGCGTTCTACGTGCCCGTGATCCCCTTGCCGCCGGCATTGGAATCCGCCTGGCTCGTCATCCACGTGCTGGTCGCCCTCCTGGCGACAGCATTTTTCGGAATCGCGGCCGTACTGAGCATCATCCAGCTCGTCAAAGCCCGCCATGAGAAGCGAAGCGCCCTCACCTTCCGCTCCGCGAGGCTGTTGGAAGCGATCCCCGCGGCGGAATATCTCGACCGCCTCGCTTACCGGCTGACGATCGTCGGGTTCACGCTCTGGACATTCACCCTGATGGCCGGCGCGATCTGGGCGGGACGAGCCTGGGGGCGCTACTGGGGCTGGGACGTCAAGGAGGTATGGACCTTCGTCATCTGGGTCGTATACGCCGCCTACGTCCACGCGAAAGCCACCCGCGGATGGGAGGGCAACCGCGCCGCATGGCTGTCCATCGCCGGCTTCGCGGCAGTGCTCTTCAACTTCGGAATCGTCAACGTCTTCTTCACCGGCCTGCACTCCTACTCCGGCCTGTGACGCCCCCAATCACCAACCGAAGAAAGGGAAACCCCAGTGGTCACCAAGGAAGTAGCTGAAAGCACACCGAACGAGTTCGAACGCAGTTGGAGGATTCATCGCCGACTCGTGCGCATCGGACAAGTCCTCATGATCGTCGGGGCCATCGTCGCCGCGACTCATTGGCTGGCCCATCTCGAGGCATTCGGGCCCGGGCAACCCCCAGGTTGGCTCGATCTCGCGGCCGGATACCCCACGGGTGTTCTGCTTCTGGTGGCCGGAGCGATCATGGCCGGCCGGAAGCGGCCATCCAAGCCGATCCGATGAATCAGGTCCCGACTTCGAGCAGCATCAACCTCACGGTCAAGCAGCGCCGGGCGGCCAAGCGCGAGGAGAAGCTCGCGAAGTTCCGTCGACAGCAGCAGCGGAGCCGCCGCAACCGGCGGATCGCCGCGATCTCGATACCGGTCGGGGTGCTCGCTGTCGTAGCGGCCATCGTCCTGCCCGCGATCCTGATTCCGAAACCGCCGAGTTACGAGGCCGGAGGGTCGGGAGCCGTGATCGAGGGGGTGTCGACCTTCGAGAACGCCGCCATTCACGTCGAGACACCGGTCACCTACAGCGAGACGCCGCCTGCGGGTGGGGACCACAGTCCGACTTGGTTGAACTGCGGCGTCTATAACCAGCCCGTCCCGGAGGAGAACGCGGTCCACTCACTTGAGCATGGCGCGATCTGGGCGACCTACGACCCCTCGCTGGACGCGGGTCAACTGGGCGTGCTTCGTTCCAAGTTGCCGACCACCCATGTGATCCTCTCGCCGTACGATGAACTCACCGTGCCGATCGTGCTCAGCGGATGGAACGTCCAGCTAGAGCTCGAGAGCGCTGATGACTCTCGAATCCAGGAGTTCATCGAGGAGTACTGGCAGGCCGAGAACGCTCCGGAACCCGGCGCATCGTGTACCGGCGGAGTCGACGGATGATCTCGATACGCATGCAGGCAACCCATGGCTGAGGTGATCGGAAGCGGTCAGCTCTGGCTCGCGGTCCCGCTCGCGTTGCTCGCAGGGTTGGTGTCTTTCGCCTCACCGTGCGTGCTTCCCCTGGTCCCCGGGTACCTCGGCTACGTCACGGGATCGTCGGGGGGCGGCTCACGCTGGCGACCGGTCATCGGCGTCAGCCTGTTCATCCTCGGATTCGCCCTGGTTTTCGTCGCCTACGGCGCCGCGTTCGGGTCGATAGGCGGCTGGCTGATCCGCTGGCAGGATCCACTCACGCGGATTCTCGGCGGGGTCGTCATCCTCATGGGGTTGGTGTTCATCGGCGCATTTCGCCTCTTCCAACGCACCGCCAAGCTGCCGATCACCCCACGTACCGGGCTCGCCGGCGCTCCGCTGCTCGGGGTCGTGTTAGGACTCGGCTGGACCCCTTGTCTGGGTCCGACCTTGGCCGCGATCTCCGCATTGAGCATCGGCACCGGCTCCGCCTCGCGCGGCGCGCTCCTCACCGCCGTCTACTCCATCGGACTCGGCCTCCCCTTCCTGGTCGTGGCCGCCGGCCTCGGCTGGGCGACCACGGCAGTCGCGTTCCTTCGCCGTCACATCCGGGCGATCAACATTGCCGGCGGTCTGACTATGGTGGCGATCGGCGTGCTGATGGTCACCGGCGTCTGGACTGCGATTCTCTACTCCCTTCAGAACCTCATCGGCGGAACCGTGTTACCCATATGACGCCGACTATCGCCCATCCCAGACGCCCGCGCTGGCCACTGATTGATTCGGCCTGGGTTTCGTGCCTATCCGGTTTCCTGTCCGGCGGGCGCCAGCAGGGGTGATTCTTGGTCAGCGTAGTAGGCCTGCTCGATCTCGACCGGGGTGCGGTAGTCGAGCTCGCCGTGGAGGCGAGAGTTGTTCCACCACCACACCCATTCCAACGTCGCTAGCTCGACTTGCTCGACCGTGCGCCAGGGCCCGCGGTGTCGAATCAGCTCGGTCTTGAACAGTCCGTTCACCGCCTCGGCCAGAGCATTGTCGTAGCTATCTCCGACACTGCCCGTGGAGGGCTTCGCGCCGAGCTCGACGATTCGATCCGTATAGACCACGGCCAGATAGTTTGAGCCGTGATCGGCGTGATGCACGAGCCCGGCCGAATCACCTCCGGCATCCCAGGCGGCCATATCGAGTGCTTGCAACGGCAGCACGTCAGCCTTCAGAGTCGAGGCGACCCGCCAGCCCACGATGCGGCGCGAGAACACGTCGGTGACGAACGCGACATAGGCGAACCCGCTCCACGTCGCGACATACGTCACGTCGGCCACCCAGAGCCTGCGCGGGGCCAGCGCGGTGAACTGCCGGTTCACCAGGTCGCCGGGCTTCACCGTCGTGGGATCCGACTTCGTGGTGAATGTCCTCTTGGACCGTCGCACGCCCTGAACTCCGGCCAGTTTCATGAGCCGTGCGGTCTGATCCCGGCCCACTTGCCAACCCTGCCGGCGCATCAGCGCATGCATCTTCCGGCGCCCATAGACGCCGTAGTTCTCCGCATGCAGCCGGGCAATTTCTGGCACGAGAAGCTCCTCTCGCAACTGACGCGCCGAGGGCATGCGTGCTTTCGCGGCGCGATAGCCGCGGGCGGAGAGGAACCCACTCACTGCCGGCCGGAGCACTCGGCAGAGGAGCTCGACCCCGAAGCGATCTCTCATCTGGTCGATGAAGGCGATCATCTCGTCGTGGGGTGGTCGAGCTCCTTGGCGAAAAACACGCTCGCGGCCTTGAGGATCTCGTTGGCTTTGCGCAGCTCCGCGTTCTCGCGTTTCAGCCGTCGAATCTCGATCTCGGCCTCCGAGGTGATTCCCGGGGCGGTGCCCGCGTCGATCTCCTCGCGGCGAGCCCAGGTTCGTAGCGTCTCGGGGCTGATCCCCAGCAACCCGCCTACGTGCTTCGCGGCCTCGGTCTTGCTCGTATGGTCGGGCAGCGCCTCGGCGAACATCCGCAGCGCACGCGACTTCATTTCTGGTTCAAACTTCTTCGGCATCAGGTTCCATCCTGGATCAGAGGACGGCACTAAACCCAGGCCGAATCACGAAGCCGAGTTGCACACATCATCGACAAGCACATCGCACCCAAACTCGGACGGATCCGCATCGGTAACCTCACCCGACTGCGCGTGCAGGAGTGGGCGTCTGGCCTCCCTGGATCGCCGGCCACGGTGCGGAAAATCGTCAACGTACTCTCCGGCGCGCTGCGATTCGCGGTGGAAGACAGCCGGCTTCCATCGAATCCCGCACAGCGGCTGAAACTGCCGAAGGTCGTCGAGACCGCCCGACGCTACCTAACCCACGAGCAGGTCGCTTCGCTGGCGCGGGCGGTCGGCGAAACCTCCGACGGGTTCCAGCACGGCTATCACCTCGCCGTCCTCGTACTCGCCTATTGCGGTCTGCGATGGGGGAACTCTCCGGCCTCCGAACACGCGACATAGACCTCGATCGACGCCGGCTGACGATCCGACAAACAGTCGTCGCCGACCGTGGCTACCAACGCATCGAGGCGCCCAAAGACTATGAGCAGCGCTCCATCCCGATCCCCCATTTCCTCTGCGATCCGCTCGCCAGCCAGATCACCGGACGCCAACCCGACGAGCCGGCCTTCTACGGCATCCGGACCAGAACCTGGCTGCGCAACCACGTCTTCCGCGTCGGCTGGTTCGACCCCGCTGCAGCGGCCATCGGACTCAAAGGGCTCACGCCGCACGAACTGCGCCACACGGCCGCCAGCCTCGCCGTCTCAGCGGGCGCCAACATCAAAGCGGTGCAGCGAATCCTCGGGCACGCCTCCGCCGCGGTGACCCTCGACGTATACGCAGACCTCTTCGACGAGGACCTCGACGCTGTCGGCGCATCGCTGGACCGCGTCGCCATGCAGACCTCGATCGCCGGGCTACTCGCCGACCGAGCACACCCGGCCCACGAGCACCTGCTCCCTCCGCCCCCCGCACCCTCCAGCGCAAGCTTCGGCCTCTAACGCGTTCAGCGTCGAACGCTCCGAGCCCCGCCGCGCCGCCACGCCCTCGCTTGCCGCGAAGACCTACGAACCGGACCGCCACCGGCTTCTCCGCTGGCCGCACCTCAGGTCGATGTTGCCAAAATGTTGCCACGAGCCGACTTCGACCCAGCTCAGGCAATCCCGCGAAACACAAAACCCCTGGCTTGACCAGGGGTTTTGAGGTGGTGACCCCAGCGGGATTCGAACCCGCGTTACCGCCGTGAGAGGGCGGCGTACTAGGCCGCTATACGATGGGGCCGGACGACAACCGTACGAGTATGCCACAGCATCCGCGGCTTTCCCAAATCGGTTCAGGCAAGCACTCTGAGCGCCCCCGGCACCACCTCGATGTCGACCGGCAGAGGTGCGAAACGCTCACCATCCCCGTAGGTCACGATGCCGTCAGCCTCGATGCGGATGCGCGTCGCCCGCCGCATGATGACGCGCGAATCGGTGACATGCGTGCCCGCAAACACGCGCGGGAAGATGCGCAAAAATGCGAACCGCGACAGCGGCGTCACGATCATGATGTCGAGCAGCCCGTCGTCGAGTTGCGCCTCGGGGGTGATCTTCATTCCCCCGCCGAGGGAGACGTTGTTGCCGATCGAGACCATGAGCGCCTCGAGGTCGAGCACCTCATCGTCGAGGGTCACCCGGTAGCGGATCGGGGTGAGCCGGGTGAGTTCGACCAGCAGGGCCAGGATGTATCGGCTGGGGCCCTTGGGGTGACGCATCGAGTTGGCGCGTTCGTTGACGATGGCGTCGAAGCCGGCGCTCATCGAGCCGGCGAACCAGCGCTCCCCCGCGGCCTGCGCCTCGGAGTCCGCCCAGCGCACGCGGACGGCGTCGATCACGCGCGCGGGCCGTTGCAGCGCGGCGGCGAGCGCCTCGAGCGCCTGCTCCGCGTTGTCGAGGGGAATCCCGAGGCCACGCGACATATCGTTGCCGGTGCCTGAGGGGATGACGCCGAGCGGCACCTCGGTGCCCGCCACCAGGTTCGCGCCGAGGTTCACCATCCCGTCGCCGCCGACGACGATGAGCGCGTCGGGGCCGGTCGCGACCGCGGCGCGGGCGGAGGCGATCAGTGATTCCGCATCCGGCTCGGTGAGGGCCGTGACGGTGTGGCCGAGCGCCCGCAGGGTCTGCACGACGGCCGGGCCGACATCCCGCGTCGACCCGAATGAGGCCGAGGGATTGATGGCGACGACGAGGTGCTGGGCCCGCATCGTCGACATCCCCCGAGTATGGCAGTCCCCGAGTGTGTCGCTTTTCCGGAGGTTTGGCGCGCCGCGCCCGACTTGGCGGGGGCGAGCACCCCCGTGTGACCAGATTCTCCGGAGAAACGACACACTGGGCGGGCGGATGCGCGGGAGCGCGGGCGTGGAGCGCGCGTCAGCGGGCGAAGCGCACGAAGCGGAGCAGCTGCGCGTTGAGCGCCACCACGATCGTCGAGACGCTCATCACGATCGCGCCCACCGCGGGCGGCATGAGGAACCCGACCCCGGCGAGCACGCCCGCCGCGAGCGGCAGCCCGACCACGTTGTAGCCGGTCGCCCAGCCGAGGTTCTGCAGCATCTTGCGATAGGTCGCCCGACTCAGCGTGATCGCGTCGACCACTCCGCGCGGGTCGCTCGAGGCGAGCACGATGCCGGCCGACTCGATCGCCACATCGGTGCCCGCGCCGATCGCGATGCCGAGATCCGCGGTCGCGAGCGCGGGAGCGTCGTTGACGCCGTCGCCGACCATCGCGACGCGGTGCATCCCGCCGTTCTGGATGCGCGCCACGGTCGCCGCCTTCTGGTCCGGCAGGACCTCGGCGTACACCTCCGTGATTCCGAGCTGCGCGGCCACCCAGTCGGCGACGGCGTGCGAATCCCCGGTCATCATGGCGACGCGGATGCCGCGCTGAGTAAGCAGCTTCACGGCCTCGGCCGACTCGTCGCGCACCGCGTCCGCGAGCGCGAAGATGCCCAGCACCTCCTCGCCCTCGACGAGGTAGACGAGCGTGTGGCCCTTCGCGGCAAGCTCGCGCGACTCGTTCACAAGCCCGTTCTCGAGCCGAAGACCGGCGCCGGTGACCTGGCGGCCGCTCACGACGCGCAGCTCGCGTCCGTCGACGATGGCGCTCGCGCCGCGGCCCGCGAGCGCCTTGAAGCCCTTGGGCCGGCCGAGCTTCAGCTTGCGCTTCTTCGCCGCGGCGACGATCGCCCGGGCGATCGGATGCTCGGAGCGCGATTCGACGGCCGCCGCCAGCCGGAGGATCTCTTCCTCCTCCTGCCCGGGCGACGGCACCCAGCGCGAGAGCGCGAGCTCGCCGCGCGTCAGCGTGCCCGTCTTGTCGAAGAGCACGACATCGATCTCGCGCGCGGTCTCGAGCGCGGCACGTTCGCGGATCAGGATGCCCCGCTTGGCACCCATCGCGGTCGACAGCTGGGCGACGAGCGGGATCGCGAGCCCGAGCGCGTGCGGGCACGCGATCACGAGCACCGTGACGACGCGGTTGATGACGAACGCCGGGTCGTCCGGCATCAGCAGGTACCAGGCGACGAGGGTGATGACGGCGGCGCCCACCGCGACGTAGAACAGCAGCGCCGCGGCACGGTCGGCGAGCAGCTGCTGCCCGGATTTGCTGGACTGCGCGTCCGAGACCAGGCGCATGATGCCGGCGAGCGCGGTGTCGTCGCCGAGCTTGGTCACCCTGACGACGAGGGCGCCGCCCGCGACGACGCTGCCGCCGACCACCTGATCGCCGGTCTGCTTCGCCACGGCGGCGGACTCGCCGGTGAGCAGGGATTCGTCGAGCTCGGCCTCGCCGTCGACGATTTCACCGTCGGCGGGGACGCGTTCACCCGGCCGCACGATCAGCAGGTCGCCGACCCGCAGCTCGGCGGTCGGCACGCTCTCGGTTTCGGCATCCGGTGCGGCGTGATCGGCGTCGCGCACCCGCTCGGCGGTGTCGGGCACGAGCTTGGCGAGCTCGCCGAGCGCGTTCTGGGCGCCCATCACGGCGCTCATCTCGATCCAGTGGCCGAGCAGCATGATGACGACCAGGGTCGACAGCTCCCACCAGAAGTCCATACCCTCGAAGCCGAGCGTGACCGCGGCCGAGTAGCCGAAGGCGACGACGAGTGCGAGCGAGATGAGCGTCATCATGCCGGGCGACTTGGCGCGCAGCTCGTGCCAGGCACCCTGCAGGAAGATGCGCCCGCCGATGACGAAGATCGCCAGGCCAAAGGCGGCGGGAATGAACTGGCTGCCGGGGAACCGCGGCCCCGACAGGCCCAGGATGTCTTGGAGACCGGTCGAGAAGACGAGCGTCGGGATGGTCAGAACCAGCGAGATCCAGAACAGCTTCTTGAACCGCGCCGGGTCGTGGGCGCTGTGGTCGTGAGCGCCGTGGTCGTGCGCGCTGGAGCGATGATCATGGGCCATTTCTGGCCCATGATGCGACGCCAGCGCCGAAGCCCGTCCCGGGCTTCGGTCGTCACGCGCGCCGTGATGGTCGTGCTCGTGATGCTCGTGGTCGTGATGCTCGTGGTCGTGCGTGGCGGTGTCGCGTGCCATCTCAGTTCCCTCGGTTGTTCTGCAGTTCGAAGACCGTCAGCAGTTCGGCAACGGCCGCGTCGCGCGATTCGGCCCCGGCGTCGAACATCTCGCCGACGTGCGTGCGCAGGTGGTTTTCGACGAGGAGCTTGTTGAGACTGCGCAGCGAACTCTGGATCGCGAGGGACTGCGTGATGATGTCGACGCAGTAATCCTCGTTCTCGATCATCTTTTGGACGCCGCGCAACTGCCCCTGCAGGATCTTGGTCCGGTGCAGGGCGCGCTTCTTGATGTCCTCGATCACCCGACCGATGATACCCCTAGGGGGTACTAGTCGCTGGCAGCTGCCAGCGAACACTCAGGCGGTGCCGAAGACGCCGTGCAGCAACGTCACCGTGCGGGCGAGGGCGTCCGGCCCGCCGCCCTCGTGACCGTTGAACGGCCAGACGTCGATCTGTTTGGGGCCCGCGTAGGCGTTGAATGCACCGAATACCGTCGAAGGCTTGCAAGTCTCGTCCATGAGCGCCACCGAGAACCAGGCCGGCACGCTCGCGCGCGTGGCGAAGTTCACCCCGTCGAAGTACGAGAGGGTCTCGAAGACCTGCCCGACCTTCTCGCGGTGCGTGCGCAGGTAGCGCACGAGCTCGTGATACGGCTCCGAATCGTGGATCGTCAGGGCGCGCGGGAAGTCGCAGAGGAACGGGACGCTCGGCACGGCCGCCACGAGACCCTCGACGAGGCCGGCCACGGCCAAGCTGATGCCGCCGCCCTGGCTGCCACCCACCACCGCGACGCGCGACGAGTCCACCACGTCGAGCGAGCGCGCGGCGTCCACCGCGCGCACCGCATCCGTGAAGACACGCCGGTAGTAGTAGGTCTCTCGAGAGTCGACGCCGCGCGACATGAAGCCGGGGATCTGCGGACCGCTCGCGGCCGAGTCGGCGGTCGCGCCGGGCGACCAGGTCGAGCCCTGGCCGCGCGTGTCCATGTGGAAGTGGGCGAAGCCCGCCGAGGCGTACAACAGGTTCTCGGTGGGGCGCCCGCGCCCCCCGCCGTATCCGACGTACTCGACGACCGTGGGAAGCGGACCGCTGCGCTGCGCGGGCAGGCGCAACCAGCCCTTGACCGGTTCCCCGGCGAACCCGGGGAAGGTCACATCGAACACGTCAACGGTCACCAGTCCCGTGTCGACCGGGGTCAGTGTGACTTCGCCACCCGCGGCGCGGGCCTCGGCGATCGTGCGAGACCAGAACTCGTCGAAATCGGCGGGGTCTACCTGCGAGCTCTGATATTCACGCAGCTGGGCTTCGGGAAGGTCAACAAACACATCGCCACGATAGCGGCGCGAGTACGCTCGCCGTGTGAAGCTGACGAAGTACGAACACTCCACCCTCGTGATTGAACGCGCCGACGACCTGCTGGTGATCGACCCGGGCTCCTTCCTGACGCCACCCGACTTCCACGGCACCGTCGCGATCGTCATCACGCACGAACACGCCGACCACTGGACGCCCGAGCAACTGCGCCGGATCCTCGACGACGCACCGGATGCCCGCATCTTCGGCCCGCAGGGCGTCGCGGGCGCGGCAAGCGAGTTCGAGATCGAGGTGATGACGGCCGGTCAGCGCGTCGAGGTCGGCGCGTTCACGCTGCAGTTCTTCGGCGGGCGGCACAACGTCATCCACTCGTCGATCCCGGTCGTCGACAACCTGGGCGTGCTCGTCAACGACGAACTGTTCCACCCCGGCGACTCCTACACCGTGCCCGAGGTGCCGGTCGGCACTCTCGCGGCACCGATCGGGGCCCCGTGGCTGAAGATCGGCGAGGCGATGGACTACGTGCTCGCGGTCGGCGCGAAGCGGGTGTTCCCGATCCACGAAATGACGCTGTCGGTCGCGGGATTCGGCGTCCACCGCCCGCGCCTGGAGCGGGCGACGACCGAGCGCGGCGGCGAGTTCTTCGTGCTCGAGGCCGGGGAATCCGCCGAACTGTAACGCCTGCGATCCCGCGTCCGGCTAGCTGGCAGCGGGACCGTCGGTGTCGGGCTTGTCCTTGCGGGCGGCGCGGTGCGCCTTGATCGCGCGGATCGACAGCTGCACCGAGGTGAACAGCACGAGCAGTGCGAACAGGATCGCGGCGATCCGCGGCTCCATCCAGAACGCGAGGGCGACGCCGCCGAAGCTCGCGCCGGTCGCGAAGACGCCGACGATCAGCCCGTCCGAGAGTCGCACGAGTCGGTTGCGGATGTTCGCAATCGACCCCGTGGTCGCGGTCGGGATCATGGCCAGTAGCGAGGTCCCCTTCGCGACCAGGTCACCCATCCCGAACAGGGCGATCAAGACGGGCACGGCGACGACGCCACCGCCGATGCCGAAGAGGCCCGCGGCGATTCCCATGGCGAGGCCGAGCCCGACGAGGCCGACGATCGTCCACGTGGTGAGCTCCAGGTCGACGCCGCGCGACGGCGGCTCGAGAATCGTCTGCACCGCGACGACCACCAGCAGAGCGATGAACAGCCAGCGCAACCAGCCGAGCGGCAGCCGCTTGAGCAGGCGCGTGCCGATGATCGAGCCGACGATGCCGCCCGCGGCGATCAGCAGACCGGCGATGACGTTCACCTCGCCCTGCACCAGGTAGGTCGAGGCGCCCGCGATCGCCGTCGGCAGGATCGCGACGAGCGAGGTCGCGGCCGCGTGCCGCTGGTCGAACCTCACCAGCCAGATGAGCAACGGCACCATCACGATGCCACCACCGACGCCGAACGCGCCCGACAGCACGCCGCCGATCACCCCGACCAGGGCGAGCGCCAGATAGCGGCGCACGGGAGAGGGGGTGGCGGAATCGGTCGTCATGAAGGCATCCTGCGGGGTTGAAGAAAACAAAAGAGTGCTTTCACCCTAGGGGCGAATGGAGGCAGGCCCGACCGCGTGATCCCGGGCGCGGCCGCGCAAAAGAAAAGCCCCGCGAACGGGGCGAGACTTGTGCAGAAACTGCTGGGGTACCTGGACTCGAACCAAGAACAACTGAACCAGAATCAGCCGTGTTGCCAATTACACCATACCCCAATGGCCTCACCGAAGCGGGGCCGACGAGTTACTCTACCGTACCGTCGCGAGGGGTTCGAATCGAGGAGACGTCGGCTCGACCGGGACGCCGCTCGACGCGTCGCCGAGGAGGATGCGTGCGTCGCCCGCAGCGGCATCTGCGGCCCGGTGCGAGACGAGCACCACGATGCGATCGGAGGTCGCGCGCCGCAGGTCTGCCATGAGCGCGGCGGCGCCTTCGGCATCCAGGTGGGCGGTCGGCTCGTCGAGCAGCACCACCTCGGCATCGGTCAAGAGCGCCCGCGCGACCGCGAGCCGCTGGCGTTCGCCGCCCGAGAGAGCCGCACCGCCCGAACCGACCCGCGTGTCGAGACCGGCGGGCATGCTCGCGAGCAGGCGACCGAGACCGACGCGCTCGAGCGTCTCGCGAATGTCCGCGTCGTTCGGCTCGTGGCCGCGTGGGCGGGCGATCCGCAGGTTCGCCCGAACGGTGGAGGAGAACAGCAGCGCGTCCTGCGGGCACCAGGCGACCTGGCGGCGCCCCTCCGCGTCGGCGTCACCGGGCGCGACCAGTGGCGCGCCGTCGAGGCTGACCGCACCGGATGCCGGACTCAGCCCGCCGAGAAGCACCGTCAGCAGCGTGGACTTACCAGCCCCCGACGGGCCGCTCACCTGGAGCCACTCGCCGCGCCCGACCTGGGCGGTGATGCCGTCGAACACGAGGGAATCGGTGCCGGGCCAGCGGGCCGCCAACGAGGTGAGCGTGAGGCCGCGCGGCGCGACCGCGGGGTGCGGTGCATCGGCCGCGGGCGCGGCGGCGGGTACCGACGTGCGTGCGGTGGCCGGCGTGGCGGCAGGTGCCGGCGCCTCCATGGGAACTCGCAGCGCCGACAGGCGACGCCAGGACGCACTCAGCCGCGGCGACAGCCGGGTCGCCTCGACGAGGGCGAGCGCAGGGTCGAGGGTCGCGAGCGCAAGCAGGGCGATCACGGCGACCGTGGGCGCGCTCGTGGCGCCCGCGGCGACGAGCGGCGCCGCGATCGTCGGGACCATGACGGCAAGACCGACGAGGGCGACGACCGCGACCGCGGCACCCGCCCCCTCCGCGCGGGCGGCCCGGCGCGCGAGTTGCGAGGAACGCTCGGCGAGCCGGTCGAGTTCGGCGAGAGCCGCGGGAGCGATCCCGGCGGCGCGCACCTCGTCGGCGCCGCGCAGCAACGCGGCGAGCGCGGCGGTGTGCGCCGTGCGCGCCTCGAGCCGCGGACCGGCTCCGCGGCGGTCGGCGAGCGCGGTCACGAGCACGGCGATCCCGACCCCGGCGACGAGCGTCGCGGCGACCACGAACGTCAACTCGGGCAGCACGAACGCGGTGGTGATGACGACCCCGACGACGCTGAGCACGCCGATGAGGAGCGGGGAGATCACGCGCGGAGCGAGGTCGCGCACCTCGTGCACGAGGGTGACGAGGTAGTCGACGGCGGTGCCGCCCTCCCGAAGTCGCGCCGAGGCCGCCCCGCGGGCCGCGATCGCGTGCCACACCCGCAAGCGCAGCGCGTCGCTGGCACGGAACACGGCGTCGTGGGTGACGAGCCGCTCGGTGTAACGCGCGACCGCGCGCCCGATGCCGAAGAACCGCACCCCGACGATCGCGACCAAGAGGTACATGAGGTCGGGCTGCTCACTCGCACGCACGATGAGCCATCCCGAGACCGCCGACAGTGCCATCCCGAAGCCGGTCGCGGCCAGGCCCAGCAGGATCGCGAGGGCGGCGCGGGCGAGGATCGGCATCCGGGCGGGTTCGGTCTGCGCTGCGCTTGCCGAACTCGGCTCCGAGTGTGTCGTTTCTCCGGAGGTTTCGGCGCGGTGCGCCGAAACCACGGGGGCAGCGGGACCGGCATCCGCAAATTCTCCGGAGAAGCGAACCACTGCGGGCGGGTCGGCCACGGCGGACGGCGCGATCGGGATTCGGATGTCGGCGAGGGCGACCGTTTCGGGCTCGTGCGAGACGAGCACGATCGGGGCCGCCGTGCGCAGCCGCCGGATCTCCAGGCGCACCAGTTCGGCGTGCGCCGCATCCAGGTGCGCGGTCGGCTCGTCGAGCACGACGAGGGCGGCCGCGGGCGCGAGCAGCAGCGCGCGCGCGACGGCGACACGGCGCCGCTCCCCCGGGCTGAGGAGAGCCGGATGCCTCCCCTCCACCGCGCTCAGATCCAGCACCGCGAGCATCCGCTCGATCTCCTGCGCCGAGGCGCTGGTGAGGGCGAGTTCGTCGCGCGGCGACGCGGCGACGAGCCGCGGGGACTGCGCCGCGTACGCGATGGGCCCGCGCGGCACGCGCACGGTGCCCTGCACCTCGGCGTCGGCGCTCAGCGCGCCGACGAGGGCCGCGAGCACGGTCGACTTGCCGGCGCCGCTCGGGCCAGTGAGCGCCGTGATGGTTCCCGGCGCGAAGTCGGCGGTGAGGTCCGAGACGGCCGCATCCTCGCGCCCCGCGTAGCGCACGCGGAGGGCGTCAACGTGGGCGGCCGGGAGACGGTCGTCGACGCGCCGCCACCCGGCGACCGCGGGCTGACGCACCACCTCGCGCGCACGGCGGAGGGCACCGAGGCCGCCCTGCGCGGCGTGGAAGGCGACCCCGACCTCGCGGACGGCCGCGTAGACCTCGGGCGCGAGAATCAGCACGGCAAGCCCGACCTCGAGGCCGAGCTGCCCTTCGACCAACCGCAAGCCGATCGCGACCGCGACGAGCGCGACCGAGATGGTGCCGATCAGTTCGAGCGCGAGCGCTGAGAGGAACGCGACGCGCAGGGTCGCGAGCGTGCGCTCACGGTAGTCGTCTTGAATGCGGGCGAGGGCGCGCGTCTGCTCGGCGACCCGGCCCAGCCCGACGAGCACCGGCAGGCCGCGGGCGAGTTCGACGAGGTGGTCGCCGAGCCGCTCGAGCGCGCCGGTCGCGCGATCGACCTGGTCGCGGGTGTGCATGCCGATGAGCGCCATGAACAGCGGCACGAGCGGCAGCGTGAGCGCGACGATGAGGGCGCTCAGCCAGTCAGTTCCGAGGATGCGCAGCCCGATCACAAGCGGCACGACCGCTGCCGACACGGCCGCGGGCACCACCTGCCGGTAGTACGCATCCAACTCGTCGAGACCGCTGGTGGCGAGCACGACGGTGCCGCCGCTCGCCTCCCCCGGCGCCTCGAGCGCGCGCTCGACCACGTCGCGGCGCAGCCGCTGAGTGGACCGGATCGCGAGCCGCGCCGCGACGGTCTGCGCGGCCCAGCCGAGCGCTGCCCGCGCGAGCACGGCGGCGGCCCCGAAGCTCGCGGCCGAGCGCCAGGCCTCCGTGCCGTCGGCGAGAGCGGTCACCCCGATCGCGATCGACTCGGCGATCACGACGAGCGCGACCGCGCGCAGCACGGCGAGCACCGTCAACCCGACGAGCGGGCCGGGACCCCCAACGCCCAGACCTGCCTCGTCGAGCCGCGCGGTCAGCTGTGCGAGTCGCGCGCGCATCCGGCTCACGGCTGGCGCACCGCCGGAAGGATTTCGTGCACCGCGGGGATGTGCTCGCCCGAGATGCGCTTGCGGAACACCCAGTAGCTCCAGGCCTGGTAGACGAGCACGACGGGGAGCGCCGCCGCGGTCACGACGGTCATCACGCCGAGCGTGTAGTCACCGCTGGAGGCGTTCGAGATGGTCAGGCTGAACGCGGTGTCGATCGTCGAAGGCAAGACCACCGGATAGGCCGCGGTGAAAATGGAAGCCGCCCCGGCGACCAGGAAGACCGCGATCCCGAGGAACGCCCGCCCTTCGCGCCCGGCGCGCGCCGCCACGTATCCGAGCAGCACCGCCACGACGGCGACCGCGACGAGCGTCCACGACGCCACGCCTCCGCTCTGGAACTGCACGACGAGCACCCAGCCGACGATCGGAATGAGCGCCAGGATGCCCCACCCACTCACGAAGCGACCGGCGCGGACGCGCACCGGGCCGTCGCTCTTCAGCGCGAGGAAGGTGGCGGCGTGCACGAGCGCGAACCCGATGACGGCCAGACCGCCGAGCACGGCGATCGGGGTGAGGAAGACGAACGGTCCGCCGACGCGGTCGCCGTTGGCGTCGATCGGAAGTCCCGTCGTGGTGAGGGCGAGGCCCGCACCGATTCCGAAGGCGCTCACGAAGGAGCCGAGACCGATCGCCCAATCCCAGGTCCTCGCCCAGCGGGCCGTGTGGTGCTTGCCGCGGAACTCGATCGCGACGGCGCGGAAGATCAGACCGAGAAGCACGAGCGTGAGCGGCAGGTAGAGCGTCGAGAACAGCGAGGCGTACCAAAGCGGGAACGCGGCGAAGGTCGCGGCCCCGGCGGTCAGCAGCCAGACCTCGTTGCCGTCCCAGACCGGGCCGATCGTGTTGAGCATGACCCGGCGCTGGCGGTCCTTCTCGGCGGCGGTGCCGCGCACGCCGATGAGCATGTGCATGCCGACGCCGAGGTCGAACCCTTCGAGCAGCAGGTAGCCGATCCAGAGAGCGGCAATGGCGATGAACCAGACGGTGGGCAGAACATCCATGTCAGTGTCTTCCGATTCCGGGTCAGTAGGCGAAGGAGAGGACGTCGGAGCGGTTGCCCGAATCCGGATCGTCGGGATCGTCGTGGGGCGCCAGTTCCGGCATTGCGGACGCCACCCCTCCGCGCACGTACTTCACGAGCAGCCACACCTCGACGGCGAGCAGCACGGCGTAGACGAGCGTGAGCGAGACGGTGGAGAACAGCAACTCTCCCGCGGTCACGCCCGGTGAGACGGCCGCGGCCGTGAACATGAAGACCCCGTCGATGCCGCTCGGGTCGGGGTTCGGCGCCACCACGAAGGGCTGACGGCCGAGCTCGGTGAAGATCCAACCCGCCGAGTTGGCGGCGAACGGCGCGAGGATGCCGAGCACCGCGAGGCGCATGATCCACGGCGAGCGCGGCACGGTTCCCTTGCGCGTGAGCCACAGTGCGACGGCGGCGGCGAAGGCGGAGATCGCACCGAAGCCGATCATCATGCGGAAGCCCCAGTAGGTGACCCAGAGCAGCGGAACGTACTGGATCTCACTGCCGGCGCGGTCGCCGTAGAGGCCATCGTCGGCGAGCGTGGCGCCGTACTGCTCCTGGTAGTAGGGCAGCAGGTCGGTGATACCGGGCATGTCGGTGACGAAGTCGCCCTTGGCCAAGAACGACAGCACCCCGGGAACCTCGATGAGCGTCGTGACGCTCGAGCAGTCGGTCGCGCCGACGTCGCCGAGGGTGAGGATCGAGAAGCTGGTGCCGGTGTGGCACGCGCCTTCGGCGGCGGCCATCTTCATCGGCTGCTGCTCGTACATGAGCTTCGCCTGCAGGTCGCCGCTGATGGCGACGGCACCGAAGCCGATGATGGCGACGAGCGCCCCGAGGCGGAGCGAGTTGAGCCAGACCTTGTGGTCGGCGCGATCGCGACCCGGGATCTCGGGCGCCTCGCCGACGACGACGCGGCCGGTGGCATCCACGGTGTCGATCCCGTCTTTGCGGCGCTGCCAGAGCTGGTACCAGGCAATGCCGAGCAGGAATCCGCCGGCGACGGCGACCGAGCCCGCGATCGTGTGCGTGTAGGCGGCGACGGCGGTGTTGTTGCCGAGGACGGCCCAGATGTCGACGAGCACGGGGCGCCCGTCGATCAGTTCGACGCCGACCGGGTGCTGCATCCACGAGTTCGCCGCGATGATGAAGTACGCGGAGAGCCACGATCCGATGACGGCGACCCAGAGCGTCGCGAGGTGGAGTTTCTTGGGCAGGCGGCCCCAGCCGAAGATCCAGAGGCCGAGGAAGGTCGATTCGACGAAGAAGGCGAGCAGGCCTTCCATCGCGAGCGGCGCCCCGAAGACGTCGCCGACGAAGCGGGAGTATTCACTCCAGGCCATGCCGAACTGGAACTCCTGCACGATGCCGGTGGCGACGCCCACGATGAAGTTGATCAGGTAGAGCTTGCCCCAGAACTTCGTCATGCGGAGGTACTGCGGGTTGTCGGTGCGCACCCACGCGGTGTGCATGATCGCGACGGTCGCCCCGAGGCCGATCGTCAGCGGCACCATCAGGAAGTGGTAGACCGTCGTGATTCCGAATTGCCAGCGGGCGATGTCTAGGGGATCCACGTGGGGCCTGCTCCTTCTCGTACGACGGGTCGCGCCTCACGACCCTGAGCCAGAGTCGCGTTCCTCGAAGCGCTGCCGTAGGGCCGAAGGTCCCGTCTGGTTCCGGGATCTAGGATACCTGTTTTTCTACGAGCCGTAGAAGTAGTTCGACGGGGCGTAGAATGTTTGTATGGCGAGCCTCGGTCAACTCGAACGATCCGTGATGGATGCGGTGTGGGCCTCCCCGGTTCCCGTCACCGCGTACGACATCCTCGAGCGCCTCGACGCGGGGCACTCGGGCCGCCCGCTCGCCGCGACGACGATCCTCACCGTGCTCTCGCGGCTCGAGAAAAAGGGATTCGTGGCGAGCGACCGCTCGGCCCGCCCGCACCGCTACACCGCGACCGCCTCCCGCGCCGACCACGTCGCCGAACTGATGCACGAAGTACTGGGCGACGCCGCCGACCGTGGCGCGGTGCTCGAACGCTTCATCGGCGGGGTGTCCGATGACGACGCCGCGGTCCTCCGCCGGCTCCTGGCAGGCAACGGCTGAGCTCCATGTTCGGAGCGCTCGCCCTCGCCCTCGCGCTGCTTGCCCTCGCGCTCGCGGTGCCCGTCCCGATCGCGCTCGCCCGCGCCGCGTGGCCGAGCCGCGCCCCCGTGCGGGCCCTCCTGCTCTGGCAGGCGATCGGTCTCGCCGGCGGGTTGTCGATGATCGGCGCCTTCGCCGCACTCGGCTACGGCATCCTTCCCGCCTCACGGCTCGGCGCCGGAATCGCGTTCGGCGCGGCACTCGTGCTCGCCGGCTATCTGCTCGGGCACCTCGTGGCCACCATCGTGATCGTCGCCCGGCAGCGCCGGCGTCACCACGCGCTGCTCGATCTGCTGACCTCCCCGCACCCGACGCGCGCCCAGACGCGCGTGCTCGACGACGCCGCACCGGTCGCCTACTGCTTGCCCCGCGGGGTCGGCTCGCTCACCGTGCTCTCGCAAGGACTGCTCGACAGGCTCAGCCCCGACGAACTGTCGGCGGTCATCGCCCACGAGCGCGCCCACGTCGAACAGCGCCACGACCTGCTGCTGCTCGCCTTCCGCGCCTGGCGCAGCGCCCTGCCCTGGTTCCCGATCGCCGTGCGCGCCGAAGCCGAGGTCGCCGTGCTCGTCGAGATCCTCGCCGACAACCGCGCCCGCCAGTCGACGAGCGACGAGGTGCTGGCACGCGCGATCCTCACCGTCGCGGATGCGCGCGGCGACGGCATCATCGACCTCGAGAGCCGCCGGCGCTCCGGACGCTCGGCCGACCGTGTGCGCCGCCTGATCAGCTAGGTGTAGTTCCTCGGGACGTTGTGATCGTTTGAGTTAGCGAAGACCTCCGGGACGATGTGGGTTACCACACACACGTCGCCAACCGGAGGTCTTCGTGACTCACGCTAATGCGCCCTTCGCCCCGGAGGGGCGACTTCGTCTTGCCAAACTGATTGTTGAGCGGGGGTGGTCCGCCCGGAGAGCTGCGGAGCGGTTTCAATGCTCGCCCGCGACTGCGTCGAAGTGGGCGGCGAGATATCGGGCCGGGTTGCCGATGACGGACCGGTCGTCGAGGCCGAAGACGTCGCCGCAGCGCAGCTCACGGCGGCTTGAGCACAGGATTGTCGCGTTGCGGTTCGTGCGCCGTTGGGGTCCACATCGCATCGGCTATCACCTCGGGGTTCCGCGATCGACAGTCGGCCGGGTGCTGGAACGGTATTCGATGCCGCTACTGCACCACCTCGATCAGGGCACCGGGTTGCCGGTTCGACGCTCTCGCCCGATCCGGTTCGAACGCGCAGCACCAGGAGAACTTGTCCACGTCGACATCAAGAAACAAGGGCGCATCCCCGACGGCGGCGGTCACCGAGTCCTGGGCAGAGCTGCCGCCCCGTCAACGCACCGCGGCCGCGGCTACTCGTTCCTGCACCACGCCGTCGATGACTTCTCGCGGCTGGCCTATTCCGAGATCTTGCCCGATGAGAAGAAGGAGACCGCCGCCGGTTTCTGGGTCCGCGCCAACGAGTTCTTCGCCGATGCCGGCATCACCGTCACCGCCGTGATGACCGACAACGGATCCTGCTATCGCTCCTATGCCTTCGCCGACGCTCTGGCAGGTGTCAAGCACCTCTGGACCAGGCCCTATCGCCCCCAGACGAACGGGAAGGTCGAACGCTTCAACCGCACCCTCGCCGCCGAATGGGCCTACGCCAGCAGCTACTCAAGCGACGAAGCCCGCGCAGACGAATATCCCCGCTGGCTGCATCACTACAATCACCATCGACCCCACACTGGAATCGGCGGCCTAACCCCAGCCCAACGCGTTCACAACGTCACGGGGAACTACAGCTAGGTCACGCCCCGCGCGAGGCCGCGATGTCACGGAACTCGCAGAAGACCCGTGTTAGACAGACCCCATGTTGCGTCGCGTCCTGCTCTCCGCCGCCACCGCGGTCGGCGCGAGCGTGCTGGTCGTCGGAGGCATCTACCTGCTCGCCGGCGCGGGGGCCGACACCCCACCCCAGACCGACACCGGCAGCGCGAGCGGGTTGCCGTTCGCCGCGGCCCCTCGGGTGGCGAGCGACGGTCCCGCCCGCGACGCGATCCTCGCCGCCCTGGAGGACGACGCCGAGGCGACCGACGACTCCGGTGGCGCGTCGTCATCACCGGACTCCGCTCCCGAGGCGAGCGAGGCGAGCGGGGCGAGCGAACCCTCGAGCCCCGCGGCACCGAGCCCCGCGGGCCCGACCGCCGACTACTCCGACCAGAACAGCGTGTTGTCACTCGTGAACGCGACGCGCGCCGAGGAGGGGCTGCCGCCGCTCACGATCAACGCGAAACTGTCGGCCGCCGCCGGGGCCCAGGCCGTGTATCAGGCGAGCAACCAGCAGATGACGCACGACGGCGGGGGCGGACTCGGCGCGCGCGTGACCGCGGCGGGCTACCGCTGGTGCGCCGTCGCCGAGAACGTCGCGGCGGGCTACACCTCCGGCGCCGCGGTCCACAACGGCTGGGTGGGCTCCCCCGGCCACCTCGCCAACATCCTGAGCGACAACACCCAGATGGGTCTCGCCAAGGCGACCGGGAGCGACGGCCGGGTGTACTGGGCCGAAGTCTTCGGCACTCCGTGTTGAGGCCCGACCGCACGACTCGGCGCTGCCCCTGAGGGACCTTCGGCACTGTCCGCGCGCCTGCTCGCCCTCTTGACTGGCAGGAGTCGACTCGCGACACGCGCGAGTTCCGACTCCCGAGGTGTGGAGGAACATCGTGAAGCTGGTCGTTGTCGGCGGCGTCGCCGCCGGAGCATCCGTCGCCGCCCGCGCGCGTCGCCTGGACGAGAACGCCGAGATCATCGTGCTCGAACGGGGCCACCACGTCTCGTTCGCCAACTGCGGTCTGCCGTACCACATCGGCGAGGTCATCACCGATCGCGACCGACTGCTGCTGCAGACGCCGGAGAGCCTGCGCGAGTCGCTCGACATCGATGTGCGGATCGCCAGCGACGTGACCTCGATCGACCGCGCCGCCAAGACCGTCACCGTGCGCGAGCTCGAGACCGGCCGCGAGTACACCGAGAGCTACGACGCCCTCGCGCTGTGCGTCGGCGCCGAACCGCTCCGCCCGCCGCTTCCCGGGATCGATCTGCCGGGCATCCACGTGCTGCGCCGCATCGGCGACATGGATCAGATCAAGGCGCAGCTCGACGCCGCTCTCGCCGCCGCCGAGGCGGGCGAGCGCGGACCGGTGCGCTGCGTCGTCATCGGCGCCGGCTACATCGGCCTGGAGATGGCCGAGAACCTGATTCACCGCGGCGCGAGCGTCGAGGTCGTCGAGATGGCCGACCAGATCCTCCCGCCGCTCGATCACGAGATCTCGGTGCCGCTCGAGCGCCACGCTCGCAGCCGCGGCATCGGACTCCACCTGAAGACCGCGGCCGCCGCCTTCACCCCGAACCCGAACGGCTCCCTCACGGTCGAGCTGAACAGTTCGGTGTTCCTGCCCGCCGACCTCGTCATCCTCTCGGCGGGCGTCCGGCCGTCCACGCGACTGGCGGTGGATGCGGGACTCGAACTCGGCGCGCACGGCGGCATCACCGTCGACACCCACATGCGGACCTCCGACCCGCACATCTGGGCCGCCGGCGACAGCGTCGAGACGCCGCACACCGTGCTGCCGGGCAGCTTTCTCGCGCCGCTCGCCGGGCCCGCCAACCGCGAGGCGCGCGTCGCGGCCGAGAACATCTGCGGGCGCGACACCGAGTACACGTCCACTCAGGGCACCTCGATCGTCAAAGTGTTCGACATGGTGGCCGGGGGCACCGGTGCGACCGAACGCCAACTGATCGCCGAGGGCGTCGACTACCGCGCCGTGCATGTGCACCCCTCCGGCCACGCCGGGTACTACCCGGGCACGGCGATGATGAACATGAAGTTGCTGTTCTCGCCCGCCGACGGCCGCATCCTCGGTGCACAGGTCGCCGGGTTCGACGGCGTCGACAAGCGCCTGGATGTCTTCGCCACCGCCCTGCGGGCAGGTCTCACCGTCTGGGATCTGCAAGAGCTCGAACTGGCCTACGCTCCCCCGTTCGGCTCGGCGAAAGACCCGGTCAACATGGCGGGATTCGTCGCGAGCAACGTGCTCCTCGGCGACTTCGACCTCTGGTACGCGCAGGAGTACCCGGCCGCCGTCGAGGGAGCGCGCGTGATCGACGTGCGCACCGAGGAGGAGTTCTCCATCTGGCACCTGCCGGGCGCCGAGAACGTGCCCCTCGCCACGATTCGGGAGGCCTCGAAAGATTGGGATCGCGCGACACCGCTGCGCCTGTACTGCGCGGTCGGCTTCCGCAGTTATCTGGCCCACCGCTCGCTCGTGCAGCGCGGCTTCACCGACGTCAAGACGCTCTCCGGCGGCTCGGAGACCTTCCGCTCGTGGCATGAGCTGGCCCCCGACACGGCCGAGCCGACGCCGGCGCTCATGGCCTACGCCGAATCCGCCGAACTGAAGGCGGCCGTCGCGCAGGCGAAGATCGTCGCCGAGGGCAGCGGCATCTCGGTCGACCTCGACTGCTCGGGCCTCGCCTGCCCCGGCCCGATCATGAAGCTCGCCGACAAGGTCAAGGAGCTGAACGCCGGTGACGAGGTCGTCGTCCACGTCTCGGACCCGGGTTTCGCGCTCGACGCACCCGCCTGGGTGCGCCGCAACGGCCACGAACTCGTCAGCATCACCCCGGAAGGCCCCGGCTACGTCGCCACCATCCGCAAGGGTGGTGCCGCGCCCTCGGCCTTCGGGCAGGGCGCCGTGGTCGCGCCGACGACCCCGAAGCTCTCGTTCGTCGTGTTCTCGGGCGACCTCGACAAGATCATCGCCGCGTTCATCATCGCCAACGGCGCGGTGGCGATGGGCGAAGAGGTGTCGATGTTCTTCACCTTCTGGGGCCTCAACGCGCTGCGCCGCGACGACCCGCCGAAGCGCGAACGCAGCGCAATGGACAAGATGTTCGGCGCGATGATGCCGCGCGGAGCCGACAAGCTCACCCTCTCGCAGATGCACATGATGGGCGCCGGCACGGCGATGATCAAGCAGGTCATGAAGAAGAACGGCGTCGCCTCGCTGCCCGAGCTGATCGCCTCGGCGCAGGCGGGCGGCGCGCGCCTGATCGGCTGCACAATGACGATGGACCTGCTCGGCATCGCCGAGTCCGACCTCATCGACGACGTCGAACTGGGCGGCGTCGCTACCTTCCTCGGTGAGGCGGCCGAGTCCACCACGACGCTGTTCATTTAGTCGCGTAGCGTGGGCACCGTGGCTACTCGGATCTACCTGAGCTCCGCCGAAGGCGGCACCGGCAAGTCGACCGTCGCCGTGGGCCTGGTCACGACGCTCCAGCGCAGCGTCGAGCGCGTCGGGGTGTTCCGCCCCATCGCGCGTTCCACGACCGAGCCCGACTACATCCTCGAGATGCTTCTCGAACATGCGAGCGCGGATCTTCACTACGAGGAGTGCATCGGCACCACCTACGCCGCGGTGCACGACGACCCGGATGCGGCCCTCGCGCGGATCGTGGAGCGTTTCGCGCGCATCGAGGAACGCTGCGACGCCGTCGTGATCCTCGGATCCGATTACACCGACGTCGGGACGCCCACGGAGCTGGGCGTCAACGGCCGGATCGCCGCCAACCTGGCCGCCAGCGTGCTGCTCGTGGTGGGCGGCCGTCGGGCCGACAGCGATGAGGCGCGCTCGCCCGAAGACATCGCCGAGGTGGCCGCGATCGCTGCCGGCGAGCTGCACTCCGAGCACGCCGACGTGCTCGCGATCATCGTGAATCGGGCCGACCCGGACCACCTCGACGAGGTGGTGGCCGCCGTGCGGCGCTCGACGCGCAACCACGACCTGCCGACCTGGGCGATCCCCGAAGACCACGAACTCGTCTCTCCGCTGTTGCGGACCGTTCTGGATGCGGCCGAAGCCGAACTGCTGCGCGGCGATGCCGAACTCCTCGACCGTCCCGTGCTCGACGTTGTCGTCGCGGGGATGACGCTCGAGAACGTGCTTCCGAGACTCCTCGAGGGCGCCGTCATCGTGGTCCCCGGTGACCGCTCCGACGTCCTGGTGGGCGCGGTCGTCGCGCACATGTCGGAGACCTTCCCGTCGCTGTCGGGCGTCGTCCTGAACGGCGGGTTCCCGGTCGCCGCCTCGATCGAGACGCTACTGGCCGGCCTGGACTCGCCGCTCCCGATCGCCCGCACCGCGCTCGGCACCTACGACACGGCGCTGCGGATCACCAACGCGCACAGCCGACTCGCCGCCGACTCGCCGCAGAAGTACGCGCGCGCACTCGCCCTGTTCGACGACCACGTCGACTCCGAGGCGCTCGTCGCGGCGCTGAGCCTCGCGCCCGCGGCGGTGATGACCCCGGTGAGGTTCGAGTACTCGCTGCTGGAACGCGCCCGCGCCAAACAGCGCCACATCGTCCTTCCCGAGGGAGGCGACGACCGCATCCTGCGCGCCGCCGGCATCGTCGTGGCGCGCGGAATCGCCCGGCTCACGATCCTCGGCGACGAGCGGGCCGTCCGCGCCCGCGCCGCCGAACTCGGGGTCGACCTCGGCGACACCGCGATCATCTCGACGAGCGACCCCGAACTGCACGAGAACTTCGCGCTCGAATACACCCGCCTGCGCGCCCACAAGGGCATCGCGCTCGAACAGGCGCGCGACACCATGACCGACGTCTCGTACTTCGGCACGATGATGGTGCACCTGGGGCTCGCCGACGGCATGGTCTCGGGCGCCGCCCACACCACCGCGCACACCATTCGCCCCGCCTTCGAGTTCGTCAAGACCGCCCCCGGCGTCTCGGTCGTTTCGAGCGTGTTCCTGATGGCGCTCGCCGACCGCGTGCTCGTCTACGGCGACTGCGCCGTGATTCCCGAGCCGACCACCGAACAACTCGCCGACATCGCCATCTCGGCGGCGCACACCGCGCGCACCTTCGGCATCGACCCGCGCGTCGCCATGCTCAGCTACTCGACCGGCGAATCAGGATCGGGCGCCGAGGTCGACCGTGTGCGTGCCGCCACGGCGCTCGTGCGCGAACGGGAGCCGCAGCTGCCGGTGGCGGGGCCGATCCAGTACGACGCCGCCGCCGACCCGACCGTCGGCGCCTCCAAAATGCCCGGCTCGGACGTCGCCGGGCGCGCGACCGTGTTCGTGTTCCCCGATCTCAACACCGGCAACAACACCTACAAAGCCGTGCAGCGCAGCGCCGGCGCGCTCGCCATCGGCCCGGTCCTCCAGGGACTGAACAAGCCCATCAACGACCTCTCGCGGGGCGCGTTGGTGCGCGACATCGTCAACACGATCGCGATCACTGCGATCCAGGCCCAGCAGGGAAGCGAGCCCGACGCGTGACCCACGTCTTCGTTGTGAACACCGGATCCTCGTCGATCAAGTACCGACTGCTCGAACTGCCGACCGGCGAGGTCCGCGCCTCCGGCATGATCGAGCGCATCGGCGTTCCCGGCTCTGGGGTCGCCGATCACGGCGAGGCGCTGCGACGCATCCGCGAGGAGCTCGGCGATGTCCCGGTGGATGTCATCGGACACCGCGTCGTGCACGGCGGCGCGATCTTCGACGGCCCCGCGCTCATCGACGACGAGGTGGAGGCGGCGATCGAGCGCCTCGCGGTGCTCGCGCCGCTGCACAACCCGCCCGCGCTGCTCGGCATCCGCGGGGCGCGGGCCGCCTTCCCCGATGTGCCGCACGTCGCGGTGTTCGACACGGCATTCCACGCCACCCTGCCGGTCGAAGCGCGCGAGTACGCGATCGACCGCGAGCTCGCCGCGCGCGCCGGGGTGCGCCGCTACGGCTTCCACGGCACCTCGTACCAGATCGTGTCCCGGCAGGCCGCGACCTTCCTCGACCGCCCGCTCGGCGAGCTACGCATGGTCGTCTTGCACCTCGGCAACGGCGCCTCGGCGGCCGCGATCTCCGGTGGCCGCTCGGTCGATACCTCGATGGGGATGACGCCGCTGCAAGGACTCGTGATGGGCACGCGCTCGGGCGACATCGATCCCGCCGTGCTCGTCCACCTGGCGCGCACGGAGGGCTTCACGATCGCCGAACTCTACACGCTCCTGAATCGCGAGAGCGGGCTCTTGGGGCTCTCCGGCCACGCCGACATGCGCGATGTGCACGCCGCAGCGGATGCGGGCGACGAGGCGGCGCGCGCGACGCTCGACATCGTCGTGCACCGGTTGCGGCACTACATCGGCGCCTACGCCGCGCAACTCGGCGGGATCGACGCGCTCGTGTTCACGGCGGGTGTCGGCGAGAACGATGCCGAGCTGCGCCGCCGCGCCGTCGAACGGCTCGGCTTCCTGGGGCTCTACGTCGACGACGCACTCAACGAGTCGGGCGCGCGCGGCGCCCGGCGCATCTCGCCCGACGACGCGCCGGTCGCGGTGCTCGTGGTGCCAACCGACGAGGAACGCGAGATCGCCGAGCAGTCGGCAGCCTTCGTCGCGTAGCGCCGCCCCGCCGCGCCCGCCGCCGCACCACCCCGCGCCCCGCCGCGCCCGCGCTACATCCGCGCGCTGCACCCCGCGCTGCACTGCACCCGCGCGCGCAACTACGCCCCGCTACACCGCGCTACGCCCCACTACACCCCGCGAGCGGTGCCAAAAGTGCCATCCCGGGCGCGCACACCCCACGTATCGCACCGCTCGCGGGGAGGACCGGGGGGGATGGGGCAGGAAGTTGCGCGGGGCGCACTGCACCCGCCGCGCCCGCGCTACACGCCCGCGCGCTACACGCCCGCGCGCTGCACGCCCGCGCGCGCTACACCCCCGCGCTGCAGCACTGCACCCCCGCGCGCAACTTCGCCCCGCTACACCGCGCTACGCCCCACTACACCCCGCGAGCGGTGCCAAAAGTGCCATCCCGGGCGCGCACACCCCACGTTTCGCACCGCTCGCGGGGAGTGCAGGAGGGAGCGGGCAGGAGGGATTGGCCAGGAGGGAGCCGGCAGGAAGTTGCGCGGGGCGCAGTGCACCCCGCCGCGCCCGCGCTACACGCCCGCGCACTGCACCCGCGCCCGGCCTCACCCCCGCGCACTGCACCGCGCCGCGCTGCACTGCACCCGCGCGCAACTACGCGCCGCTACACCGCGCTACGCCCCGCTACACCCCGCGAGCGGTGCCAAAAGTGCCATCCCGGGCGCGCACACCCCACGTTTCGCACCGCTCGCGGGGAGTGCAGGAGGGATGAGCGGGAGCGGGAGCGGGAGCGGGCACCGGCACCGGCACGGGCACCGGCACGGGAACTAGTCGAAGAACTCGGGCGGCTCGACGCGGTCGATCGGCGGTTGCATCCGCTGCAGGTTGCTCGCCGTGTGCGCCTTGAGCCGGCGCCACACGCGCACCGGAACTTCGCGCGGGCCGGGAGCGTTGGCCGCATCCGCCGCCCCGGGAAGCCAGCCGGGAAGTCCGGAGTACTCGTTCGAAGAAAAGCGCTCGGTCACAGTGTGGTTGCCCCGATGTGGGCTCCCGCGTCGACGACGGCGGGGCCGGATCCGGTGCGCGCGATCAGCACCGGCGCGTTGACGTTGAGAAGCACATCGTGCAGCACCGAGCCGATCGGCGAGCGCGTGGGCTCCAGGGATCCCGGGCCGAGCACGAGCAGCGCACGGTCCCGCGCCGCATCGAGGAGCACCTCGGCGGGGTCACGGTGCGCGATGCGAGCGCGGATCTCCAGTTGCGGTTGAACGGTCCGCGCGGCCCGCACCGCCGTGGTGACGACGTCGTTGTGCACCGTGCCCACGCGGGCGGACTCGACCGGGGCCCCGGGCATCCGGGGGGTCGCGTGCAGGAACAGCACCTCGTCACCCAGGCCCGCGGCCTCGAACGCGGCGGAACGCGCGACCGACTCGGCGGTCGCCGCACGGTCGATTCCCGCGACCACGCCGCGGCGGAAGCGAAGCTCGACGTCGGGAATCACGGCGACATCGCACGGGGCCGCCGTCGCAATCTGAACACTGCGCGAGCCGAGCACGCGCCCGTGCAGATAGCCGGTCTTGTGCGTGCCGATCACGAGAAGGTCGGCGGGACCCACCGCGTGCGCGAGCGCCCACGCGACGCTGCCGTCGGTCAACGCGGTCGACACGGTCAGGTGCGGATGCTCCGCCGCGACCTCACTGGCGGTGCGGTCGATCAGCTCGCGGGCCGCGTTCCGCGCCTCCGCGCCGAAGGTCGAACCCATCTCGCCGAAGTCGTCATCGACGACGTGGGCGAGCACGAGTTCGCGCGCGTCGCGTTCGGCGCGCCGCACCGCCCAGCGCAGTGCGGCCTCGCTCGGTGCCGTGCCGTCGATCCCGACGACGATGCGCCCTCGGGGCCCGAAATCCGTCATGTCAGCCTCACTCCTGTGATCTCCGTCGATTCCACGCCACCCGGCGGTGGACGAGTAGTGCCGAAGGTCCCACGCGCGGCGATAAACTCGCGGCGTGCCGGATGACCAGAAGTCACGCCCCGTGCCCGCACCCGGAAGTCTCGGCTTTCCGGATGCCCCGCGCTCCGAATTGGAGCGCTCGATCGGGGAAATGCTCGAGCACGCGCAGCGCGTTCTCGATACCGAGGGACGCCTGCAACACCTGCTCGCCGCCACCACGATCGTCGTCGAGGAGCTCGAACTCTCGCAGGTGCTGCGGCGCATCGCGGAGGTCGCCGTCGCCCTCGTCGACGCCCGCTACGGCGCGCTCGGCGTCATCGCCCCCGACGGGTCCCTCGAGCAGTTCATCCACGTCGGAATGTCGGAATCGGATGCCGACGCGATCGGGCATCTTCCCGAAGGTCACGGCCTCCTCGGCGCCGTGATCGATACGGGAGCACCGATCCGCCTCGAGGATCTGCACAGCGACCCGCGTTCGGCGGGGTTCCCGTCGCACCACCCGCCGATGGACTCCTTCCTCGGTGTCCCGATCCGCGTGCGCGACGAGGTGTTCGGCAACCTGTATCTCACCAACCGCGCGAGCGGCCCGTTCAGCGCGGAAGACCAGGAGCTCGTGACGGCGCTCGCCGCGACCGCGGGCATCGCGATCGAGAACGCGCGCCTGTTCGGCGAGACGCGTCGCCGTCAGCGCTGGAGCGCCGCGCTCGCCGAGGTCAGTGCAGCGCTGTTGTCCGGCAGCTCCGAGAACATGCTGCACGTCGTTGTCGACCGCGTCGCCTCGCTCGTCGATGCCGATCTGGTCTCGGTGGTCGTGCCGAGTGACGACGGCGAGACCTTCCTGGTAGACACGGCGCGCGGTGACGGATCGGAGGCGCTGACCGCCACGCGGTTCCCGGCCGCCGGGTCGATCTCGGCGCGGGCGATCGAGAGCGAACGCGCCATCGCGACCGATGACAGCGACGATGGGGTCATGTTCGGCGGTGCGGTCGAGGTCGGTCCGGTGATCGCGGTTCCGCTTGCCGCGTCCGGGCATCCGCTCGGAGTTTTGACCCTGTGCCGCGCGCGCGGGGCGTTGCGTTTCACCGAGGCGGATCTGGAGATGGCGTCCGAGTTCGCCACGCAGGCGAGCGTCGCGCTGGAGCTCGCCCGCATGCAGGCCGACTCCCGCAAGCTCGAACTCATCGAGGATCGCAACCGGATCGCGCGCGACCTGCACGATCATGTGATCCAGCAGCTGTTCGCGACCGGTCTCACGCTGCAGAGCGTCGCCGCCTCGGCGGGCGGCCCGGAGCGGGCCATCCTGGAGCGCCAGGTGGAGGCGATCGACGACGCGATCTCGGAGATCCGCACCGCCGTGTTCACGCTGCGCACCCGCACCGCCTCGCGCACGCCGTCGCTGCGGCACCGCGTGCTCGACCTGGTCGGTGAGGTGACCGAGAGCCTCGAGTCGGCCCCACGACTCACCTTCGGCGGCGCGGTGGATCTGCTGGTCGCCGACGAGCTGGCGGACGACGTCATTGCGGTCGCGCGCGAACTGCTCAGCAATGTCGTCCGGCACGCCCAGGCGTCCACCTGCGCGCTCGACCTCCGGGTCACCGACGAGGCCCTCACGCTCCGCGTCGAGGATGACGGCCGAGGGCTCGGCGACGTCACGCGCCGCAGCGGTCTCGACAACCTCGGGGTGCGCGCGCAGCAACGCGGTGGCGCGTTCGAGCTGGGTGACGCCACCCCGCACGGCACGATCGCCACCTGGTCGGTACCGTTGTCGACGAGCCCGAACGGAGTGACCGCGTGATTCGAGTGTTTCTGGTTGACGACCACGAGCTGGTGCGCCGCGGCATCGCCGACATCGTGGATGCCGAACGCGACCTGGAGGTCGTCGGCGAGTGCGGCACCGCACGCCAGACGCTCGGCCGGGTGAGCGCCACCCGGCCCGACGTGGTGGTGCTGGATGTGCGTTTGCCGGATGGTTCCGGCGTCGACGTCTGCCGTGCGATCCGATCGGCGCACCCCGACATTGCGTGCCTCATGCTCACCGCCTACGACGACGATGAGGCGAGCGAGGCGGCGGTGCTCGCCGGAGCGGCCGGCTACGTCTTGAAGGACATCCGCGGCAAGAACCTCATCGACGGAATCCGTCTCGTGGCGGCAGGCGGAAGCCTCATCACCCGCTCGGTTTCCGAGCGCGTCGTGTCCCGGCTGGCGCCGGCCGAGGCGCAGGGCGGCCCCGAGCTGACGCTGCGCGAGCGGCAGGTGCTCGATCTGATCGGCGCGGGCCTGACCAATCGCCAGATCGGCGAGCGACTCGAACTGGCCGAGAAAACGGTCAAGAACTACGTCTCGGGGCTGTTGGCCAAGCTCGGCCTCGAACGGCGCACGCAGGCCGCGGTCTACGCGGTCAAGCGCGACATCGAACCGTAGCGGGACTTTCGGCCCTCGCATCTTCCGCTCGCCGGGCGCACACTGGCGAGAACGGAAGGACCGGCGATGGTGACGAAACGGCGACAGCACGAACGGGCCGCCCACGTCCGGAACGCTCTGAAGTCCTGTCCGGATCTGGATGCCACCCGCATCCGCGTGGTCATCGAGGACAGCGTGGTGCACCTTCGCGGCGCGGTGCGGACGCACTCGGCGCGCGTTCTGGCACGGGAGCTCGCCTGCGCGGCGGACGGCGTCGAGAACGTCGTCGACGAGCTGGACGTCGCCCCGGTTGCGACCGGCTGGCGGCGCAGCGATGACGCCATCGCTCGTTCGGTGCGCTGGGCGCTGGCGCGCGAACCGGTGGCGGCGGCCGATGTCACCGCGTCGGTCGAACAGCACGTCGTCACCCTGAGCGGCGAGGTCCCCGACCGCGCCGCGTTGCAGCGCCTGCGCCACCGCGTGGAACGCATCCGCGGGGTGCATTTCGTTCACAACCAGTTGCGAGTCCCAGGAGGAACACCATGACCGACGACCCGGTTCGCGAACTCGAGTCCGCCGAATGCTGGACCGAGCTCCGCACGGCGGCGCTCGGGCGTCTGGCGCTGTGCGTCGGCGGCGAGATCGACATCTTTCCGATCAACTTCGTCGTCGATGACGACGACGTGATCTACCTTCGCACCGCCCCGGGCACGAAACTGCTGGAGCTCAGCATCAACGATCACGTCGCGCTGGAGATCGATCGGGTCAGCGACGCCGATGCGGTGAGCGTCGTGGTCAAGGGGCGCGCCGAGCGGGTGGAGGTGCAGTCCGAGATGGACGCGGCAGAACAGTTGGGGCTGCAGCCGTGGATCCCAACGCTCAAGTACCGCTGGGTGCGCATCCGTCCGGAGACGGTGAGCGGTCGCGCCTTCGTGCGCGGGCCGGAGCCGACCCGCGAATGAACACCGGTCGGGGCCGCTAGCGTAGGAGCGTGACACGACTTCGCGAGCGACGCTGGTTTCCGCTCGTCTGGATCATTCCCGCGGCGCTCGTGCTGTTGGCTCTCGCGATCGTGGCGGCACGCTGGCTGCGCGAGACCCCCGAGTGGGTCGAGTTCGCCGCGAGCTTCCCGGGCACGACGGAGCTGCCGGCGGGCTCCCCCGTGGGGTTACCCGCGTGGCTTGGCTGGCAGCATTTCCTGAACTCGTTCTTCCTGCTGTTCATCGTGCGCTCGGCGCTGTTGATTCGCGGCAAGCAGCGCCCGCCCGCGTTCGTGACGCGCCGGAACGAGGGGATGCTCCGCACGAAGGGCGCCCCGCGCCGGTTGAGCATTCACGTCTGGTGGCACCTGGTCGTTGACACGCTGTGGGTCGTCAATGGCGTCGTGTACGTCGTGCTGCTGTTCGCGAGCGGGCAGTGGGTGCGGGTGGTCCCGCTCGGCTGGGACGTCATCCCGAACGCGGTGACCGCGGGCGTGCAGTACCTCTCGCTCGACTGGCCGGCGCACGAGGGCTGGGTGCATTACAACGCCCTGCAGCTGCTGAGCTACTTCGCGACCGTGTTCCTCGCCGGTCCGCTCGCGCTGCTCACCGGGCTGCGGCTGTCGCCGGTGTGGAAGCACGAGTGGCGCATCAACCGCCTTCTCACCGAGAAGCTCGCGCGCTCACTGCACTTCGGGGTGCTCGTCTACTTCATCGCCTTCACGGTCGTGCACGTCGGACTCGTGCTCACGACGGGCGCGCTGCGCAACCTCAACACGATGTACGCCGGTCGCACCGATGACTCGTGGGTCGGCGCGCTCGTCTTCGCGGGCTCGCTCGTCGTGATGCTCGCGGCCTGGGTGCTGCTGCGCGTTCCCGTGCAGAAGAAGATCGCGCTGCTCGGCGGCACCGTCCGTTAGGACGCCGTTACGCCAGGTGCGTGCGCAGCCGCTCCAGGCGGGCGAGCGTGGAGGCCTTGCCCAGGATCTCCATCGACTCGAACAGCGGCGGGCTGACCCGACGTCCGCTCACGGCCGTCCGCAGCGCCCCGAAGGCGACGCGCGGCTTGAGGCCCGCCCCGCCGTCCTCGACCGGGTCGGTGAGCGCCGCGCGCAGCGCCGCCTCGATCTCGACACGGCCGAACTCGGTGAGGGGCTGAAGCGCGGCCTCGGCCGCATCCAGCACGAGACGCGCCTCGTCGATCGCGTTCGGCTTCGGCAGCGCGTCGGCTTCGAACTCGATCTCGTCGTCGGGCGTGAACAGGAAGGCGAGCATGCCGTGCGCTTCGCCGAGCAGGTTGATGCGCTCCTGCACGAGCGGGGCGGCCTCGCGCAGGATCGCCTGCTCCGTCGGGGTCAGCGGATCGCTCACCAGCTCCCCGAGGTACGGCACGATCCGCGCGGCGAAGTCGTCACCGTCGAGCAGCCGGATGTGGTCGCCGTTGATCGATTCGGCCTTCTTGAGGTCGAACCGAGCCGGGTTCGGGTTGACGCTTTCCACGTCGAAGGCGGCCACGAGCTCGTCGCGCGTGAACACGTCGCGGTCGGCGGCAATCGACCAGCCGAGCAGGGACAGGTAGTTGAGCAGCCCCTCGGGAACGAATCCGCGGTCGCGGTGCAGGAACAGGTTCGACTCGGGGTCGCGCTTGCTGAGCTTCTTGTTGCCCTCCCCCATGACGTAGGGCAGGTGACCGAAGCGCGGCACGACGTCGGTGACGCCGATCGCGATGAGCGCCGCGTAGAGGGCGATCTGACGCGGCGTGCTCGAGAGCAGGTCCTCGCCGCGCAGGACGTGCGTGACGCCCATCAACGCGTCGTCGACGGGGTTCACGAAGGTGTAGAGCGGTGCCCCGTTGGGGCGTACGACCACGAAGTCGGTGAAGCTGCCCGCGGGGAAGGTGATCTCCCCGCGCACGAGGTCGTCGAAGCTCAGCTCGTCGTCGGGCACCCGCAGACGCAGCGCCGGCTGGCGACCCTCTGCGCGGTACGCGGCGCGCTCGTCTTCGGTGAGGTCGCGCTCGAAGTTGTCGTAGCCCTGCTTGGGGTCGCGGCCACGGGCGACGTTGCGCGCCTCCATCTCCTCCGGGGTGACGAAGCTCTCGTAGAGGTAGCCGGCGTCCTTGAGCTTCTCGATGAGGCCCTGGTAGATCTCGCCGCGCTGCGACTGGCGATACGGCGCGTGCGGCCCGCCGGTCTCGACGCCCTCGTCCCAGTCCAGGCCCAGCCAGCGCATCGCATCCAGCAGCTGCAGATAGCTCTCTTCGCTGTCGCGGGCCGCATCGGTGTCTTCGATGCGGAACACCATTTTTCCGCCGGTGTGGCGGGCGTAGGCCCAGTTGAACAGGGCGGTGCGCACCAGGCCGACGTGCGGCGTGCCGGTGGGCGAGGGGCAGAAACGAACGCGAACCTCGGAGCCCGAGGCGGCAGAGAACGGGAGCGACATCGGGGTCGAGTCTAGTTGCGCGTGACCGTTCCGCGGCGAACCGCCCGCCAGCTCAGCGCCACGAGCACCACCACGACGAGCAGCAGCGCGCTGAGCGCGAGACCCGCGTAGCCGACGAGCGCGAGCACGGGCCCGGCGAGCGCCCCGCCGACGGCCCCCGTTGCGCTCATCAGCAGATCCGAGCGCCCCTGAATGATCGTGCGCCGCTCGGCCGGAGCCGACTCCGAGACGAGCGCCGAGGCCGCGACCGTCGCCGCGCTCCAGCCGAGTCCGAGCAGGATCAGCCCAACAACGACCGCCTCGTGCGATTCGGCGCCGAGCGCCGTCGTCAAGAGACTCGCCAGCAGCATCGCCTGACCGAGCGCGATCGTGGGGCCACGACCGAGCCGGTCCGACAGAATGCCGAACAGCGGCGCGAGCGCGTACATTCCGGCGATGTGAAGGCTGATCGTGACCCCGACGACGACGAGCGTCGCGCCGTGGGCCACCAAGTGCACCGGTGTCATCGACATGACCGCGACCATCGTCGCGTGGCTGAGAGCGAGCGCGATGAGCCCGGTACGCACGCCGTTCGCGTCGGCGACGTTCTCGATGACGGCCGAGACCGGTCGCTCGAGGCGTAGCCGCTCGGCCATCTTCAGCGGGTCGGGCCGCAGTGCGACGAGGTACATGATGCTCGCGAGCGCCTGCGCGGTCAGCGTGAACAGGAACGGGCCCGAGAGCTCGGGGAGCCCGAGGGCGACTCCGACCGCATCGGCGGGCGCGATCAGGTTCGGCCCCGCGATCGCGCCGACCGTGGTCGCCCAGACAACGATCGCCAGATCGCGTCCGCGATGCCGGGGCTCGGAGAGATCCGTCGCCGCGAAGCGCGATTGCAGGTTGACCGCGGTGCCGACGCCGATGAGCGCCAGCGCGACAAGCAGGAGCGGGAGCGACACCAGCACGGCGGCGAGGATGCCGGCGACGGCGCCGAGCGCCGCGGTGAGGGCGCCGGTCGCGAGCGCCGGTGACCGCCCGGAGCGACGCGCGAGTCGAGCGAGCGGCACCGACGCGAGTGCGGCGCCCACCGTCGTCATGGTCGCGGCCATGCCCGACCAGGCGGCGGACCCGCTCACCTCCGTCACCAGGAGCGCCCCCGCGGACAGCGTCGACCCCATGCCGATGCCGGCGAGCACCTGTCCCGATACGAGCACGGCGCGCGTGCGGCCGTGCGCACGTCTCACCTCGTCATCGCTCAGCAGCGGCGCGCCACCGGCCGGACCGGTCATGCGCCCGGAGCGGCGTCGCGCGCCTCGGCCGGGTTCGTCAGACGCCCGATGCCCTCGATCTCGATCTCGACTGTCTGTCCGGCAACAAAACCGCCGAGACCCGACGGCGTCCCGGTCATGATGATGTCTCCCGGAAGCAGCGTCCAGACATCCGAGATGTAGGCGATGAGCTTCGGGATGGAGTGCAGGAGCTCGGAGGTGTTGCCATGACGGCGCGGCTCCCCGTCGACCCAACTGTTGATCTCCAGGTTCGAGGGGTCGAGTTCGGTCTCGATCCAGGGGCCGATCGGGGCGAAGGTGTCGTAGCCCTTGGCGCGCGCCCACTGTCCGTCGGCGAACATCTGGTCGCGCGCCGACACGTCGTTGCCGACGGTGTAGCCGAAGACGTAGTCGGCCCAGTCCTCTTCGCGCACCTGCTTGGCGATGCGCCCGATGACGATCACGAGCTCGCTCTCGTGCGTGATGCGTCCCTCGACCGGCGGGATCTTGATCGCGTCGCCGGGGCCGATCACGGCGGTGTTCGGCTTCAGGAAGATGAGCGGGTTCTCGGGCGCATCGATGTTCGCCATGTCACCGCGGTGGGCGGCGTAGTTGAGCCCGACGCAGACGACCTTCGAGCGCGGGATGACCGGGGCGAGCAGCCGCGCATCCGCGAGAGCCACGCGCTCGCCGGTCGGCTGGAATCCGGCGAACATCGGGTCGCCCGCCAGGACCACGAGCTCCTCGTCATCGACGATGCCGTACCGGGGGTCCTCCCCCGCTGAACTGAACCGTGCGACCTTCATCCCGGGCCTACTCGGACGCGTCCGCGTCGAGGCGCATCATCCAGCCGTGACGGTCTTCGGCGCGACCGTACTGAATGTCGGTGAGCGCCCGGCGCAGCGACAGCGCCACGCCGTCTTCCGGCGTCGGCATCTCGATCGTGAAGTCGGCGGCCTTGAGCGTGCCGATCGGGGTCAGCACGGCGGCCGTGCCGCAGGCGAAGGCCTCGACGATCTCGCCGGAGGCGGCACCCTCGCGCCACTCGTCGATCGAGACCTGGCGGCGCTCCACCCGGTGGCCGGCGTCTTCGGCGAGCTGCAGGATCGAGTCGCGCGTGATTCCCTCGAGGATCGACTCGCTCTGCGGCGTGACGAGCGTGCCGTCGCGATAGACCAGCACGACGTTCATGCCGCCGAGCTCTTCCAGGTACTTCTCTTCGGCGGAGTCCAGGAACAGCACCTGCTGGCAGCCCTGGTCGTAGGCCTCCTGCTGCGCGATGAGCGACGAGGCGTAGTTGCCGCCGGTCTTGGCCGCGCCCGTTCCGCCCTTGCCCGCGCGGGCGTAGGTGGTCGACAACCAGATCGACACCGGTGCGACACCGCCGTGGAAGTACGCGCCCGCCGGGCTCGCGATCAGGTAATAGTTCACCTTCTTCGCCGGACGCACGCCGAGGAACGCCTCCTTGGCGAACATGAAGGGCCGCAGGTACAGGCTCGTCTCGGGCGCCGAGGGCACCCAGGAGCCGTCGATCGCGATGAGCTGACGCAGCGAGTCGAGAAAGTACTCGGTCGGCAGTTCCGGCAGCGCCATGCGGCGGGCCGAGCGCTGCAGGCGTTCGGCGTTCTTCTCCGGGCGGAACGACCAGATCGAGCCGTCGGCATGCCGGTAGGCCTTGAGGCCTTCGAAGATCTCCTGCGCGTAGTGCAGCACCGCGGCCGCGGGGTCGAGTTGGATCGGGCCGTAGGCCTGCACCCGCGGACGGTGCCAGCCGCCGCGTTCCGACCAGCAGATGTCGACCATGTGGTCGGTGAACTTCTGCCCGAACCCGGGGTTGGCGAGGATCTCCTCGCGCTCGGCGGCGGGAAGAGCTGAGGGATTCGGGGTCACCTGGAACAGGAGGTCCTGGTTCGCCATCGGGAGAAGTTGCATGTCGCTGGCCGATCTGTCGGAGTGGAACTAGTCTGCGCCGGGGGCGAGGCGACCGCTAGGGCGCGCTCACCGCCGCGGCAATGGCGGCGCCGATCTCGTCGGTGCGACGGGGCGTCGTCCCGCGCGTTGCGACGTCCGCGGCGACCGCCGTCTCGACCCGGCGCGCCGCCGCCTCGAGTCCGAGGTGGTCGAGCAGCAGAGCCGTCGACAGGATGGCCGCCGTGGGATCGGCCTTCTGCTGTCCTGCGATGTCGGGAGCCGACCCGTGCACGGGCTCGAACATCGAGGGGAAGGTGCCGTCGGGGTTGATGTTTCCCGAGGCTGCCAGTCCGATGCCGCCGCTGATGGCGCCGGCCAGATCGGTGAGGATGTCACCGAAGAGATTGTCGGTGACGATGACGTCAAATCTAGCAGGGTCGGTCACCAGGAAGATGGTCGCCGCATCCACGTGGAGGTAGTCCCAGGCCACGTCCGGATGATTGGCCGCGTGACGCTCGACCGTGCGCGCCCACAGCGAACCGGAGAACGTGAGCACGTTGGTCTTGTGCACGAGGGTGAGCTTCTTGCGGCGCTTCTCGGCCTGGGCGAAGGCGAAGCGCACGACGCGGTCGATGCCGTACGCGGTGTTGACGCTCACCTCGTTGGCGATCTCGGCATCCGTGCCGACGCGGATGGCGCCGCCGTTGCCGACATACGGTCCCTCAGTGCCTTCGCGGACGACGACGAAGTCGACCTCCCCCGGGTTGGCGAGCGGGCTCACGATGCCGGGAAGCAGCCGCGAGGGGCGCAGGTTGACGTAGTGGTCGAAGGCGAACCGGAGCTTGAGCAGCAGTCCCCGCTCGATGATCCCGCCCGCCAGTCGCGGATCGCGCGGGTCGCCGCCGACGGCGCCCAAGAGGATCGCGTCGTGCTGCGCGAGCGACTCGAGATCCTCGGTCTCGAGGATGCGACCGGTCTCCAGATAGTGCGTCGCGCTGAACGGGTACGGGGTCGTCGACACCGCCGCCTCGTCGCCGACGGCGGCGGTGAGCACACGCACCGCCTCGGCCATGACCTCGGGGCCGATGCCATCGCCAGCGATCACGGCCAGGTCCAGGGTGCGGGTCACTCAAACTCCAAAACTCAGGGATGTTCAGGTATCTCCCGGAAAGCTCCCAGAACAGGCGACATCGCCCAGCATTCCGGGGGAATCCAGCCCTCCCAGCCTAGCCGCGTCCTCGAGCAGGTGCGGCCGTCCAGGTGGTGGGCACCAACCCGCCGATAACGTCGAAAGAGTGCCGGGGCCCACGAGGCTGCCTCCACATCGAGGAAAGGGAAACACCTTGAGTATCGGATTTGGAATCTTTTTGTTCGTGCTGGGAGCCATTTTGGCTTTCGCACTCAACGTCGGTCTCGACTGGATCGACCTCACGCTCGTGGGGTACCTGCTGATGGGCGCCGGGGCGCTCACCACGATCATCGGAATCGTGCTGTTCTCGACCCGCCGGTCGACGGTCGTCCACGAGGAGACCACCCACCGCGACCACGCCGACCACGTCGACCACTAAGGCGGCGGCGGCGTGACGCCGGATCAGCGCGTGCGGTGCCGAGCTGAGCGCCGCATCGCCAGCACCGCGAGAGCGACCGCGCCGGCAAGCACCGCGCCCGCGCCGAGCACCGCGGCGGCGATGAGCGACTCGGTGGTACCCGTCGCCGCGAGCTCGGCCGGGGAGGCCTCCCCGTCCTCGAGCGGCAGCGTCGGGAGCTCCTCGGTCGGCTGCTCCTCGTCGGGCGTCGAGGCGCTGATGGTCAGCAGCAGCGCGTAGCTCCCGCCCAACCCTCCGCCGTCGTTGCGCAGGATGCCGACACCGGCGGCCCCCGCGTCGCCGTACCAGTCGGCCTTGAGCGTGTTCCAGAAGACGGTCGCCGGGTCGACGTCGGTGCCGGCGAGCGGCGCGACCGTCGCGAGACCCACGTTCAACGAGTTGTAGGGCCCGCCGCTGCCGAGCGGCGCCGCGCCGTACGACTGGGTGCTGTAGGCGACCGAGACGACGACCCGATCCGGCAGTGTCACGCCGAGAGCCGAGAAGTCGAAGGGGACCGCGAACGCGAAGCCGTTGGAGCAGCTCCCCGAGGCGGCGTCGAACCAGCGCCCGTCGCTGCACTCGCTCGGGCTCGCGGACGGTCGGTAGAGGACGTCGACATCCTGCGTCACCGTGGCCAGGAGCGCGCCGGGGAGCATCGCGGTGCCCTCCTCGTAGACGTTCACGGTGATCGGGTGGCTGAAGCTCGCCCCCGGCGTTGTCACGCATCCGACGCCGGACCCGGTCTCACAGGCCCAGTTGACCAAGACGACGGTGATCGTCTCGAGGTCTCGGTCCGTGCCGGCGAGCTCCACGAGGTCGCCGAGCTCCGCCGTCTGCGTCGCCTGATACCCCAGGCTGACGTACGAGGGCGCGAGCGTGTCGGGAATCGAGTCGTAGGCGTCGCTCGTGGTGGCGTGCGCCGGAAGCGGCGCGGCGAGCACCGCCAGCGCGGCAACCGCAAGCGCGGCCGTGACGAGGCGGCGCCGCGAGGTCAGGGGACGGGTGGACGGCTCAGCAGTGAGCATCGGAATCCTCCGGGGGAAGGGTGACGAGAGCACCGCGAGCAGCCGCGAAATCGGGTTGAGGACTGCTCGGGTCAGCTCACGCTAACCCACCAGAGAATTCGTCACAATCGACAGACCTGTTCACCCCGAGGGGGAACACCGGGCGCGCGACGACCCCCCACCTCAGTCGGCGACGACGTCGATCTCGCGCAGGAGCGTCGCGTCGATGGCCTCGCGCACCGACTCCAAGAGCCCCTCCGGGGCCGGGGAATCAATCGTCAACACGCTCAGCGCCTGACCGCCCGCGCGGTGGCGCGCGATCTGCATGCCGGCGATGTTGATGCCCGCGTCGCCGAACTGCTGCCCGTAGACCGCCACGATTCCCGGCCGGTCGGTGTAGAGCATCACGACGAAGTGCTCGGCGAGCGGAACCTCGACGTCGTAGCCGTTGATCTCGACGATCTTCTCGATCTGCTTCGTGCCGGTGAGCGTCCCGCTCACCGAGAGCTGCGTGCCATCACTCGTCGCGCCGCGAATCGTGAGCACATTGCGGTACTCCTCGCTCACGGCGTCGGTGATGAGCCGCACGGCGATCCCGCGCTGCTCGGCCAGCAGCGGCGCGTTGACGTAGCTGACATGCTCCGTGACGGCGTTGGTGAAGACACCCTTGAGCGCGGCGAGCTTGAGCACGCCGACCTCGAGCTCCGCGATCTCGCCACGAACCTCGACGTCGATCGAGGCGAGCGGGTCGTCGGCGAGGCCCGCGAAGACCTGACCGAGCTTCTCCATCAGAGGGATGCCCGGGCGCACGAGCGGGTCGATGACACCGCCGGCGACGTTGACCGCATCCGGAACAAGCTCGCCGCTCAGCGCCAGCCGCACGCTCTTGGCGACCGAGACGCCGGCCTTCTCCTGCGCCTCGGCGGTCGAGGCGCCCAGGTGCGGGGTGACGACGATGTTCGGGGCGCTCGTGAGCAGGTCGTCGGTCGGCGGCTCGCTCGTGAACACGTCGATGCCGGCCCCCGCGATCTCACCGTCGCGCAGCGCCTGCGCGAGCGCGGCCTCATCAATCAGGCCGCCGCGCGCGACGTTGACGACGTAGGCCGTCGGCTTCATCGCCTTGAGCTGCGCCTCACCGATCATGCCGGTGGTCTCCGGCGTCTTCGGCATGTGGATCGTGACGAAGTCGGCCATCGAGATGAGCTCATCGAGCTCGACCAGGCGCACCCCCAGCTGCTGCGCGCGCGCGGCCGTGACGTAGGGGTCGTAGGCGACGATCTCGACACCGAAGGCCTGGAGACGGGCGGCGATCAGCGCGCCGATCCGGCCGAGGCCGATGATGCCGACCGTCTTCTCGTAGAGCTCGGTGCCCGTGTACTTGGAGCGCTTCCACTCCCCCGCGGCCAGGCTCGCGTGCGCGGCCGGGATGTGGCGGGCAAGGCTCAGGATGTGACCGACCGTGAGCTCGGCGGCGCTGATGATGTTCGACGTCGGCGCGTTCACGACCATGACGCCCGCCTCGGTCGCCGCCTTGATGTCGACGTTGTCGAGCCCGACGCCGGCGCGGGCGACCACCTTGAGACGCGGTGCGGCCGCGATCGCCTCGGCGTCGACCTGGGTCGCCGAGCGGATCAGGATCGCGTGCGCCTCGGCGAGCGCCGAGAGCAGCGCCGGACGGTCGGTGCCGTCGACGGAGCGGATCTCGAAATCGGGGCCCAGGGCCTCGACGGTTGCGGGAGAAAGTTCTTCGGCGATCAGGACGATCGGCTTGGCCACGTGGTCGTTCCTCGGGGTTCGGCGGCCCGATGGCCGCAAGAGTGCGCCTCGGCGATGGCGGGCGCGGCGGTACCGAGTTTAGTGGACGCGCAACGCGCCGCGCGCCCGCATCCCGCGCTAGAGCTCCAGGAGTCGACGGGCGGTGTGCTGGTCGGTGATCAGGACATCGATCCAGCCCCCGATCGCCGCCGCACGGATCGCGTCGTCCTTGAGCCCGCCACCCGCCACCCCGACGCGCCGGGGCACCGCGCGAAGTTGTTCGGGGCCGATCCCGACGACGCGGTCACGCAGCCCGCCGTCGACCACATTGCCGTCGGCATCGAAGAAGTTCAAACAGACGTCACCCACGGCGTGAAGCCCATCCAGGCGCGCCAGATCGTCGTTCGAGATGGCACTTCCCCACGAGGTGCGCATCGGCGAAGATCGCAGCGCGCCGATTCCGGTGAGCAGCAGGGTCAGCTCCCCCCACGCGTCGACAGCCTCAGCCAGCGCGGGATCCGAGAGCAGACCGTCACGCACCACCCCGCTCGTGACGACGCCGGGTGAGGGAAGGTAGATCGCTGCGGCGCCCGTCAGCTCGGCGAGGCGATCGGCGAGACGCGTTGCCTGGGCCCGCATCGCCGGGTTTCCGACGGCTCCGAGAGTCTGCACGACCGTCTCGGCCCGGCCGGTTGTCGGCGACAGCGTCTCGACCACGGCCATCAGCGAAGCCGAGCGTGACGAGATCCCAATGCGCTCGTGCGAACGCACCGTCTCCTCGAGGTACGCCGCCGCCGCCGCACCGATCGCCGACAGCACGACCGCATCATCATCCGAGGCTGACTCGGCAACGACGACGTCGCGCAGCCGAAGATGCTCACGAACCGCCCGTTCGAGTTCGACGTGCAACCCCGGTGGCGAGATGACGACCGTGCGCACCACGCCGAGCCGCTGGGCCTCCTTCAGCAGCCGAGAGACCCGGGATTGCGACACCCCGAGCCGATCCGCGATCTCCGGCTGCAGGATGCCCTCCTCGTGGTACATCCGAGCGGCTTTGACGAGCAGCGCCATCTTGCCGCCGGGGGCACCCGAGATTCGATCATTCACATCAGCGATTATCGAGCACGGACCGCGTCCGCGACGCGACGAACACCCCGTTCGGGACTCGTGAGCACGGGAACCGCCACGTCGACGCTCGCGGCGGCGGATGCCATCGACGCCTGGGCGAGCACGATCACGTCGGTGCGCGCGGCGAGTTCGACGAGCGACGCGCCGACTAGTTCGTCGTGTCGGGCACGATCGCCCGCGACCACCGCGTCGAATGCACCAGTCACCACGACCTCGACCAGCTCCACCTCGCGTCGGGCGAGGTCGGCTCGCTCCCGCAGCAGCGCGGCGGTCGGCCGCAGCGTGGTCTCGAGGGTGGCCACGACGCCGATCCTCGCACCGGCGGCGACCGCGTCATCCGCCATCGCCTCATCGATGCGCAGCACCGGCAATCCGACCGCGTCGGCGACCTCGGACGCGTAGCCCGAGATCGAGGAACAGGTGAAGACGACCGCGTCGGCCCCGGAAGCCTTGGCCGCCCGGCCGAGCGCCGAGAGCCGTTGGGCGATCTGGTCATGGTCGGCGCCGCCGCCCAGATCGCCGACGATCGTCGAATCGAGGAGGTGCTGGACCTCGACGCCGGGGAGGTGCTCGGTGGCGAGCGCGGAGAACGTCGGAATGACAACGGCTCCGGTGTGGATCATGGCGATGCGGGTCATGTGTGCGTCTCTCTTCTCGTTGCGTCCCGCTCAGCGCAGGACGGGCATCCAGACGGTCATCTCGCCGGGGCCCCGGTTGCCCCACATGGCGTAGGGCACCAGTCGGACCTCGAGCGGACTCGGCTCGGTGGCGTCGAACTCGGCGTACAGCGAAACGTCGGGCGTCGGCGCGGGCACGGGAAGCTGCGCCGCGGTCCCCCGCAGCATCGTGTGACCCGCGAACTCCCCCTCGCCGCCTTCGAGGGTCCACTCGACATCGTGCGGCAGGGCCACCGAGGTGACACTGACGTGCGCCGGGAGGTCAGCGGACTCGAGCGCGTAGACGACCGGCCCGCGCACGACGCAGACCTGCCCGGTGGCTTCTTCAACCAGCGGATGCGCGGCCAGCAGGCGCGGGGCGATGTCGAACTCGATGGAGACGACGTCGTCGCTCCACTCGCGCTCGATCACGGCGTATCCGCTCTCCACGCGCGACACCTCCTCGCCGGCGACCGTGACGCGCGCGCGCCCCGCCCAGCCGGGGATGCGGACGCGAAGTGCGCCCCGCGCCGGGGCGTCGCTGCGCACGCGAATCGTGACGGTCCCCTCGGCGGGGTAGGACGTCGCCTGCTCGAGCGTCGCGGCGACCCCGCCGATTCGCACGCGGGCGCTGCCGGGCACGAACTGGTGCACCCAGACATCGCGCCCGTCCTCGGAGTAGCCGTAGTAGGGCAGCTCGGCGAGCACCCGCGCGATGTTCGGCGGGCAGCAGAAGCTGCCCTTCATGAAGGCCTGCCGGTGCCGTTCGTGGGAGGGCGGCGGTTGCGATCCCGCGGGGTCGCCCGGACGGCGCATCGGGAACGGCAGATCGCGCACCTGACGCAGCGGGTTGGTGTAGAAGTACGTCTCGGCATCGGTGCCGATCATCGCCGGAAGCGCGTTGAAGAGGACCCGCTCGATTTCGTCCGCGTAACGCGAGTCCCCCGTCAGAGCGAGCATCCGCCAGGCCCAGAACACGAAGCCGAGCGAGGCGCACGACTCGTTGTAAGCGGTCACCATCGGCAGCTGGTACGGGCGACCGTAGGCCTGGTGGGTGCGCGTGATGGTCCAGTAGTTGAGCCCCGCATCGGGCGAGGCCCCGTCGTAGAGGGCACCGACGCCGCCGGTGACGGCAAGCTTCGAACCGACCAGATCGTTCCAGATGCTGTCGAGCGCGGTCCGGATCTCCGGATCGCCGGTTTCCAGTGCGTAGTCGGCCATTCCGGCGTACAGGTAGTTCGCCCGGACGGCGTGGCCGACCGCTTGCCGCTGCTCGCGGACCGGGATCACGTCCTGGTTGTCATCCGTGCCGTCGGCCCCCTTGCCGCCGTGCAGGTCGAGCAGCCGACCCGCCAGGCGCAGGTACTTCTCCTCGCGGGTCGTGCGATACAGCTCGACCGCGCCCATGTAGTGGGCGGGACAGATGTTGCAGTGCGAGAGCCACTCCGGGTTCTCGTCGGCCACGCGGATCAGGTAGTCGGCTACCCGGCGCGCGATTCGCAGGAAGCTGTCGTCGCCGTGAACGCGGTAGTGGATGGCCGCGAGTGTCATCAGGTGACCGGTGTTGTAGGTCTCGAAGTCCATCGGTCGCTCGAAGCGAGCCCGGTCGATGCCTTCGGACTGCGCGATCCGGGTCTTGGTCTGGAGGTATCCGTCGGCCTCCTGGGCTTCCGCGATCGCTTCCGCGGCGACGCGAAGCGATTCGGCGAGCGGGCTGTCTGGATCCAGCGACGCGGCGACGCTGGCGGCCTCGAGCCACTTGTAGAAGTCCCCGTCAACAAATCCGGCACCGACGTGCGTTCCCTCGCGGTCGCCGGAGGCGACCCGGAAATTCTCGTAGGCGTGCCCGCGTTCCGCGTCGAAGAGGATGTCGCCCATGGTGGGGATCGTGGTAGCGAGGCCGCGCGCCCGCAGCAGGGCAAGTGCGCTGTCGCCCGCGATGGTCGCGGCCCCGGCGGGGAGCGAGGTCATCACGGCGTGGGGACTGACGCTGGTGTCGGTGAGCATGGTGCTTTCTGGGTCAGGCCGCGGCGAGCGGAGTTCCGGTCTTGACGTCGGCGAGCAGTTCGGGGTGTCCGACCTGCCCGCCCTTGAGGACGAGTTCGAGTCCGTCGAGGTGCGCCTCATCGCTGCCGCCGCGAAGGAGAGGTGCATTCCCCCAGGGCTGGGCGAGAATCGCCAGCCGCGTGACGCCAAGTCGCCGCAGCACGTTGCTCGAGGTGTCTCCGCCGCAGACGACCATCCGGCCGACGCGCGCGGAGCGCAGGCAGGAATCGCCGACGGTGGCGAGCCGTCTCTCGACCTCGCTACTGGCGACCTGGCGTTGCGGGTCGAGCGTGGAACTGACGATGACATCACCGCCGTCGCGCAGCACCGCGGTGGCGCGCGCCTCCACGTCGTCCGCGAACAGATCCAGCACCGGCCAGCCCGTGACCTCGAGCTGGAGTCGCGTTCGAGTCGAGGCACTGCCGCTGAGGACGAGCACAGGGTCGGGCGAGGGCGACACGGTCGTCGGCAGCGCGGGCAGGCGCTTCTCGACGGGGGCGGCGCGTCCGAGCGCGCCGCTGATTCCACCGGAGCCGAGAACGAAGCGCGGCGCATCGCCCGCGGCGAGAATCGCCTCCGCCACCTGGTCCAGGTGCGCATCCGTCAAGGCATCGAGGACGACCGCGGCCAGCTCGCCCGCGAGCGCCGCGGACAGCGCGGCCGGGTCGTCGTAGTCGGTCCAGCTCACGGCGCCGATCGGCAGCTCGGTCTGCGCACGCAGATGCACGCGCAGGTCGGATTCGGTGGCGGGCGTCACGGGGTGGTTTCGCATCGTCGGCTGACGATCGAGCCGGAAGATCTCGTCGCCGTCGCGGGCGAAGTGGTGCGCGAACACGGTGTAGCGCCCGAAGTCGGGCTGCGCGAACGACACGGGCACCGGATGGGCGCCGAAGACTTCGCGCCCGATCTCCACGACGCGGCCGCGGCTTCCGACCGTCGCGGAGGAGTCGGCCGTGGAGCAGGCCTTGTACTGCACGACGTCAGCGCCGAGGTTGCGGAGCCGCTCCAGCGGGCTCCGCACCTCGGCGTCGATCGACCCGGTCGGAAGAGACCGGGCGATTCCGGCGATCCCCACAACGTCGGGGATCGGGTCGGGCAGCGCGGCGTCGGGGTCGGTGACCAGCACCCCATCGAGTCCCGCGCGTCGGAACTGCAGCAAGGAATCCACCGAGCCGGTGAAGTCGTCGCCATAGAACCCGAATCGTGGCATCAGTCGGCCTCGCTCACCGCCGCGTCGAGCCGGCCGAAGGTCGCGACGGCCGCTGCGAGCTCGGGTACGATCGCGGCGCGCGAATCCAGCGGCTCTCCCGAGAGCGCAGCGTCCCACGCCTCGCGCATGGCGCGCACGCCGGCACCGGATCCATCGGGGTGGCCGTGGATTCCGCCGCCGGCCAGCACGAGCAGGTCATCGGTTCCCGTGGCGGCATAGGTCGCGTGGGCCAGCCCCGCCGACTGGCCGGACGAGAGCACCGGCAGCATCTCGTAGCCGCCGAGCAGCGGCGCGCGGACCGCGCGGATGGAGTCGAGGACCTCGCTGTCGGACTCGTAGAACTTATTCGCCACCCCATTAGTGTGCAGGTGGTCCGCCCCCGCGAGCCGGGCGAGAGCCTGAAAGGCACGGAAGCCGATGCCGGTTTGCGGCGAGCGGGAGTAGCCGCCGAAGCCCGCGCGATGGCCGTGAATCGGGAGCTCGCTGTGTCGTCGCAGGTGGGCAAGCCCGGCGAGTCCGATGGACGGAATCACCGCCATCACGCAGGTGCCGCCCGCGTCGCGCACCAGGTCGTGGCGACGCTTGAGATCGTCGATCTCACCGGTCAGGTTGAAGGCGTACATCGGGAGCTTGCCGGTGCGGTCGGCGACGCGGTGCAGCGCATCCATGACGACGTGCACCCTCTCGGCGAAGGGCAGATGCTCGGGGTCTCCCTGCAGCTCGTCGTCTTTGATGAAGTCAATGCCCGCCTCGGCGAGCTCAGTGACCAACTGGGCGAGCTGCTCGCCGCTGAGCCCCACGCTCGGCTTGACGATGGTCCCGATCACCGGTCCGGTGGCGCGCTGGGCGAGACGGCGCGTGCCGGCGACGCCGAAGGCGGGCCCCGGGTAGGCCTGGGCGAACGCGTCGGGTAGCTCGAGGTCGATGAGCTTGAGCGCACCCGCCTCGCGGATCTCGTAGAGGTTGCCGGCAACGGCCGCCAGCAGGTTCGGGATGGAGGGGCCGAAGTTGCGCAGCGGGAAGTCGATCGTGACACGCGCGCGGCGCGCGGCGCTCCAATCGCCGGACGCTCCCGGCAGCGGCGGGCGACCAGACGGCGGCAGCTCGACGACCTCGGCCACCTGGGCCGCATGACGGGCCTTCAGCTCGGCGGTTTCGCGCGCGATCGCGACGAAGGTTCCCGAGGACTGCTCGGATGCCATCACGGCCGCCACCTGTTCCAGAGGCAGCGCCGTCTCGATCTCGTAGACGGCCCGAACGTTCTCGTTCACCGGAGTCCTTTCGCGCGGGCGTTTTCGAGGCCCAACCCAATCTGGGTATTCATGCATCAGCGCATGTACATGCACATTACCGGATGCGGGCCGCCTCGGCCAATCGCTCGCTGGCCCGCCCCAGATGCGCCGAGAGCACCTCGATCGCTCGATTCTCGTCTCCCGCCTCCAGGGCGTCGAGCACCTCGGCATGCTCACGGTGGATCAGCTCGACCGAGATCAGCCGCTGCCCCTGGACCTGCGCCATGCACAACCGCACCTCACCGAGCAGCGAGGAGTAGGCCCGGCTGGTGCGCGGGCTCGCCAGTGCGTCGACGATCGCGGCGTGAAAACGCATGTCGGGATCGACGATCAGCTCGGGAGCGCGGGTTGCCAGGGCGGCGATCTCGGCGTTGGCCGCCCGCGCCGCCGTGGGCGCGAGCCGACGCGTCGCCAACTCGCGCAGCGCACTGCTCTCGATGCGCCGTCGGGTCGCATACACGTCAAGGACCGCCTCGGCGTCGAGCTTCGGCACCCGAGCACTGCGATGCGCCGAGCGCTCGAGCAGCCCCTCCGCGACAAGCTTCTCGATCGCCGCCTTGGCGCTCGGCCTCGCCACCGAGAAGCGCTCCGCGACGATCGCCTCGGTCACGGCACGACCGGGCACGAGCTCCCCCGCCAGAACCAGCGCGCGCAATTCGGCCGCAACGGCGTCGACGATCCCGGTCACCTGCACGCGCGTGGACATGCACTCAGTATACTTGTCTGACAATTTGGACCGTGCCCGAAGGAGTGCCATGTCATCGCCTGCCAGCGCCCAGACCTCCGAATGGCTCGGAACCGACATCGCGGTGGCCGAGCGTGCGATCGACCGCTATGCGCGTGCGCACGATGCCTCGCACTACCTGCTCGTTCCGCGCACCGTCGTCGTGCCATCCGACGCCGCCGGAGTCGCGCATGTCCTCGCCGCCGCACAGCACACCGGTCACACCGTCACCTTCCGCTCCGGCGGAACCAGCCTCTCCGGCCAAGGAGTCACCGACAGCGTGCTCGTCGACACCCGAAACGCGTTCCGACGCATCCAGGTCGAAGACGGTGGTCGCCGAGTCCGGGTCGAGCCCGGCGCCACCGTGCGGCAGGTCAACGCGCACCTCAGCCGCCACGGCTACCGCCTCGGCCCGGATCCCGCGAGCGAGATTGCGTGCACGATCGGCGGGGTGATCGCCAACAATTCGAGCGGTATGGCCTGCGGAGTCACCCAGAACACCTACCAGACGCTTCGCTCGATGACCGTCGTGCTGCCGAGCGGAACCGTGCTCGACACCGCCGATCCGAACGCGCGCGAGGTGCTGCGAAACACCGAACCCGAGCTACACGACGGCCTGCGGACGCTGCGAGACCGGCTACGACGCTCCCCCGTCGACGTCGAGCGCGTGCGCCATCTCTTCTCGATGAAGAACACGATGGGCTACAGCGTCAACGCCCTGCTCGACTTCGACGAGCCGCTCGACATCCTGAGCCACCTGATCGTGGGCAGCGAAGGCACACTCGGATTCGTCGCCGAGGCCGTGTTCGACACGATCGAGACGCAGCCCCAGATCGCCACGGGCCTGCTTGTCTTCCCCACCCTCCACGACGCCACCGCGGCGCTCCCGGCGCTCGTGCGGGCGGGCATGGCGACGATCGAGCTGATGGATGCCGCGTCACTTCGCGTCGCCCAACACGCATCCGACGCCCCGGCCGCGATCGCGGACCTCGTTCTCGAGAATCACGCTGCTCTCCTGGTCGAGTTCCACGCCGCCACCCGCGAGTCGCTCGACGAGGCGGTCGCCGCCGCCGCGCCGCTGCTTGCCTCGCTCCCCCTCGCCGCGGAACCCGCACTCACGTCCGATCCCACTGAGCGCGCCGCGCTCTGGCACGTTCGAAAAGGGCTCTACACCGCGGTCGCGGGCGCCCGACCCTCGGGAACCACCGCCCTGCTGGAGGACATCGTGGTGCCCGTCGAGCGACTGCTGCCGACCTGCGAGCGCCTCATCGAGCTGTTCGAGCTGCACGGCTATGAAGGCTCGGTCATCTTCGGCCACGCGAAAGACGGCAACATCCACTTCCTTCTCAACGAACGTTTCGACGACGCCGCGTCACTGGCGCGCTACGAACGCTTCACCGAAGACATGGTCGAACTCGTGCTCGGACACGGCGGCTCCCTCAAGGCGGAGCACGGCACCGGTCGCATCATGGCCCCCTTCGTGCGTCGACAGTACGGCGACGAGCTCTACGCGATCATGCGCGAGATCAAGCGGCTCTTCGATCCCACCGGCGTGCTCAACCCCGGGGTGGTGCTCTCCGACGAGCCGCGCTCCTACCTCGACAACCTCAAACTCGTTCCCACGGTCGAAGCGGAAGTCGATCGCTGCGTCGAGTGTGGCTATTGCGAACCGACCTGTCCGAGCAAAGACCTCACACTCACCCCACGTCAGCGCATCGCGTTGCGGCGCGACATCGCGACCGCCGAGGCCGCGGGCGATCACACGCTGGTCGCTGAGCTCACGGACGACTACGAGTACGACGGCGTCGACACCTGCGCCGTCGACGGGCTCTGCGCGATCGCCTGCCCGGTCGACATCAACACGGGCGACCTCGTGCGCCGCCTCCGCGCTGAGTCGCGCTCCCCCCTGCTGAACGCCGGCTGGTCCGCGGCGGAGCGCGGATGGGCCCTGACCACCCGCGTGGGATCGACCGCGCTGTCCCTCGCCAAGTCTCTGCCCGCACCATTGGTCTCGGTGGCCACCTCGGCTGGTCGCGCGCTACTCGGCCACGACGTCGTACCCGCCTACGACGGCGGTCTGCCCCAGGGCGGTCCCGCGCGTCGGCGGCTCGAGGCGACCCCGGGCGAGCCGGAGGCGGTGTTCTTCGCGGCCTGCGTCGGCGAGATGTTCGGCCCCGAAGGCGACGGAATCGGGGCGACCGACGCCCTTATCCGCCTCGCCAGGCGCGCCCACGTCGGCCTGACGATTCCCGACGGGCTCGCCTCGCTGTGCTGCGGCACGCCGTGGAAGTCGAAGGGATTCGTCGACGGCCATCATGCGATGGCCGACCGTGCGATTCCGGCGCTGCTCGCCGCGAGCGACCGCGGGCGCCTGCCGATCGTCTGCGACGCCGCCAGCTGCACCGAAGGCCTCGAGACCCTCCGCCGCGCGGCAGGTGAGCTCGGCACTCCGCTGCGCTTCATCGATGCGACCACGTTCGCGCGTCAGTTGCTCGACCGGCTGCCCGAACCGCGGCGCGTGGGCCGCGTGGTCGTGCACCGCACGTGTTCGACTGCTGCTCTCGGCGCCGACGGCGACCTCGAAGCTCTCGCCGCCTTCGCCGCCGACGACGTGATCCAGCCACTCGACTGGGGATGCTGCGCGTTCGCGGGAGACCGCGGCATGCTGCATCCCGAGCTCACCGCCTCCGCCACCGAGCGCGAAGCCGCCGAAGTGCGCACCGTGGACGCGGATGCGCACGTCTCGGCAAACCGCACCTGCGAGGTCGGCATGACGCGCGCGACCGGACGGACCTACCGTCACGTGCTGGAACTCGTCGAGCAGGTGACGCGCCCCTAGCCGATCGCGGGCTGGATCGCGTTCGCGACGGCGACGGAACTCAGCGCGAGCGCGTGGGTCGCCGCGAGCGCCACGGCGAGGATCAGCGCGCGGTCGAACAGCACGCAGTGCCGCCCCAGCACGAACGCTCCGCCGAAGAACAGCGGTGGAATGATCACGCCCCCGACGAGCAGCGGCCACGGCGTCGCCTCGCCGATGCCCAGCAGGTCGTAGTAGGCCGGAAGCACCAGCAGGTTCGAGATCGCGGCGAACTCGGCGAGCCCGAACAGGGCGGCGAAAATCAGGACGATCGCGATCATGCGGAGGCCTCCGCGATCACGACGAGCACGAGCGGCCACGGCACCAGGATCGCCGTCCCGAGCGCCCACCACCCGACACGCACGAAGGTGGGGCGGGTTCGGGTGAGCGTCAGCACCGCCCCGAACCAGAGCATGCCCGAGGCCAAGGCCAAGAACTCCCCGAACTGCCACGTCACATCGACGAACAGCTCGGTCGAACCGGATGACGTGGACTGCACCGAGAGCACCCAGCCGAGCACGATGGCGAGATAGAGCACCGCGAACACGGCGGTCGCCGCCGTGCGCGCCGCGGAGCCGGGGGTGGGCACCTCGGAAACGGCGAGCGCCGCGCTCTCGGCGTCGGCATCCGCCGTCACCTCCCCCGTCGGACTCGCCGAGGCGTCGTCGCGAGCGAGATCCGCGGCGCCGGCGCGGGCACGGCGTGGGGCAACCCCGCCGCGGTCCTCGTCGCCCGCCCAGCTGAGGGCCTCGTCGTCCGGATTGTCGGGGCCCTCGCCGGGGGCCGAATCGCGTGTGCTCACCGTCCCATTGTCACGGTCCCGCGTTACATATCCGACACACACGTGATGTTGACTGTATGAACATGGACCTGATCGAGGTGCGCGCGCTGCGCGCCGCCCGCACGCGCGACGATGTGCGCGTGAACGAGCACGTTCGCCCGCTCGCGGGCGGCACCTGGCTGTACTCGGAACCGCAGCCCGGCCTCGAAGAACTCATCGACCTGATGACGCTCGGCTGGACCCCGCTCGAGGCCGACGCGTCGGGCGGACTGCAGATCGCTGCCACCTGCACGATCGCCCAGCTGCTCGCGCATCCGACCGACCCCGTGTGGGGCCCCGGGGTGGCGTCGCTGTTTCGCCGGGCCGCCGAGTCGCTCGTTGCCTCGTGGAAAATCTGGAACGCCGCCACCGTCGGCGGCAACGTCTGCATGGCACTCCCCGCGGGCGCCATGACGAGCCTGACCGCCGCGCTCGACGGTGAGGCGCTCATCTGGCAGGCCGACGGCGGCGAGCGCCGCCTGCCGGTCAGTGAGCTCGTCACCGGCGTGCGCACGACCGCGCTCGGCTCGGGCGAGGTGCTGCGCCGCATCGACCTGCCCGCGCACGCGCTCCGCGCTCGGGTCGGCTTCCGCCGCGCCGCGCTCGCCCCGCTCGGACGCTCCGGCGCGATCGTGATCGCGAGGCGGGATGCCGCCGGCAGCTTCGTCGCCACCGTCACCGCCGCCACCACCCGCCCGCACCGCGTGTGGTTCGCCGCGCTGCCCACCGCCGACGAACTGCGTGCGGCGATCGAGGCGAGCGTCGCGGCGGGCGACGGCTGGTACGACGACGCGCACGGCGCACCCGACTGGCGGCGCGCCCGCACCCTGGCGATGGCGGAAGAGTTGCGCCTGGAGCTGGCGACGGAGGAGCAGCCGTGAGCATCCGTGTCGTCGTCGATGGCCACGAGCGCGAGTTGGAGCCGCAGCCCGGGCAGGTGCTGCGCACCCTGTTGCGCGAGGCCGAAGTCTTCGCCGTCAAGAAAGGCTGCGACGCGGGCGACTGCGGCGCGTGCAGCGTGCTCGTCGACGGCACGCCCGTGCACTCGTGCATCACCCCGGCGCATCGGGTTGATGGCAAGACCGTCACCACCGCGGCCGGACTCGGCACCCCCGAGCACCCGCATCCCGTTCAGGAGGCCTTCGTCGCCGCCGGCGGGTTCCAGTGCGGGTTCTGCACCGCGGGGCTCGTTGTCACCGCCTCCGCGCTCACCGAGGAGCAGCGGGCCGATCTGCCGAACGCGCTCAAGGGAAACTTGTGCCGTTGCACCGGCTACCGCGCGATCGAAGACGCCATCTGCGGCACCGCCAACACCGAGACCGTCGTCAGCGGGTCCGCCGCGGGGCGCTCCGTCTCGCCGCCCGCCGCGCGCCGCGTCGTCAACGGTCGCGAGGCGTACACGCTCGACTCGCCGATCGGCGAGACCGCCGACCCGGCGGATCACTCCACCACGACCACCGGACTGCTCCACCTCGCGGTGCTCGGTTCGCCGCACGCGCACGCGCGCATCGTGTCGATCGACGCGAGTCGCGCGCTCGCCCTCGACGGAGTGCACGCCGTGCTCACCCACGAGGACTCCCCCGGCGTGCTGTTCTCGACCGGCCGCCACGAGGCGCGCACCGACGACCCCGACGACACGCTCCTGCTCGACCCCGTCGTGCGCCACTACGGCCAGCGGGTCGCGGCCGTCGTCGCCGACACGGTGGCCATCGCGACGCGCGCGCTCGACCTGGTCGACGTCGGCTACGAACTGCTGCCCGCCGTCTTCGACCCGGAGCTCGCCCGTTCGCCCGGCGCCCCGCTGCTGCACGCCGACAAGCCCGCCTCCTCCCGGATCGCCGACTCCGCCCGCAACACCGTCGCGGAAGTGCACGGCGAGCGCGGCGACGTCGCGGCCGCCCTCGCCGAGGCCGACGTCACCGTCTCCGACCGCTTCACCACCTCGCGCGTGTCGCACGCCGCGCTCGAAACGCACGCGACGCGCGGCTGGCTAGACCGCACCGGAACGCTCGTGCTGCGCACATCCACCCAGGTGCCATTCCTCGTGCGCGACGAAGTCGCCCGCATCTTCGACCTCGACCGTGACAAGGTGCGTGTGTTCGCCACCCGCGTCGGCGGCGGATTCGGCGGCAAGCAGGAGCTCATCACCGAAGACCTCGTCACCCTCGCCGTGCTGAAGACCGGCCGCGCGGTGCAATACGAGTTCACGCGCACCGACGAGTTCCGGATCGCGCCGGGGCGGCATCCGATGCGCGTCGGCGTCACCCTCGGCGCACGCCGCGACGGCACGCTCACCGCCCTCGCCATCGACCAGGTCATGGACACCGGCGCGTACGGCAACCACGGCGTCGGCGTCATGTTCCACTCGGTGCACGAATCGGTGGCGACCTACCGCTGCGACAACGTGCGGGTGGATGCCCACTCCGTGTACACCAACAACCCGCCGTCGGGCGCCTTCCGCGGCTACGGCCTCGGCCAGGTGATCTTCGCCATCGAGTCGGCGATGGACGAGCTCGCGCACCAGCTCGGCATGTCGCCGTTCGACCTGCGCCGCATCAACGGGGTGCGCCCCGGTGATCCGATCCGCACCATCGAAGAAGACGCGGGCGATGTCGCCTACGACGGCGCCGATGGGCTTCGCCAGTGCCTCGACCTCGTGGAGGCGGCGCTCGATCAGGACGGGCCGGCGCTTGGCCAACTCGGCCGCGGCATGCGCGCGCTCGAGCCCGGACGCGACTGGCGGATCGGCAACGGCGTCGCCCTCGCCATGATCGCCACCATCCCCCCGCGCGGACACTTCGCCGAGGCGACCGTGCGCGCGCTCGACGGCGAACAACCCGACGGTGCGCTCTTCGAGGTCGAGGTCGGCACCGCCGAGTTCGGCAACGGCACCACCACCGTGCATGCGCAACTTGCCGCCACGGCGCTCGGTGCGCGGCCCGAGCAGGTGCGCATCCGGCAGTCCGACACGGCGACACCGGGCGCGCGACACGACACCGGGGCGTACGGCTCCACCGGGGTCGTCGTCGCCGGCAAGGCCGTGTTCGCGGCCGCGACCGCGCTGGCGGAGCAGCTCGCCGCGGGCGGGGAGCGCGTCGCCACCGCGACCCACGACGGCACGCCGCGCACCGTGGCGTTCAACGTGCACGGCGTGCGCGTGGCGGTCGACCCGGCGAGTGGCGAGGTGCGCATCCTGCGCTCCGTTCAGGCCGCGGATGCCGGCACCGTGCTGAACCCCGAGCAGCTGCGCGGACAGATCGAGGGCGGGGCCGCGCAGGCCTACGGTTCGGCGCTGTACGAGGAGGTCATGCTGGAGGAAGGACGGATCACGACCGACGTGTTCCGGAACTACCACATCCCGCAGTTCGCCGACCTGCCGCACACCGAGGTGCTGTTCGCCGACACGCACTCCGAGCTCGGGCCGCTCGGCGCCAAGTCGATGTCGGAGGCGCCGTACAACCCGGTCGCCCCCGCCGTCGCCAACGCGATCCGGGATGCGCTCGGCGTGCGCCCGCACGAGATCCCGATGTCGCGCGACCGCGTCTGGCGGCTCTCCGCGGGTGGCGCGTAGCGCGCGGCGAGCCCGCGCGCCCCGCCCGCGGCCGCGCGCCCCCGCGCC
>NZ_CAJQNT010000006.1 GCF_905479755.1 uncultured Schumannella sp. | reverse complement strand
CTGAGGTCGTCGTGATCGAGACCGCGGGCTTCGTCGCGTCCGGCTACGAGTCCGTGGCCGACGCGTGGTCCGAAGACCCGCTCGGTCTCGACACCGGCGGCACCAGTCTCGCGGTCTACCGACACGGCCAGCTGGTACTCGACCTCTGGGGCGGAACCGATCCGATCAGCCGGCGACCCTGGGAGCGAGAGAGCTGCGCCATCGTGTTCTCCTGCACCAAGGCCGTCACCGCAGTCGCCCTGCTGCGTCTGGTCGATCGCGGTCTCGTCGACCTCGATGCCCCGGTCGCCCGGTATTGGCCCGAGTTCGCCCGGAACGGCAAGGGCGCGATCACCGTTCGGCACGTGCTGACGCACCGGAGCGGACTCCCCAGCCTCGGCATCACCGACCGCCGGGAACTGCTCGATCCGATTGCGATGGCGGCGATGCTAGCCGACCGGTCGCCTGTGCATCCTCCGGGGCGGCACTGGCTGTACCACGCACTCAGCTTCGGCTACCTCCTCGGCGAGATCGTGCGCAGGGTCACCGGCCGATCCATCGGAACGCTCATCCAGGACGAGATCTCCGGCCCGCTCGGACTCGACCTCTGGATAGGAACACCCACCGAGCGCGGAGCCGACTTCCGCCCTGCACACTCCGCGCGCCCGCTTGCGTTGAGCGCGGAACCCGACGATCCGATCGTCGCCGCAGCGTGGCTCGGAGTGCGCGAAGTCCTGGAGCTCGCAATCCCCCAGCCCGGCGAGGATCGCGGCGGCGAGTTCATCAACAGCCGACGGTTCCGGGCCGCCGAGATCGCCGCCGGAAACGGGGTGGCGACGGCGAGGTCGCTGGCGCGCTTCTATGCGGCATGCATCGGCGAGGTCGACGGCATCCGGTTGCTGAGCGCGGACCTCCTCGACGAGGCGACCACCGATCAGGCGGGCGGGACGACCGTCGCACCCGGGCAGACCGAGCGCATGCACTACGGATTGGGACTCGACCTCGCCTATCGCGAGAACCCGATGCTCGGACCGCACTCGTTCGGCCACGCCGGCATGGGCGGACGGCTGGCGTTCGCCGACCGCCACAGCGGTCTAGCGGTCGGTTACGTATCGACCGAGCTGAGATTCGGTGAGAGCCCGGATCGGCGATGGATGCCGCTGCTCGCCGCTCTGCGGGCGGTGGCGGGGTGACGACGCAGTTGGAGCACGGCGGGACGCGCGTGGTCGTCGCACCGGAGACCGGCGCACGCATCCGCTCGATCATCGCCGTCGGCCACGAATGGACGCTGGTCGACGAGTCCGATCCGGCAGACGACTCGTTTCTGCGGGAGGGCATGGGCGGCTGGGACGAGGTGACACCTTCGCTCGCCGCGTCGATCACGTCGGACGGCACGGCACTGCCGGATCACGGCGAGGTGTGGAACCGGCCCTGGGATGTCACCGCGTCGACGCCGACCTCCCTCACGACGCGCGTACGGTTGACATCGAGCCGACTTACGCTCGCCCGCCACACCGAGATCGACGCATCAGGAAGCCTCATCCTCAAGTACACCCTCACCTCCGCGGAATCCTCACCCACGCCTTGGTACTGGGCCGCTCATCCGCAGTTCGCGTCTCCGCCTGGAACTGTCTTGGAGCTCGACGGGGTGGCCGACCTACGCACCCAAGAAGGTGAAACGCGGCGCTGGACGAATGGCGATCTCCTGGCGACCCTCGACGCCGGATCATGTCTCAAGTTGTATTCGACCGCTACCGCATCTGAGGACGGCGCCACGCTGCGTCGCTCAGACGGCTCGTGGATGCGCCTCTCCTGGCTCACACCGTGGCCCGCATCGCTAGGCCTGTGGTGGGACAACTCCCGCTACACCCGCGAGCCCACCGTAGCGATCGAACCCACAACATCAATCCTCTCGGACTCCGTTCTGCACCATGAGCTCGTCATCGCACCGGACGACACAGTTGGGTGGATGGTCCGTCTTGAGTTCGGCCTGCAGCGCGCCGAGGAGCGCCGCCAACCACTACCCAAAGCGACGCCCCTGCACGATGCCGAGGATGATCGCTTCAATAGCTGACGCACATAACTGCGAAGTCGAGACGGCGCCGACACGAATACGCCGGCTCAACGACGGTAGGAGCGTAGCGACCGCGGTACGTCCGTCATCGGTCGGAGCCCTTCTTTTACTTTTGGAATAGACGACTGCTTCAGAACTCTACGTTCGACGGGGTTGTGCCCGTAACGAGTGCTATCCGGGTCGCTGTGAGTGAGGATGATCCGTATGCGAGGACTGAAGCTGTCGACATCGGAGCCCACCATGACGGGTCGGGCCGTCAGAGCTGTTCGCGCGGTCCTGGTGGGGCTGTTCTGCGCGTTCCTGCTTGTCGGCGGCGCTTGAAAACTGGACAGTTGCGGCGCTTGAAAAGTGAACACTCAACGATTGGAGAGTGATCACTTTGGAAGATTGGGCATTGATTCGGAGGCTTGTCGCGGAGGGCGAGCCGAAGGCGAAGATCGCGGCGAGGTTGGGGATTTCGCGGACGACGGTCATTAAGGCGGTGGGCTCGGATGCGCCGCCTCGGTATGAGCGGTCGGTGGCGCCGACGTCGTTCACGCCATTCGAGGCGCGGGTGCGGGAGCTGCTGGTGGAGACGCCGACGATGCCGGCAACGGTGCTCGCTGAGCGGGTGGGCTGGGAGGGCTCGATCCGCTGGTTCCGGGACAACGTGAAGCGGCTGCGGCCGGAGCAGCAAAGGATCGATCCTGCGGACCGGCTGGTCTGGGCGGCGGGGGACGCGGCGCAATGCGATCTGTGGTTCCCGCCGAAGAAGATCCCGCTCGAGGACGGATCATCGAAGCTGCTGCCGGTGTTGGTGATCACGCCAGCGCATTCGCGGTTCGCGGCGGGCAGGATGATCCCGACCCGTAAGACCGAGGATCTGCTGCTGGGATCGTGGGAGCTGATCGAACAGCTCGGTCGGGTGCCGCGGCGACTGATCTGGGACAACGAACCGGGCATCGGTCGGGGAAAGCGTCACGCGGTCGGAGTCGACGCGTTCATGGGGACGCTGGCCACCAAGCTGGTGCTGCTGCCGCCCCGGGATCCGGAGTCCAAGGGGGTCGTGGAAAGGCGTAACGGCTGGTTCGAGACGTCCTTCATGCCGGGACGTCCTTCACCTCACCGGCGGATTTCACCGAGCAGTTCACCGACTGGCTGGGCCGCGCGAACCAGCGGGTGGTGCGCACGATCGGTTCCGCCCCCACGGATCGGCTTGCGGCGGATCTGGCGGCGATGCTGCCGTTACCGCCGATTCCGTTGCATCTGGGATGGCGCAACCGGATCCGCCTGGGCCGCGACTACTACGTCCGCATCGACACGAACGACTACTCCGTCGACCCACGCGCGATCGGCCGGATCGTGGATGTGTCCGCGGACCTGGAACGGGTTCGGGTGCGTCTGGACGGGCGAATCATCGCCGACCACGCCCGAGTCTGGGCGCGGGGCATGGTGATCACCGATCCTGCGCACCGCGACGCGGCCGCGGTGCTCAGACGAGCATTCCAGCAGCCTCGCCTCGCGGCCGTCGGCGACGATGACTTGGCCCGCGACCTCGCCGACTACGACCGGGCATTCGGGCTCGTCACTGACGAGGTGAGCAGCTGATGACCGCCACGAAACCCACCGAGGCAGTCAAACAGATCACCTTTCTCGCCGGCGCGTTGAAAGCACCACGCATCACCGACGCCGCGACCCGCCTCGCCGATCAGGCCCGAGACGCGGGCTGGTCATTCGAGGACTACCTCGCCGCCGTCCTCGAACGCGAGGTCTCGGCGCGCAACGCGTCCGGCGGTGAGTTACGGATCAAAGCGGCCGGGTTCCCCGGACGGAAGACCCTCGAGGACTTCGCCTGGGACGCCCAACCCACGATTCGGCCCCAGGTCGCCGCTTTGGCCTCCGGCGGGTTCCTCGCCGAAGCCCGAAACGTCGTGCTCCTCGGGCCTCCCGGAACAGGGAAGACGCATCTCGCGACCGCGTTGGGGATCGTCGCCGCCAGGCACGGGCACCGGGTGTTGTTCGCGACCGCGACGCACTGGGTCACCCGCCTCACCGACGCCCACCGAGCCGGGCGACTCCCCGCCGAGCTCGCGCGGCTACGCCGTTACGGACTGATCATCGTCGACGAAGTCGGCTACCTCCCGTTCGAGCAAGACGCCGCCAACCTCTTCTTCCAGCTCGTCTCATCCCGCTACGAACACGCCTCGCTGATCCTCACAAGCAACCTGCCGTTCAGCGGCTGGGGCGGGGTATTCGGAGACCAAGCCGTCGCCGCAGCGATGATCGACCGCATCGTGCACCACGCCGACGTCCTCACCCTCAAAGGCGCCAGCTACCGCCTCCGAGGCAGGGGCATCGACAGCCTCCCCAGCATCCGCACCACCACCGAACAAACCCCTAGCTAGACTGCCGCAACCGTTCACTATTCGAGCGCCGAAAACGTTCAGAATTCAAGCGCCGCCGACACTGCTTGCTACGGTTTTCGCGTCCGGTTGGTTCGCCGTGCCAGGTTACGTCCTGGGGAGTGGTGTGATTTCCCGCTTGTGAGCGTTGCTTCGTCGACGTGAAGAGCCACCGTGTGATGGTCAGTGAGAACCGACTAAAGCTACTCACACGAAGGACACCACACGATGGCTCTTGACCAGTCTGCCCTGCTCGATCTCCTCGCCCAACTGAAACTCACCGCTGTCAGCGACCGAATCCGCGTCACGACGGAGAAGCTCTATCAGGAGTTGATCGACGCGGAAGCGACCGCGTTCATCGGCGCCGCCCCGTTCGAGCGCTCGAGCGAGCGCACCACTCACCGCAACGGATCGAGGCCTCGGACGTTGACGACGACGGCCGGGGATCTGGACCTGGCGATCCCGAAGCTGCGGCAGGGAACGTTCTTCCCCGCCCTGCTGGAGCGGCGCCGCCGGGTCGACCAGGCGTTGTTCGCGGTGGTGATGGAGGCCTATCTGCACGGGGTCTCGACCCGGAAGGTCGACGATCTCGTCAAGGCGCTCGGTGCCGATTCCGGGCTCTCGAAGTCCGAGGTGTCGCGGATCTGCGCGGGCCTTGACGAGGAGATCGCGGTGTTCCGGGACCGGAACCTGGCAGAGCTCGAGTTCCCGTATGTGTTCCTCGACGCCACCTACTGCAAAGCTCGGGTCAACCACCGGGTGGTGTCCCAAGCGATCGTCGTCGCCGTCGGGGTCGCCGCGGACGGACGCCGGGAAGTCCTCGGCTTCGACGTCGGCGACACCGAGAACGAAGCGTTCTGGACCGCGTTCCTCCGCACGATGAAGGCCCGAGGGCTCGGTGGGGTGAAGCTGGTGATGTCCGACGCGCACAGCGGTCTGAAGAAGGCGATCGGGACCGTGTTCCAAGGCGCTTCCTGGCAACGCTGCCGGGTGCACTTCATGCGCAACGTGCTCTCGGTCGTGCCGAAGGGCTCCCAGGAGATGGTCGCCTCGATCATCCGCACCATCTTCGCGCAACCCGACGCCGAGCACGTGAAGACCCAGTTCGCCGAGGTGACCCGCATGCTTCAGCGTTCCCACCCGAAGGTCGCCGTGATGCTCGACGACGCCCGGCACGACCTCCTCGCCTTCACCGGGTTCCCGCAACGGCACTGGCGGCAGATCTGGTCCACGAACCCGCTGGAACGGGTCAACAAGGAGATCAAACGCCGCACCGACGTCGTCGGCGTCTTCCCGAACCCGGCCGCCCTCTTGCGCCTCGCCGGAGCGGTCCTGATCGAGCAGCATGACGAGTGGGAAGCCGGCGACCGCCGCTACTTCTCCGAAGCCTCGATGCTCGAACTCGCCACCATGAATGCAGTCAGCACCACGCCCGTCGAGGAGGTGACGCCCATCCCAGAACTCGCTGCGGCATAATCAAAACAACTGACCGCACGGTGTCGAGAAACTCCACCACTCAGCGGGACGTGACCCCGTGCCACTCATTGGAGTGGCAGCGCTGGTCGGTTTTCGCTGCCCACTACCGATTGCAGCCGCCTCGCTACTGGGTTCCGTGCGCTTGCTCACGCTGGGAATGCTGTGGTTTCCACAAGCTGCCCCGGACGTGGAGCTCTCGGCTTTCTACCTTGTCGTGTGCGGTGTACTGCCCTGGCTCTTATCGGCCGCGGTCGACGCGCGCCGGAGGTCCACGGCAAATTTCAAAGAGACACTCTCGGCGCGCGAGGAGCTTCGCCGTCGTGAGATCGCTTCGGCCAGGATGCGAGAAAGAGCACTCCTCGCCGAGGAGCTCCATGATGACCTCGGGCACGCCTTGAGTCTTGTGGCGTTGGATCTCGGGAGATGGGAACTCGACCCGAATCTCGACGAAGAGCGACGCACCGCCATCGGGAGATCACGGGAGAAGATCTCCCACGCGGTTCAGCGCCTTGGAGCCTCCGTCGAGGCCCTCCGTGACGGCCGACCCCCTGAACTCGCGCCCCCGACCGGGATCCAAGGACTCATCGCCGAGTCGCGTCACTCTGGCGTCGATATCACGATCGACAACATGCCGGACGACGAGGCCCTTCGCGCTTTTGATCGGACGACAATCGTCAGGAATCTGCGGGAAGGAATCACCAACGCGGTCAAACACGCTGCCGGTGAGCAGATACAGGTGAGATTCGCTATTCTCGACGACGCCCGGATGCACGTCGAGATCCAGAACCGAGCCCCGTCGACGCAACGGAACCCCATCCGTGTGGGGACGGGTCTGGTCGCGCTCCAGGAACGAGTCCGGATGGCAGGCGGAGAGCTGCGCGCGATCCACAACACAAACGGATTTACGCTGTCGCTCCGGATACCGAAAACGGAGGTGGGCTCCGTCAACCCCCACTATGTGCTCGCCGCAGATGACTCTGGTTTCGAGGTCGAAGGCGGTGCTGGTGACATTCTGCATCAGCTGGATGGCGGTCGCCGACGGAGTAACCGGCTTCTGCTCCTCGCTTTCGCTGTGCCCGCAGTCGCTCTGACGCTCGTCTTCATCGGGGCGCAGTGGTTCACCTATGAGGGAGCTCAACGCTCTTTGCTGGATTCAGCAACATTCACCGCCCTCGAGATTGGCTCATCGGAACGAGCTGTACTGGACCGGCTACCATCTGAAGAAGCGGAGTTCAGCGGCGAAAGGACTGACAGCTGTCGCTTCTATTCAGTCACAGCCGACCCTTTCGCTGACGCCTCCGGTGACCTCTACCGCCTGTGCTTCGAGGAGGGCTTGCTCCCATCAAAAGACATCCTGAAGGCAGGCACGAGATGATCTCCGACAGAAGGTCTCCAACCAGCGTGATGATCGTCGACGACGATGCGCTCGTGCGACTCAGCCTCGTACAGATCCTGCGCCTCGACAACGACATCGCGGTCGTCGGAGAAGCCTCATCTGGCAATGACGCACTCGCGCAGCTTCTCGAAATCAACCCAGACGTGGTTCTGCTCGACATCAGAATGCCTGACGGAGACGGCTTGTCTACGCTGAGTGAGATTCGCCAGAAGGTCAAGTCCCGGGTAGTGGTGTAGCGCGATCCTTCGTTGTGTTGGCTTAGGCGCTGAGTTCGAGGGCGGGTTGGTCGGTCACCTCGTTTCCTGTCTGGGGGACGAGGCTCAAGCGGCTCTTGGCGAGGATCTCGAGTCCG
>NZ_CAJQNT010000005.1 GCF_905479755.1 uncultured Schumannella sp. | reverse complement strand
CTGAACGCCAACAGCACCGTGCTCGACAATGTCACGCTGCCGATGAAGATCGCCGGCGTGGGTGCGGCCGAACGGAAGCGCCGCGGGCTCGCGGCGCTCGAACAGCTGGAACTCGCGGACAAGTCCAAGAACAAGGCGATGAACCTCTCCGGCGGGCAGAAGCAGCGTGCCGTCATCGCGCGCGCCCTGGTCAACAACCCGCGCATCATCTTCGCCGACGAGCCGACCGGCAACCTCGACTCGGTCACCGGGTCCGTGGTGGAAGACATCCTCTTCGACCTCAACCGGGATCACGGCATCACGCTCATCATCGTCACCCACGATGAGGAATTGGCGGCGCGGTGCGATCGGCAGTTGCGCATCCGCGACGGACTGCTCATCGACGACCCGAGCGAGGTGGCCGCGTGAAGACGACCGACCTGATCGCCTCCGCGGTCTCCAACACGTTCCGATCCAAGACCCGCACCATCCTGACGATCCTCTCGATCTTCATCGGCACGTTCACGCTCGCCATCACGAGCGGCCTCGGCACGGGGATCAACAACTACATCGACGACACCGTGAGCGGCGTCGGCGCCTCCGACGCGATGACCGTCACCAAGGCGAGCGAAAGCGCCCAAGAATTCTTGGGCGGCGACAGCGGACCGAACGAGTACGACCCCGATGCCATCTCGAGCGGCGTGTCGAACGGGCCCGGCGAGGGTGCCACCGTCGTTGCGTTGACCCCGGACGACATCGACGACCTCGCCGAGATCGAGGGCGTCGTCGAGGTCGAGGCACAACGGACGATTACGCCCGACTTCGTGCAGTTCGAGGACGGCACGCAGTACGAGGCGTACGTCGGGAGCCTGGTTGCCGACCAGACCACCGTGCTCGCCGACGGCAGCGAACCCGACAACACGGACGAGGCCGCGCAGGTCGCCATCCCGCAGTCCTACGTCGAGCCGCTGGGCTTCGACTCCGACGCGGATGCGATCGGCCAGACCGTGACGATCGGCATCACCGATGCGCTGCGCGACAGCCACGAAATCCAGGCGACCGTCGTCGGAGTGACGGAGGAAGCGCTGGCATCGCCCACGGGCTCCAGCATCCTCATCAATGAGGCGCTCAGCGATGAGCTGTTCGACGCGCAGAGCACCGGGCTCACCGAGGACGAAGCCAACCGCTACGCCCAGGCGACCGTCTGGTTCGCCGAGGACGCCACCGTCGACGACGTCGACGCGCTCAAGGATCTCCTGGCCGAGGAGGGCTACAGCGGCACCACGGTCGCCGATACGCTCGGCACGGTCACGAGTGTGATCGACGGCATCGTGCTGGTGTTGAACGCCTTCGCGATCATCGCGCTGCTCGCGGCCGCGTTCGGCATCGTCAACACGCTCTACATGTCGGTGCAGGAGCGCACCCGTGAGATTGGGCTGATGAAGGCGATGGGCATGGGCAGCGGGCGTGTGTTCAGCCTGTTCAGCCTCGAGGCGACCTTCATCGGATTCCTCGGCAGCGCAATCGGCGCGGTGGTCGCCATCGGGGCCGGCACCGCCCTCAGCTCGGTGCTCTCGGGCTCGCTGCTGGCCGACCTGCCCGGGCTTCAGCTCGTCGCATTCGACCCGGTGTCGATCGTGAGCATCATCGCGCTCGTCATGGCGATCGCGTTCCTCGCCGGGACACTCCCGGCGGCTCGCGCCGCGAAGGCCGATCCGGTCACGTCACTGCGCTACGAGTAGGCAGTTCCTCACCGGGGTGTCGGGCGTTCGCGCCCGGCACCCCGTTCTGCTGTACCCGGCTAGCCCTTCTTCGCGGCCGCCTTCGCCGCCTTCTTGTTCTCGCGCACGCGCTCGAGGCTCCCGCGATCGACGATGTCGGCCACCGAGTGGTGCGACCCCTCCTCGCCGTAGTGCCCGGCGGCCTCGCGCCAGCCCGGCGCCTCCACCCCGTACTGCTTGCCCAGCAGGGCCAGGAAGATGCGCGCCTTCTGTTCGCCGAAGCCCGGAAGCGCCTTCAGACGCTTCAGCACGGTCGCACCGTCGGGGGCGTCGCGCATCCACAGTGCTGCGGCGTCGCCGTCCCACTCGTCGACAAGGGTGACGCAGAGTTTCTGGATGCGCGCCGCCATCGAGCCGGGGAAGCGGTGCACAGCGGGGGTCTCGGCGCACAGCGCCGCGAAGCCATCCGGGTCGTGGGCGGCGATCGTGGCCGCATCAAAGCGCCGACCGTGCCGGGCCAGACGCTCGGTGAGCTTGTACGGGCCGGCGAACGCCGTCTCGAGCGCCACCTGCTGATCGAGCAGCATGCCGATCAGGAGCGCGAGCGGATCGGTGGAGAGCAGGTCGTCGGCGGCGGCGTCGCCGGTGATGTGGATCGCGGGGGTCATCCGCCCATGGTGCCACCCGGGGCGGAGCGTAGCCTGGAGAAATGAACGCGCCCGAGTCGCTCGGCTACACGGCCGCGCAGATCCGCGCCGCCGAGCGCCCGTTGCTGGAGGCCGGGGTGCCGCTGATGCGCCGCGCGGCGGCCGGGCTCGCTGGCGAGCTGACCCGGTTGCTCGCCGAGCGGACGTCCGATCGGCCCGCACGGGTGCTGCTGCTCGTCGGCTCCGGCGACAACGGCGGTGACACCCTGTTTGCCGGGGCCGAACTGGCGGCGGGCGGGGCGCACGTCGTCGCGCTGTCGACCGGGAGCCGCGTGCACGAGACCGGTGCCGCCGCGGCACGTGCCGCCGGGGTCGAGATCCTCAGTGAGGACGAGGCGGATGCGCGAGTTGCCGAGCTCGTCGGCGCGGCCGACGTGCTCGTCGACGGGATTCTCGGCATCGGGGGTGCGGGCTCCCCCGCGCTGCGGGGCCGAGCGCGCGAGATCGTGGCGCGCATCCGGCCGTTGTTGGAGGCGGAGAACGCGCCGCTCGTGGTGGCGGTGGATGTGCCGAGCGGCATCGACGCCGACGACGGTAGCCTGCCCGACCCGACGGTGCTCCCCGCCGACGTCACCGTCACGTTCGGCGCGCTCAAGGCGGGGCTGTTGCACTCCCCCGGCGCCGAACTCGCCGGCGAGCTGATCCTCATCGACATCGGGCTCAATCCGGACAGCCGGTCGAGCAGCGCGACTCCGAGCCGGTCGAGCAGCGCGGCCCCGAGCCGGTCGAGTAGCGCGACCCCGAGCCGGTCGAGTAGCGCGAAGCGCGTATCGAGACCCCAGGACGCCCGCGAATGACCCCCGTCCCCCGCGTCCACGCACACGTCCACGGCGTCGTCCAGGGCGTCGGTTTCCGCTGGGCCACCCGCGCCGAAGCCGAACGTCTCGGCCTGACCGGCTGGGTGCGCAACCTCCCCGACGGGTCCGTGGAGTGCGAGCTCGAGGGCGAACCCGACACCGTCGCCCGGATGCTCGACTGGCTGCGCGTCGGACCGTTCGGCGCCCGCGTCGACCGCGTGGACGAGCACGCCGTCGCGCCGACGGGTGCGACCGGGTTCGAGATCCGGCACCATTAGCCGGCACTGCCGTGACGACGAGGAGGTCGTTCATGACCACGGGGTTTCGAGACCGGGTCGACGCCGGTCACCGCCTTGCCGCGCACCTTCGTGAGCGCAACGACGCCAACCCGGTGGTGCTGGGGCTCCCCCGCGGCGGGGTCCCCGTCGCCGCCGAGGTCGCCACCGCGCTGGGCGCGCCGCTCGATGTGATTGTCGTGCGCAAGCTCGGCGTGCCGTACTCGCCGGAGGTGGCGATGGGCGCCATCGGCGAAGGCGGCGTGCGGATTCTGGATGCCGACCTCGTCCGCCGCGCCGGCGTCACCGATCGCGATGTCGCCGCCGTCGAACGCGCGGAACGCCGCACGCTCGATACCCGCGCGGCGCGGCTCCGGGGCGAGTTCGGTCGGCTCGAGCTGGAAGGTAAGACCGCGATCATCGTCGATGACGGCATCGCGACCGGCGCCACCGCATCCGCCGCCTGTCGGGTGGCCCGCGCGCTCGGTGCACGCCGGGTCGTTCTCGCCGCGCCGGTGGGTGGGCCCGATGCCGCCGCCCTCGTTCCCGATGCCGACGAGGTGATCTGCCTCCTCCAGCCTCGCGACTTCCACGCCGTCGGGGCCTTCTACCGCGACTTCGGCGCGGTCAGCGACTCCGAGGTGGTGGCGTTGCTCCGGGCGGGACGTCGCACCTAGCCTGCGAGCGCCTCCAACGTCCGTTCGCGGCTCAAGCTTCGGTCGCTCGGGTCGGTCTCGCGCGCGCCCGTGTTGGGCGACACCATGACTTCGTCGACGCCGAATCGCGCGGCGAGCGAACGCACGGCGGCGGCCGCCTCGGCCGGCGCATCGATGATCCAGCGCCCGCGCATCGCCTCGATCAGCTCACGCTGGGCGGGGCCGAGCTCGGCCCGTGCGGCCTGCTCCACCGTGTCGAGCGCGGTCAGCGGCTGCCCGGTGCGCAGCCGCGCCATGCTCAGCAGGCTCGGCAGGGCGAGCTCCTCCGCCTCGTCGCGGGTCTCGCCGACGGCGACGTTGACCGTCACGAAGGTACGCGGTGCGGCGCCGTGCTCGCTCGGACGGAAGCCGTTGCGATAGAGGTCGAGCGCACGTTCGGTGCCCTCGCCCGAGAAGTGGTGCGCGAAGACGTAGGGCAGCCCGAGCTTCGCGGCGAGCTGCGCCGAGAAGTCGCTCGACCCGAGCAGCCACACCTCGGGGACGCCCGCGGCGGCCGGCGTCGCGCGCACCGTGTAGTCACGATCGCCGAGCTGCAGTGAGGCACCGTCTCGGCGCAGCAGGGCGAGGATGTCGTTCACGTGCGAGGGGAACCGGTCGGCGTCGCTCGTCGGCCCGCTCGATCGCAGCAGCGCGGTGATCACCGGATCGCTTCCCGGGGCGCGCCCGAGACCCAGGTCGATCCGTCCCGGGGCCGCCGCCTCGAGGGTGGCGAACTGCTCGGCGACGACGAACGGCGCGTGGTTCGGCAGCATCACCCCACCGGACCCGAGCCGGATGCGCTGCGTGCGCCCCGCCGCGAGCGCGATCAGCACCGGCGGGGTCGTCGCCGCCACCGCGGGCATGTTGTGGTGTTCGGCGAACCAGTAGCGCCGGAAGCCGAGTTCGTCGGCGCGCTGGGCGAGGTGGAGCGAGGCGCCCACCGCATCCGCGGAGGTCTGGCCATGCCGCACGGGCACCAGGTCGAGCACGGAGAGGGCGGGCGGAGCAGTCATCATCGGGTGCAACCGCCGTACCCCTCGGCGCATTCCGCTACGGCGATGTCGGCCCGATCGTGGCGCCGAAGAAGGTCTCGATGCGGTGCCAGGCATCCGCCGCCGCCTCGGGGTTCGGGCCGAGCCCGAGGAAGCGCGTGAACAGCAGCCGGGCGGCGAGCGGACCGGAGTCGGCGTCGTTCATGAAGGCGTGCCCGGCCTCGGGGTACTCCTTCACGTCGTGCGGCACGTCGAGCCGCGTGAGTGCCGCGTCGAGTTTCTCGGCCGCGCCGCGCAAGGAGTTGTCACGAGCACCGAAGCTCGCCACGATCGGGCACGCCCCGCGCAGGTCGTCGTCGAGGTTCGTCGGCAACATGCCGTAGTTGGCCGCGGCGACCTCGAAGCCGCGCCCGCTGGCGGCGGCGAGTGCGAAGCCGCCACCCATGCAGAATCCCAGGATGCCGACCCGGCCCGTGCAGTCCCCGCGGGCGGCGAGCCACGACCTGGCGGTCTCGATGTCGACGAAGGCGCGCCCCTCCCCCGCGCGCAGCGCCCGGAAGGTCGCGGTGAGGCAGCGTCGGGCGCCGCCCTCGGCGAACAGGTCGGGCATGAGCACCAGGTAGCCGGCGGAGGTCAGCCGCTCGACCTGGCGGCGCATCACGTCGTTGATGCCGAACGCCTCGTGCACCATCACGACCGCGGGCCAGGGGCCGTCGCCCTCCGGGACACCCAACACGCCGGTCAGGCCGCGACTGCCGCCCGGCGTCTCGGGGAGGTCAGTGTCGGTGAGCGCCGCGGGCATGCTGTGAGGGTACGGGAGGTGGCGCATCCGTGACACACAAAACGGGCCGCCACCCGAAGGTGACGACCCGTCTCGTAAGAAGTTCGCGGAATCTATCGACGCAGACCCAGGCGCTCGATCAGCGAGCGGTAGCGCTCGATGTCGATGTCCTGGAGGTAGCCGAGCATGCGGCGACGCTGACCGACGAGAAGCAGCAGGCCACGACGCGAGTGGTGGTCGTGCTTGTGCTCCTTGAGGTGCTCGGTGAGGTCCTTGATGCGCTTGGTCATGAGAGCGACCTGCACTTCGGGGGATCCCGTGTCACCGGGCTGCGTTGCATACTCTTCGATGATCGCCTTCTTGGTCTCGTTGTCGAGTGCCATAGATGGGACCCCTTCCTCTCGTTGCGCGGCGCCCGTCACCGTATGTGTGGGCTCTCTTCATCCGCGGCCGTTCTGACGGCAACCTTGGGAGTTTAGCAGAGCGCGCCGCGGTGCCGGCGCCCCGTTCTCAGATCCGCGCGACGCGGCGCAGACTCCCCCGTGGCCGCGGCGAGTCGGTGAGCGACTCGACCGCCGCATCCGGGGCCGCCGCGACCGCCTCGGCGCCGTGGGTGAGCGCCCCGCTGAGCCTCCCGGCGAGCGCGCGGCTGGGCGCGGGCAGATCGAATCCGGGCGGCTCGGTCGGGTCGATGTGCAGCTCGGCGCGGCCACGGCGGTAGGCGCCGAGGAACTCGGGCAACGTCGCCATCAGCGCGCGGTAGCGCACCCAGCGGTGGTTCGCCCACCCGTCGAAGCCTCGGTAGTGCGGCTTCGTGAACTGGTCGATCAGCGCGGAGGCCGCCGCCTCTCCGCGGAGCGCGAGGCGCTCGATCGCGTCATCCGACATGTTCAGGTTCAGCCCGCCCTGCTCGCTCGTCTGCAGCACCCGCACGATGCGGTCGCGATAGCCGGGCATCGTCACGTAGGAGTTGTCCTGCCAGTTGCGGGAGGTGTCGAGCATGGTGCCGGCGAAGTCGACGAGCGCGCCCACCCCCTCCTCGGCGATCGGCTGGTAGGGCGGCTGCACCCCACTCGAGTTGCGGGTGGCGAACACGATGTTCTCCGACTCGTCCGTCGGATGCTGGTCGGCGTCGCGCCGGAACGATCCGAGATTGATGGCGAAGGTGGGCCGGGTCGGCAACGGCGCCTCGAAGAGGTGCAGCGGGAAGTTGCTGCACATTCCGCCGTCGGTGAACCAGAGCTTCTCGAACTGCAGCTTCTCCCCGCGACGCCGCCGCACCGCATGCAACGGGATCGCCGAGATCAGCACCGGGAAGCTCAACGACATCCGCACGGCGACGATCACCGGCAGGTCGCGCGCCTCCGGCAGCCGCACGAGCCCCCGCTCGTTCGCCGCCTGGTTCTCGCGGCGCCCCCGCGCCTCGCTCGCGCCCTCCTCCGCCTCGGCGCACACGGCAGGAGCCGCGAGCAGCGACTCCATGACGTTCGGCGGAAAGAGCGTCGCCCACTCCTCGGGGTCGAAGAAGAAGTTCGACCCTTCGAGGGGCATCTCGTAGGGGCGACCACGACTCAGACACGTGGTGATCAGCCGCAGGTCGATGTCGCGCGCGCGACGATCCTCGGTCGCCGTAGCGTCGTCGCCCCACAGCTGCCCGAAGGTGAGCGGCGGGCCGCCTGCGGGAAGACCGGCGACCTCGTCGATGAGGTCAGACAGCCAGTCGGTGAAGCCGGGGCCGCCACCCTCCGTGCCGAGGCCGCGGCAGATGCCGAACAGGTTCTGGGGCGTCGCGACGGTGAGCAGGTCGACGAGCCGAAGCGTCAGCGCGAGCGCCCAGCCGACGACGACGAGCGCGAGCGCGGCGAGCGCGAGCGCGATGGCCGGTGCGAGCTGGAACCACTGCTCGCCGAGCACGGCCACGACGACGCTCGCCACCCCGAGCGCGAACAGCAGGATGCCCGCGAGAGCCCCGACGAGGCTCCGGCCCGGGAAACGCGTCAGCAACGCGCCGACGACCGCCCGCACCTTCGCCGCGGTGCCGGGCTTCGCGCGCAGCACGGCGAGCAGCACCCGCAGCAGCGGTTCGGTGCTCGGCTGCGCCTGGAACAACGCCTCCAGGCGCCCGTCGCGCAGCCGCCCCGGGATTTCGGTGAGTTTCTGGAAACCGCCCGTCTCGCGGCCGAACTCGGCCGCGCCGGCCAGCGCCGCCCCGATCGCGCCCGCCGAGGAGCCGCCGACGCCGCGCAGCCGGTACTCCTCCGCGAACTTCGCGATCGCGAGCGGGTAGACCACCCCCGAGGTGATCCCGCCCTTCATCACCAGGTCGCACTGCCGCTGCGGTGCCGCCCAGCGCTCGGCACCCTCGTGGTCGATCGTCGTTCCCCGTCTGCGCGCCATCGGCCCGACCTCCCGCGTTGTCGTGGCGCCACCTTCGCACCGTCCGTCGCCAGCGTCAACGCCCGCCGAACTCGCGGCAGGCGCGGCCGATCCGCGGCCGTGCCAGGCTGGGCCTGTGTCCTCGCCCGCCGATCTGCCCGAGCAGCTGCGCATCCGCGTCAAGCCCGGCAGTCGCAAGGGCCCGCTCATCGAGACGGATGCCGAGGGCACCCTGGTCGTGTTCGTGCGCGAGCGCGCCGTCGACGGCGCCGCCAACACGGCCGTCGAGACGGTGCTCGCCGCGCACTTCGGCGTCGCCCCGTCCCACGTGGCGATCACGCGCGGTCACGGCGCACGGTTCAAGACCGTCCACTTTTCCTGACGCCCGGAGCGACGCTCCGAGTCCGCGATGCGACCCGCGACGTGCGGGGTACGTGAGGGAATGTCGGCCGCATGGTGTGCACTCCTCATGTTGCGCCGTGTCACTTCCGGCGCGATCGCGAAGGTCGCCGACCGACGCGGAGCCGCGTCGCCTCGCGTCGATGGCTCGCCGAACAGCAAGAGGAAGCAGCTATGCAAGAATCCAACACCCCTGACGACGCCACGCAGTCTGCCGACGCCGCGCCGACCGAGAGCGCGCCGACGATGACGCAGCCCGACGCGCCGACGCCGACGGAGGCCGACGCGCCGACGCCGAACGACGTGCCGACGCCCGTCGCCGCGGAGGCAGCCCCGCGCGGCAGCGGCCTCGCGATCACCACACTCGTGCTCGGAATCGTCGCGTTCGTCTTCGCGTTCATCCCCGGTCTCAGCTTCGCCGCGTGGCTTCCCGCCATCGGCGCGATCGTCTTCGGCGTCATCGCGCTCGTGCGCAAGTCGGGCAAGCGCGGTTTCACCATTGCGGGCCTCATCCTCGGACCGCTCGCCTGGCTGGTCGCCATCATCGTGAGCGTCGGCGCCCTCGTCGGCGCGGCGGGCTCGTCGATCTCGGACGGACTCTCCGAAGGCGTCTCCGACGGGAGCGGCTCCACGCTCGAGGACGTCGACGACTCGACCACGGAGGAGGCGGCCGCTGCCGACTCTGACCTCGGCACTCGCGCCAATCCGGCACCGGCCGGGTCCAGCGTGGAACTCGGCGATTTCGGGGCCACGGAGTGGGAGGTGACGTTCGGCGAGACCGTTCTCAACGCGAACAAGCTCGTCGCCAACGAGAACCAGTTCAACGATGCCCCCGAGGACGGGTTCCAGTACATCCTCGTTCCGGTCACGTACACGTACGTGGGTGACGAGAGCGGAACGCCGTGGATCGATGTGACCATCGAGTTCGTCTCTGCCGCGGGCACGACCCACTCGACCTCCGACCAGTTCATCGTGGCTCCCGACAGCGCGTACGACATCAACGAGCTCTACCCGGGTGCCTCGGCGACGGGCAACGTGGTGATCATGGTGCCGAGCGATGGCGTCGACGCGGGCACGTGGTCCGTGTCGTCGTGGTTCAGCGACTCCGTCTTCGTGAAGGTCGTCTAACCGCGCCCGCCGGTGCCGGGGTCGCGCACGCCGCGCCCTCGGCACCGGAACACGCCACGCGACGCGGCGGCGGGTCGCGCCGAGCGGCGCGGGTCAGACCCCGTCGCTTGAGGTCGCGACGTTGAAGTTGTCGCGGAACACGTTCTCCGGATCCCACTCCGCCTTGAGCGCACGAAGCCTGGCGAGGGTCCGCTCCGACCACGCGCGACCGAGGCGCGCGGGATCCAGACTCGAATCGAAGTTCAGATACGAGCCCGACAGCAGCGGCTCGAGGCGGCGCCACTCGGTCTCGAGCGCCGCCTCATCAGACCCCTGGGCGACGATCGACACCGTGGCCGATCGCCCCGAATACGCGGTGGCCTCGCTGGCGACATCCGAGACCGCTCCCCCGAGCGAACGCAACTGCACGAAGTGGCTCACCCCCTTCTCCAGCAGCCGCACGGTGCGGGTGGCGACCTGAATGCTGAACTCGTCAACGAGCCCCGACCGCGAGACCGGTTCGCCGTTCGAGTCGTGCGGCGCATGTTCGACGAGCGTCGCGACGACCTCCTCATACGGCGCCATCTGCACCTGCTGCCCGACGAGGGGCGCGAGCCCGGCGAACGGGCGCAGTCGTTCGATGACGAGGCCCGACTCGGCGGTGTCGACGACGGCCAGCAGCCGCACGATGTGGGGCTGCCCCGCCGGCACCGGCGTCAGCACGAGCGAGGAGGTGAGGTCGCGCGAGGCGATCGCCATCGCGGCGGCCCAATTGACCAGGAATCCGGCGACCCCGCCGGGCGCCGCCGAGGCCTCGAAGGCCAGTTGCGCCCAGCCGACGTGGGGCTCCACCGGATGCGCTTCGAACTCGAACGCGGTCGCGATCCCGAAGTTCGCCCCGGCGCCGCGCATCGCCCAGAACAGCTCCGGATGCTCGTCGTCGCTCGCGCGCACGAGTTCACCGGACGCGGTCACCAGTTCGACCGCGCGCAGGTGGTCGATCGTGAGGCCGTGTTCACGGGCGAACCAGCCGAACCCGCCCGCCGTCGCAAGACCGCCGACGCCGACGGCGCCGTGATCGCCGGAGGTGAGCGCCCAGCCGTAGGGCGCCAGCACCGTCGACACGTCCACCCACCGCGCGCCCGGTCCGACGCGCACCCGCCGGGACTTCTCGTCGAGCGCCGTGATCTCGGCGAAGTGCGACATGTCGATGACGATGCCGCCGACGTTGGTCGAACGGCCGCTCACCCCGTGACCGCCGCTGCGCACCCCGAGCGGCACCGGCTGCCGGCGCGCGAAGGCGATCGCGTCGCCGACCTGCGCGAGGGTGCGCGGCGTCACGACGAGCCCCGGGGCACCGCCGCGGTTGTAGGTGTTGCGCACGCGCGCATAGCCGGGGTCCCCCGGCTCCACCGCTTCCGCGACCAGGGAGGCCGGTAGCGCCTCGTAGTCGATGCCGGCGACCCGCTGTGCGCGCGCCGCTGCCCCGCGCATCCCGTCGCGCTCGCCCCCGCGCCCGCGCCGCGCCGCATCGACGGCGGCACGAAGCGGCGGCATCACCTCCTGCGCGAAGGTGGTCATGGTCTCGGGATCATCGGTCGCCAGGATGAAGGTCGAGACGCCGTCGTCGACGGCGAACGCCAGGAGCTCCTCGACCCAGCGTTCGGGCGGCCCCTGAAGCAGTTCTGTTCCGGCCGACGCGAAGCGCCCGCCGACGTTGAGCATGCGACGAATGTGCCGCGGATCGCGCCCGGCGTCGACCGCCGCCTCGTCGACGACGGCATTCGCCCGCGCCAGGTCGCCCGGCTGAAGGGCGAACAGCGAGGGAAGCCATCCCTCGGCGCGACGCGCGATCAACCGCAGCATGCGCGGCTTGTATCCCCCGACCCAGATCGGGATGTCGTGCGCGGGCCGAGGCCCCCGCTTCGCCCCGTCGAGGCGGTAGTGCTCGCCCGCGATGCGCAACGGCGTTCGGTCGTCGACATCCCAGATGCCCCGGATGACGTCGAGCGCCTCGTCGAGCGCCTCGATGCTCTCCCCCGGGGTGCGGCGCTCGCCACCCATGGCGGCGATCGCGTCCCAGAAACCGCCCGCGCCGAGGCCCAGCGCCACGCGCCCGCCGGAGAGCACGTCGAGGCTCGCCGCCGCCCGCGCGAGCACGGCGGGGGGACGCAGCGGCAGATTGTGCACGTTCGCGGCGATCTGCACGCGCGACGTCTGCGCCGCCACCCAGGTCATCAGCGTCCAGGTGTCGAAAAACGCGGGCTGGTACGGGTGATCCTGAAACGTCACCAGGTCGTACCCGAGCTCTTCGGCGCGCTGGGCGAGACCGAGCGCGCCGTCGCTCGGCGACACGTTCGGGGTGATGAACGTGCCGAACGCCAGCTCGTGGCCGTAGTCGGGCATAACCCCACTGTGCTCCTGTGAGCTGGACTTCGCTAGCCACCTGGGGAGAACTCCCCTGCTCGGCGCCCGGTGGGTGCGCTTTCCTCGGGAGGCATCCGCTTCGCCCGCGTACGCTGAAGACATGACCGTCCGGTACCGAAACGAGCCCATCTACACCGCCGCGATCGGCGCCGGCCGGCTGATGTTCGGGGCCCTCCGGGTCAAACGCGACGTGCGCGGCGCCGAGAACTTCCCGGACTCCGGCGGAGCCGTCATCGCGATCACTCACTACGGCTTCCTGGAGTTCGCCCTCGTCGAGTGGGTGCTGTGGCTGCACAACCGCCGCCGCATCCGCTTCATGGCGAAGAAGGGCGCGTTCCGCGGCTGGCCGCTCGGCTTCTGGATGCGCAACATGAAGCACATCCCGGTCGACCGCGACGCGGGCGCGGGCGCCTACGATGCCGCCATCGAGGCGCTGCGGCGCGGCGAGTTGATCGGCGTGTTCCCCGAGGGCACCATCAGCCGCAGCTTCGAGGTCCAGAACCTGAAGACCGGCGCGGCGCGACTCGCGCAAGAGGCCGGGGTGCCCATCGTTCCGGTCGCCGTGTGGGGCGGGCACCGCATTCTCACGAAGGGGGCGAAGGGCCGCCGCCGCGACCGTTTCGGGGTTCCCGTCCAGGTGCGGGTCGGTGCGCCGATCACGGTCGCCGCGGGGGCCGACGTGACGACGACGACGGATGCGCTGCGCGGCACCCTGCAACACCTCACCGATGAACTCCAGGCCAGCTATCCCGTCGACGGCACCGGCCAGTGGTGGCAGCCGGCGCGCCTCGGCGGCACGGCTCCGACCGTCGCCGAGACAGCGCACGAGCAGCGGGGCTCGCGCCGTCCCGACGAGATCAGCGGTTAGCTCGCCGACGCGTCGCCCTGCTCGTCGGGGTAGTGGAATACCTCGTCGAGCGGCACCTCGAAGGCGCGCGCGATCTGAAAGGCGACCTCGAGCGAGGGAGAGTAGCGCGCCTGCTCGATCGCGATGATGGTCTGCCTCGTCACGCCGACTCGGTCGGCGAGTTCTGACTGCGTCATCTCGCCGCGCGCGAACCGCAACGCGCGGATCGAGTTGGTCACCCGGGTGGACTTCACGCGCGCAGCCCCCACCGGTAGGCCGAGAGCTTGAAGATCGCGCCGAAGATCGCCGAGACGTAGAAGCCGAGGAAGATCACATTCGCGATCCAGAAGTGCTCGAGCTCGAGCCCGGCGAACCCGAGCGCGGCGAGCGCTCCCGCGATGAGGAACCAGCGCGCGGCCAGTTCACCCGACCTGTTGATGGCCCGGTCTCGCTCGTCGCTCTCCTGCATGACGCGGCGCACGGTCGCGTCGGCGGTCTTCGGGTCGCGCGAGCCGGCGACGATTCCGGCGATCACGGCGACGACGACGTTGAGCACGACGGTGCCGACGACCGAACCGACGATGACGACCGCCATCGGGATCAGATACTCGGCCTCGACGAGCGGGCCGCCAGCGGCGCCGGTCATGACGAGATTGAAATAGACCGCGTAGCCGACGACGGCGACAAGAAGCGCGATCCAGGCGTTGCGCTGTTCGGCAACCATTGATGTCCTCCAGTGATGTGAGTGGGTGTGTAAAACAAACTTGACATTGGGAATGTACAGATATCTCGACGTGGTGTCAAGAATCATTGACACTGAGTCCGAAATTCCTGACACCCTTGACGTGAACTGAACGTGTGTTTAGTATTTTGAACATGCGTTCAGCCTCGAGCTCCCCGGGCGACCGCGTGGCATCGGCCCGCATTCGCGACGCCGCGATCGTGCTCTTCGGTCGCGACGGCCTCGAACGCACGAGCGTGCGCGCCATCGCCGCCGAGGCGGGAGTGAGCCCCGGCCTCGTGATCCACCACTTCGGTTCGAAAGAGAACCTGCGTGATGCGTGCGATCTCTTCATCACCGAGGAACTCTTCGGGCGCAAGTCTGCGCTCGACGCCTCCCGATTGAACGAGCAGTTGCAGCGCTGGCTCGCCGACGTCGACCAGTTCCGCCCCTGGCTCGACTATCTCGCGCGCATGCTGATCGACGACTCCCCCGCCTCCGGCCGCCTCTTCGATGCGCTCCTCGGCTCGACCCGCTCGACGCTCGACGCGCAGACCGAGGCGGGTCTCGTACGACCCAGCGACGACCCGGATGCCCGCGCCGCGATCGTCACCGTCTCGGGGCTCGCCTCCTTGATCATGTCCAAGCAGCTCAGCCGGGTCTTCGGCGACGACTACTTCGGTGACGCCATGGTGCGGCGGATGACCATTCCCACACTCGAGCTCTACACCCACGGCCTCTACCGCGACGACCGGATCCTCGAAGCGGCGCGCACTGCGCTCGCACCGAGCCCGGACAACGACCGCCCCACCCCGAAGGAGAACACCGCATGACTCTGGCGATACAGACCTCCGCGCTGAGCAAGAGCTATGGCTCGGTCACCGCCGTGCATTCGCTCGACCTCGCCGTCGAACAGGGCACCGTCTTCGGGCTGATCGGCCCGAATGGCGCCGGGAAGACCACGACCCTGCGGATGCTGCTCGACATCATCCGCCCGAGCTCCGGCAGCGCCACGATTCTCGGGCAGAGCCCGCGCGCCGGCGGCGCAGCGCAGCGCCGACGCATCGGCTTCATTCCCGGCGAGCTGCGACTCGACGGGCGTGTGAAAGGCCTGGCACTGCTGCGGCACTACGCCGACATCAGCGGCCCGGTGGCCCCCGGCGCGATCGAGGCACTCGCGGAACGTCTCAACCTCGACCTCACCCGCCCGGTGCGTGCCCTCTCGAAAGGCAACCGCCAGAAGCTCGGACTCATCCAGGCGTTCATGCATCGGCCCGAACTGCTCGTACTCGACGAACCGACGAGTGGCCTCGATCCCCTCATCCAGCGCGAGTTCCTCCAAATGCTGCGCGAGGCGCGCGACGCGGGACAGACCGTGCTGCTGAGCTCGCACGTGCTGAGCGAGATCCAGCAGTCCGCCGACCAGGTGGCAGTCCTCGCGGCGGGACGCATCGTCGCCGAGGGCGATGTGGCATCGCTTCGACTCCACAGCGTCCGGCGTCTGCGCGCGGGAATCGCCGAGAGCGACGTCGCCACCGTACGCGACCGGCTCTCACGACTCGAGCACGTGCGCGACCTCGAAATCTTCGAAGGCGCGACCGTGCGCGTGCTCGCGACCGTCAACGGCGACATCGACGAGCTCGTCAAGGCGCTCGCGAACTTCCGCCTGACCGATCTCACGGTGGAAGAACCCGACCTCGAAGAGTCGGTGCTCGATCTCTACGGACGACAGGAGGTCGCCTCATGACCCACACCGCCGAAACCCGCGACCACGTGGACGCCGGGCGCCGGGCGCTGCTGCCGGTGTTCCGCCGTGCGGTGCTCGACAGCTGGCGTTCGACCCTCGGCTGGGCCGCCGGACTCGCCGCCGCCGTCATGCTCTACCTGCCGCTCTACCCCTCGATCGGCACGACACAGATGATGGATGTGCTCGACAGCATGCCGCCCGAGCTCATCAAAGCTCTCGGCTACGAGCAGATCGGAAGCGGTGCCGGCTACACCCAGGCCACCATCTTCGGCCTGATCGGCTTCGCGCTCCTGACGATCGCCGCGACCACCTGGTCGTCGGCGGCGATCGCGGGCGCCGAGGAGAGCGGACGCCTCGAACTCATGCTCGGCCACGCCGTGAGCCGCGTGCAGTACGCGCTCGAATCGACGCTGGCACTCGTCGTCCGCCTGGCGGCGCTCATCGCCTTCACGATGGCGCTGATTCTCGTGATCAACGACTCCGCCCAGCTCGAGCTGGAACCGGTCAACGTGCTCGCCGCGAGTCTGGCGTTTCTCGGCCTCACGGTGCTCACCGCGAGCGTCGGGCTCGCCGTCGGCGCGGTCAGCGGTCGGCGCGCGATCGCCACCGCATCCGCCGCCGGTGTCGCGATCGCCGGTTACGTGATGAGCGCGATCGGCAACCAGAGCGCCGACCTCGAGTGGCTTCACCGCTTCTCGCCGTACGACTGGGCCTACCTGAATTCTCCGCTCACCGAGGGGTTCGATGTCGGAGGCCTGGGCCTGCTGTTCGGCCTCGCGGCCGTCGTCATCGGCCTGGCGGTGGTCGCGCTCGATCGACGGGATGTGACGGGCTAGCCGCGCTCAGCCAACGAACGGACGCATCCGACAGACTGGATGCGTCCGTTCGTCTGTCAGGAGCAACCCGGTGACCGCTGCGCTCGTCCTCGACGTGATCCTGGTCGTCGTGCTCGTCGGCTTCCTGATCTCGGGACTTCGCCACGGGCTCGCGCGCAGCCTGGGTTCGATTCTGGGGCTCGCGGCCGGGGGCGTCGCCGCCTTCCTGCTCGCGCCCATCCTGACCGGCATCGTGCCGTGGCCGTTCTGGCGCGTCTTCTTCGTCGTCACGGCGGCGGTGTTCCTGCTGATCGTCGGGCACTCGATCGGGCGCGCGATCGGGCGACTGATCGGCCGCGGAGTGGATCGCACGGCGCTGCGCCCCCTCGATCGGATGCTCGGCGGTGCCGCGACGCTCGTGACCGCCGCGCTCGTCACCTCCCTTCTCGCGGGAAGCATGACCGCGCTCGGAGCCCCGGTGCTCTCGCGCGCGGCGAACGATTCCGCCGTCATCTCCGGAATCGAGCGGCTCACGCCGGACCCGGTCGATAGTGCGCTCGCACGCCTGCGATCGCTGATCCTGGCCGACGGCGTTCCGGTGCTCGGGCAGGGCCTCGGCGGCGTCGCGACGGCTCCGAGCGCGGCGCCCGAGGTCGAGACCGCTACGGACCCGTTGATCGCCGCCTCCGCCTCGGTCGTGCGGATCACCGGCACCGCCTATGCCTGCGGGCAGAACCAGTCCGGCTCGGGTTTCGTGATCGCCTCGAACCGGATCGTCACCAATGCCCACGTCGTCGCCGGTGTCGACCAGCCGGTCGTCGAGGCCCCGAACGGCCAGAGCATCGAGGGACGCGTCGTCTACTTCGATGCGCGCGATGACCTCGCCGTGATCGCCACCATCGGGCTCGACGTTCCCCCGCTCGCGCTCAACGAGCCTCTCGCGATCGGCGACGAGAGTGTCGTGCAGGGTTACCCCTTCGGTGGTCCCTTCGTCTCCGACGGCGCCGAGGTGCTCGCGGTCTCGACCGAGCGCCTGCGCGACATCTACGGCGGCCAGACGAGTGAACGCGAGGTCTACACGCTCGCGGCCGAGATCAACCCCGGCAACTCCGGCGGCCCCCTGCTCGCGCTCGACGGCGAGGTGGCGGGCGTCGTGTTCGCCAAGAGCGCCGACTCGTCGCAGCTCGGCTACGCGATGACGAACACGGAACTCGCCCCGGTGGCCGACGCGGCCCCGGGCCTCAGTGCGCAGGTCTCCTCCGGGAGCTGCGTCGCCGGGTAAGGACGCGCATCCGCGAGCCCGCGCCTGAGCGGAGCTCGACCAAAATCCTCTTGACGACAGCGGCTCCGAGGTGCACCCTGAATACAGAACAACTCGTCGCCCAGAAGAGCCGGAGTCACTGACCCGCCGCTGGGCGACGAGTCTGTTAAGGCGCGAAGTTCACTCAGAACCCGCTTAGATGGGCGGATGGGCCGCACCGTCGACTACTCGCCGCTCTGGCTCGAGCCGCCGGCGGCGGAAGTTCGCGAGTATCGGCGTCGGGCCCGCGCACTCGGGATGCCCGGAACGCTCCTGGCGCCGGGCAACCTCGTGCAGGTCGTTGTCGTGTTGCCGATCGCCCTCGTCGGCGGATCGTTCTTCGTCGGCGGCGCAGTCGACGCGTTCCTGGATCGCACCGACCCCGTGCTGCCGGCGTTCTTCGGTGTATTCCTGGTCGCGATCCTGGCGGCATCGGGCATCGGAGCGCTCCTCAGTCTCCTCGGACGGCGCACCTGGGTGCGCTGGACCCAACTCGACCGCTTCGCGCGAGCCAACGGTCTCCTGTTCTCTCCCCACAGCCCCGCGCCGAACTATCCGGGGGCGATCTTCGGGCTCGGTGACGCGCGCGCCTCGAGCGAGCACCTCCGCAGCGCCGAGGGGCGGTTTCTCGACTTCGGCAACTTCCAGTACACGACCGGGTCGGGAAAGCGACGGACACGGCACCGGTGGGGATTTCTCGCGCTGCACCTCGATCGTCGCCTTCCGCACATGGTGCTCGACTCACGCGCCAACAACGGCCTGTTCGGCGTTTCGAATCTGCCGACGACGTTCGATCGCTCCCAGCGGCTCTCACTCGAGGGCGACTTCGATCGCTTCTTCACGCTCTACTGCCCGGCACGCTACGAAACCGACGCTCTGTACGTCTTCACCCCCGATCTGATGGCGCTCCTGATCGATGAGGCATCCCCGTACGACGTCGAAATCATCGACGACTGGATGTTCGTCTATCACCCGGGCGGATTCGAGTCCGGATCGCCCGCGGTCTACCAACGGCTCTTTCGAATCGCCGACACGGTCGGGGCGAAGACGCTCGACCAGACCGAGCGCTACCGCGACGAACGTGTTCCGGATGCGCTCGCCTCGAACGTCGTCGAGGCCTCGGGTCAGCGTTTGCGTCGGGGCGTTCCGGTCGCCGCGGTCGTCGGCGTGGTCGCCGTCGTGGCGGTGTGGCTCGTGGGCTTCGCGCCCGAGGTCATCGGCGCCGTGCTGAACCTCAGGCCGTAGCGCTCGTCGGGCGGGCCGCCGCGAGCCGCCGCCGCGTGTCGGTGATCCGTGCCAGCAAAGCCGCCTCGTCGGCCTGATTGCCGATCAGATCGCGCCCGGTCATCATCCGCTGGCGCGCGTAGGCGAGCTTCGTCGCATCGCGGATGTAGTCGCGCATGACCGACCCGATGCCGTTCGACTTCGCCCACTGCATCGCCTGTCGGCGTCCGGCGGGCGTGGCGAGGCTCGGAACCTCGGCGGCGCTGATCCATCCGGCGGCCGCGTACTCCGCCAGCCGCTCGCCCGTCAGCTGCACCTCTTGGCGCCGCATCAGGGCGACCATCCCGACCGCGATGAGGAACAACGGCACGTGAATCGCGATGTAAACGACGAAGAAGTCCGCGAAGAACGTGGATCCGTTCCAGAACGCGTGCAGCACGATCGCGGGGACCAGTCCGAGAAGGAACGCCCCGAAGGTCAGCCAGGCACTCCCGCGCTTGGCGGCGACCCCGATCGCGTAGCCGATGCAGGCGGTGAAGAGCACATGCGCGAAGGGAGACAGGATGCCGCGCACGAAGAACACCAGGGCAACGTTCGAATCCTCGCCGTAGTAGCCCGAGACCTCGAGCCCGAAGTACTGGATGTTCTCAGTGAAGGCGAAGCCCGCCGCCACCACCGCCGCATACACAATGCCGTCGATCGGGCCGTCGACGTGGTGTTTGGCGAACAGGTAGATCAAGAAGACCCCGATGCCCTTGCCGAGTTCCTCGACGATGGGCGCCTGAATCGCGCTCTGGGCGAAGTTGGTGAAGTCGGTCGGGCCGCCGATCGCCGCGATGACCTCCTGCAGCCCCGAATCGACGAACAGCGCGACGAGGATCGCGATCGTGGCACCCCAGAGGAAGGCGAAGAGCAGCGCGCCGCGCGGTTCGGGCTCCCAGCGGTCGATCCAGCCCACGCCCACGAGCACGACCGCGAGCGGAATGAGCGCGATGATCGCGGCGATCAGGGTGAATGCGGGGCCGAGCACCGACAAGAAATACGCGGCGAGCACGACCAGAGCGATGCCCATCAGCGTGAAGCCGATGACGGCGCCGACGACGCGACCGGTGCGCGGACGCGCAGGCAGTGCCAGCACCGCCTGGGGCGCGTGATCGGTCGTGCGGCGGACCTCGTCGGGTGCGACGTCGGGGCTCTCCTGGCTCATGGGGCAACCCTATTCCAGCACCCCACGCCCGTGGGCAATCCTCACTGCGCGTCGGCCCGGCGGTGCCCGATCGGCCCGCTCAGTCCTGCTGTTCGCGCAGAATCGCGAGCGCGCGGCTCACCCGATCGCGCAGCCCCGGCACGCGACGCCGCTGCGGGATGCGGGCGCGTTCGAGCAGCGCCACGACCTCGGCACGTTGGGTCTCGAGTACGACCGTCAGCGCTGCCTGCCGCGCCACATCAGCACGGACGGCGAGAGCACCGGCCGCCAATGAGACCACCGCCCCGATCGTGAAACTGATCGAGAAGACGCCCGGTGCCAACAGCCAGCTGGCAACGGCGAGAGCGACGACGACCGCCACACCGAGAAGGCGCAACGGCAGCGCGTTCTGGCTGCGACGCGCGCGCGTGCGGTCGGCGAGACTCAACCGGCGCTCGAAGTCGAGCAGCTCGTCGTCGTCGAAGCTGTAGATCGCGCGGTCCCGCAGATCGCGGCGGATGCGCGCATAGCTTGGCCGTTCACGGCGGCCCGCCGCGACGACCGCGCCCACCCCGACGACGAACGTGAACACCGTGACGGCGAACAGGATGAGCGCTGCGGCGACCGGGTCATTCGCATCCCAGACGGCACGCGCCGCCGAATCGACGGCGAAGGCGATGATCACGGCGAGTGCGGCGACGATCGCCACCAGCCAGGCCAGATCGCGGATGCGTCGCCGGGTCAGCGCATCCGGTTCCTCGTCGTCGCGGACGTGTCGCGCATCCACCCAAGCGGAGATCGCATCGGCCACCAGAAGCGCCAGAACGACGAAACCGACGAAGGCCGAACTCGCAAGCAGAGCATCGGTGTTCACCCTGCGACCCTACCCCGCGCTCGAAGCCCGGCCCGTGCGTGAAACGTGACCCTGACTCGGCTTCGGGGCAGCCGTCACCGGCCGTGCCGAACGGCGTCAGGCGGCGAGGTTCGGGCGGCGTCCCTCGATCGTCTCGACGTCGTCGAACACGCCCGCACGGATCGCCTGGAACACCTCGACGGCGGCCTGCGCGAGCCGGCCGTGGCTGCCGAGACCGATGCGGCGGGCCTGCGGCTCGTCACGGATCGCGATCGCCTGCTCCGCCTCGACGACACGCGCGCCGAGGGAGCGCACCCACGCCGCCGTCATCTCGGCGACCACCGAGTCGGTCGACTCGACGCGCACCTCGGCTCCGCGAACGACCGGCCGCGTGCGCAACAGGGCACGGGCGATCAGCCCTGGAGCCAGGTAGCTCACGACCTGCTCGTCGCTGATCCAATCGGGCACCCCGAGCACATCGGTCTGGTCGAGCAGGACGAGCTCCCCGAGTTCTTGGCCGCGGTCGCGCCAGGCCACCCGGTCACGCGGCGCGAAGCCGTTCGTGTCGGGGCCCGCCGCATCGACGACGCCGACCACGAAGCCGCGACCGCGGCGGGTGGGGCGAAGGCGCAATCGGCCCGTGGAGGGGCGAGGGATGCCCGAACGCGTGCGGGCTCGGCCCGTGTGCGCCGACATCGGGCTGGGGGTGTTGGGAACGGCTTCGATCGTATTCATCGTGTTTGACGTACTCACCTCACCAGGAGAAAACCCCGTCTACCTCCGCGACATTCCCGCATTGCCTGGGAGTTCGCTCAGAGCGAAAGGGGCCCGTGGGTCAGTAGACCTTGCCCGGATTCAGGATGCCGCGCGGGTCGAACACGCGCTTGATCTCGCGCTGAAGTTCGAACGAAACATCACCGATCTCGGCGCGCAGCCAGCGCCGTTTGAGCAGTCCCACGCCGTGCTCGCCGGTGAGGGTGCCGCCCAATCGCAGCGCCGCGGTGAACATTGCGTCGGCCGCCGCCCACACCTCCTCGGGGACGATCGGTTCGCCCGCGGCGTCGACGCCGCGACTTTCGAACGTGAAATTCGGATGCAGGTTGCCGTCGCCCGCGTGCGCCACCGTCGAAATGTCGACCCCGAAACGCGCGCTGATGCGTTCCAGCTCGTCGAACATCTCGGCGAGGGCACTCCGCGGAACCGCGACGTCTTCGATGAGCACCTCGCCCCGCGCGGCCATCGCCCCGTGGAAGGCGCGGCGCATCGCGAACAGCTCCTCCCCCGCCTCGACGCTGACGGCGAGTTCACCGCGGCCACCAAGCTCCGCGGTGAGTTCCAGCGCACGCTGGGCGGCCTGGGCCGCCCCCTCCCCATCCGTGCGGATGAGCAGCTGAGCGCCGCGATCGGAGAAGTCCCGACCCAGATGGGTGCCGATCGCGCGAAGAGCCGCGGCATCCAGGATCTCCAGGGCCGAGGGCTGGATTCCCGCCGCCATGATCGCGGCGGCGGCTCGCGCCGCGTCGCGCGTGCTGTCGAAGCTCGCGCTGACGGTATCCGGTGTTGCCGCCGGGCGCGGCCTGACCCGCAGCGTGGCCTCGACGATCACGCCCAGCGTGCCCTCCGAGCCGACCATGAGGGCCACCAGATCAAGGCCCGTGACGCCCTTCACCGTGCGATGACCGGTGCGTAGCAGCCGCCCGTCGGCGAGCACCACGGCCAGCCCCAGCACGGCCTCGCGCGTCACACCGTACTTCACACACGAGAACCCGCCCGCGTTGGTCGCGATGTTGCCGCCGATCGTCGAGATCGCGCGGCTGGCCGGGTCGGGGGCGAACCACAGTCCGTGCGCGGCCAACTGGTCGTTGAGATCGCCGTTGAGGATCCCCGGCTCCACCACCACCAGCTCATCGGCGGCCGAGAGTTCGAGCACGCGCTGCATCGGACGCGTCGACAGCACGATCTCGCCCGCGCCGCCGATCGCTCCGCCCGCGAGCCCCGTCCCCGCTCCGCGCGGAACGACCGGGATGCCGTGCTCATTCGCGTAACGGAGCGTCGCCTGTACGTCCTCGATGCTGCGGGCCTCCACGAGGCCCAGCGGCGGCGCCCCGGAGAGGTGGCCCGACTTATCGGCCCGAAGCGTCTCGAGCACGGGAGCGTCGACGACGAAGGCCGGCTCGAGCAGCGCGGCGAGCGCCGCCCGGTGACGATCGAATTCGTCGGAACGCATGAGGCGAGGCTAGCGGCACCCCCGGGCATGCCGCCTGATCGCCGTGTCCGATTTCCGCTGACACGGGGCGTGTTCGCGTGACACCCTGAGGCATGCCGGAATCCCCGTTCGCCGAACGCTACGCCGCCCTCTCGGCGCGCGACGCCCGCTTCGACGGGCAGTTCATCGCCGGCGTCACCACGACCGGCATCTACTGCCGGCCGAGCTGCCCCGCCGTCACCCCCAAGCCGCACAATGTCCGCTTCTTCCGCACGGCGGCGGCCGCCCACGAGGCCGGGTTGCGCGCCTGCAAGCGCTGCCAACCCGATGCCGTCCCCGGATCCCCCGAGTGGAATCTGCGCGACGACCTCGCCTCGCGAGCGATGCGCCTCATCGAAGACGGCGTCGTCGAGCGCGACGGGGTCGAAGGTCTCGCGCGGCGCCTGGGCTACAGCAGCCGCCAACTCGGTCGCGTGCTGCGCGCCGAGCTCGGCGCCGGCCCGCTCGCGCTCGCCCGGGCGCACCGTGCCCACACCGCCCGCACCCTCCTCGCCGTGACGGAGCTGCCGATCGCCGATGTCGCCTTCGCCGCCGGATTCGGGAGCCTGCGCCAGTTCAACGACACGATCGCCGAGATCTATCGCGTCACTCCGACCGAGCTGCGCGCTCTCGCGCGGCGCGGTGCGCGCAGGGCGTCCCGCAAGATCGCCCCGGACGCCGCCAGCAGCCCCACCGCCAGCGCCGGCGCCGACGCATCCGCCGCGGCTCCCTCCAGCTCCACCTCCACGTCGGCGGAGGATCCCGCGTCGACGGGCACCTCCCTGACGCTGCGTCTGCCCGCCCGCGAACCCTTCGACGGAGCCGGGCTCCTGCGGTTCTTCGCCGATCACGCGATTCCCGGGCTCGAAAGCGACGACCCCGACGAGTACTCCCGCGAGATCGCGCTCCCCCGCGGGGATGCATCCGTGCGGGTGCGCATCGATGCCGAGCGCCCGGGCGTCGTCGTGCGCGCGCGCATGAGCGACCTCGCCGATGTGCCCGCCCTCTCGGCACGGCTCCGGCGCCTGTTCGATCTCGACGCCGACGCCCTCGCCGTCGACCGCGCCCTCGCGGCGGACCCCGTGCTCGCCCCGCTCGTCGCCGCGCGCCCGGGCGTTCGCCTCCCCGGCAGCATCGACGGGGCCGAGACGCTGTTCCGCACCCTGCTGGGGCAGCAGATCTCCGTCGCTGCCGCCCGCACCGTCACCGGCCGCCTCGTCGCCGAACTGGGTGACGGGCGCTTCCCCACGGCGGAGCAGTTGGCCGCCCGCGGCGGCGAGGTGCTGCGCGGTCCCGCCCGCCGGATCGCGACCGTCGTCGCCGCCGCGCGCGCCATCCTCGACGGCCGACTTCGACTCGACCCTGAAACGCGCGCCGACGAGTTGCGCGCCGGGCTGCTCGCGGTGCCCGGAATCGGTCCGTGGACCGCCGGCTACGTCGCGATGCGAGTGCTCGGGCATCCCGACACGTTTCTCGCCGAGGATCTCATCGTCCGCCAGACGGCGGCGGCGCTCGGACTCCCCGGATCCGCGGGGGCACTCACCGCACACGCGGCGCGCTGGGCGCCGTGGCGCAGCTACGCCACTCTGCACCTGTGGCGTGCGCGCGTCTTGGCCCCGGCCGCCCCGCCGGTGACGTCATCCGGCCATTCCCCCGGCGGTCGATCCTAAGATCGGGACTATGGCGACGGAGCAGTCACACCACGCGGCGGGCGCACCGGCGCACCGCCGGTCCGACGGCCGCGACGAGACCGAGGCCGAGCGCCTCGACCGCAACTGGGGCGAGATCCTGCAGGAACTGCGCGTCACGCAGACCGGATCACAGATTCTCACCGGATTCCTGCTCACCATCCCGTTCCAGTCCCGATTCAGCGAACTCGAGACGCACGAGCGCGTGATCTATCTGGTGCTGGTCGGCTTCGCCGTGCTCGCAACCCTGCTCGCCCTCACCCCCGTCACCCTGCACCGCGCCCTGTTTCGCCAACGCGCCAAGCCCCAGCTGGTGGCCCTCGCCAACGTGATCATGCGCGTCACGTTCGTGTCGCTCGCGTGCACCCTCACGGGCACGGCGCTCCTCATCTTCGACGTCGTGCTCGGCCGCACCGCGGGAATCATTGCGGGCAGTGTCACGCTCGGGTTCGCAATCATCGCCTGGTTTCTGTTGCCGCTCGTCGCGCGATCGCGACACCTCGCGCCGTAACGCCCTGCACGCCACCCGCACGGCACCTGCGCGCCACCCACACGGCACCCGCGCGGCGCCTGCACGGCACCAGCACGCCAGCTGAACACCACCCGCACGGCTGAGCGCCGACTGTGCGCGCGGTGAGAAGGCGGGCAAAACAGCCCCACGGCCGGACGCCAGGACGTAAACCGGACACATGACCACGCTCGATCCGAATCCCGTGACGCGATACCGCAGCGACGGCTTCCCCGAACAACACCAAGATCAGCCCGGACTCACCTCGGCGACCGTCCCCGCCCCCGACCACGGCGAAGAGTCCTACGTCGGCTCGGGGCGCCTCACCGGGATGCGCGCCCTCATCACCGGCGGCGACTCCGGCATCGGTCGCGCCGTCGCGATCGCCTTCGCGCGGGAGGGGGCCGACGTCGCCATCACCTACCTTCCGGACGAGGTCGACGACGCCGCCACCACCATCGGCTGGATCGAACACGCCGGCCGGGTCGGAATGGGACTCCCGGGCGATCTGCGCTCCGAGGATGCCAACGAGACCGCCATCGAGACGGTCGTGGAACGACTGGGCGGGCTCGACATCCTCGTTCTCAACGCCGCGTATCAAGAACAGCGCGACGGCCTCGAACACGTGCCGACGGAGGAATTCCAGCGGGTCTTCGAGACCAACGTGTACTCGCCGCTCTGGATGGCGCGCGCGGCGATCCCGCACCTGAAGCCGGGTTCCTCGATCATCACGACCACCTCGATCCAGGCCTTCACTCCGTCGCCCCCGCTGATCGACTACGCGATGAGCAAAGCGGCGCAGGTCGCGTTCACGAAGGCGCTCGCGCAGCAGCTCGGCTGCCGGGGCATCCGAGTGAACGCGGTCGCGCCCGGGCCGATCTGGACACCACTCATCCCCGCGACCAGCTGGCCCGAGTCGCTCCCCGACTTCGGGCAGGACACGCCTCTGCGGCGCGCCGGACAGCCGGCCGAGCTCGCGTCCGCCTACGTGTTCCTCGCCGACCCGGCGTCGTCCTACGTTTCGGGGGCCATCGTGCCGGTCACCGGAGGGAAGGCGCTCTGATTCCGGCCTGACAGAAAGGAGCACCTCGTGCCCACCACCCGCGACAGCTCACTCAAAGACACAGAGCTCTACGAAACACTTCGCGCCGAAGGCAACAGTAAAGAGAAGGCCGCTCGCATCTCGAACGCGGCCGCCCGCGACGGCCGGAGCGCGGTGGCCGAGCGCGGCGGCGAGTCGGGCGCCTACGAGACGTGGACTGTCGCCGAACTGCGGACACGCGCGAAAGACCTGGGGCTCACCGGGTATTCGAGCCTCAGCAAGCGCGAGCTCATCCGAGCGCTGCGCGAGCACTGACCACCACACGGAAGGAGTCCGCCATGGAACGAGAGCCGAACACCGACACGAGCACCCACGACAGCGACCCGCTGGAGTACGTCCCGAACCCGGACGACGAACGCGAAGTTCCCCGCGACGATGCCGTCGAGACGGAGCTGCCCCCGCCCACGCTCGACCCCGAGGAACGCATCGAAGCCGAGCCGGAGACGGATCCCGAGGCCGAGCTCGACGGCTGAGCCCGACGGCTGAGCCCGACGGCCGGGCCCGACCGCGTCAGTAGACGAAGATCGGAATCCAGTCGCGATGGTGCGCGTGCACGATCGCCAAGAAGACGATCGCGTCAAAGAGCAGGTGCACGATCAGCACGTAGCCGAGCGAACGGGTGCGGCTGAACAGCCAGCCCTGCAGCAGCGCGAACGGGATCGTCAGCAGCGGACCCCATGCACGGTAGCCGAGCTCCCACAGGAACGACACGAAGATCGTCGCCTGCAGCAGGTTCGCCTGCCACACCGGGAAGTGCCGGCGCAGCAGCGCGAAACAGGTGCAGATGAAGAACAGCTCGTCCCAGGTGCCCACTGCGTTGACCCCGACGAAGAACCGCGCCAGCTCGGAGGCGTTCTCGATGTTCGGCCAGTTCTCGTAGGCACCCGAGCGGATGAAGTAGAACGGCAGAATCGCCCAGCCGAGCGCCGGCACCGCGAACAGGTACAGCAGCTCCGCGCGCGTCTTCTTCTCGTGGCTGCGCCACGGGAACCGCACCGCGCGGCGACGATAGACGAAACGGTCGACGAGGAACGGCACCGCCACGGCCGCCCCCAGCACGATGCCGATCCGAATGAAGCTCGGCCAGGAGACATCCGCCTCCACGCTCGTCGTCGACACGATCGCGATCCCGAGCCCGATCAGCAGCAGATCCTGCGCGAGCGCGCGATCCAGCAGCAGCGCCCAGACGAGCCCGCCGACCAGCAGCGGATACCCGAGCAGCGGCAACTGCAACGCGAACAGCGCGAACGCCGACAGCGCGATCGCGAGGGCCGGAATCAGCTTCGCCGTGCGCTCGCCGTCGACCTCGAGCGGTGTCACGATCGGCACCGCAGGGGATCGAGCCGTCACGCCATATCCTCCGCCGTCGGGAGGGTGATCACCGATGTCATCGGAACTAGGCCGCTCAACCGCTCCGGTCGCAGCACCTTCGCGACCTGCTCGGGTGTCATCAGCCCGGCGTCGACCACGAGCTGCGAGATCGACGCGTTCGACGTGAGCGCCTCGTGTGCGAGCGTCGCCGCCGCCCCGTAGCCGATGTACGGCGTCAAGGCCGTGACCACGCCGACGCTCGACTCGACCTGCATCGCCAGGCGGGCCTCATTGGCGGTGATGCCATCGATGCAGTTCACGCGCAAGGTGCGGCACGCGTTCGTCATCCACACGAGCGACTGCAGGATGCTGTGGGCGATCACGGGCTCGAAGGCGTTCAGCTGCAGTTGTCCGCCCTCCGCCGCGGCGGTGACCGTGGCATCCGCGCCGATCACGGCGAAGGCGACCTGGTTGACCACCTCCGGAATCACCGGGTTCACCTTGCCGGGCATGATGCTCGAGCCGGCCTGCCGGGCGGGGAGCGAGATCTCGCCGAAGCCGGCCTGCGGACCGGATGACAGCAGTCGGAGGTCGTTGCAGATCTTCGAAAGCTTGACGGCGGCGCGCTTGAGCGTGCCGGACACCGTCATGAAGATCCCGGCGTCGGCGGTGGCCTCGATCAGGTCAGGCGCCGTCTCCTGCGGGATGCCCGTGACCTCCTCCAGGTGCCGCCGCACCGCCTCCGCGTAGCGCGGGTCGGCGGTGATGCCGGTGCCGATCGCGGTCGCGCCCAGGTTGATCTCATTGAGCCACGGGATGACCTCGCCGAGCCGGTCGGAATCCTCCTGCAGCGTCGTCGCGAAGCCGTGGAACTCCTGACCGAGGGTCATCGGCACGGCGTCCTGCAACTGGGTGCGGCCCACCTTGAGCACGTTCTCGAACTCGCGCGACTTCGCCGCGAAACTCTCGATCAGCAGCGCGTGCTCGGTGAGCAGTCGGCGCAGGCCGAACACCATCGCCAGCTTGATCGCCGTCGGGTAGACGTCGTTCGTCGACTGGCTGCGGTTGACGTCATCGATCGGGTGCAGCGCGTGATACTCGCCCAGGTTGTAGCCCATCATCGACAGGCCCGCGTTGGCGATCACCTCATTGGCGTTCATGTTGGTGCTCGTGCCGGCGCCGCCCTGCACGACGCCCACCACGAACTGGTCGTGCCACTCCCCCTCGGCGATGCGCGCGCAGACCTGATCAATCACGTGCGCCTTCTCGGCGCTCAGCACCCCGAGATCGCGGTTGGCTCGCGCCGCGGCCTGCTTCACGAAGGCGAGCGCCCGGATCAGGTCGGGGTAGTTCGAGATCGCCCGTCGCGAGATCGGGAAGTTCTCCAGCGCCCGCGCGGTGTGGATGCCCCAGAGTACGAAATCCGGGATCTCCATCTCGCCGAGCGAGTCGCGTTCGGTGCGCGTTGGACCGGGAGAGGCCAACAACGCTGGGGCCTGCTCGGGACCGGACGTGACCGGCGTGCCGTCGGGGTCGTTCACGAAACCGAGTGTACGTCGCGACTCGCTCAGCGGAAGGGCTTAGACCGGCCAGACGCCGATGATCAGCGCCATAACCACGAGGGTGACGAGTTCGTGCGCGATATTCAACACAGTGAGCCCCGCGGGACGACGGTCGAACAGGTCGTGCGTGGTGAAGCGCGCCGCGGTGAAGCCCGCCCAGAGCACGACGGCGGTGATGACGGTGTCGAGCAGGAAGTTTCCGCCGCCGTAGTAGTCGTGCACGATCGTCGCGGTGCCGGCGAGCACGAGCGCGGTGACGAAGCTCACGAGCAGTGTGATGACGAGCGCCTTCACGAATCCGGTCTGGGTGTCTTCGGGCGTCATGCCGCTGAGCTTCATCCAGCGCCTGCCGAACACCTTCGGGGTGTACCAGATCGAGCCCACCACCATGCTCGAGAGGGTGGCAAGAACGACGGCGATGTAGTTGATCTCAGGAACCATGCCCCGCATCATCCTCGCCCGGCCCCCGCCGCGCAACCGCCCGGCAGGTCGGCAGGCTGGCAGGTCGGCAGGCTGGCAAGTCGGCAGGCGGGCAGGTCGGCAGGCTGGCAGGTCGGCAGGGATGCATCCCCGGCGCCGACGAGTGCCGCGCGCGATACTCGGTCGGGGCGCGAGTCACGCGGCGGGACGCGAGACACGCGTCACGCGGCGGGGCTGCAACGGCGCGAGCGACCGCGCTAGCACACACCCGGCTCTCGGAGGTCTCACGGCGTGCCCCCCAGTCGCGGGCGCCCCAGACGGGGGAATGTGCTGGCGATCCCTTCCCCCGTACTCTGAAAACGCATCCGCAGGGGGCGGGCGGCAGGGGGCTTGGTACGTGCTATCACGACGCGCGCTGGGAGTATTCGCGTTGGCGGCAATCGTCGTCGCCGCGATCAGCTTCGCGATCGTGGACGTCGCGATCGCCAGCCAACCATGCTCCGCCAGCGAGTTGGGATGCGCGGGTGTCGCCCCGCCGATCGTCGCTGTCACCTTCTCGGCGCTTGGTGCGCTCGGACTGCTTGTCAGCATCCTGCCCGCCGTGAATTGGGTGGTCGAATCGATCCAACACGCGGCCCACGTGCCCCATGAACTCGAGGCCGCGACGGCGCGATCGGTGATGCCCAAGAGCATCTCCGTGCTGGACGACGACGACTAAGCCACCAGGGTCAGGGCGAGTCCGCCGACCCGCGCCGCGACGCTAGAGCCGCTCGACCGAGAGCACGCGCACGACCGCGATCCCCTGTTCGGCCGAGGCCTCGAGGTCGACCTCGGCGTTGATCCCCCAGTCGTGGTCACCCGCGGGATCGTCGATCACCTGGCGCACGACCCAGCGTTCGGGCTGCTCGTCGATCTGGATCCGGGCGGCGCTGCGGGCGTCCGGTCCGGTTCCGATGGTGTCGTGCTCCTCGAAGTACGCGTCGAGGGCCGCCGGCCAGTCGACGTCGGGGTCGAGCGCAATGAGCTCGTCATCCTTCTGCAGCGCCGCGAGTTGGACGCGCCGCCAGAGCTCGTTCCGCACCAGCACCATGAACGCCCGCCGATTCGTCAGCACGCTCCGCGGCGCCGTACCGAGTGACTCGCGCCCCTCCCGCGTGCCGCGCGCGTCACTCCCGGGCGCCCGGGATGCATCCCCGCCACCGGAATCGGAGATGAGGGCTTCCCATTCGTCGAGGAGGGAGGAGTCGACCTGGCGGACGAGCTCGCCGAGCCACTCGATGAGGTCGATCAACTCTTCGGTCTTGCGCTCGTCGGGGATCGACTGCCGCGCCGTGCGGTAGGCATCCGAGAGGTATCGCAGCACGAGCCCCTCGCTGCGCCCCAGTTGGTAGAACGCGATGTACTCACCGAAGCTCATCGCCCGCTCGTACAGGTCGCGCACGACCGACTTGGGCTTCAGCTCGAAGTCGCGCACCCACGGCTGACTCGACGCGAAGGTCTCGAAGGCCTGCTCGAGCAGCGCCTCCAGCGGCTTCGGCCAGCTGATCTCCTCCAGCAGATCCATCCGCTGCTCGTACTCGATGCCCTCGGCCTTCATCGCCTGGACCGCCTCACCGCGCGCCCGATACTGCTGCTGCGCGAGCACCGGCCGCGGGTCATCCAGCGTCGCCTCGACGATCGAAATCATGTCGAGCGCGTAGTGGTTGGTGCCCGCGGCATCCGGATGCGCATCCGGCCCCCCGCGCCCCACCTCGGCCTCCGGGTCGAGCAGTTCGAATGCGGCGAGCGCGAACGGCGACAAGGGCTGGTTGAGCGCGAAGTGCGGAGGCAGATCCACCGTCAGACGGATGCTCGCCGTGCCATCAAATCCGCCGCCGGTCTGCAGCACCACGCCTCCCTGCCGCAGGGTGCGATACACGCCGATCGCGCGACGCGCGAGTTCGCGCTGGCGCGCGAGGGGTTCGTGGTTGTCGAAGACGAGGTCGCGCACCAGTTGGAACGCGCTCGCCGGCTCGCTCGCGGGCGCGTCGGCGCCGGGACGCCCGACGAGGTTGATGAGCATCGCGGCGGTCACCTGCATCGAGCTGGTGAGTGTCTCGGGCTCGGCGGCGATCAGCCGTTCGAAGCTCGCCGGCCCCCAGCTGACGAAGCCTTCGGGCGCACGCTTCTTGGGGCCCTGCTTCTTGCCGCGCGCCTCGGCTTTGGCCGTCGCGATCGCGTTCTCGATCTCGTGTTCGGGCGCCTCGGCCACCACCTCCCCCGCGGTGTCGAAGCCGGCGCGCCCCGCGCGCCCCGCCACCTGGTGGAACTCACGGGCGGTCAGCTGCCGCATCCGCGTGCCGTCGTATTTGGTGAGCCCGGTGAGGAGCACCGTGCGGATCGGAACGTTGATGCCGACGCCGAGCGTGTCGGTGCCGCAGATGACGCGCAGCAGCCCGCGCTGCGCAAGCTGTTCGACCAGGCGCCGGTACTTGGGCAGCATGCCCGCGTGGTGCACGCCGATGCCGAGCCGGATCAGGCGGGAGAGCTGCTGCCCGAATCCGGCGGCGAAACGGAACGCCCCGATCTCGTCGGCGATCTTGTCGCGCTGCTCGCGCGTCGCCACGCCCGCACTCGCGAGCGCCTGCGCCCGCTCGACCGCGGCGGCCTGCGAGAAGTGCACGAGATACACCGGGGCGAGCCCGTCGCGCAGCAGTTCGGCGACCGTCTCGTGCACGGGCGTCTGCACATACCGATAGTGCAACGGCACGGGCCGCTCGACGCCGGTGACGCGCGCCACCTCGCGCCCGGTGCGGCGCTCCAGATCTTCGGCGAGCTCGGTGACGTCGCCGAGCGTCGCCGACATCAGGACGAACTGCGCCCCCGGCAGCTGCAGTAGCGGAAGCTGCCACGCCCACCCGCGGTCGGGATCGGCGTAGTAGTGGAACTCGTCCATGATGACGACGTCGGCGTCGGTGTCGGGGCCGTTGCGCAGCGCCAGGTTCGCGAGGATCTCGGCGGTGCAGCAGATGATCGGCGCCTCCGGGTTGACGCTCGAATCCCCCGTCACCATGCCGACGTTCTGCGCGCCGAAGGTGTCGGTCAGCTGGAAGAACTTCTCACTCACCAGCGCCTTGATCGGCGCGGTGTAGAAGCTCCGCCGCCCCTGCGCGAGCGCCGCCGCGTGCGCCGCCACCGCCACGAGCGACTTCCCCGTCCCGGTCGGGGTCGACAGCACCAGGTGACGATCGAGCACCAGCTCGAGCACCGCCTCCTCCTGCGCGGGATAGAGGCGGATGCCCTGCTCGCTCGCCCACTCATCGAAGGTCGCGATGAAGGCATCCGGATCCCACTCACCGTCCGGGCGTGTGGCGGCAAGGCGGTCGGTCAGCATGCGTTCGAGTCTGCCGTACTCGCCGACGGCGCCGTCGCGGCGCTCGCGAGCGTGCCCCTCCGGAGGCCGTGCCCCCCGGTATGGGTGTACAGCCAGTACTACCCCCAGCCGGGAGGGCGGCTTAGAATATGCTGGTAATCGGTGCGTTTTTCTGGCACCGTATCCGGGGGAATTAGAAGGAGCGTGAGCGTGTCCGACGACGACACCCGCGTTCCCGCGGGATGGTATCCAGACCCACTCGGCCTGCCTCAGTTGCGCTGGTGGGACAACCACTCCTGGACGGAACACACCTCGGATGCGCGCCGTCCGGTCGCGCCGAGCCAGTCGCGGCCCGCGACCCGCGTCGACTACGCGGACCCCTTTGAGGTCTTCGAGCCGCGCTCCGCTGGCACCGCGACGGCCACCGACGACGACTCCGATCTGCTGTTCGGCACGCCGAACCTCGCGTACGCCGACCCGGCGCGTTCGCTCGCCGCACCCGACTACAGTGACCTGTTTCCCGACGAAGCCTCACCCGCCCAGCGCTACGCCAGCTACGGGGTCCCCGCGGGGGCGCCGACGAGCCAGGCCTACAACCTCGACTCACGTTTCGACGATCTGCTGGGCGGCATCCCGACTCCGCGCACGGCGACCTCGCACCTCGGCGACCAGGAGGAGCAGTACATCCCGGATGCCGAACACGCCCGCCGCGGAACCGCGACGTCCGAGCATCCCGCTCGCGGCGCGGGCGGCGGCCCGCGGTCGCCGTACCGCGCTACGGGCGGCGAGGCCCCCGCCCCAAGCCGCGCGACGCACGGCCCCCGCGCCTCGGCCGAGATCCCCCGCCAGGTGGGAACCGGTCCGGTGTGGTCGATCGCGCTCCTCCCCCTGGCTTTGCTCGTGCTCGGGTTGCTGTTCCTGCTCTCCGGCCTCGCCGGGCCCGCATCCCCCGTCTTCCTCGCGCTCGTCATCGTCGTTCCGTACCTGCTGGTCGTGATTCTTGCGTTCGCCGACTCGCGCGCGCTCGCGCGCCTCGGCTTCGAGCAACCGCCGCACTGGGCTTGGGCCTTCTTGACCGCCCCGGTGTATCTGGTGGTGCGCATGACCGCGGTTGTTCGCGAGTCCGGCCGCGGCTTCGGCCCGCTCATGACCTGGGTCTCGCTCGCGGTGGTGCTGGCCGGGTCGGTGATCGCGGTGCCCGGGCTCGTGATCGCCCTCGCGCCGGATGCCTTCGCGCAAGAGGCGGAGACCTCGGTGCAGGATGCGGCCGCCACCTTGGGCGGCGATATCGCGCTGGACTGCCCCGAGATGCCCCCGCTGCTCGTAGGTCAGAGCTTCGGATGCGCGGCAACGAACTCGCGCGGGCAGGAATTCGTCGTCACGGTGAGCCTCCAACGCGCAAATGGTTGGATCAACTGGCGTGTCGATGACTGGGGGATCTTCACGATGTAGTTATCTGGAGCTGGCTTTCAGCTTCAGCACCCCTGAAACATCCCTGAACCATCCCTGAACCACCCCGAGCTACCCCCGCACCAGCTCGCCTCGGCGATCTGGGGGTGCTCGAACCGTCCCCGTTTGGGGACATGAAGTGCACAGGTCGTTCTGCCTAAACTGGACGACACGTCGACGGCAAGGAGGGGAAACCCGTGACCGACCAAGCGACACGGGTCGTGCCCGCAGGCTGGTACGACGACCCCGCCTCACCCGCACGGGTGCGATGGTGGAATGGCATCGCCTGGACCGAGCACGTCGCCGACAAGCCGAGCGCCGAAGACCAGGCCGCCGCCGCGGCGCGGGAAGCGCAGGCCCGCGAGGCCGCCGCCCAGCAGACCGCCGCTGCCCAGCAGACCGCCGGCCAGCACTCCGCCGCCCAGCACTCGGCTGGCCACCACTCCGCTGCCTCTCACTCGGCTGCCTCTCACTCGCCTGCCGCTCACTCGGCTGCCTCAGACTCGGCTACCGAGCACTCCGCTGGCCAGCACTCCGCTGCCCAGCAGGCCGCGAGCCAGCAGGCCGCCGCCGACGCGAACCACGGCCTCGACACGGGCACGGCCGCCCACGCCTCGGGCGCCGCCACCGACTCGCTCTCGTTCGCATCCGAGTCGACCGGGATCCTCGGGACCGGCACGCAGGCCGAGACGCAGGCCGACGTTCAGGCCGACGCCGCCGACCGTGTCGCCGCCGCCCGCCGCATGGAACTCGAGTTCGGGATCGGCACGAGCGAGACGCCGGTCGTTGGCTCGACCGCATCCGACACGTTCGGCGTTCCCGGTGTCAACGGCTACGGCGCCGGCACCGACGACACCGCCTGGCGCTCGACCGCAACGGGCTCCATCGCCACCGAGTCGCTCACGACGGGGTCGATTCCGGCCGTCGGCGGGCGTCGCCGCGACCTCCCGGATCGTTACCTGCTCCCCGACGCCGGCACCTCGACCGGCCCCGCCTGGCTGATCGCGCTCAGCCCGCTGCTGACGCTCGTGCTCGCCGCGGCCGCCGGCTACGTGTACCTGTTCTTCTTCCCGGAGCCGCTGATCTTCGCGGCCGTCGCCGTCGTGTACCTCCTCGCGCTGCTGTGGGCGCTCGCGGATGTGCGCACACTGCGGGCGCGGGGATTCGAGCCCGCGAGCGCGCTGTTCACACTCCTCGGGGCATTCGTCTACCTGATCGCGCGACGCGTCCGCGTTTCCGGTTCGGGACCGCTCGTCACGTTCCTGCTCCTCGGCGCCGCCGCGATCGGGGCACCGGCCGCCGCGTATGCGACAGGTTTCGCGCAGCCGATGATCGTCGCGATCGAGGTGCAAGACACGCTCCAGCGCGAACTCGTGGGCAGCGGTTCGGCCACCTCGGTGAGTTGCCCGCTCGTGCTCGGCTCCACCGCCGCTGGCACGACGTACACGTGCGAGGCCGTGATGCCGACCGGCACCGAGCGCCTGGTCTGGGTGAGCCTCGACAACGACTCCGGCGGCTTCAGCTACGCCTACGCCGTCAACTAGGGGCTTTCGGGAGCGAAGGACATCATGACCCAGGTACCGGACAGCACCGAAGCCGGCTGGTACCCCGACCCCACGGATGCGCAGTCGTTGCGCTGGTGGGACGGGATGGGGTGGACGACGCACATTTCGGCCAAGTTGATCGAGACGATCCCGCGCGTCACCCCGACCGCGGGCGAACTTCGGGTGCGCGTGCGCGGGGCGCATGCCGCGCCGAGCGACGACGATGTCGAGCTCAGCGCCGACGCAGCGCCGGAACCCGGGCAAGCTGCCGATGACCCGGGCGCGGCCGAGACCCGGCGCGCCCGACGTCCGCAGTTGCGTCCGCGCGACGAGCGCGCGGCGGGCCGCGCCGCCTTCGGCGACCTGAGCTGAGCCACACCGCGCGTCGCAACGCCCGACGCGACTCGGCCGGCCCGCTCCCAGCGGGGCTGCTCCCGGCCGGCCCGCGTCTCGCGGCCGGGCGCTCACACCAGCCGCGGTTCAGGCGCGCGTGCCATGCTGGGGGCGATGCGCATCCTCTTCATTCGGCACGGTCAGACGCCCGCCAACGTGGCGGGAATCCTCGCGACGGCGTATCCCGGGCCGGGACTCACCGAGCTCGGTGAACGGCAGGCCGCAGCCTTGCCGCGGGCGCTCGCGGCTGAACGCATCCGGGGAATCTATGTGTCCACGCTCGTGCGCACGCATGCCACGGCGGCGCCGCTCGCCTCCGCGCTGCAACTCGATCCGGTCGTCGAGGACGGGCTGCACGAGATCGAAGCGGGCGGCCTCGAAGGACGACGCGATCGCGACTCGGTGACGCAGTATCTGGGCACGCTGGAACAGTGGGGCCTCGGCCGGCTGGACACCGCGATGCCGGGCGCCTCCGACGGGTTCACCTTCTTCGATCGGTACAACCGGTCGTTGGATCGAATCGCCGAGCGGCACCCGGAGCCGGATGCCACGGTGGCGGTGGTCAGTCACGGTGCGGCGATTCGGGTGTGGTGCGGTGGCTCGACGCTCAATGTGACCCCGGAGTTCGCCGTGCGGAACGAGTTGGAGAACACCGGCGTCATCGTGGTCGAAGGCTCGCGACGCGACGGCTTCGTCGTCGAATCGTGGATGAACCGCCCGCTCGGCGGGCGTCTGCTCGCCGACCCGGCGGCAGCCGATCCGACCGGCGAGCCGTTCGAACTCGCTGACGACTAGCTGGGGATCGTCACCGCATTCGGCACAAACAGGTGCGGCGCGCGCGGCCAGGTAGTGAACTGGATGGCGCGAAAGGAGCATCATGACTTCGCACGATTCATCCCCCACTGGGGGCCGGCGTCCGCGCGGTCTCGGAGTTGAGATCCCGTTGAACGCCGCCGCCGATTCGGCTGCTGCGGGCAAGCCCACCTCGCCCACGAGCGAGAGCACGCTCACGGGTAGCGCCCGTACGAGGCCCGCGGACGCGCCTGTCACGCCACCCGGAGGCATGTCCGGCGGTTCGCCGGGCGCGACAGGCAGCAGCGCGCCGGGCGGCTCGTCTCTCGCGACGCCCGACCCGATTTCCCGCATGACGCCGGACCCGAAGCCTCGCGAGACACCCGACACAACTCCCGACCCGAAGTCCCGCGTGACACCCGACGCGATGCGCGCCCCCACACGCAAGGCGAGTGCGGAACGACGCCACCGCGGCACTGCTGCGGCGAACGCGACGCCGCTGCACGACGACCGGTGCACGGGCGCCTATCGCGAGCGCGAAGTCCTCGCTCGCGAACACCACATGTCGGCGCGGCACGACCGTGCGGCCGCGGACGGTGACGACACTGACCACACTGACGACGCGACCTACGAGCTGGACGCGGGCAGTCAACGTTCCCCGCTACAGGCCAAGCAGCAGGCCGATACCCCCGCACCTCCGGCAACGCCGCGCTGGACCGGGGTGTGAGTCGGCGGTCCGGACACGAGTGCCAGTGCTCCTGACCTCGGAGCCGTGGGCTCTGGTGTCCGGCCGCGATGTCGGTCTACTCGGCGACCTGGAACCACGGCGGGTACACGGCCACCTTCGGCGCGGGGCCGATCCCGCCCGGCCACGATGCGCCGAGGATCTCACGCACACGGTCGCGCGCCGGCTCGTGCGCGACACCGATCAACGCGATCGACTTCACGGGCACGCTGGCCCCGGCAAGCAGTTCAGCGTCGCGCAGGCCGATGTCGGCGCTCGTGTCGTCGGGGTCGGCGAAGTAGGCGGAACTGCGACGCTGCCGCAGGAGCGTGTTGCCCGCGTCGATTCCGACGGCAAATCGCGACGACCCGGCAGCCGCATCGCCGTCGGAGACGATGACCTCCGCGCCGAGTTTCGCCACCGGCACCGCGAGAACGACAAAGTCGCTCGCGACCTGCGCCGCAACGATCGCCGCCCAGTGCGGGGTCACGGGGGTCTCGGGGGCGAAGATCGCACGGAGTTCACGCCAGCGTTCCGATTCCGCCGTGAGCGCGAATGCGACGTGGTCGGCGACGCGCGAGCCGACCGGGGTTTCGAGGTCGGCACGAGCTTCGCGGGCGAGCTGCGAGGTGACGTCGACGGCCGGCGTGGCATCCGCTCGTAGCGCGCCGTCGGCAAGGATGCTTGCCAGGTTGCGGATGTGCGTGAAGTGGAAGACGCGTTGCGTCGCGAGGTTGTACGCGGCCGGACCGCCCGACGACGCACCGCCTGCGGATGAACGGGCCGAGCCGGCGCGGCTCGCCGATGCAGGGGCCGAGCGAAGATTCGAGACACCCGAAATGCGGGTGGCGCGAGGCGTTCGGGTGGGCACAACCTTGGGCTCGGGCGCCTTCCGCGGGAAGCAGCTGTCACAGAGGCCCTCGTCGAAACCATGGATGCATTCGGGCATGAGGGTGCGGGCCTTTCGGGGTGAAGCGCGGGGTGCGGCTTCCACCGTACGCGACTCCCGCGTGTGCCAAGTGCGAGCGTCGGGGGACGTTTTCTCGCACTCTCCGAGGTCGGCGCCCGTCCCGGAGCACGGTCGCGATCCGACGTGACTCTCGGCATGCGAAGATCGGTGGTTGCCCCGACGGAGTTCTCTGACACGACGTCTGCTCAGGTGCGACGGACCGGGTTGCGATTCGACATCGGGTCGGGGCTACGGGTCGGCATCGGCATCGGCATCGGGATCGGGCTGCGGCTCGGCATCGGGTCAGGGCTGCGGCTCGCCATCGAGATCGGGCTACGGCTCGGCATCGGGACGGCGCCTCGCGACGGCAGTCCGCCACTCCTCGGAGCACGCGTCGGGCCGGGTGACACACCCTGCGATGGGGCCAGCGAAGCAGCCGGGGACGGCGCCGACGATGGTGACGACACGCAGTCATGTGGTCGGCCCTGCGGCGAGCCGTGCGGGGAGCCGTGTGGCGAGTCGTGGCGCGAGTCGTGCAACGAGTCGTGCGGCGACTCGTGCGGTGAGCCGTGCGGCGACTCGTGCGGCGAAGCGCCGGGAGGTTCGAGCCAATACTCCCCTCCGTGGCGCCGGATTCGGGATCCGGTGTTGTGCACGTTGAGGTGGTGGAAACGGCAGAGCAGGATTCCGGCGGCAAGGTCGGTGCGACCGTGGTCGGCGGCCCAGGCATCCACGTGGTGGGCTTCGCACCAGGCGGGCGGTCGATCGCAGCCCGGATACCGGCACCCGCCGTCGCGCGCGGCGAGGGCGATGCGCTGACGTCGGGTGAAGAGTCGCTGTTCGCGCCCGACGTTGACGGCCTGACCGTCGTCGTCGAACGCGATCGGCACGCTGCCCTGTTCGCAGGTGATGCGTTCGACCGTGGCGATGGAGATCGCGGCCGTTTCGCCCTCGAGGTAGCCAGCGCCCGCCCGGCGGGCGAGGTCGCGCTCCGACACGTGGACGCGCACGCCCGGCTGCCAGCGCCCGAACAGGGATCCGTCGTCGGCGTCGGTGGCGAGACGGACCATCGCGACGAACGCGTCGAGCGCGAATTGTTCGTTGGACCGCGGATCGTCGATGAGCGCGGCCGTGCGCGCCTGCTCGGTGGGATCGACGAACCGCGGCCCGCCCCGACGCGGGGCCGTGACGCGGTCGAACGCACCCTTCACGAGCGCCGCCGACTCGGGGTCGAGGAGGCCGTGCAGGCGAGTCATGCCGTCGTCGGCCGGCGAGAGCTTGAGGTAGCGACGCTCGAACCGCGCCGCCTCGCGTTGAGCGACACCCGCCTCATCGATCGCGTCACGTTCGTGACGCGCAAACTCGGCGAGCCGGTCGGCACCGATCTCGCGGGCTCGCGCAACAAGGCGCTCGGCCGCTCGGCCCAGTGCTTCGGGCGCCACGGTCGGGGACGGGTCACCGAGCCCACTTCGAATGGCGTGCGCCGCGTCGACGCCGAGGTCTCCCCCACGCACGGCCTCGGCCACTGCTCGAAGCCACGGTCGTGCGGGCTCGTCGGGGGACGGTGCCGCCAGAAGCGTGCCGACCTGCACAAGTGTGCGCGCGTCGCGGCCGGACTGGCCCGAGACCCGTTGAATCAGTTCTTCGCCGGTGCGGGCGCCCGCGCGCTGCGCGAGACCGGAGTGCCCGAGCTCGCGGCGCGAGCGCCTCGCGATCTCGGCTGAGATGAGCGCCGCGCGGGCATCGATGCGGCGGCGCTCCTCGGCACATCGCGCCAAGCCGGCGAGCAATTGCTCGTCGCTGAGCGTGTCGATCGCCGGTTCGTCGCGCGGCGCCGCTGAATTCGATGAGCCCGGGCCAGGTGCCGCAGGACCCGGGGCAGCCTCACCCGAGTCAGCCTCACGCGGGAGAGCGGCGCCGGAGGTGGCAGAGCCTGAGACAGTGGCGGAGACCGTCGGGCCGGAGACAGCGGCGCCGGAGGTGGCGGGGCCTGACACAGCAGTCGCGGAGACCGTCAGGCCGGGGAGAGCGGTGCCGGAGACAGCAGGGCCCGAGACAACGCGGCCCGAGACCGCGGGGCCCGGCGCAACCTCGCCCAGCGCAGCCTGGCCCGGCGCAACCCGATCAGGCGCAGCCTCGCCCGGCGCAGCCTCGCCCGGCACAACCTGAACAGGCGCAACCCGGCCCAGCGCAATCTCGCCCGGCGCGACCGGACCAGGCACAACCGACTCCGACTCAACCGGACGCGTCAAACCCGGACCCGGCACAACCGGATCGGCCGCGATCGATGCGCGCGCGCCGCCCACCGGAGGGTGGTCGAGAAGTGTGCCGGGCATCCGAATTCCTCAAGGAGATGAGTTCGGCACGAACAAGTCAATTTTAGAACATATGTTCGAATGCGTCAAGGGTTGTGCACAGGTCGTCGGGGGTGGCGCAACGAATCCCGTCGGCGGTCACCAGGAGGGTCGCGCGAAGGTCGAGTCGGTCGGCGTCGCACAGTTCGGGTCCCGGACACGGTGTTGCGGTGCACACGCGCAGACGCCGGGCCGTCGCGGTCACGAGCGCGAGCCAACTGACGTCGTCAGCGAGCGCGGAATCGCGCCGCGACTGTCGGATGCGTCGCAACAGCCCCTGTCGTCGCCGCGACACGAGCGCTCGCCCGGCCTCGATCGCGACGACCATGCCGCGCGCGCCGCCTCCGATGGCGCCGCTCAGCAACTCGACGATCACGATGGCGTCATGCGGCAGCGCGGGGCCCGGCGGGATGTCGATCTTCAGGATCGACTTACTCGGACGGCCCGTCTCGTCGAGGCAGAAGAACCAGAGTTGCCGGCGAATCGGGCGCTCGACGAGGGTCGTCACTAGCCGCAGCGCGTCGCCATCGTTCGCGACCGGGTGGTCGCGCAGGTCGGGTTCCGGGGCGTCGGGTTGCGTAGGCATGTCACGACTGTGCACCGCGCGGCGGCCGAGCACTCACCACCGACCGTTGATCGTGGATATGGACGCGGTCGAGAGCCTGGGGAGGAGTCGATCGCCGTCCTCCCTCACGCGACGACGTACCGCGGCACCACCCGCGCAGCCCAACCACCCCTGCGCAGCCCGCGCTCAGCGCGGGCGTGCCGCCACCAGCTCGGCGAACCGGCTCAGCTCGGCCACACCCTCGGGCGTGGTTGGCAGGGACCGCAACAGCCCCGGCGAGTACACCAGGTATGCCGCCCATTGCGCGCGCGAGATCGCCACATTCAATCGGTTCCGTGACAGCAGGAACGACAGCCCGCGCGGCACATCCTCGGCGCTCGAAGCGGCGAGCGACACGATCGCGATCACCGCCTCCTGCCCCTGAAACTTGTCGACCGTGCCGACGCGCACGCGGTCAAAGCCGGCCGCATCGAGCACCTCGCGGATGCACTCCAACTGGGCGTTGTACGGCGTCACCACGATCACGTCGTTGGCCGACAGCTTCCGAGCAGCAGCACGCGAGTTCTGCCCGGACGTCCACTCCCGCCCGAGCACCGACGCGACAATCTCGCGCACCCGCTCCGCTTCGGCGAGCGACTCGGTCGATTCCCCGGCATGCTCGACCGGCACCGCGTGCAGCCCAGGCGCGACGCCCGAAAGCTCCCGCCCCAGCACACTCGGATGCGACCGCAACGCATCCTCGTAGCTCAGGTGCGAGACGACGGCGGTGAGGTCGGGATGCATCCGCCGGGTTTCGGCGAGGAAGTATCCGAGCGCGTCCGGCAGGACATCGTGCCCGCCGCCTACGTGCTCGAGCGCCGAGCCGTCGACGGGCGCCGGGTGGATGCCCTGGCTGACCTGCGGCAGCTGTTGCGGATCCCCGACGAGCAGCAGCCGCGACGCCGCCTGGGCGACCCCGATCGTGTTGGCGAGCGAGAACTGCCCCGCCTCGTCGATGACGAGCAGGTCGAGCTGCCCGCGCGCGACGCGTCTGAGGTTGGTGAAGTCCCAGGCGGTGCCGCCGAGCACGTAGCCCGAGGCCGCATGCCGCGCGTGGAATGCCGCATGCCCGTTGTAGGGCAACTCACTGAAGGGGCTCTCGGAGTAGAAACCCGGGCCGTTGTCACCCGACGGCGTCTTGGCGACGAGGTCCGCATCCAGCCCGGCCTCGACGATGCCGTCGAGTACGTTCTCGACGACGCGGTGCGACTGCGCCACCACGCCGACCCGCCAACCGTGCTCGGCGACGAGGGCCCGAATCACATGCGCCGCCAGGTATGTCTTGCCGGTGCCGGGCGGGCCTTGCACGGCGAGATAGCTGCGGTCGAGCCGCAGCAGCGAGTCGATGGTCGCGCGCACCACGTCGTCGGCGCCCTCGGCGACCGCGAGCGGGCCGTCGGTGTGCGGCGTCGCCGCCAACAGCACATCGGATGCGGCAGACCGCGGCCACTCCCCCGCACCCGCGAGCAGGGCGGTTCCGAACTCTCCGATCGCGACCTCGATGCTGCCGGCCTTCGGCGGCGGCCCGGGCGCGAGGGCGAGCGGCACCTCGTTCCACTCGGATCCGCCGGTCGGGCACACCTCCTCGATGAGCACGCTCAGCTCGTCGCCGTCGTCGCCCCCGTCAAGGACCTTCACCCCCACGTCGAGCCGCGACCCCGCGGCCCGACCGTTCTTGACGAATGGCCCGGGCGCCTCGTACAGCGCGAACGCATCACCGCCGACCCGCGGAACCCCGCTCCCCGGCGCCCACTCCCCGTGCAGCCGCAAGTGCCGCCGGAGGTTGCGTTGGCGACCCTCGACAAACCAGTCGCGTTCGACCTCGACCCGCTCAACCAGGAACACCCCGCGCTGCTCCGACCACTCATCGACCGGGTCGGTAAGGCGCGCGAAGTGCTCCCACCAGAAGCTCTTCTGTTCGCGGCGGTGGTAGTCGATCGCGGCGGCGGCCAGCCGGTAGCCGCGCCCCGAGGCGGGGTCGCCCGCCGCCTCCGCCTCTGCCGCGCGAGCCTCGAGCCCGAGGGCGAGCGGGCTCTCCTCAAAAGGGGCGCGCTCACCGCCCTCCGCGAGCGACGAGGCGTCAGACGGGACGCCCGGAAAGACCCCGTGCTCCCCCGCGCGCGCGATCAGCCAGTCGCGCAGCCGCCGCGTCGAGACGCAGTCGTACGTGTTGTAGTCGGCGATGTCGTCGAGCATTTTCTGCGCAGTCGACTCGTCGCCGGCGAGCGCCAACTCGCGCGAGCGTTGGTACTCCTCCACCGAGTCGGCGGCGTTCGTGACGCCGTCCTCGCGACGCAGGTCCGACCCCATGTACAGCGGCTCGAGCTTTTTGATCGAGTACGAGGGAACCCCCGCCCGCAGGGTCTTCCGCACCAGCGGGTACAGGTCGACGAGCACCCCGTCACGTAGCAGTTCGTCGACTTCGTGCTCGCCGACCCCGTGCCGCGCGGCGATCGACAGCAGGTGCGTCTTCTCGTAGGCGGCGTAGTGGTAGATGTGCATGCCCGGATGCGCCGCCCGCCTCGCCGCAACGAGGTCAAGGAAGGCGCGCAGGGCATCCGCTTCGGCCGGGAGGTCGTGCGCCCAGAAGGCGGTGAAGGTGTCGTCGTTGTCGGTCATGCCGAACAGGTAGTCGAGCCCCCACAGCACGCGGCCGTCGCGTTCGGCGCGCCAGAGCGGGTCGCCTTCGAAGTCGAAGTACAGGTCGCCGGCATCGGGCGCCGGCAGTTCGGCGATCGCACCGGGCGTGTGGAGGGTGACGCGGGGAAGGCCCGCCGCATCCGGCCCCTCGGTTTGCAGTCGCGCCTGCTCGTGCAACGCCTGGTAGCTGCGCTCGGGCACGGTGCAGCCCTCGGGCCGCGTCGGGGTGGCGGCAAGCGCGCCCATGGTGGTGATGCCCGCGTCGAGGAGTTTCTGGCGCTGCGCCAGGCGGATGCCCGCCACCTGCAACAGGTCATCGTGCGCTTCGAGCTGGTCGGCGCAGTGCACGCAGTGACCGTCGATGGTGAGCTCGGGGTCGCCCCACTCGGTGGGCCCGGTGGCGGCAAGCCGCTCCGTCACGACCTCGCGCAGGCGTTCGCGCTGTAACCGGTAGACGGGGGCGATGTCGCAGATGGCGTGTTCGCTGGTGGAGCCGTCGCCGAGCAGCAGTTCGACGGTGTCGTCGACCGGGATGCCGAGCCGCACCAGGTGGTCGTGGTAGGCGGCGAGCTGCAGCAGCGCGCTGACTTTCACGGAGCGCGCGACTTTGGTGTCTTGCACGCGGTAGCGCCCGTCGGGCTGCCGCACGAGGAAGTCGGCGTAGCCGATCGTCGGTGCGGTCGGGTCGGTCTCGTCGAAGAAGGTGGCCTGGAATACGACGGCCGCGCCGCTTCGCAGCGCCTCGACGGTGGATGCGGCGGCGGCCCGCAACGATTCTGCGGTCAGCGGGGTGGGGCGTGCGATCTCGACGACGCCGGGGCGCCCGTCCACCGCATCCGCGTGCTCGGCCCGGTAGCCGTCGAGCACGTCGGCCTCGTGCCGGTCGCCGAGCCGCCCGGCGCGTTTCAGCATCGGGTCGTCGTCGACGGGGACCTTGTCGAGCCGCCCCAGTTTGAGGTCGAGCGTGCGCGCGAAGGCGTACTCGCAGTCGGAGAGCAGCTTGAGGTCGCTGGGGCTGGTGACGAGGGCGGAGCCGTCGGCGTCGCGCAGGATGAACACACCCGCAGGTTAGCGGCAGGGTGCGACGTTGACCGGGGCGGCCGGCGATGGTCGCCACCCGTGGACAGTCCGAACGTCCAGCGTGCCCGTTCGATGACACTCGCACCGTGACCCGGTGGACTGTTGAGTACGAGGGAGCGTCCTTCGAGCGCTTCTATCGCCGTCTGCCGGATCACGCCCAGGCCGTCCTTGCCGCCGCGATTGAGAACGTTCTCGCCGTCCACGGGATGGATGTGTGCTCCGGCGAGTGGGGAAAGGCGCTGGGCGGCGGGCTCTATGAGTTCCGTATTCGACGCTCGCTCAACACGATCCTCACGAGTGCCGGCCTCGAGAAGTCCACCGATGTCGCCGCCGACCGCCCAACGCTGCTCCGCGTGTTCTGCACGTTTCACGGCGACCGGATCGTGCTCTTATTCCACGGCTACGACAAGGGCCGCGACCCCTCTGCGCAACGCCAACGGCGTGAAATCGCGAAGGCGCGAAAACTTCACGATGCCTGGAAGCGACGAGACGACCGTTGACATGGTATGTGCTAAAACACATACTGAGATCGGAGGTGGCAACGATGGCCAAGAAGTTCGGCGAGCTGGTGGAGAGTGCGCGCGAGGGTTGGTCCGACGACGCCCGTCGTGTCTATGAAGCCGCGTCAGCAACCTTCGCGGCCGAGCTCGATGAGAGCAGCCGGCTGGGCGCCCAGCTGGAGGCCGCGCGCAAAAGCCGTGCGCTCACCCAGCCGGAACTGTCACGGATGACAGGCATCCAGCAGGCCGAGATCAGCCGAATCGAGCGGGGCCTCGGCAATCCGACCGCGTCGACGCTGCTGCGCCTTGCCGGCGCGCTCGACCTGAATGTCGCACTGGTCCCGCGGCCGGCGTAGGAACGTCCCCAGCATCTGAAAAACTGAGGCTTCCGCCCGATTCCCCTGCCGAAGCCGGAGACCCCATGCGACTGCTCCACACCTCCGATTGGCACGTGGGCCGCACCTTCCACGGCTACTCGACCCTGGAGGCGGCCCGCACCGTGCTGGGCGCGATCCCCGCGCTGGTGCGCGAGCACCGGATCGACGTGGTGATCGTCGCGGGCGACGTGTACGACCTGACGAACCCGTCGGCCGACGCCGTGGCGGTGCTGCAGGAGGCGCTGGTGGCGATCACCCAGACCGGCGCGAAGGTGATCGTGACGAGCGGCAACCACGATTCGGCCGTGCGGCTCGGATTCGCGGGCCCGTTCACCGCGGCCGCCGGCTTGCATCTCGTCACCGATGCGACGACGGTGGGCACGCCGATCGAACTCACCGACGAGCACGGCACCGTCGACGTCTACGGCCTGCCCTACCTGCAGCCGGAGCTGGTGCGCCACCTCCCCTGGGCACCGAGCGACGCGCGCACGCAGCGCGACGTGGTCACCGCCGCCATGGATCGGGTGCGCGCCTCGATCGCGGAACGCGCGACCACAAACACCGACGCCGACCCCAGCACCAGCAACTCCCCCACCCGCCGCACCGTCGCCATCGCCCACACCTTCGTGGCGGGCGCCGAGACCGAATCCTCGGATTCGGAGCGCGCCATCACGAAGGCCCCGCTGGTGGCGGGCGGCGTCGACGCGGTGCCGGTGAACGCGTTCGACGGGGTCGACTATGTCGCCCTCGGCCACATCCACGGTCGCGCGAAGCTGGCAGAGGGCATCCGCTATTCCGGGGCCGCGCTGCACTATTCGTTCAAGGAGGCGGGCAAACCGCGCGGCGGCTGGTTGGTCGAGCTGGGGGCGCGCGGCGTCGAGACGATCGAGTGGGTCGACCTGCCGGTCCCGCGCGCGCTGAAGGAGATCCGCGGCACTTTCGACGAGCTGCTCACCGCCGAGGAGTGGGCGCCGTTCACCGAGCACTATGTGCGCGCCGTCTACACCGACAAGAACAAGCAGCTCGAGCCGCTGCAGCGCCTGCGCGCGCGCTTCGAGCACTGCGCCGAGGTGGTGCACGAGCCGACCGAGCGCACCGCGGCGTCGACGGCGAGCTACGCCGAGCGCGTCAAGGGCAAGTCCGACCCGGAGGTGATCGAGTCGTTCCTGGTCGATGTGCGCAGCGGCGACGGGCCGACGGCGACGGAGCAGAGAATTCTGGATGCGGTCATCGCCGAACGCGACGCGGAGGTGCAACTCGGATGAGGATCCGCACCGTCACCATCGAGGGTTTCGGCCCGTTCAAGGACCGCCAGCACGTCGACTTCCGCGTGTTCGACGCCGACGGGTTGTTCCTGATCGCGGGCGAGACCGGGGTCGGCAAGACGAGCATCCTGGATGCGATCGCCTACGCGCTCTACAACAAGACTCCGCGGTGGGACAACGTCAGCGCCACGGGTGCCGCCAACGCGGTGCGCAGCGACTTCTGCGGCGTCAACGATCCGACGGAGGTGGTCGTCGAGTTCGAGACCAACGGGCTGGAATACCGCGTGACGCGGTCGCCGGAATACGACCGGCCGAAGGCCCGCGGCGAGGGCACGACGCTGGAGAAGGCGCGCGTGCTCGTGGAGGTGCTCGAGGGCGAGACCTGGGTCGGCAAGGCGACGAAGGAGCGCGAGGCGGCGGCACTGGTCGAGAGCCTGTTGAAGCTCAACAAGGACGAGTTTCTGCAGGTGATCATGCTCGCGCAGGGGCGGTTCCAGGAGTTCCTGCTCGCCACCAGTGAGCAGCGGCTCGAACTGCTGAGCAAGCTCTTCGGCACCGGACGCTTCGCCGCCTACCAGCAGAAGCTCGCCGACCGCCGAAACGAACTGCGCAAACGGCTGGAGGGCGCGCGGGCGAAGCAGGTCATGCTCGTCGATACGGTGGATGCGCCGGAAGTTCTCGGCGCCCCGGAACCCGGGCAGGAACTCACCTGGCTCGACGCGGTGATCGAGGATGCGGAGGCGACGGTGCTCGCCGCCACCCGCGCGGTCGAGGCCGCCGACGTCGAGGAGAAGGCCGCGCTGGCCCGGCTCGAGGTGGCCCGCAAGCAGGCCCGTGCGGAGGCGGCGCGGCAGGAGCTCGCGACGCTGGAGGAAGGTCGCCCCGAGATCGACGCGGCCCGTGCCGAGCTGGAGCGCGCCGCGCGCGCCGACCGCGTGCGCTCGGTGCTCGACGACGCCGCCGAGAAGCGGGAGGCGTGGGAGCAGGCGACCTCGGCCGTCGAGGCGGCGCGCGGCATGTACACCGGCGACGCCGACGATGAGGCGCTCGGCGACGAGGTCACCCGGCTCACCGAGGAGATCGGCGAACTGGCCGGCGCGCTGCAGGACGAACAGCGCACGCAGTCTCTCGCGACGGAGATCACGGCGAAGACGACCGCCTGTGAGACTCTCGCGACGAAGCTCACCGCCGCGACGGAGTCGATCGCGGCGCTGCAGGAGGAGCGCGGCACCCTCGTGCCGACCGCCGCCCAGGCCGCCTCGGCCGGCGAGGACGTCACGCGTGCGAAGGCGCGACTGGCGGCCGCGACCGAGGCGGCGACCGTCGCCGAGGAGCTGCGCCGGGCTCAGGAGTTGCAGCTGGCCGCCGACCAGCGCGTCACTGCGGCGCGCGCCGAGGCGGATGCCGTGCTCGCCCGGTTCTTGAGCGGCCAGGCCGCGGTGCTCGCCGAAACCCTCGAAGACGGCGAGCCGTGTGCGGTCTGCGGCTCGACCGAGCACCCCTCCCCCGCGGCGTTCGCGGGTGAGCGCGTCACTCAGGACGACGTCGACGCCGCGCAGGCCGCGGTGGACACGCTCGAGTCACCCGCGAAGGCCGCGAGGGACCGCGTCGACGAGCTGAAGGTGCGGGCGGCGGGGCTCTCGGCCTCGGCCGGTGACGGCGATCTCGACGCGCTCACGGCGGCCGCGGAGGCGGCCGAGGCGGCGCTCGCGGGCGCCACGGCGGCGGCGGCGCGCATCGACGCGATCGACGCCGAGCTCACCGGTGGCGCGGGGGCGGACGCGGGGAACGGCGCCGGGCTCCTCGCCGAGCGCGAGCGACTCGAGGCCTCGTCGAAGGCTGCCTCAAGCGAGCTCACGGCCCTGCAGGCGGAACACGACTCTCTCGCCAAGAAACTGGCCGCCCTGCGCGGCGAGTTCGCGAGCGTGGCGGCGCGGCAGGCCTCCCGCGCCGCCGAGCGCGACGCGGCGAAGGCGCTGGCCGAGGCGCTCGCGACCCTCGCGCAGGCGACGACGCAGCGCACGGCGTCCGACTCGAAACTCGCGACCAAGCTGAGCGACGAGAAGTTCGAGTCGACCGAGGAGGCCGAGGCCGCACTCCGCAGTGAAGCTCAGGTCGGCGAGTTGACGAAGCGGATCGACGAGCACGCGACATCGGTGAGTGAGAACCAGGGCATCCTGAAGCAGGCCGATCTGCAGGATCTGCCCGAGGAGATCGTCTCGGTGGACGAGGCCAGCGCCGGCCACGTGGAGGCGCAGCGCGCGTCTCGGGCGGCGACGGCGGCGAAGGCGAACGCTGAGGGCCGCCGCACGCAGTTGCGGTCGCGGCGCACGGAGCTCGCCGAGCTGTTGGCGTCGACGGCGGAGCTGGCGGAGGAGTTCGAGCTGCAGCACCGCCTCACCGAGACGGTGCACGGTCGCACGCCCAACACGAAGAGCATGTCGCTGGAGAGCTACTACATCGCCGCCGAGCTGGAGGATGTGCTGGCGGCGGCGAACATCCGGCTGCAGACGCTGTCGCAGGGGCGGTTCGAGTTGCGTCACACGGAGCGCGGGGTGCGCCGCGCGGGGACGTCTGCTGGCTTGGAGATCGAGGTGTTCGACGAGTTCACGGGCACGGCGCGCCCGGCGAACCAGCTGTCGGGCGGTCAGCAGTTCTTGGCGTCGCTGGCGCTGGCGCTGGGTCTGGCGGAGGCGGTGACGAGCCGCGCGGGCGGCATCGAGCTGAACACGCTGTTCGTGGATGAGGGCTTCGGCAGCCTGTCAACCGAGTACCTCGAGATCGCGATGTCGACCCTCGACTCCCTCAAGCAGGGCGGCCGCACGGTCGGCGTGATCAGCCACGTCACCTCCATGCAGGAGCAGATCGCCGCGCAACTGCGCGTCGTCGCCGAGCCGGGCGGTCCGTCGCGGATTGCGGTGGACGGGCTGTAGTGAGTCGAGCGCAGCCGCACGGGCTTTGCTCTTGCGTCTCAATTCGGTAGCCAGCATTTTGGTGGCTACCGAGCCGCGAATGCGTCGAGGCCTGCGACGGTTGCTACTCGCCAGCGGAAACTGCGCCACACGTCAGGCAGGAAGAGCCAGGCCAACCGACGCGAGACTTCCATTTCGCAGCCGCGACAGCTGGCTACTCGACCGACATCATCATGTCGTAGTGGCCGATCTGACCTGTCTCAGAGAAGATCTTCCGGAATACAGCAAGGTAGACCACCTTGCTGATTCCTGAAGGCGAGTATTCGAGGTTGTCAACGAAAGTGTGAGATCCGTGATGCATCCATGCAAGCAATGAACGAGTCACGAGGGCGTCGTCCCCCGAAACGCTTTCCATCAATGCGTCCAGGTTCGGGTGAGTCCCAATGACGGTGAAGTAGTTCTCCAGAATGCGCCGCAATACGTTCTCCAGGCCCGCTCCGCTCACGTCGTCAGTTTCGCTAGCTTCACGCACGACAGACCAGAGACTCTGATAGTTCGACTTGACCGTGTTCTCCGCACCGGAGGCGTGCACGTTCGTGCTCCCGTCCGGGAGACGCTTCAATTCATAGAATCTGCGGCCAGCGAGTAGTCCCTCAGCTTTGTCCTGTGCGCGCGGATAGGTGACCTCAAGATGGAACTGAACGTTGTGGGTGAGCACAATCACTTGGCGCAATGCACCACTCTGGTCGTGAACCAAACGCAGTAGACGACGGACAAGACTGCCGACTACAAAAAGCACGTCGCTGTCCAAGCTCGATATCGGATCATCAATAACGGCGACAAGGCTCCGGCTTTCGAACTGCCGATGGCGACTTTCAAGCTGGACAAAAAAGTAGAGAAACGCGATGAATGTTCGCTCGCCGTCGCTCAACGTGTCCTCCACGACCGTGGACCCGTCATCGCGCTCGAGCATGTACCCGTCTTTAACTTCTAGCGACGAAGCGAGCCGAAATCGCCTGAAGCCGACACTTTGGAGAATCTGATTGACGCGCCTGATGGCGGGAGCAGTCGAGACCAGCCCGGCCTCGATCTCGGCAGCCCGGTCCGTTTTGCCACGCAGCTGCGCGTCGACGTCGCTCAGCTGCGTGAGCAAGTCCTGCTTCCGCTTCCGCGTACCGTCGACTAAGCCGACGTATTTCCCCATTTCTGCTGCGAGCACGTCCCACGCGAAATAACTCCAACAACGCGACAGAAGCGCGGTTCTCGCCGCGTCGCGGCTCCGAATCCGAGCATTGTGTTCAGCGACCCATTTGTTCGCATCGCCGATCAACTCGTTGACGGCTCTGACGTTCGGTTCGGGGTCCTCAATCTGAATCACGCTCGATGGCTTCAGGACTTTCGACGACACCGCCGAGTCGATCGCATCGAATGATCTGCGCACAGCAGCTATTGCGCTGTCGCGACGCTCCGCGACGACCGAGCTGTCGAGGGCCTCAAAGGCGAGCAACCGGTCGCGCGCATCCCCAAGCATGCGACCCATTGCGCTCTGCTCCTCTTGCAGCCTCGTGATCTTGCGCGCGAACTCGTCATCGAAGTACTCAGCTAAGTGTCGCAGGAAGTCGACAGGAAGATCCTGCTGACAGAACGGGCACTTCCCTTCCGAGTCGGGCAAGAACGCGCGACCGGCAGACACCCAGTCTTGGTTGCCGATCCCGGAAATCAACTGCGCAAGTGTTACGTCTGTGCTACCAACGACAGGTGTAGCGAGGAGCTCTGGCAACGCGTCATCGTTCGAAAGCTGCGGGACTTCCAGGGAACGAAGCGGCGTGATGGTTGAGCCAGACGCGTCAAACACGGAACGCGCCTCAAGGAGGAGATCCTCGAGCTTCGGAGGGGCCGTTCTCTCGACCGACACCAGCTTGTCGATAAACTTGGCTTTCACTCCCCGATACCCATCCAACATCGGAGCGATCTCGGCGGGCAATAGCTCTCGCGCCGCCCAACCCGCAACGAGAAGTTGCGTGCGCGCCTCGCCGATCTGCGCCTCAATCGCGTTCAGGTCGGCTTGATGCCTGTCGCGGGAAGCGGTGAGAACCGCGATTATGCCACCTTCGCGAGTCAGCTCATCGTATTCCCTTCTCGCGTCGGGATCCTCGTCGTCGAGCGTGAATACTCCCGCCAACCTGTCGGCTTCCCTAAGCGTGGTCGACACGTAGTCACGGTTATAGACGGCGGTCTCAACCCGAGCGTTGCCGTCGGCCTGGGCGACTCCGGCTCCTGCAAACCGGCCAGGATTAGCGACCACCCGACTGATGGTCGTCTTCCCCGTGCCGTTCGGCCCAAATACGAAGTTGAAGCGGCCGAGACCATCGAGGCTGCAGCTCCCCGACGAAAAGCTGGGCGCTCCGGTCAATTCGATCCTGCTAAGCATCGACAACATCCAGCGACGGCAGCGACTTGACGATCTTCACGGTCTCGACACTCACAGTCACAATCCGCGCGAGCAGGTCGAGAATGTAGCGCGGGCTGCCTTGCTCGTCAGCCCAGTCGTTGGGGTCATTGACGATGCCGGAGGCTTTGTCGGTCTTGACCTGGTAGCGCTCGATGATCCAGTCGATGGCAGAGCGGGAACCAAGCATGTATTCGTGCGCCTCCTCGGGGATACCCGAGACGGTGATACCGCTGTTGTATATGACGGTGGACTTGTCGGCCACACGACCCGTCTTCGCGTATTTCATCTTCTCGACGCGGTAGCTAGCACTGACGCCGTGCTGCTCATCGAGCGGGTACGGCTCGACGGTCTCGTACCCGAGGTGGAGATCGGAGAGCCTGCGCCCCGCATCGCTGAACGCTTGGAACTCCTTGACCTTCGGGATGCGCGGGAGCATCTTCTTCAGATCGCCCTCGAACTGCTCACGGAAATCGGGAGAGTGCAGAATGCCATAAAGGTAGAAGAAGATGTCGTCCTTCGTGACTTCCTTGCCGAAGCTTGTTTGGTAGTCCGCGAGGATCTCGTCGGTGACATTGTCGATGCGACGGTAGCGCGTTCCATCATCATCGAGCGTCGACAGCAGATCGAGATCGGTCGCCCGGTTCTCAAATGAGTATCGCGGGAAGAACTGTCCGCTGCCGGACCCCCAGAAGGCCAGGTCGGGCATTGCTGGTACGGCGACAGCTGAGAACCTGTGGCCCGCACCGGGCGCGGTTGTGTAGAAACCCCAGTTCGCAACTTCAGGAGAGGGAAACAGCTTGGGCAGCTGATAAGTGCGCTCCAGCAAAGAGCCGTCGTAGTAGAGAGGCACCCTTGAGAACGGTCGATAGAGCGCGGTCCTAATCCGCTCAGAGTTGAACTCCAACTTCTCCCGCCTCGACAATCGCGCGGCAAGAGCTTCGCTCCAGCTTATTTGCGTCGGATTGTTGTCCCGCTGCCACTCAGCTCCGGCGCTCTCCGCTTCGACAATTTGGTTGTTGAAGAAGCCGATCAACCGCTCGACATTTGACGCGAGCTTGGAACGAGAGAAGTTGAATACCCAGGCGTCACGATTCGTCCTCACTCCAGCGGAGTAGTTGCGTAGCGCACGCGCTCTCACTTGATCAGCCTTCTCTCGTGAGGCGAGGAGGGTGAACGATTCGAAGTCGGCGCTGCGCTGGTTGACCCAATCGCCCTCAGCATTCGGTGTGATCTCGGTCCAGTCGATGCTGGTGTAACTGCGGGCGCTTCGGACGAGTTCAAGTTTCTGTTCGCGAGTGAGGTAGTCGCCAATGTCGCGATAGAACACCTTGCCGAGACTCGCGTCGTCAGGGTTCTTGATGAGCAGGTAGATCGCTGCGGTGGTGCGAGTGCCCTGCCCGAAGACGTTGTCCTTCTCCTTGCGGCGTTGTTCACCGGCGGTGCGGGCGTTACCTCTGAGATTGAAGACGTAAATGCTGCTGAACTCGGCGGCGAAGCTCTTGCGGAGGCCGTCGGCAGTGTTGCCGTCGATGAATCCCCCGTTCGAGACGAAGGAAACGATGCCCCGGTCGCCGACTCGGTCGGAGGCCCAACGGATGGCGCGGATATAGGAGTCGTACAAGTTGTTCTTGTTCTGAGCCGTGGAGCGGGCCGCGTACGTGCCGGCAATTTTCGCATCGAGAGTGGGGTACTTCAGATTCTGGTTGTTGTCATTGCCGGACTCTTGGCCCTTCGAGTACGGAGGGTTCCCGATCACCACTCGGATGTCGAGGGCTTTCTGTGCCTCGGCGCGCTCGTTGTTCTCGGGGAAAACGCCGTGGTCGTCGAGTTCGTCGTCGGCTTCGTTCATCTGGAAGGTGTCGGTGAGCACGATGCCTTCGAACGGCACGTAGTCGCCGCCCGCGAGGTCGTGATAGGTCTCCTCAATGTTGATCGCGGCTACGTAGTAGGCGAGTAGCACGAGTTCGTTGGCGTGCAGCTCGTACCTGTACTTGTAGGCGAGGTCTTCGGGCCTAATGAGGCCGGACTGGAGGAGGCGGACGATGAAGGTGCCAGTGCCGGTGAAGGGGTCGAGTACGTGGACGCCCTTGTCGGAAAGGCTGGCCCCGAACCCGGCCTTCAGGGCGTCATCGACAGAGTGGATGATGAAGTCCACGATTTCGTTGGGGGTGTAGACAATGCCGAGGCGGTCGCTGGTTCCGGAGAACGCGGTCTGGAAGAACTTCTCGTACAGCTCCTTCACGATTTGCTGCTTCGCGGCGGCATCCGTGATCCCCGAGGCGCGAGTCCGCACGGACTCGTAGAACTTGTCGAGCTTCTCGGTCTCCTTGTCCAGGTGCTGCTCTTCGAGCGCGTCGATCATGTGTTGCATCACCTGCGAGACGGGGTTGTTGTCGCTGAACGCGTAGCCCTCGAAGAGGGCATCGAACACGGGCTTGGTGATCAGATGCTGGGAGAGCATCTCGATCGCGTCGCATTCGGTGATGAACGGGTTGAGGTTGTCCTGGAGTCCCTTCAAGAACCGGGCGAACTCGTCGTGGAGTGTTGCGTCGGACCCTTCGACCAGTCCCTTGATGCGAGCCATGTGGTCGGAAGCGATGCCAGCTACATCCTTGGCCCAGTTCTCCCAGTAGCGGCGCTCGCCAACCTTTTCGACGATCTTGGCAAGGATGGCCTCGCGCCATTGGTCGAGCTCAGGGAAATCGAGGGTGACCGACCCGTAGTCGGCCTCGCTCGACTCTCGGTCCTGTTTATTGCCGCCTCGCCCGATGACTCCGACGTCGATGATGTCGGTCTTCTTCGTCAGATCGATCTTGTTGACCTCGGCGTCGAATCGCTCGTCGTGGGCCCGAAGCGCCTGAAGCACTTGCCACACGACGCGGTACTTCTTGTTGTCATTCAGGGCGGTAGCGGGATCGACGCCGGCGGGCACGCCGATCGGCAAGATCACGTATCCGTACTTTTTGCCCTCAAGCTTGCGCATGACCCGCCCGACCGACTGGACGACATCAACGACGGAGTCTCGCGGGTTCAAGAACATCACCGCATCGAGCGCCGGGACGTCCACCCCCTCGGAAAGGCAGCGCGCGTTGGTCAGCAGCCGCGCATTGCCGTCGCCGGGTTCTTCTTTGAGCCAGTCGAGCTTTTGGTTGCGCAGAAGCACGTTGTAGGTGCCATCAACGTGTTCAGCTTCCACGGAAACCAGGTTCGTCGCAGCGGTGTCATCGTCGTCAGCATCGATCAGTTCGATTTCGCGAGAAACGACCTGCTCAAACATCTGAGAGATCTTCTTCGACTCGGCGATGTTCCTTGCGAATGCGACCGCGCGCTTCATCGGCTCCGGGTCAAGCGCAAACTCGTTCTTGGTCATTGCGCGTTTTGAGAGGCCGTTCCAACACCCAACGATCTTTGCCGCATCATCGAGGGTCAACTCGTTGTTCTCATCGGCCAAGAGTTTCTGAAAGCGCTTCGATATGTAGCTCTCATCAACCGCGAGCACAAGCACCTTGTAGTCGGTGAGGCGACCAATCGACACTGCCTCGCCGAATCCAAGCCGGTGAAACTCCTCGCCGAAGAACTCGGGATCGTTCATGTCGGTGAGGACGGCACCCGCCTCCTCAGCCTTCGATCGCGACGCGTCGGCATAAATTCGCGGCGTCGCAGTCATGTAAAGGCGCTTCTTGCCCTGGATATGCGCCTGACTGTGCACGCGCACGAAGGCTGACTCCTCGTCGCCGGCCAGCGTCACGCCGGTGGTGCGGTGGGCCTCGTCGCAGACGATCAGGTCGAATTCAGGGAGGCCAAGTTTCTGAGCTTGGGAGACGACATCGATCGACTGGTAGGTCGAAAACACGACCGTGATCGTCTCAGCATCATCGGGGCGGAGCTTGAACTTGGCGATGAGTCTTTCAGGGTTCGTGGTCGCGGGATACGCAAGATCGACGACTGGCGTGTCTTCATCGTTCTTGCGTTTTCCGACCGACACATCAGAACAGACAGCAAATGATCGCAGCGGGCGTGATGCCTCAATCGTCCACTCTTTGAGTGTTTGAGAGAGCAGCGCAATTGAAGGCACCAGGAACAACACGGTGCCGCCCGCGGGCACCATCCGCTCGACGATGTTGAGGCTCGTGTAGGTCTTGCCTGTCCCACACGCCATGATCAATTTGCCGCGGTCGGCGCTTTCGAACCCCGCGAGAACGTTGGCGATCGCTTTCTGCTGGTGAGGGAACGGCGACTTGTGCGGCTTCTTCGTGAGTTCGCTCGGTTCCGCGAGCGAGAACTGCGACCAGTCGATCGACGACTCGTCAAGGTCTTGCACGCGCAGGCGCGACACCGGCGGGTTCTGGCTTTCCACGGCCTCTTCCGCGTTCTTGCCCCACGTGTCGCTCGTCGAAACGATCAGCCGCGCGGCGAACTCCGGCTGACCGTTGAGCGATTTGCTCGACGCCGCCAAGAACGAGTCGAGCATCGGCTTCGTGACCGTCGTCGACGGGTCGAAGAACTTGCACTGAATCGCCGTCAGTTCCCCGCTGACTCGCGCGCGGGCAACGAGATCGATGCCCGTGTCGACTCTGCTTCCGCGACCCGGGTAGTCCTTCCACAGCCACACCTCGTCGTAGAGCTCGTAGTACTGCGGCTCAATCTTCAGGTATGCCTGCATGAGCCGCTCAAACCGGCTGCCCTTGTCGTGCGCGTCGTACGCAACAGATCGAAGCTCGTCGAGAATCTCGTGGATCGTCGTCATGAGACGCAAGGACTCGCTTTCCCGGCGTACGCCGACGTAGACAGTGCTGTTGCCACGTTATTGGTTCGCGACGACGTTCTCGGGCGGTCACAGACGCTACCGTTCGCGTGTCGTCCACAACCGCAGCGAAGTCGTGCGTTTCCCTCGTGCCTCGTCGCGATGGGTCGACGCGTCGCTCGGCGATTGACACTCGGAATCATGGCGCCGCACGAAATGAAGCACCGATGAGCAACGAGGTCGCAAGATACCGGGATGGGTACGAGAGCACCCACGGCGAAATGACTGTGTTGACGGATCGAATTGTCGCCGCTCACGGCTGGCCGAGCGCCGGCGATGCAATCGCGACGTGGCGTGCTCGCGGGGATTTCGACGACGCGACAACGGAAAAGCTCCTCAACGGGAAACGTCAGGTTGTCGACGTTCGTGGCGATAGTCGATTCCACGCGCTCGGCGTGGCGCGCATCTGGCGCGAGATCGTGTTCGAACTTCGCGCCGACTCGGCAACTCCGTCCGGCGACGCTGCGCCTCGGCTTGCGGAACACTAGCCCTCCAATTCGGCCGCTGACGACGCGGTGGCCGCGAGATCGAGCGCGCAGCTCTCCACCACCAGGCAGAAAAAGTCTCCGCGAGCCATCCCCACGTCGAACAGGTCGCGCACGGGGCCACCGCCCGCTGTCCTGTCCTGACATCGGGCGGGACTCATCCGGGGGCATGAAATTGACAATAGCGAGGAATGTTCCGCACCCAAATCCCGGGTCTCGGGTCTCGGGTCTCGGGTCTCGGGTCTCGGGCGAGTCGGTCGCAGACCGAACTGTATCGAGTAGCTCCGACACAACGCCGCCCGCCGCTAGCCCGCTCGCCGCTTGCTGAGCAAATGTCGGAGGCCTCCCCCACACTCATCGAGCCCCAGCGCCGCCCATGGCCGTCAGCGATCCGAGGAGCCCCCATGACCGACCCGAACTACACCGCCCTGCTTCTCGTCATCGACCGCTCCGGCTCGATGGCATCGATTCGCGACGAGATGGTCGACGCGCTCAACCAGCTGCTCGCCGAGCAGTCCGCCCTCGAAGGCCTGCTCACCGTCGACGTCGTCATCTTCGACGGCGTCGTCGAGCACACCCACACCATGGCCGATGCCCGCACGGTGCGCATCGAACTCGACCCGCGCGGAGGCACCGCCCTGATGGATGCGATCGGCGCATCCGTTCAGATCTTCGGCCAGCAGCTGGCCGCGCTGCCCGAGCACGCCCGCCCTGCGACCGTGCAGGTCGTGATCGTCACCGACGGGCACGAGAACTCCAGCCGCGAATACGACCACGACATGGTGCGCGACCTCATCACCCGCCAGACCCAGGACTACGACTGGGATTTCGTGTTCCTCGGCGCCAACCAGGACGCCGTGCTCACCGCCCGCGACCTCGGCATCGGCCGCGACTCCGCCCTCACCTACGACGCCCGCGCCGACGGCATCACAGGGATGCGCCGCTCCACCAGCCGCTACCTCACCGACCGCCGGCGCGGACAGAAGCGCGGCTTCGACGAGGGCGAGCGCGGGGAGGCGCAGGGGGCGTGAGATCGGCTCCTCCACACCTCGCACGCCCGGCTTCGATGTCATTGCGGCCGGATACCCAGAATTCAGAACACATTCTGAATTATGATGGGGTCATGCCCGCCACACGCACCGCCCGCCAGAGCTTCCAGTCCTCGTCGCTCTCCCGTCACGCGGTGCCCGTGTTCGCGGCCGCGGAGCGGGCGCCCGTCGAAGTCACACGGCGTGACGGCGATTCGCTCGTGCTCATGAGCTCGGCGGAAGCCGACGCGCGCGAGTCGCTGCTCGAGCTCGCCGCGCAACTCATCGCAGCCACCACCGACGATCGTGGAACGCTCGCCGAGCGCCTCTCGGAACGCTTCGACTGGATGCTCGCCCTCTCCCCCGCCGAACGCGACACCTGCGCGCGCGACCTCATCACCGCCGCGCGCGCGTCCTTCGCGACCGGCCAAGCCCACCTCGCCATCGCGGAACTGGCGTCGTGGCGTTCCACCGCCGAAGCGCTCGCCAGCGGCCTCGGGCGCGACCGCGTCGGGTGGTACGACGACGCCCCGCGGGTCCCGCGCCCGTAGGCGATGGCGGCGAAGGGCCGGGTGCCGCGGCCGACCAAAACCACTGAGCATCCGATCGTCTTCGCCACCCGCGAGGCGCACCGAGGGTGGACCGACCTCGCGGCAACCCAGCGGAACGCCCTCACGGACGCGTGGGACTTCCTCACCACCGACCCGCTTCGGACCACCCCGCGCAATCATCCGCTTCGCGGCTCACTCCAGCTCGTGACGCGGGGCGGCGAAACGCACGAACGCTGGCAATACGAGCTCACCGGCGGGGCACGGATCTGGTACTACGTCGACAGCGGCACGGTCTACCTGGAGCAGGTGCACACGCACCATCCGAATCAGACGAAGTAGTCCGCCCGGCGCCGGCTCACGTCACACCCCAACAAACTCCCGCACCCATCCGCGCATCTCGGCGAGACACGCCTCGTCGACCCGCCCCGCCACCCCGAGCAGCAGGCGGTTCGAGTCGCCGCGGGAGCGGGTCGTCACCGGCATCACGAGCGCACCCCTCTACCCCCACAACGCGGCCTATCCGCAGTCTCCGCATTTGATGAGGATAGGTCTGGAACACTGTGCATGGGGGTGCAAGATGGGGGCCGGAGACTCGGCGCGGCTGGAGGCGGAACGCCAACTCCTGATGCGTGATCAGCACGCGGAAGCGGCGCGCAACGCGGAAGCCGACGCCGCCCGGTGGATGGCCGCGTACCGCACCGAGAAGCGCACCGCCGAAGCCCTCGCGCCGCTCACCGCCCACGGCTACCACCTGCTCGCCGACCGAGGGTGGCCGGGAAGCCGCCGCGCGCAGGTCGACCTCATCGTGATCGGCCCGTCCGGCGTCTTCATCGTCGACACCAAGGCCTGGGCCGAGGTCACCGTCGCCGCGGGCCGCGTGTTCCGCGACCAGGCCGACGTGACCGATGAGTTCGACAAACTCGTCTCGCTCACCCTCGACACCGAGGCGGCACTCGCCGAGATCGGTCTCGCACCCGGCGAGGTGCACGCCGTCGTCGCGTTCGCGGGCAAAAAGAACATCCGCGGCGAGGTCGGGGCCGTCGAGCTGATCGGCGACGTCGACGTCGCCCGCCACATCCTCAAGCCTGGGCAGCGGCTCACCGCGAACCAGGTCAACTCGGTGCTGCGCGTGCTCGCCGAGTTCTTCCCCGTCGTCGGAGCGCCCGCCCCCGTCAACGTCACCCTGCCCGAGCCGGTCGCTCCGATCCCGTCGCTGACGCTCGACATCCCCGACCTTCCGTCCGCCGACGAGGTGCAGGCGCTGCATCTCGAAAGCATGCTCGCGCCGCCGATCGAAGAGTGGATGGCGTTCCTGCACCCCGATCAGGCCCGCCTCGTGCGCCGCAGCTTCGGTGGGCCCGCCCGCATCCGCGGCGCGGCGGGCACCGGCAAGACTGTCGTCGGGTTGCACCGCGCCGCATACCTGGCCCGGACCCGGCCCGGCAAGATCCTCGTCACCACCTACGTGCGCACCCTCCCCGCGGTACTCAAAAACTTGATGACCCGCCTGGCACCCGAGGTCGCCGACCGGGTCGAGTTCGTCGGCGCGCACAAGTTCGCCCTCGACCTGCTCAAAGAGCGCGGGGTCGCGGTCAAAGTCGACGGACGCAAGGCATCCGAGGCCTTCTCCACCGCCTGGCGGACGAGCGGCGGCGACCTGCGACGCCTCGAAACGAATCCGCAGTACTGGCAGGAAGAGATCGAAAGCGTCATCAAGGGTCGCGGCTTTACCGTCTTCGAGCAGTACGCCGACTGTGCCCGAATCGGGCGGAAGCGACGCCTCACCGTCGACCAGCGACGCGAAATGTGGGAGCTCTACTCGGAGTACGAGGCGGAGCTGCGCCGCCGGCGCATCCACGACTTCGCCGACGTCATCCTTCTCGCCGAACGCGAGCTGCAGCGGGAACCGCTCGAGGGCTACTCGGCGGTCATCGTCGACGAAGCGCAAGACCTCTCGTGCGCCATGGTGCGCATGATGTGGTCCGTCGCCGGCGACGGGCCGGATGCCTTCACCCTGATCGGCGACGGCCAGCAGACCGTCTACCCCGGCGGCTACTCACTCGCCGAGGTCGGGATCTCGCTCGCGGGCCGCGGCGTCGTGCTCGACGTCAACTACCGCAACACGGCCGAGATCCTGGAGGCCGCGGGCCGCATCGTCGCCGACGACCAGTACACCGACATCGAAGACGCCGCCACGATCGGGTTTGAGGGCGGCGGGGCTCCGTCACGCCACGGCGCGCGGCCGGTATTCGTGCGGTTCGACTCGCCACGCGAGCACAGTGAGGCGATGGTCGCGCGCATCCGAACGATCACACAGTCGATCGACACGAGCCTCGGTGACATCGGCGTGCTGTGTTCGACCAACGGGCAAGCACAGAGCGTGCAATCGCTGCTCGAAGCCCAGGGCATCACGAGCGTCAACCTGCTCGACTACGACGGAACTCAGGCGGATGCGGTCAAAGTCGGGACGATCAAGCGCGCCAAAGGCCTCGAGTTCAAGCACGTTCTGCTGCCGTGGACCCGGGCCGACCTCGTGTCGCCGGCGACCGTGCGTGCGCTCGACGGTGCCGAGTCGCTGCTGGAGCGCGAGGAACGGGAGCGGCGGGAGTTGTACGTCGCGATGACGCGGGCGCGCGATGGGCTGTGGGTGGGGACGGTCCGGTAGGGGGCTCTCTGGGTTTCGATACGCGCGCGAAGCGCGCTACTCAACCCGCAGAGCCTTGCGGTTTCGATACGCGCGCGAAGCGCGCTACTCAACTCGCAGGGCCGTGCGGTTTCGATACGCCGCTTCGCGGCTACTCAACCGGCGAGGCATTGCGGTTTCGATACGCGCGCGGAGCGCGCTACTCAACCGGCGAGGTGCTCAGTACCAGACGCTCAGGTGCGGGGGCACCGGCGAGCGCAGCAGCGCATCCGCCGCCGCCGCATCGCCCGCGGCGCGCTCGTGCACGCGGCCCGCCGCCGCCAGCGTCACCGCCGAAACCCCGCCGAGGTACAGGGTCGACAACTCCGAGACACCGAGCGACAGCATCGGGATGCCCGCTGGCGCCTCGTCGACCGCACGGACCGTTGCCGTGCCTGACGCATCCGCCTCGATCAGCCAGGTGCCGTCGGCGAAACCGTGCGAATCCTCGACCTCGAGCGCGAGCGCGAGCGACCCCGCTGCCTCGAACCCGCGCGCCTCGAACGCCGCCGGCACGTCGAGCACGCGCACGTACTCGTGCTCGACCGTCGAAACCTTCGCGGCGCGGAAGTCGGCGAGCATCCACCGCAGCGGCTCGTCGACGCTGCGCAGGCGCGCCCGCACCTCGGTGATCAGGTCCAGCTCCAGCACGAAACTCCACAACGCCGCGTACGCCTCCGGGGTTGCGTCGAGCAGGTACTTCACCTCGACCTGGTGCTGCGTGAAGTCCTCCTCGCCGCCCGACACCGAGTACGCCGCGACACCCTGCACGACCCCGTCAGCGTCGAGGTAGCGCACGGCGCGCAGCTTCGTCGCCTCGACCTCCTGCCCCACCGTGAGCGCCGAAATCTGGTCCCAGCGCGTCGGCCACACGGCGACCTCGCCGGGCTTCGTCGGCCGCACGCGCTCGTGCAGCGGCTGCACCTCGGCGCGGAAATCCTTCAGCGGCACGAACTCGACCCGACCCGCATCGGATGCGCGACGCAACGGCCGCGCGCGCCGCGGGTCGATCACCCAGTCGGTCGCGAGCGCCGCCGGGCCGAAGCCGTACCGCCCGTACAGCGTCGACTCCGAGACGGTGAGCATCGCCACCGGCACCCCGAGAGCGGATGCGGTGCGCAGCTCCGCCTCCAACAGCGAGCGCGCAATCCCCCGGCGCTTGTGCGTCGGGGAGACCGTCACCGAACTGATCGCCCAGCCGGTGATCACGCGGTCGCCGGGAACGCTCACCTCGGTCGGCCAGGAGTTGACCGTGGCGACGGGGGCGAGGCGATTGTGCGTCGACTCGTCCCACACCCCGGTCGTGCGACGGTCGCCGACACCGGAACGCTGGAGCGCCAATGCGTCCTTGCTGAGTCGTGCCCCGTGGAATCCGCGGGCGTCGGCCTGCGTCCACGCGTCGTAGCGCGCGATGGCGGCCTCGCTCGTGTCGAGGCCATCGAGCACGTCAAGGGTGAGGCCCTGCTCGGCAAGGCGGGCGCGGGAAGTTTCGTCGATCGGGTGCAGTCGGTAGTCAGTCATTGACATCCAGCGTAGGCGGGACCGCTGCGGCGCGGTTTCGATACGCCGCCACAAGGCGGCTACTCAACCGGCGAGGGTGCACAGGAGCGGGTTGAGTAGCCGCGCAGCGGCGTATCGAAACCCACGGAGGGGCGGACGTGGGGCGCGGTTTCGATACGCCGCCAGAAGGCGGCTACTCAACCGGCGAGAGGCGGCTACTCAACCGGCGAGGGCGGCGCGGGGGCGAGGCGGGCGTAGGCGCCGGTGGAGGCCCAGTCGCCCTTGAAGAACAGGTCCTCCACGAAGTGGGCCTCCTCGACGAGACCGAGGCGCTGGCACAGCGTGATCGAACGCTCGTTGCGCGGGTCGAGTTCGGCCACGACGCGGCTCAGTCGCAGCTCCCCGAACGCGAGCTCGAGCATCGCCCGCGCGGCCTCCGTCGCGAAGCCCTGCCCGTGCGCCTCGGGGTGGAAGGTCCAGCCGATCTCGGCCACCCCGCCCTCGGGATCGGTGAGCGCGAAGTACAGATCCCCGATCAGCGCACCGTCGTCCAGTCGCTCGACGGCGAGCTGCCAATAGTCGCCGCGCGCCGCGAGCGTCGTGTGCACGGCATGCTCGGCGAGCTTCGCCGCCACCGTCTCACGATCGCGCGGCTCGAAAAGCAGATAGCGGCAGACGTCCTCCCGGCTCTGATACCGATGCACCGCATCCACGTCCTCCGTGGTGAGCAACCGCAGGCGCAGACGCTCCGTGCGGATGCCCGAAAACTCCGCCGGCAACGCCGGGTCGGGCGCCGGGCGAGCCTGTGTGCCGTAGGGCACGGTTCGCACGAAGTCGGGTGCCACCGGCGTGGGCGCCCCTGCCTCGGCCGCCGCGAATTCGCGGTCGAGGATCGCCCAGACCTGCAGGCTGCGCCACCCGCCGCGCAGCCAGCCGAAGTTTTCGCGCTCGGCTTCGATGCGCATCCCGAGCCGGCGGCAGAGCGCCGCGGAGGCGAGGTTCTCGGGCTGCACCCAGGCGAACACGCGGTGCACACCGACCCGGCCGAACAGCTCACGCAGCAGCGCGCGCGCCGCCTCGTTCGCGAAGCCCTGCCCGGCGAAGTCGGGGTGCAGTGCCCAGCCGACCTCGGCGCTCGCATTCTCGACACTCGACAGCGCCGCGTGGATGTGGCCGAGCACGGCCTGGTCGGAACGCCTCTCAATCGCGAGCATCACAATGTCGCCGTCGGCACGAAGCGCGTCGCCGCGCGCCCACACCGCGACCTTTTCGGCCACCTGGTCGCGCGTTCGCGGGGCGAACGGCAGGTAGCGGCAGACGTCGTCGCGCGACTGCACGGCGTGAATCGCGTCGACGTCGTCGGGGCCAACGACCCGCAACCGCAGCCGTTCGGCCTCGATCGGTGCAAACTCGTGTGGGAGGGCCAGCATGCCCTCCGCCGCGCTCATCGTGTTCCCGCCGCCCACACCGCGTCGGCCACGACGGGTGCGATCGCGGCCGCCGTGCGCGCATAGTCCTCCGAGGTGCCGAGCGTCTTGCGCGTGCCCGGCTCCGCGGCCGGCGCGAGCAGCGCCCCCGGATGCTGGTCCACCCATTCGGCGCTCACCTCGCTCAGTTCGGCAAGGGTACGCGTCACGCGGCGTCGCACCCAGTGCGAGACGTCGAGGTCGGCAGGCAGGGTCGGTGGCAGCGCGACGACGAGCGGTGGTTGCCCCACCGACACGGCCGGGGCGAGCAGTTCGAGGTCTTTGCGCCAGAGCGCGGCGGGGCGCAGCCGGAAGCCCTCGATCAGGCCGGCGAGCACGATGCGCACGTGCGGGCGCGGAGCTCCGGGGGGAAGCAGTCGGGGCGCCATGTCGTAGAGGTCCGCCCCGGCCTCGCCCCAGGCATCCACGCTCACCCCGCGTCGCAGCGACGACTGCAGCATCCGGCTCAGATGACCGGCCAGACCCAGCTCAGCGGAGGTCACTCCGAGGCCGCGCACCATGCCCCCGCCGACCAGGCGTATCCGCAGCATGTTGTCGCCGGGGCGCAGCATGCTCGACCCGGTGGGCGCGACGGGGAGCCGTCCGTCTTTCGCGAATCCGCGCATGACGGCACTCTCGACGGAGCGTCCGACGAGCCGGTGCAACAGGGTGTGAGGCAGATTCACGACAGTTCACGGTAGCGCGCGGGAGGCACAGCGTCGAGCACGTCAGACGAAGCGCGCGGTCGCTTGCACGCGCGAGCGCACCTCGAACAGGTCGGTTCCGCCGGTCGCGACACCCGCGATGCCGGTGCGCAGCAGTTGCACCAGGCGCGGCCGCTGCACGAGCAGCGCGTGCGCCCCCTTGACGTTGCCGAGCGGCACGACGTCGGCGGGAGCCGCGCCGTCGGGAACCACCACCACGAGCCCCGAGAACTTGACCCGGGCAAGGCGCGCGAAGAACCGTGCGCGAGCGCCGAGCGCCTTCACCGGCTGCTCGCCCGGCTCGAGACCGGCACCGATCACCTCACTGCGTTTGACCTTGACCGGTTCGCCCCAGTCTTCGCTGAGAATCGCCCACAGCCCGGTCGGCCCGAGCACGATGTGGTCGATCTTCTCGACCTGGCTCATCGGCGTTCCACCCGGATGCCCGACGCCGATCCGCGACGGCGGTCCGCCGCCGACTCCGGTCGAGACGTCGTGCCACACGGTGAAACCGATGCCGAGGGTCGACAGCACGCGCGCCGTGTCCTCTTCAGCGACCGCCGACGCCAGCAGGTGCTTCACGGTGTGCGGCGCGCGGCGCAGCAGCGCGGCATCGTAGGGGTCGGCGATGCTCACCCCGCGCCCCACCCATTCGCGGAGTTCGGCAAGATACTGCTCACGGAACCAGCCGCCCGGATGGCCGTGCTGGCGGGTCTGCGGACGCGTATCGGGGCGCGGCGGCGGCCCGCCGGGCGCCCACGAGCGACCGCCGAAATCGGGTTCGCCGGCGCGATCGAACTGCTCGCGCGCCTCGGGGGTGCCGACCAGTTGCCAGGCGTGCTGCACGCGATGGAAGTGCTCGACGTTGCCGCCGGCATCCGGGTGGGTGGCGCGCAACTGCTTCCGGTAGGCCTTGCGCAACTCGTCGTGACTCGCCGTCGCCGCAACGCCGAGCACCTCATAGGGGCTCGCAGACAAGGGAGAATCGGGCATCGGTCGAGTTTATCGGCCGCGGCCGCCACCTCCGCCGCCCCCGCCGCCGGAGAATCCGCCGCCGGAGGAGAAACTGCTCGAACTCGATCCCCCGCTCGACGACCAGCCGCCCCCCGACGAGAACCCGGTCGATCGCGCGCGGGCCACGACGGGTGCGGGCGGGGTGGACCGGCTGACGCTGTCCACGATCGAGTACAGCCGCCATCCGGTGAGCTGATCGGTGCTCGACACCCACTCGATCGGCGCGTGCACCTCCGCCGCCGCGGTCACGAGCACCTCACCCCAGCTCTTCTCGACGCCCCAGAGCACCGCCCACGGCAGGAGCTTCTCGTAGAGCTTCACCAGTTCGTTCTGATCGTCGACGCGGATGCGCTCCGCCCCGGTCACCGACTGCAGCACCGCGAAGCGGTCCTTCTCGGCCAGCTCCAGGTAGTCCTTCATTCCCAGCAGGTAATCGTTGAGCTTCTCGCCCTTTGCCGTCAGCACCCGGCGACTCGAGGGGTGCGTGTAGGTCTGCACGGCGCCCCAGCCGGCGGCCAGAACGCCGAGGAACGAGCCTTCGCTGCCCGAGTAGGGGGTGGAGGCGGTCAGGAGCGCGACCGCGCCGACCGCGACACCCGTGCCGGCCGCCATGAGTCCCGCCGACAGGGGGCGCAGCTTCGTGCCCGCCGCGTAGCCGTGCGCGCCGATCTCGTCGGTGATCGCCTTCTGGCCTCGGTGAAACGCGGTCGACAGTTTCTTGTTGGAGCTCGACAGCGTGAAGCGCGTGCCCGGTCCGAGTGTGCCGCCGAAGATGCCGACGAGCAGCGCGCGTTCGTGGCGATCGACCCCGTCGGCCGTCACCAGTTCGGCGACGTAGTCGTCGCCGCCGGAGGTCGTCGGGTCGAGCAGCCGAATCTTGCGGCGCACCGCGAGGTCGACCAGCTGGGCCGCGAAGGCGCGATCCGGTCGCCCCGCGATGTGTGCCGCGAGCATGATGTTCTCGTCCGGCGGGGTGTACTGCGGCACGATGATGTCGCTCGCCGCGGTCTCGGCGGCGACATCCTTCGTGCGTGTGAGGCGCGCGACGACCCCGATCAGCACGCCGAGCGGGCCGATCAGGAACAACCCCGTCTCGATCCAACACGGCGCGGGCGGCGGCGGTGTGTACTGCCCGTAGTCGTCGTCGTAGCTCGACGGCGGGTAGCTCGTCGGTCCTTCGACGAAGGTGCCGGCGGTGAAGCCGACGGCGACGGTCAGGCTCTCGAATGGCTCGAACGGTCCCGCACTCGCGCGGAACACCGCCTCCCCCGTCTCGGCGTCATCCTCGCGGATGATCCCTCCGGGGCACTCGGTCTCGCCGTAGGCGCCCGCCGCGCAGAACACCCCACCGGTGAGCGCCTCCACGAGGTCGGGAGCGACACGCAGCTCGGCCGAGACGCGCCCGAAGGGCTGCGCCCAGCCGGTTCCGTTCACATCCCACTGGAACTCGTCGACGTCGGCGTCGGCGAAGTACCGGATCGTGTTGCGCTGCTGATAGTGGATCACGTAGGTCTGCTCGCCGTGGACGTAACTGTCATCGCCGAGGCCGACGCTGAAGAAGTCCTCGAAGTACTCGGTGAAGTGCGGCACGGCGGCGCCGTCGGCATCCGTCACGCTGAGCACCGTGGTGTGCAGCTGCACGTTGCCGTAATACTCGGGGATGTCGCGGTAGAAGCCCTTGTTCTGATCGAATTCGGGAAAGACGGCGACGATCGTCTCGACGACATCGAGTGTTGCCGACCCGTCCGCGTCGCGCCCGAGCGAGTAGACGGCGTCGAAGGAGGCGATCTCGAAGTCGTCGACGTCGGCGCGCAGCGCGTCGTGAGCGAGCGCCGGAGCCGCCGGCAGCAGCACGGCCGCGAGCACCGCCACCACCCCGACGACAGGGCCCCACCGTCGTTGACTTCGGCTCATGCCGCGAGCCTAGCGGGACGCGTAGTCTCGAAGGGTGAGTGAGGAACGCCGAGAGATCCCGCACCCCGGGGTGTTGCGCCGCGCGAGCCTCGAGGTGCTGCGGGCGGAGGCGCACGACGAACTCAGCACCGTCGTCTGGGAGCGCCTGCACGGCGGTGAAGACCCGTGGGCGTTCATGGAGGTGCTGCCAACGATCGACGAGTTCGTCGTGCTGGGCCTGCGTTCGGAGTTGATCGCCGCCGACAACGGGCGCCGCCCGAGCGCCGACGTGGACCGCCGGATGCTGCGGCAGATCGCGCTCGCCTATCCCCAGCTGAGCGAAACGGTGTGGTCGATGCTCGGCCGACTGGATCGGTTGCGCTGGAGCGCGTAGGCGCTGACTAGACTCCCGAGCCGCCCTTGCGGCCGCCCGCGTCGCGGGGCTCGCCCGCGGGACGCTTCTCGCGCTTGATGCGCGCGTTCTCGCGCACGACGGCGGCCTGGCGCTCGCGTTCGGCGACGAGCCAGTCGGGCATCTCGTCAAGCAGTGCCTTGATCTCGGGCGTCGTGAGCGGGTCGACGATGCCGCCTCGCGCAAGCCCCGAGTTTGAGACGCCGAGTTTGCGCGCCACGACCTCACGCGGGTGCGGACCGTCGGCGCGCAGCACCTTCACCCACTCGGGCGGGTCGGTCATCAGCGCCTGCACCTCGGAGCGGGTCAGCGGCTTCGCGCGGAACTCCTCCGGCGTCGCCGCCAGCAGCAGCTCCAGCTTCTTGGCCGCGGTTGCCGGGTTCATCGTCTGATCGCTCACAGGCCCAGGCTAGCCTGAGCGGGTGGCAGATCCCTTCGTCGTGTGTTTCGTGCCGGGAGTGACCCCCACCAAGTGGGAGCGCATCTGGCGCGAGCGGATGCGCCGCGAACCGCTCGAACTGCGCCCCAGCTCGCAGGGGGATGCGCTGGCCGCGCTGGCGAGCGGCGAGGCCGCGATGGCGTTCCTGCGCGACGTCGCCGCAAGCGAGGAGTTGCACGTCATCCCGCTCTATGAGGAAACGCCGGTCGTCGTCGTCGCGAAGGAGCACGTGTTCTCCGTCGTCGACGAGGTGAGCGAAGCGGATCTCGCCGACGAGGTCGTGCAGCCGGGCGACGACGCCGACACCGTCGCGCTCGTCGCGGCGGGGGTCGGCGTGGCACGGATGCCGCAGTCGGTCGCGCGCACCCACTCGCGTCGCGACGTGGTGGTGCGCCCGATTCGCGATGGGGCCAGCACCCGCATCGGGCTCGCCTGGCCAGTCGGCCCGGCAGCGGAGCCGATCGATCCGCGGATCGACGCGTTCATCGGGATTGTGCGGGGCCGAACGGCCAACAGCACCCGGGGCTGAACGCCCGGAGAAGTCCCGTTAAAAATTACTGGCGGCGGTGACTTCGTCCGCTGTGTCCGGTTACCCCCGTAGCCGGTATTCGCGTTTCGACGATGTCACCGCCGCCCCTAGTCCCCCAACTAGTGCACTTATGAAGTTACTCATCTGAGAACCCCCGCGCTCCCCCCACTCTGGGTGTCCCTCACTTGTAGGACAGGACGACCGTTTCGGGGTACAAGACGCCGAGGGCTCTACAGCTCCGACACGGCGTCGCGGAGCATCGTCACGAGCGCCGAAAGCTGCACCGAGCCCTCCTCGCCCTCGTCGATGTTCACGCCGTCGAGCGCGCGCGCGGCAAGGCCAGCCTTCGCGTCGATGAGCTCCGAGATGCGGGCGTCGAGTGTGCCGGCGGCAATGATGCGCCAGGCCGTCACCGGCAGGCCCTGACCGATGCGGTGCACGCGATCGATCGCCTGCGTCTGCTCCGCGTTCGTCCAGCTGAGCTCGGCGAGCACGACGTTCGACGCCGCCTGCAGGTTGACGCCGATGCCCGCCGCGGTGAGCGAACACACCGCGATCGAGACGTCCTCGTCGTTCGTGAAGGCGTCAATCGCCTCCTGGCGCGCCTTCGAACTCTGGTCGCCACGGATCGACACCGTGCGCAGGCCCTCCTTCGCGAAGTGCTTCTCGGCGGTGTCCATCACGTCGATGTGCTTGGCGAAGAAGACCACCTTGCCGACGTTGCGGGCCAGATTGACCGTGTAATCCGCCGCCGGGGTGGCCTTCGCCTGCCCGATCTTGCGCACCATCGTGAACACGTTGTCGCCGCCGGAGGTGGCCGAACGCGACTCCTCGAGTTCGGCGTGCGCCACCAGACGGATGATGTCCTCCGGGTTCGCGTCGGGACGCTGCGCGAGCACGCGACGGTAGCGATCCACGAGGCGCGTAACGAGCGCCTGCTCGGCGGCGCGAATGGAACGCCCCGCCTCCCCGTCGAGCTCCACCGGGATGTCGGCGATCCGGCGCGCGGGGATGTCGGCGGCGACATCCTCCTTCTTGCGGCGGACGATACCCATGTCGATCACGGCGCCGCGGGCCGCGGCGAAGAAGCCCGGGTCGCCGGGGGTGCGCTCGGTCTCCTCCAGCTTCTTCATCAGCTGGGCGAGCGGCTGCTTGTCGTCGATCCAGCCGAGGAACTGCCAGATCATCCGGAAGTCCTCGATCTGGTTGATCAGCGGCGTACCGGTCAGTGCGATGAACAACGCGTTCGGCGAGACCGCCCGGATGCTCTTGGAGATCGCGAGCACGTTCTTCGAGCGCTGCGACTCCTTGTTCTTGATGAAGTGCGCCTCGTCGACGATCATGCCCTTGAAGCCGCGGCGGCTGAGCCACGCGGCGTGGCGATCGAGGATCTCGTAGTTGACGATCGTGACGTCGGCGAAGGCGTCCAGGTCATCCCCGTCGCCGTGCACGACCGTCGCGGTGCGCTTCGGGGTCCACTTCTCGACCTCACGCGCCCAGTTGACCTTGACGACGTTCGGAACCACGACGAGCAGCGGGTAGGACCCGGCGACGTGCGCCGCGAGCAGCGCCTGCGCCGTCTTGCCGAGGCCGGGCTCGTCGGCGAGCAGGAAGCTGCGGTGTCCGGTGCGCGCCGACTCGATGAAACGCGCCTGGTGGATCATCAGCTCGGTGCCGCCGGGCGTCTCGCGCGTGCGCGGCGCCGGCAGGTTCATGGTGGCGGCGCCGCCGCCCGCGCCGACCTCGAAGGAGCGGAACAGCGGCTCGATGAGCTCCCAGTTCGCGAGGCGCCCCTCGGTGGTGGGCTTCGCCTGGGCCGCGCTGAAGTCGGGCGCCAGGAACGGATTCGACATCTGGTACTGCTTGACCGACTGCGGCACGACCTGGCGGTCCTCCGCGGGCGACTTCTCCGGCGCCTCGGTGACGATCACGAGATCTTCGGGGCTGAGCTCGGCGCCCGCCTCCATCAGGATCGTGCGGCGCACCTCGAGCGCCGCGGTCGACAGCGGCGCCGTGTCGGTGAGCAGCTGGATGAGGCTCGTGTCGCGCGAGGCCGTCTTCGCCATGATCGTGGCGATGCCGTCGAGGCGGGTCAGCTCCTTGCTGCGCTCGGCGTCACCCAGGCTCGCATCCGCCTTGATCCGGGCGCGCTCCTCGCGCACGAGCACGGCGACGACACGGAACCGCGTGCGGTTCGCGGCATTGACCTTGCCGCGCTCCGCCGAGTTCTCGATCGTGCGCACAATGCGCGCGAGCACGGGAATGACGCCCGTTTCGTCCTGATGCTGACGCTTGCGCTGCGGCGCGGCGCGGCGTCCCCCGTTGCGCGACTTCTGCCCGGTTTGGGCCATGATTCTCCTCGAGCATTCGCCAGAATGCCGGTCAATCCGCCCGAGACTCGGGCTGCTGCTGTGTGGTACGAGACCGCCATGCGGGATCGGCGCTCACCGTGCGTGCACATTGTTCACCGTGCACTTTCCGCGGAATCCCAGACCCGGCTTTGGCCGGTGGGGCGGAACGTACCCCCACTCTAGCCGAAACGCCCCGTCAGCGGGATCGTGACGCGCTCGCCGGCGGAACCGCGACGCGAATCAGCACGCCCGCGGCGACGACCACGAGCACGGCCAGGTACTGCATCCCGAGCCACCACTCGTCGGGCACCGCAATCGGGATCACCGGGTTCCAGACCACCGCGATCGCTGCCAGCGGCGGCACCCACCACCAGTGCCGCGCCCGCACCGCGAACCAGGCGATGATGAGCGCAAAGATCGAGACCACGAATCGGATGACCAGGAACGCATCCGACTCCAGCAGCACCACCCCGATGAGCAGCGCCATTGTCGCAATCAACGCCGGCGCAAGCGCGAGTCGTCGAGGCACCGGGGCGGATTGGCGCGGCTGGGAGCTCATTCCTCGAGCCTACCGATTCGGGCGGCGCGGCCCTCGCACCTAGCATCGAAGCGTGAGCACCCCCGTCGATCGCCTGCGCGAACTGATCCGGATTCCGACCGTCTCCCGCTCGAACGCCGAGGAGGTGGACTGGGCGGCCTTCGACGCCTTCCGCGCCACCCTTGCCGAACTCTTCCCGCTCGTGCACGAGCGCCTCGAATCGGAGCTCGTCGGCGGCGCGTCACTGCTCTTCCGTTGGGCGGGAAAGGACGCCGCGGCGGCCCCGCTCGTGCTGATGGCCCACCAGGACGTGGTGCCCGCCGACGAGCCCGGGTGGCAGTTCCCCGCCTTCGAGGCGGAGCTCGTGCGCGACGAGGACGGCGAGGAACGCATCCGCGGCCGCGGCGCCATCGACGACAAGGGCGCGCTCGGCAGCATCCTGGAGGCGGTCGAGTCGCTGCTCGCCGAGGACTTCACGCCCGCAGCCGACGTGTACCTGGCCTTCGGGCACGACGAGGAGGTCGCCGGCAACGGTGCCCCCGCGATCGTCGACCTGCTGGAGGCGCGCGGCGTCCGCCCGGCGCTCGTCGTGGATGAGGGCGGCGCGGTCGTGGAGGGCATCTTCCCCGGCGTCGAGGCGCCGATCGCGGTCGTCGGCGTGAGCGAAAAGGGTCTCGCGGGCATCGAACTCTCGGTGGAGCGCAGCGGGGGGCACGCCTCCACGCCCGTCCGCGACGGCGCCACGACACGGCTCGCGCGCGCGATCGTGCGCCTGGATCGCAGCCCCGCGCCGGCCCAGCTCGCCGAGCCGACCGCCGAGATGATCCGCCGCCTCGGCGCCCACACAAAGCAGCCGATGCGGTTCCTCTTCACCCACGTCGGGCTGTTCCGTGGGCTGCTGACGGCCGTGTTCTCGCGGCTGGGCCCCGAGACCAACGCCATGGTGCGCACCACCTACGCCGTGACCCGGCTGCGCGGATCCGCGGGCGACAACGTCATCGCCGAGAAGGCGACGGCGATGGTGAACGTGCGCATCGCGGTCGGGTCGAGCCTCGCCGAGGCGCTCGCCCACATCCAGCAGGTGGTGGCGCGCGACGGGGTCGAAGCCCGCCTGGTCTACGGGGCGGAGCCCTCCCCCGTCTCCCCCTCCGAGGGCGAGGCGTGGGACCGGCTCTCGGCCTCGATCGGCGCCCTGTTCCCCGAGGCGATCGTCACCCCCTACGTGATGCTGCAGGCCAGCGACGGGCGGCACTTCACGCGCGTGAGCGACCACGTCTACCGCTTCCTGCCGTTCGATCTGACGACCGCCGAGCGCGCCACCCTGCACGCGATCGACGAGAGCATCCGCGTGTCGACGTACCTGCGCGGCATCGAGTTCTTCCGCGATCTGCTCGCCCGCAGTTAGCCGCCGCCTAGGTGTCGTTCCCCGCGAGGTGGTGAACGCGGGCACCGTGTGCTCGTTCGATATCCCCTCGAGCGGTGCGAAAGGTGCGATGTTGCGCGCTCGGATCGCGCTTTTGGCACCGCTCGAGGGTCGTTTGAACAGCGCATGGCGCCGAACCTAGGTTCCGGGCGCGGTCTGTGCGATCCAGCCGTCGAGGGCGCTGGGGCGGTCGGTGGCGATCCCGTCGACCCCGAGCGCGAGCGCCTCGGCCCAGCTCTCGCGGTCGTTGAGCGTATAGAGCAGCACCCCGAGTCCCGCCTCGTGCATCGCCACGACGACGTCGGGGCGGGCCTCCAGCTCCTCGGTGCGCGTCATGATCGCGCTGGCGAAGTACTTCTCGACGAGCGCGACCGGATCCTCGGGGAGCGTCTTGCGCAAGACGATGCGCGGGAACACCGCCGCCGCCTCGGCGAGCGAGGTGAGCGACTCCTTGCTGAAGCTCGCGAAGGCGACGCGGTTCTGCACCCCGCGCGGGAAGATCTCGGCGAGCATCGAGCGCACCTCGGTGGGCGTCCAGTCGCCCTTCAGCTCGAGCAGGGCGCGTGACTCAGATGCCGCCAGCAGGTCGAGGAACTCCCCGAAGGTGGGCACGAGTGTTCCGCGGAAGCGTTCGTCGCACCAGGCTCCGGCATCAAGTGTGCGCAGCTCCTCAAGCGTCATGCTCGCGACGTTGCCGGTGCCGTTCGTGGTGCGATCGACGCTCGGGTCGTGCATCAGCACGACGTGGCCGTCGCGCGTCAGCTGGAGGTCGGTTTCGACGAAAGCGAAGCCGCTCTCGAACGCGGACTCGAAGGCCGGCAGGGTGTTCTCGGGCGCATCGGACCGGTCGCCGCGGTGGGCGGCGATGAAGGCCGACTCCCCCGGGCTTCGGAGTTCGCCGAACGGGCTCGCGGCGAACACGCGCACGGCGTCGGGGTTGAGCGCCATCACGAGCACGAGGCCCAGGGTGAGCGCGCTGGCGACGAGAGCACGCCGAAGCGGATGGGTGGGGTGACCGAGTTTCGGGGACTCGGCAACGGGCTGCGATGTCGCCATTGACACGCTTTCGGTTCGGGTTCACCACGGGTGTGGTCCCCGCGTCGCTGCGGGTGCCTCGAACTTAGCAGGTTGCGTTACCGGTTTGTTACCTTTTCGTCACCGAGTCGTGATCTCGTCCGCGGGGCTCGCCGCGGCCCCGTCTGCGCGCGCCTCGGCCTCGGCGCGTTCTGTGATGCGTAGCGCCATGCCGCGGAAGATCACGCCATGAAAGGGCAGAATCGCGAACCAGTACAACCGCCCGGCGAGCCCGCGCGGGAAGAACACCGCACGCTGCCGGTATCGCGAGCCGTCCGGATGCGGAAGCGCCGAGAGCTCGAGCCAGGCGCGCCCGGGTAGCTTCATCTCGGCGCGCAGTCGCAGCACGCGGCCGCGGTCCAACTCCTCCACGCGCCAGAAATCGAGCGCCTCGCCGAGCGCCAACTCGTGCGGATGACGGCGCCCACGACGCAGACCCACCCCGCCGACGAGCTTGTCGAGCCAGCCGCGCAGCGCCCAGGCGAGCGGCAAGGAGTACCAGCCGTTCTCACCGCCGATCCCCTCGATCACGCTCCACAGCCGCTCGGGCGAGGCGGTCGAGACCTGCTCTCGCTCATCCACGTAGACCGTGTGACCGGCCCACTCCGGGTCGCTCGGCAGCGGGTCGCTCGGCGCGCCGAGCACCTGATCGTTCTGCCAACTAGTCTCCACCTCGCCCGACCGCATCTTGCCGAGCGCCAGGCGCACCGCGCGCCGATAGCCGGTCAGCCCGCCCTCGGGGTCGGGAATCCACCGGGAGATGTCGTGCTCGCGGCACACCGCGTCGTTCTGCAGGCTCGTCACGAGCGGCACCGCGAGGGCGCGCGGAATGGGCGTGACCAGGTTGACCCAGTGCGAGGCGAGCCACGGCGTCAGCACCGGAAGCGAGGCGATCGGACGCTGGTGCAGGCCCGCCTCGACCGCGTAGCCGTTCATCATCTGGCCGTAGCGCAGCACGTCGGGGCCGCCGATGTCGAAGGCGCGGTTCACCTCGGGCGGCAGCGCGGCGGCCTCGAGCAGGTAGTAGAGCACGTCGCGCACCGCGATCGGCTGGATGAAGTTGCGCACCCATTTGGGCGCCGGCATGTAAGGCAGCACCTCGGTCAGGTGCCGGATCATCTCGAAACTCGCCGAGCCGGATCCGATCACCACCCCCGCCTGGAGCGCCGCCGTCGGCACCCCGGAGGCGAGCAGAATGTCGCCGACCTCGGCGCGCGAGCGCAGGTGCGGCGACAGCCGGCCCTCGGGGTGCAACCCGCCGAGGTACACGATGCGTGAGACGCCCGCCTCGCGCGCCGCCGCGGCGAAGGTCTCGGCGTGGCGCCGATCGACGTCGGCGAAGTCCATGTGCGCCGACATCGAGTGCACCAGGTAGTACGCGACCTCGCGATCCCGGAGCGCGCGGTGTACCGCATCCGCGTCGCCCAGATCGCCCTCAACGACCTCGACATCCGCCGCCCAGGGCACATCGCGGAGGCGCGACGCGTCGCGCACCAGCACGCGCACCTCGTGACCACGTTCCAACAACCGGGGAGCCAAGCGCCCGCCCAGATATCCGGTGGCGCCGGTCAGGAGGATGCGCATGCCGCCACGCTAGAGCGCCGGCCTGAAGAATTCCCGCGTCTCGACGAGATGTCGTCCCCCGTGCTCGCAAACGCGCGCGCCCGTTCCCGCGAGCGGCGCCAAAAGCGCGATCTTGCGCGCCGCGATCGCACTTTTGGCACCGGTCGCGCGGCTCGCGACGGCGTACGCGAGGCGCGGCTCAGATCAGCGACTTGGTGTGCCAGACCGTCTTCGTCTCGGTGAGCGCGACGATGCGGTCGAGCGTCCGCGGCGGAACACCGGGCTCCGGATGCAGGACCCGCTTCAGCGTGTCCGCCGCCGCGATCTCGAGCTCCACCCAGTCGAGCGCGTCGGCGCCGGCCAAGTCGAGCGCGTTGACATCGGCGTGGCTCGCGAGCCACGGCGCGATCTCGGCGGGCGAGCCGGTGAGCACGTTGACGACGCCCCCCGGGAGGTCGCTCGTGGCGAAGACCTCGGCGAGGCTGATCGAGCTGAGCGGGTGCTGCTGGCTCGCGATCACGACCACCGTGTTGCCGCTGACGATCGCGGGAGCGACGACGTTGACAAGACCCAGGAGCGACGCGCCCTTGCCCTGCGGCGCGACGATCGCGACGACCCCGGTCGGCTCGGGCACCGAGAGGTTGAAGTACGGTCCCGCGACCGGGTTGCCGGTGCCCGCGACCTGCACGTACTTGTCGGCCCAGCCGGCGAACCACACCCAGGAGTCGATCGCCGCCTCCACCTGCGCGGTCGCGACCGACTTCGACACCCCCTCGGAGGCGGAGATCTCGGCGACGAACTGCTCGCGCCGCCCCTCCAGCACCTCGGCGATGCGGTACAGCACCTGACCGCGGTTGTAGGCGGTGGCACCGGCCCAGCCGGGCTGGGCGGCGCGGGCGGCGACAACCGCATCCCGACCGTCCTTGCGGCTGGCCAGGGCGGCGTTGGCGAGGAACTTGCCCTTCGGCGTCGTCACCTCGTAGCTTCGCCCCGACTCGGTGCGCGGGAACTTGCCGCCGATGTAGAGCTTGTAGGTCTTGGGGATCGTCAGGTGGGTCATCGGCCGGCTCCCTTGGTCTCGATACGCCCGCTGCGCGGGCTACTCGACCCGCGGGGGTTGTCGCTCCGCGGGCTACTCGACCCGCTGGCGGCGAGGTACGCGGTGAGGCCGTGGCGGCCGCCCTCGCGGCCGTAGCCGGACTCCTTGTAGCCGCCGAACGGCGACGCCGGGTCGAAACGGTTGAAGGTGTTCGCCCAGATCACCCCCGCGCGCAGCTTGTCGGCGACGGCAAGGATCTTGGAACCCTTGTCGCTCCAGATGCCCGCCGAGAGGCCGTAAGGAGTGTTGTTCGCCTTCGCGATCGCCTCCGCGGGGGTGCGGAAGGTCAGCACGCTGAGCACCGGGCCGAAGATCTCTTCGCGCGCCACGCGCGAACTGGTCGACACGTTGGTGAAGATCGTCGGCGCGTACCAGAACCCGTTCTCGGGGAAGTCGCACGGGGCACTCCAGCGCTCGGCGCCCTCCGCCTCGCCCGCGGCAACGAGCGCCGTGATGCGCTCGAGCTGCTCCTGCGAGTTGATGGCCCCGATGTCGGTGTTCTTGTCGAGCGGATCGCCGAGCCGCAGTGTCGACAGCCGGCTCTTCAGGCGGTCGATCACCTCGTCGTGAATGTTCTCCTGCACCAGCAGGCGGCTACCGGCGCAGCAGACGTGGCCCTGGTTGAAGAAGATGCCGTTGACGATGCCCTCGATCGCCTGATCGATCGGCGCGTCATCGAAGACGATGTTGGCCGCCTTGCCGCCGAGCTCGAGCGTGACCTTCTTGCCGGTGCCGGCGATCGCCTTGGCGATCTCCCGACCGACCGCGGTCGAGCCGGTGAAGGCGACCTTGTCGACGTCCGGATGCCGCACGAGCGTCGCACCCGTCGCGCCCGCCCCGGTGACGATGTTGACGACACCCTTCGGCAGGTCGGCCTGCTGCAGGATCTCGGCGAACAGCAGCGCCGTGAGCGAGGTCGTCTCGGCCGGCTTCAGCACCACCGTGTTGCCCGCGGCGAGCGCCGGGGCGACCTTCCAGGCGAGCATCAGGAGGGGGAAGTTCCACGGGATGACCTGCCCGGCCACGCCGAGCGCCTTCGGGTTCGCGCCGAGGCCCGCGTAGTCGAGCTTGTCGGCCCAGCCGGCGTAGTAGAAGAACCAGGCCGCCACCAGCGGCACGTCGACGTCGCGGCTCTCCTTGATCGGCTTGCCGTTGTCGAGGCTCTCGGCGACCGCGAGCTCACGGGCACGCTCCTGCACGAGGCGGGCGATGCGGAACAGGTACTTGCCGCGGTCGGCGCCCGAAAGCTTCGACCAGGTCTTGTCGTAGGCGCGGCGGGCCGCGGCGACCGCCAGATCGACGTCGCGCTCGTTGGCGGTCGCGATCTCGGCGATCACCTTCTCGGTCGCGGGCGACACGGTGGAAAACGGCGTGCCGTGCCCGTCGACGAAGTCGCCGTCGATGAACAGGCCGTAGGAGTCACGAAGCTTCAGGATGCTCGTCGACTCGGGCGCCGGGGCGTAGTCCAGGAATCCGGCGCCGGCGGGGATGTCGATGTCTTTCACCATGCTGCGGTCCTTAGTCGATCGTGACGTAGTCGGGGCCGGAGTAGTGGCCGGTCTGGAGCTTCTGGCGCTGCAGGAGCACATCGTTGAGAAGGCTCGACGCGCCGAAGCGGAACAGGTGCGGCTGCAGCCACTCCTCGCCGACCGTCTCGGCGACGGTCACGAGGTATTTGATCGCATCCTTCGAGGTGCGGATGCCTCCGGCCGGCTTCACGCCGATCTTCTCGCCCGTGAGGCGATACCAATCGCGCACCACCTCGAGCATGAGAAGCGTCACCGGCAGGGTGGCGGCGGGGCTCACCTTGCCGGTCGAGGTCTTGATGAAGTCGCCCCCGGCGAGGATCGCCAGCCAGCTGGCGCGGCGCACGTTGTCGTAGGAGTTCAGCTCGCCCGTCTCGAGGATCACCTTGAGGCTCGCGAAGCTGCCGTCCTCGCGGCGGCAGGCCTCCTTCACGGCGACGATCTGCTCGAAGACCTCGCCGTAGCGGCCCGCGAGGAACGCCCCCCGGTCGATCACCATGTCGATCTCGTCGGCGCCCGCCGCGACCGCGTCGCGGGTGTCGGCGAGCTTCACCGCGAGCGAGGCACGGCCGCTCGGGAAGGCGGTCGCGACCGCCGCGACGGAGATCAGGCCGTCGTCCGGATCACCGTGGAGCGCGCCGAGGGCGGCCACCGCATCCGGAACCATGTCGCCGTAGACGCAGACCGCCGCGACGCGGGGCGTGTCGGGAGAGCTCGGATCCGGGGTGACCGCCTTCGCTACGAGCGAGCGGACCTTGCCGGGCGTGTCGGCGCCCTCGAGCGTCGTGAGGTCGATCAGCTCGATGATGCGGTCGAGGGCCCAGGCCTTCGAGGTGGTCTTGATCGAGCGGGTTCCGAGGGCGGCGGCGCGCTGTTCGAGGCCGACCGCGTCGACGCCCGGAAGACCTTCCAGATGCAGCCGCAGGCTCTTCTCGGTCAGCTCGGCGCCGAGCAACCGGGTCGCGCGTTCGGCGGGAGCGAGCGCGGTGCGCGTCGTCACGCCGGAATTGGTGGCATTCACCCCCTGAGTCTAGCGAGCGTGCCTGCCGAACTCAGGGAGGAGACTCTCAGGGGGATGCCGCCGTCGCGGCGCGCACGAGGTGGCTCTCGTAGTCGGCGCCGTGGTCGCGTTCCCAGTTGTCCCAATCGACCGGATGCCCGCGCAGCAGACCCTCGAGCTGGTCGAGCCGCGTCTGCCAGCCCGCGATCAACGGTGCGCGGAAGCGGTCGTCGATGTGCTGGGGAACGGTGAGGACGACCTCGGTGACGCCGCCGCGCGTGCCGCCGCGCGATTCGGTCACCTCGACGCGCACGTGCCCGAGGTGCGGGCCGTCGGATTCGAGGATCGCGGGCAGCTCGGGCGTTTCAGCAACCGGGTCGCGGCGTTCGAGCACCTCGACGCCGTCGAGCAGACTCGCGTCGGGGTGAAGCCAGCCCTCGCTCAGAATCGGATCGACGAGCGCCTCCCAGACGATCGAACGCGGCAGATCGATCACCCGTTCCAGCCGCGAGACGCCGTTCACGCGGCCAGTGTACGGCGCGGTCGACCCCCGCGGGGGCAGCGACGCGGCGATCGCTACGCTGAAGGGGAGATCCCCTCGCCCACCCGCCGCGCGCGTGCGCTGACGCCGTGACCGCGCCGACCGAAAGCAGTCCGCCTCGTGATTCCAGTTGCTCTCGCCCTCGACCTCGGCGGCACGAAGGTCGAAGCCGCGCTCGTCACCGCCGACGGCGCGGTCGTCACCTCCTCGCGCCACCGCCGACCGACCGGCGCGGGATCGACCTCCGAGCAGCTGGCCGAGGCCGTCACGGGCGCCACGATGGCGGCGCTCGCGAGCCTGGCCCCCGAGCACGAGCTCGTCGGCGCCGGAATCGGCGCGGCCGGCCCGATCAATGTGGGGGCGGGGGCGGTTTCGCCGCTCAACCTGGCGAACTGGCGCGACTACCCGCTGCGCGACCTGGTGCGCAGCGTCGTCGAACCGGTCGCGCCAGGCATTCCCGTCACGCTACGGATGGATGGCCTGTGCATCGCGCTCGCCGAACACTGGGTGGGCGCGGCGCGCGGCGCCGACAACGCGATGGGAATGATCGTGTCGACGGGCGTCGGCGGCGGCCTGATCCTCGGGGGTCGCACGGTTCCCGGCCCGACCGGCAACGCCGGTCACATCGGGCACGTCGAGGTCGCCGGATTCGACGACCCGTGCGCGTGCGGTGGGGCCGGATGCCGGGAGGCGGTCGCCTCAGGCCCCAAGACGGTCGCCTGGGCGCGTCGCGAAGGCTGGGACGGGTCGACCGGCGAGGAGCTCGCGGCCGCCTACGCCGCCGGCGACGAGATCGCCCGCCGCGCGGTCGCCCGCTCGGGTCGCGCGATCGGGCAGGCGATCGCCTCGGCGACCGCGCTCGTCGACCTCGATGTGGTCGCGATCGGCGGCGGCTTCTCTCACGTGACTCCGGACCTGTTCGACCTGATTCGCGAGCCGATCGCCGAGCACGTCCAGTTCGGCTTCGTCACCAAGGTGCGGGTCGTGCCCTCCGCGCTCTCCGGCGACGGCCCGCTGATCGGCGCCGCCGCGCTGATCCACCGCTCCGAGCTGATCGGCGACTAAGCGGCGCGGCGCTCGAGCTCGTCTTCGACGGTTTCGCCGCGCGCCAGCACGAACAGCGCCGGAATCGCGAACACCGCCGCACCGAGCAGGAGCCACAACGGGGCGATCCAGCCGCCCGTTGCCGAGTGGATGATGCCGACGAGAAAAGGCCCGGCCGCCCCGATCAGGTAGCCGAACCCCTGCACGAACCCGCTCAGCGCCACCGCGCCCTCAGTGGTGCGCGAGCGCAGGCCGATCAGCGCGAGCGCGAGCGGGAACATCAGCGGGCCGAGGCCCGCGAACAGCACCCAGAGCCAGGTCGCCGTCGTGGGCACGAGAATCAACCCGAGGTAGCCCGCAAGGTGGAACGCGATGCCGGCCACCACGAGCGGCGTGGCCGAACGCAGCCTCGACGCGAGGACGGGAACCAGCAGCGCGGCCGGGAAACCGGCGATCGTGAACAGGGCGAGAAGTCCGCCCGCCGCCGCCGCATCCACGCCTGCCAAGTCGGTCAGCAGCAGCGGCAACCAGGCGAACGCGGCGTAGGCGCCGAAGGACGCCATCGCGAACACCCCCGCGATCGACCAGGCGACCCGGGAGCGCACCACGCCGAGCCGAGCCGCGACCGGGAGCGCCCCGGTCTCGACCGCCTCGGCGGCGCGCGTCGCCGCGTCGTGCGCCTGATCGTGCCGCCCGAGCAGGCCCGCCACCCACGGGATCGCGACGATGAGCGCCGACGCGAACCACACGCCGAGCGACACCCTCCACCCCGCACCGTCGGCGACCGGCACGGCGATGAGGGCCGGAATCGTCGCCCCGACCGACATGACCGTCGCGTAGAGCGCCGTGACGGCGCCGACGCGATGCGGGAAGTAGCGCTTCACGATCGGCGGAAGCAGCACGTTCGCCACGCCAACACCGAGCAAAGTGACGATCGTCGCGATCACGAGCATGAGGGTGGAGGCCGCGAGCGTGCGACCCAGGTGCCCGGCGATCATCACGACGATCGCGAGCACGAGCGCCCGCTCGAGCCCCACCCGGCGCACGATGAACGGGCCAATCACCCCCGAGGCGGCGAACGCGAGCGGCGGCGTCGCCCCCAGCACACCGAGGGCCACCGGATCGAGCGCCAGCTCCACCGAGATCCGGTCGACGATCGGCGAAATCGCGGCGACCGCGGTGCGCAGGTTGAGGGCGAGGAGAACGACGCCGATGAACACCAGCACGCGGCCGCGACGCATCCTCCGCTCCTCGAAGGCCCGCTCGTCACTCACCGCACGAGTCTAGAGATCGCACGCCGTGCGCCGCCGCGTCGTGCACGGCGACGGCGGCGTACGCTCACAGCATGAGCGATGTGACCCGGCACCTGCCGCTGAGCACCCGGGCGCGCCGCGACGAGTCGCGTGTCGAGTCGAATTGGTCGAGGCGCCAGGGCGAACTGCTGCTCGCCGTGGCCGAGATCCTCGAAGCCGAAGGGCCCACCATCGCCGCGCACCCGACGCTGCGTCCGAACACGACCGTGGAAGATCTGGCGCGCTCGATCGCCCGCACCGCGACGCGGGGTCGACGCGACCGCGCCATCCTGGCGACCGAAGATCTCGGCGCTCTGACGGCGCGCATCCGCTCGCTCGCGATGGAGCGCCTGACCGCCCGCACGCGCGTGCGCGTGCCCGAACTCGGGGCGACGCTCGCGGATGCCTTCGAACTCACGCTCGCCCTCGGCCGCCCGCTCGCCGTCAGCGCGACCGTCTCGGGAGCGGTGGCGCTCGCCCGCAGCCTCTCGGCGCCGCTGCCGATCCGCGCGGTCGTGCGCGGTCGCCGACTGATTGCGAGCGACGCCGGTTGGGAGATCGGCACGGGGCCGGCGATCACCGGCAGCGCCGCCGCCATCGTGCTCTTCCTCTACGGCCACCGCGGGGTGCCCGGCAGCTGATCCGGCTAGCGCGGCGCCGGAGTTCCGAGGATCTCGCGGACCTTCTCCACGTCGGCGGTCAGCCCGGCGATGAGCGACTCGATGCCGTCGAAACGGAGCATCGGGCGCACGAAGTCGATGAACTCCAGTTCGATCGTGCGGCCGTAGGCATCCAGCTCCGCATCGAGCAGGAAAGCCTCCACCTGGTGCGCGGGGATGCCCTCGAAGGTCGGGTTGTTGCCGATCGAGACGGCCGCGGCGTAGCGCTGCCCGTCGATCGTCGCCCACGCCGCGTAGACGCCGTCCTGCGGAACGAAACCCTCGATATCCGGATCGAGGTTGGCGGTCGGGAACCCGAGTTCGCGACCGCGGTGCTCACCGTGCACCACCACGGAGCGCAACGTCGGCGGGCGGCCCAGCAGCCTCGCCGCGTCGTGAACCTTGCCCTCGTCGAGCAGCTCGCGAATCCAGGTCGAGGAGGCGCGACGGTCGGAGCCGGTCACCGAATCCCCGGAACCGGCGACATCACCGATCACGACCGTCTCGAAGCCGCGCTCGGCCCCGATCCGAGTCAACAGCTCGACGTCGCCCTGGCCGCGCGCGCCGAAGCGGAAGTCGGCGCCGGCGAGCACGAGACGTGCGCGGAGCGCGCGCACCAGGGTGTTCTCCGCGAACTCGGTCGCGGGAACCGCGCTGAGCTCCTCGTCGAAGGTCAGCATGAGGGTCGCCTCGACGCCGGCCTCGGCAAGCAGCTCAAGCTTTTGCGCATTGCTGACGAGCGCGGGCGGGCACCGTTCCGGGCGCAACAGCGCGAGCGGGTTGCGATCGAAGGTGACCACCACCGGCGCGATGCCGAGTTCGCGCGCGCGCTCGCAGAGCGTCTCGATGAGCGCGCGATGGCCGAGGTGAACGCCGTCGAATTTGCCGATCGCGATCGCCGACGGACCGAACCCGTGCGGCACCTCCTCCAGGCTGCGGAAGACCCTCACGATGCCGGCGCCTCGGCCGTCGCCCGCGTGCGGCGACGCAGCCACAGCAGACCGAGAATCGGCAGCACAAGGGGCACCAGCAGGTATCCGGCCCCGAACGCGCTCCAGACGGTCGCCTGACCGCCGAACGGCGACGCGGAGGCGAGCCCCAACAGCGCCGGAGCGACAACACTCACCGCGCCGATCGTCACCACACCGAGGAGCTCGAATCCGATCGTGATCCAGGCCAGGCCGTCCCAGCCGAGCGCCAGGGCGAGCGTGGCGAGGATGTACACCACGGCCGCGACGGCCGAAAGCGAATACGCGAGCGGCGCCTCCTCGAACCGGGTCGCGATCTGCAGCACCGAGCGACCGGTCGCCGCGATCGCCAGGATGCCGTACACGGCAACGAGGACACGACCGGGGCCGGTGATTCTCCGCGGCGGCGGACTCGAATCGGGTGAGCGCAACATCGCCCCCCAGCGTACTGCGGTGGGGCGCGGCGCGCCGCGCGGCTCAGGCCAGTTGGATCGCCCAGATCTGCTGCATGCGGTAGATCATGATCGCGATCGAGATCGCCGCAATGCCGAGCACGACACTGCTCCACCGCGACCGCTCGAGAAGTGCCCACAGCACCGCGATCGGCGGAATCAGGAGCGCGGTGACGAGGTATAGGAAGAACTCGAGCACGCTGCCGGTCGCCACGTTGCCGAAGCCGGGCGCGACGAGCGCGACGACGAACTGGGCGATCAGCAGCACCTCCACGAGCGCCACCGACAGGATCGCGGCGTCATTCGGCGAGCGCTTCGCGATGCCCAGCCCGATGCAGTAGAGCCCCGCGAGCGAGGCGACGACGACCTGAATGATCGTGAACCAGGAGATCACGAGAGCACCTCCTGTGTGGGGAAATTGACGAGGATGCGCGCGGCCCGGTCCGTCACGGCGGCGAGCCCGGCCAGGCGCCCATCCGGTCCGAGGAGCGCGAGGACCTCGGCATCCGGGTGGTCCACGGTGATGCGCTTCCCGTGGGCGAGATCGCGCAGCTGAGCCGCGTCGAGCGCCGCGCTCGGGTAGAGCGCGGTCGCGACCGCCGCGGGCTCGAGAAGCGCGGCGCGGGCCCGCTCGGGGTGTTCGGGATCGAGCCGGATCGCGTCGTCGACCGAGAACGGCCCGATGCGGGTGCGCCGGAGGGCGGTGAGGTGGCCGCCGACGCCGAGCGCCGCACCCAGATCGCGCGCGAGAGCACGCACATAGGTGCCGGATGACACGCTCACCCGCACGTCGAGGTCAATCGTGCCCTCGGGCAGGTCGTCCCCGCGCCGCTCCGCGTCGACCACGAACGAGCTCACCGTCACGTCGCGTCCGCGCAGCTCAACCGTCTCCCCCGCCCGCGCCAGCTCGTAGGCGCGCCGACCCTGCACCTTAATCGCGCTCACCGTCGAGGGCACCTGGGTGATGTCGCCGGTGAGGGTCTGGATGACCGCGTCGATCGCGGCGCGGTCGATCCCGCGCGCATCCGAGCCGCCCGTGACGTCGCCCTCGGCGTCGTCGGTGCTCGTCGACTGGCCGAGTCGGATCGTCGCGGCGTAGTCCTTGTCGAGCCCCACCAGGTAGGTCAGCAGACGCGTCGCGCTGTTGGCGCCGAGCAGCAGCAGCCCGGTCGCCATCGGATCGAGCGTGCCCGCGTGGCCGACCTTGCGGGTGTCGAGGGCGCGGCGGGCCCTCGAGACGACATCGTGGCTCGTGATGCCCTGTGGCTTGTCGACGAGCAACACTCCCGGGCTTGCTGACACCTCGCCATCGTATCGCCGCGCGACGAGCCCGCTCGCGCCCCTACGATGCGAGAGTGCGAATTGGAATCATCGGAGCCGGGGCCGTCGGCGGCGCCCTCGCGGCGCTGCTGGATCGAGCCGGCCACGAGGTCGCGGTCGCGGCGCGCGGCGCGCACCTCGCGGCGATCCGCGAGAACGGCATCCGACTCGACGGCGGCTTCGGCGACCACGTCGCCCACGTGAGCGCCGACGAGTTCCTGACCGAGGCCCCCGAACTCGCCATCCTCGCCACCAAGGCGCAGGATGCTCGTGCCGCCCTCGACGCGCACAGTGCGGTGCTCCGCGGCGTTCCGCTGCTCGTCGTGCAGAACGGTCTCGGCGGCCTCGACGTCGCGCGCGAAGAACTCCCCGACGCGACACTGTTCGGCGGCCTCGCGCTGTTCGCCGCCTCCTACCTCTCCCCCGGCAAAATCACCATCACCGCCGCGCTGCCGCTCGTGATCGGCGCCGCCGAAGGCACCTCGCCGGAGGAGCTGGAACGCCTCGCCGCCACCCTGAGCGAGGCTCTGCCCACCGAGGTCGCACCCGATCTGGACGCCGCCCAGTGGAGCAAACTCCTCGTCAACCACGTGAACGCCCTGCCCGCGATCACCGGGCTGAGCGTGCAAGAGGTGGTCGCGGATCCGGGCCTCAGACGAGTGATGACCGCCAGCATGCGCGAAACGGTGCGCGTGGCGCGGCGGCTCGGCATCCGCCTCGGCGACATGCAGGGCGTCTCGGGCCGCGTGCTCGAAACGATCGGCTGGCTTCCCCTCGCCGTCGGTTCGATCTTCCCGCGCATGCTCGCCGACCGCATGGGCGACGTGCCGAACCCGGGCTCGACGCTGCAAAGCATTCAGCGCGGACAACTCACCGAGATCGACTTCCTCAACGGCGCCGTCGTCGGTCTCGCACAGCAGACCGGGATCGGCACGCCGACGAACGCGGCGCTCGTCACCCTCGTGCACCAGGTGGAGCGATCCGGGCAGTTCCTCGAGCCCGAGACGGTGCTGGCGCGGGTTCCGGTGTAGTCGGCGGGCTCAGCAGGGGTCGGCGGCCCGCTCAGCAGGAGTCGGCGAAGACGCGACGCGGGTGCTCGGGGTCGGTGGCGTCGATGATCGCGCTCGCGCGGGTGCGGGGCTGCGCATCCGCGGTGTAGGCGGCGAGGGGCTCCCCCGGCCCGTCGAGCCACACGCTGAAGTTCCAGATCGCGCGCAGGTCGGGGCGCAACAAGAACTCGCCCTCGACGAGCAGGATCGCGTTCGCGGGGGCCGTCGTCCAGGTCGGCTCGATCGGCTGATCCGCGTCGGCGTCGAACGCCGCCAGCACGAACGCCGCGCTGCCGCCGAGCCGGAACGGGTCGATCAGCACGCGACGGAACACCGAATAGTCGAAGGCATCGCGGTAGCGGCCCTCGGCGGTGTCGGCCCCGCGCTCGGCTCGCGGTCGCTGGAAGTCGTCGATGTGCGCGGTGACGGCGGCGTGCCCGCGGCGCACCAGCACGGCCGCCAGATCGCTCGCGAACGCGCGCGAGCCCGAACCCTCGGCGCCCTCGACCGCGACAGCGACCCGACCCTTGGCGTAGTGGGTCAGAATCTCGGCGGCAAGCGCCTCCAGCACGTCCTCGCGGGCGGGCGACCATCTCGGCATGATCTCAGCGTAGCCACGGCGTCGTAGCCTGGCTGGGATGACTGCACCGAACTCCGCCGCGGACGCGCCCGCTGTGCTCGGCGCGCGCGTCGCCGCCTGGTTCGCGGCCGGGCATCGGGACCTGCCATGGCGACGGGACGGCTTCGGCGCCTGGGGCATCCTGGTGAGCGAGTTCATGCTGCAGCAGACGCCTGTCTCGCGCGTCATCCCGCGACTTGCGGCCTGGCTCGAACGCTGGCCGACACCCGCCGACCTCGCGGCGGTGCCGCCCGGCGAGGCGGTGCGCGCGTGGGACCGGCTCGGCTACCCGCGCCGCGCCCTCAACCTGCACGGCGCCGCCGTCGCCATCACCGAGCGGCACGCCGGACGCGTGCCCGACGAGGTGGAGGCGCTGCTGGAGTTGCCGGGCGTCGGCCCGTACACGGCGCGCGCCGTCGCCGCCTTCGCCTACGGCGTGCGCACCCCCGTCGTCGACACCAATGTGCGGCGCGTGCTCGCGCGAGCACTGCGCGGCGACGCCGAACCGGGGCCGCCCGCGACGCGCCGCGACCTGGTCGAGATGGAGGCCACGCTACCGACGGATGCGGCGACCGCCCGCCTCGTCAACGCCGGCACGATGGAACTCGGGCAAGTCATCTGCACGGCGCGCGCGCCGCAGTGCGAATCGTGCCCCGTTGCCGACCTCTGCGCCTGGCGCGCCGCCGGATACCCCGAGCACACCGGCGCGCGGGCACCGCGACAGAAGAAGTACGAGGGCTCCGACCGCCAGGTGCGCGGGCTCGTCCTCGCCGAATTGCGCGCCCACGAGGTGCCGGTGCCGCTCGAGGCGCTCCGCGCGCGCTGGTCGGCGGCCGGGCTCGACGATGCCGCGCAGTTCGCCCGCGCCCTCGCCGGACTCGAGCGCGACGGACTCATCACCGCGGCACCCGAGGGCTACACGCTGCCCGCCGCCTAGGGTGGAGTCGTGCCCGTTCATCCGCTTCGCCTCGCCCGCGCCACCGCCGAAGCCGAACTGGTCACCGCGCTGGCGGAGCTGCCCGCCTCGCTCGGGCTCGAACGGAAGTTCGCGCCCGAGGTGCTCGCCGAGGCCGACACGGCCGTCGAGCGCACCGCACTTCCGTCGGCGGATCGCACCGACATCCCGTTCCTCACGATCGATCCCGAGGGCTCGACCGATCTCGACCAGGCGCTCGCGCTGGAGCGCGGTGCCGACGGGCTCGTGGCGCACTACGCGATCGCCGACCTGCCCGCGTTCGTCACTCCCGGCGGCGAGGTTGATCGGGCGGCGCGCGAACGCGGCACGACGATCTACGCGGCCGACGGACGCATCCCCCTCCATCCGGTCGCCATCAGCGAGCACGCCGCCTCCCTGCTGCCCGGCTCGGTGCGCGGCGCATTCGTCTGGACCTTCCACCTCGACGCGCGCGGTGAGGTCGCCTCCACTTCTCTAGAGCGGGCGCGCGTGCGCAGCCGCCGGCAGCTCTCCTACGAACAGGCGGATGCGGAACTCGCCGCGGGCAGCGGAGACTCCATCGACACGCTGCGGCTGCTGCTCGAACTCGGCGAACTGCGTCTCGCGCTCGAAGCGGAACGCGGCGGCGCGAGCCTGTCGACGCCCGAAATTCTCGTCACCCACGACGGCGAACGCTACGCGCTCGAACGCCGCGCCCTGCACCCGATCGAGCGCGCCAACGCGCAGCTGTCGCTCATGACCGGGATGGCCGCCGCGCAGATCATGCTCGACGGCGGCGTGGGGATCCTCCGCACCATGCCACCCGCCGACGACGAATCGGTCGAACACTTTCGTCGGCAGACGCGCGCGCTCGGGCGCCCCTGGCCCGCCGAACAGCCGTACGGCGCCTTCCTCCGCGAACTCGACGGCGAACAGCCGCGCGACCTGGCGATCCTGCACGCCGCCGCGTCACTGTTCCGCGGCGCGAGTTACACCGTCTTCGACGGCACCGAACCGGAAGAGACGCTGCAGGCCGCGATCGCCGCGCCCTACACCCACGTCACGGCGCCGCTGCGTCGGCTCGTCGACCGGTTCTCGCTGCTGGTCTGCGAGGCGCTCGTGCGCCGCGAGCGACCGGCCGCATGGGTGCTTGAGGCGTTGCCCGAGCTTCCCGGCATCATGGGCCGCGCCGCGAGCGCCGCCGGGCGCCTCGACCGGCTCACCCTCGACCTCGTCGAGGCGGCCGTGCTCGCCCCGCGCGTGGGTGAAGAGTTCGACGCGGTCGTGGTGCGGGCCAACGGTTCGGGCGGACGCATCCAGCTCACCGACCCCGACGTCGAGGCCGAGTTCACCGGAGACGTGACGCCCGGCGAGTCCTTGCGCGTGCG
>NZ_CAJQNT010000004.1 GCF_905479755.1 uncultured Schumannella sp. | reverse complement strand
GCCGCGCCCCGAGCCTGCGGCGCCGCCGGCAGCGGCGGCCGTGCGGCCTGCGCCCTGCGAACGACGTCCCTGACCCGCACCGCGGGAGGGCTGTCCCTGGCCGTCGCGCGCCGCGCGCTTGCGCTGCGCGTTGGCGCCCTGCGACCGTCCGCCGCCGTTGCCGCGCGCGGGCTGCACCGCGCGGGGGGCCGGCTTCACGTAGGCCGCGACCTCACCGACCAGCTCGCGCACGGGGGCCGAGTCGGCCGACACGCGCTGCGTCGCCGCCGCGATCTTGGCCTTGCGCAGCAGCTGCGCGAGGTCTTTCTCCTGCGCGGGCAGAACGACCGTGACGACATCGCCCGACGAGCCGGCGCGCGCCGTGCGACCGCTGCGGTGCAGGTACGCCTTGTGCTCCATCGGCGGGTCGACGTGCACGACGAGTTCGACGTCATCCACGTGCACGCCGCGGGCCGCGACATCCGTCGCGACGAGCACGCGGGCGGTGCCATCCGAGAACGCCGCGAGGTTGCGGTCGCGCGCGGGCTGGCTCAGGTTGCCGTGCAGGTCGACCGCGGGGATGCCCTCGGCGGTCAGCTGGATGGCGAGCTTCTTCGCGTGGTGCTTCGTGCGCATGAAGAGGATCCGGCGGCCGGTGCCCGACGCGAGCGCGCGCACGAGTTCCTTCTTCGACTCGACGTCGGCCGTCGCGAAGATGTGGTGCGTCATGTCGGCAACGGGCGAGTTCGCCTCGTCGACGGAGTGCATGACCGGCGAGGTCAAGAACCGCGAGACGAGCTTGTCGACGCCGTTGTCGAGCGTCGCGCTGAACAGCAGGCGCTGGCCGTCGCTCGGGGTGGCGTTCATGATGCGGGTGACGCCGGGCAGGAAGCCCAGGTCGGCCATGTGGTCGGCCTCGTCGAGCACGGTGATCTCCACCGCGTCGAGCTTCGCGAAGCCCTGCTTCATGAGGTCTTCGAGGCGCCCGGGGCAGGCCACGACGATGTCGACGCCCGAGTTGAGCGCCTGCACCTGACGGTTCTGCGACACGCCTCCGAAGATGGTCGTCGTCGTCAGGCCGTAGGCCTTGGCGAGCGGCTCCAGGGTGGCGTTGATCTGGGTCGCGAGTTCGCGGGTGGGCGCGAGCACGAGGCCGAGCGGGCGGCCGGGGCGCCGAGCCCCGCCGGCGAGTCGCGTGCCGAGGCGCGCGACCATGGGAATCGAGAAGGCGAGGGTCTTGCCCGAGCCGGTCTTGCCGCGACCGAGCACGTCGCGTCCGGCGAGCGTGTCGGGCAGGGTGTCGGCCTGGATCGGGAAGGGCTCCGTCTTGCCGGCGGCGGACAGCGCCTCGACGAGCGGATACGGCACGCCGAGCGTGCTGAAGGTGGTGGACACAGTGGTCCCTTTCATATGCATGCGGATTGAGTAGGCGCAGAGCGCCGTATCGAAATCCTGGAGGGCGAGCGTGACGGTGGCCACGTCGATTCGCCGTAAGAAGATGTCAGCCGGGCCTCGGGGTGATCCGAGCGGCGAGGGATGCGTTCTCCGACGCAAGAAGCGCGAGATCGCGCTGCAAGTGGTCTCAGGCTAGCAGACGGCGGCTCAGAGCCTCGAGAACAGTCGTCGCAGGCGCGCCGCGCGCCACTGCCACATGATCCACATCCCGATCCAGAGCACCGGCGTCACCAGACCCGCGCTGATGTCGAGGCGATCGCGGTAGAGCGTGCGGCCGTCGGGGAGCGCGGAGACGGCCATCCGGTGGCGCCAGCGCGTGATGACCGACAGCGGGCCGGTGAGCGGGCGCCCGGAGTCTTCGATGATGTGGGCGCCGCCGCGCTCGGAGTAGGAGATCACGATCTTCTGCTCTCCGAGCGGAATGATCCCCATCAGGGTGCTGAGCGCGACCCGCGCCTCGCCTTCGGGCCAGCGCTCGGGAAAGATCGTGGGGTCGACGGGCACCATCTCGATGATCGGTGCGTAGATTTCGGCGAAGCTTGCGGGCGAGCGCAAGGCATCCCAGGCGGCATCGGTGGGGCAGTCGACCTCGAGGCGAAGTTGGACGCGCATGCTCCTAGTCTCCGCCTTGTGGGCTCCGATGGCGATACGCGGATGCGGCGCGGGCCGCTACTCTCGCTGTCATGAACGCCCCGACGCCCGACCCGCACGGCCAATCCAGCTATCAGGTGCGCTTCGACTGGGGGCGCGCTGGCGCCGCCGTGATCGCGCGCGAGGTCGAGGCGATCGTCTGGGTCGACGAGCTGGGCGCCGGTCCGGTTCCCGAGTTCGAGCCGGGCCCGGCGGTCGCCGTCGCGACGCTCGCCTCGGCGGAGTCTCTCGGCGCCTGGGCGCTCGCGCGGCAGGAGGCGCTCGGGGGCCGCTTTCGCATCGCCGTCGTCGCGGCCGGGGCGACGCGCGCCGATGGCTCCCCGCGTTTCGCCGTCGAAGACCTCTTCGCCGCTGGTGCCGTGATCGACGCGCTCGCCGAGGTCGGCATTGACCACAATTCTCCGGAGGCGGCCGCCGCGGCCGCCGCGTACACGGGCCTGCGACGCGCGATGCGTCACCTGGTGAGCGCCTCGGTGAGCGCGCGCGAGGGTCAGCACCCGACCCTCGCCGAGTCGACGGTCGTCGTTCTTCGGGAATGATGAGGCCGGGGCCGGGGTTGTAGGAGGAACATCGCGGCGGCGTTTGCCGGACCGTGGTGCGGACCACAACACACGGGAGAACTCATGCCGAAGGCCGTCCTCAACGGAACCGTTATCGCCGAAGCCGACGCCTCGGAGGTGCTGCACATCGAAGGCAACACCTACTTTCCGCCGTCGAGCGTCAAGAGCGAGTTCCTCGAGAAGAGCCCGACGCTCTACACCTGCGCGTGGAAGGGCGACTGCCAGTACTTCTCCGTCAAGGACGGCGACCAGTTGCTGCAGGACCGCGCGTTCAGCTACCCCACGCCGCACGCGAGCGCGTTCGACCGCGTCGGCGCCGACTTCTCGAACTATGTGGCCTTCTGGAAGGAAGTCCAGGTCATCGACTAGTCGCGGAGTGCGGCGCGGGCTAACGGGCCGCGCGCGCCCGCTCGCGGTGAGCGCGCACCTTGGCGCGATTCCCGCAGCGCTGCATCGAGCACCAGCGACGCGACTGCGTGCGCGACTCGTCGCGGAACACCAGGTCGCAGTCGGCAGCGCCGCAGCGCCGGAGGGCCGCCGGGTCGCCGCTGAACACGTCGATCGCATCCCGCGCGAGCCAGGAGAGCGCCTGCCCGATGCGGATGCGCGTCGCCCCCGCCTGCCGCCCGCCGCCTGCGAGCCGCGGCGGAAGGTCGGGCGTGGCGGCGACCAGGTTGATCACGTCGATGTCGTCGGACTCGGGCGAGGCTCCCGCCTGACGGGCCTCGGCGAGACGCGCGATCGCGCGCGCCAGCGTCCGCGCGTCGAGCAGGTCGCGGTCGGTCGCGTCGTCGGCGGCGAGCCGCGGCACGCGCTCCGCAAGCCAGCTTCCGAGGCTCGTCGCGGTCTCCACCGGCGCGGCCGACCGAGCACCCGGGAGCGTGCCGAGGGCGTACGCGAAGTCGAGGCATTCCGCTCCGGCCTCGAAGTGCCACGAGGCGCCGTCGGGGGTGGTCACGAGTTGGCCGGTCGACATGTAACCAGTATGGATGGTTGCCCGCTGGTGCGACGTCCGCTACGCGGCGCGCGGCGCCCACTGGATGCGGTGTCGCGCGTCGAACCGCCGGGAGCACTGCGCGCAGGAGGTCACGCGCTTCGGGCGCCGGTAGCGGTAGTGCTGATGCCCGGCCGGGCAGACGCCCACCCAGGGCGCCAGCTCGGTGGCGACCGGACCGTGGTGAACCCGGCCACCGACGTACCCGAGGTCGGCGGCGATGGCCTTCCATGCCGGTCCGTGACCAGCGCCCGGACCGGCGAGGGCGTGTGCGACCTCGTGCAGCAGGGTCTGGTGCACCTCGTCGTCGTCGGATCGTTCGGCGATGAGGCGCGACACGGTGATGCGGTGCTTGCCGAAGTCGCAGGCCCCAGCCCGGGTGCGGGCGCGATCAAAGGCGAAGCTCCACACGGTCGGGTCCAGATGCAGGCGGATGAGGGCTTCGGCCCAGGTGCGCACGCGTTCGAGTTCCGCCACCGTTAGCCCTCTCCGAGCGGCCGCAGGGCCGCCTCCACCAGTCGATCGTCGCCGGGCCGCGCGTCTCCGCGCCCGTCGGTGTTGTTGGTCACGAACCACAGCGCGCCGTCCGGCCCCGCGGCGACGTCGCGGATGCGGCCGAACTCGCCGACGAAGTAGGCCTCGATCTCGACCGTTTCCGCGGTGGGATCCGGGGTGATGCCCCAGACGCGTTCGCCGCGCAGCGACGCGAGAAAGAAGGTGCCGCCGACGTAGGCGAGGCCGCTCGGGCTCGCCTCCGAGGTGGCCCACTGCGCGACGGGATCGACGAATCCGTCCTGGCCGCCAGCGCCTTCCACGACCGGCCAGCCGTAGTTCGCGCCCGCGGTGATGCGATTCAGTTCGTCCCAGGTGTTCTGGCCGAACTCGGCGGCCCAGAGCTGCCCGTCGGCGTCCCAGGCGATGCCCTGCGGATTCCGGTGCCCGAGCGAGTAGACGACCGAGCCAGCGAACGGGTTGTCGCTCGGCGCCGCGCCGTCGGGGGTCATCCGCAGAATCTTGCCGGCCAGGCTTGTCGGATCCTGCGCCGCGTCGCGGTCGCCGGCGTCGCCCGCCGTGGCGTAGAGCATGCCGTCGGGGCCGAAGGCGATGCGCCCTCCGTTGTGGTTGCCCGCCTTCGGGATGCCCGCGACGACGAGTTCCGGTGCGCCGAGAGCCAGGCTCTCACCCGTGCCGGTCACCGCGAGGCGCACGATGCGGTTGTCGTCGGCGGCCGTCAGATAGGCATAGAGCCAGCGTTCGCCCGCCGCCTCGAGTGGCGCGAGCCCCAGGAGTCCGCCCTCGCCCGCGGGGGCCGCCGCGTCGACCGTGGTCACGGTCGCGAGCGCGCCGCTCTCGCCCACCCGCACGATGCGTGCCGTGTCGCGTTCACTGAGCACGACCGTGCCGTCGTCGAATTGCGCGATCGACCACGGTGCCGCAAGCCCGGTCGCGACGTCGCGCACCTCCCCGCTCGGCTCGACGCCGGGGGCCGCCGCCGCGCTCGGCGATGCCGACGGCGATGAGGACGCGGTCGGGGTCACCGGGGCCTCGGCGACGCATCCGCTGAGCGCGACGGCAAGCGCGACAGGCAGCGCGACCGCGCCCGTGAGCGTCATCGCGGCACCCGCCGGGGTGCCCGACGTGCGTCGCACCGTCGTCGAACCTCGAAGCATGATCCGAGGCTACGCCGGGGGTCCGTCAGGCGCCGCCGCGCGGTGCAAAGACGCTCTTGTTCGGGGCGGGGGAGGGAATGGCGGTCTGGTCGGTCACGATCGCCGCCCCGGCGACCCAGTCCCGCAGGGCGCGCCCGTGCACGAGCGCCGCCGGATGCGGCCCGCCCGCCAGCAGCCGCGGCATCCAGTCCAACGGCAACTCGCCCTTCGACGCGACCAGCACGAAATTGCCGAAGCGTCGCCCGCGTAGCACCGCCGACTCCGCGAGCACGGCGACATCCGCGTAGGCGACGCCGAGCGTCGCGGCCTGCCCGCGCGCGAACGCGCCGCCGGCCCCGTCCGCCGCGTTCACCAGCAGCACCCCGTCGGGGCCGAGCAGGGCGGCGCACTCCTGGTAGAACTCGAGGCTCGTCACGTGCGCCGGGATGCGCGCCCCGCCGAACACATCGACCACGAGCAGGTCGACCGCACCGTGCAACCCCGCGGGGAGCTTGCCGAGCACCTCCCGGGCATCGCCGTAGCGCATCCGGATCGAGGCGCCGCGCGGGAACGGCAGCGCCTCGCGCACCAGTTCGATCAGCTCCGGTTCCAGCTCGACGACCTGCTGCCGCGATCCGGGCCTCGTCGCCTCGACATAGCGCGGCAGGGTCAGCGCGCCCGCGCCGAGGTGCACCGCCGTCAGCGGACCGCTCGGCAACTGGTCGATCACGTGACCCATCCGGCGCACGTACTCATAGAAGAGGTGCGTCGGATCACCCAGATCGACGTGCGACTGCGGCGTGCCGTCGACCACGAGTTCGAACGAGCCGGGCACGTGACGATCGGCGCGCACCTCCGCATGGAGGCCGCTGCGCAACGAGCGGGAGGGCTCGGAATCCACCGTTTCAGACTGCCTTTCCGCGCGCTTATAGACCCATTCTCAGATCAAGTCAAGGAATTACTGGACATGTCGCGGAGCTGGGACATATAGTTGACCTTTGCGCTCCCACACTCTCACGCCGTCATATTGCGGTCGGCTGGCGCGCCCGGAGAGAGACCCCGAGTATAGCGGCGGGGTTATTGATTCATGGGCATGGGGCGTTCTCTCCACTACCGACACAGAATGAGACTCTTTCGTCTCACGGAGGTTGTTTTCCTTGGTTGCTGCGCGCTCCGCATCCAGTAAGAAGTCCCTCAAGAACGGCCGCACCGCATCGCGGCTGTCTTTCGCCAAAATCACTGACACGCTGACGGTCCCCGACCTTCTCGCGCTGCAGACCGAGAGCTTTGACTGGCTCGTCGGCAACGACGCCTGGAAGGCGCGTTCGGCCGAGGCGAAGGCGGCGGGCAACGACTCGGTTCCCGAGACCACGGGCCTCGACGAGATCTTCGAAGAGATCTCGCCGATCGAAGACCTCGGTGAGACGATGCAGCTGTCGTTCTCTCAGCCCGAGCTCGAAGAGCCGAAGTACACGATCGACGAGTGCAAGGAGCGCGGCAAGACGTTCGCCGCGCCGCTCTACGTCAACGCCGAGTTCATGAACCACATGACGGGCGAGATCAAGACCCAGACGGTCTTCATGGGCGACTTCCCGCTCATGACCGAGCGCGGCACGTTCATCATCAACGGCACCGAGCGCGTCGTCGTCTCGCAGCTCGTCCGGAGCCCCGGCGTCTACTTCGAGCGCCAGATGGAGAAGACCTCCGACAAGGACATCTACTCCGCGCGCATCATCCCGAGCCGCGGTGCGTGGCTCGAGTTCGAGATCGACAAGCGCGATCAGGTCGGCGTCCGCATCGACCGCAAGCGCAAGCAGTCGGTCACCGTCTTCCTCAAGGCCCTCGGCCTCACGAGCGAAGAGATCCTCGAACACTTCGCCGGCTACGAGTCGATCGCCGCGACGCTCGAGAAGGACGCCATCCTCACCAAGGAGGAGGCGCTCAAGGACATCTACCGCAAGCTGCGTCCGGGCGAGCAGGTCGCCGCCGAGGCCGCGCGTGCGCTGCTCGACAACTTCTACTTCAACCCGAAGCGCTACGACCTGGCGAAGGTGGGTCGCTACAAGATCAACCGCAAGCTCGGAATCGACGCGGGCCTGCGCGACTCGGTGCTGTCGGTCGACGACATCATCGCGACGATCAAGTACCTCGTCGCGCTGCACGCCGAGCAGAAGACCCTGCCGGGCGTTCGCGACGGCAAGAAGGTCGACATCCGCCTCGACGTGGATGACATCGACCACTTCGGCAACCGCCGCATCCGCGCGGTCGGCGAGCTCATCCAGAACCAGGTCCGCACGGGCCTGTCGCGCATGGAGCGCGTCGTTCGCGAGCGCATGACCACGCAGGACATCGAGGCGATCACGCCGCAGACCCTGATCAACGTGCGCCCCGTCGTCGCCGCGATCAAGGAGTTCTTCGGAACCAGCCAGCTGTCGCAGTTCATGGACCAGAACAACCCGCTCGCGGGCCTGACGCACAAGCGGCGTCTCTCGGCCCTCGGCCCGGGTGGTCTGTCGCGTGAGCGCGCCGGCGTCGAGGTTCGTGACGTGCACCCCAGCCACTACGGCCGCATGTGCCCGATCGAGACCCCGGAAGGCCCGAACATCGGTCTGATCGGCTCGCTCGCATCCTTCGCGCGCATCAACTCGTTCGGGTTCATCGAGACCCCGTACCGCCGCGTCACCAAGGGCAAGGTCTCGACGACCATCGACTACCTCACCGCGAGTGAGGAAGACGAGTTCGTCGTCGCCCAGGCCAACGCGCCGCTCACCTCCGACTTCCGCTTCGCCGAGCCCAAGGTGCTCGTGCGGAAGAAGGGCGGAGAGGTCGAGCTCGTCGACGCGGAAGACGTCGACTACATGGATGTCTCGCCGCGCCAGATGGTGTCGGTCGCGACCTCGCTCATCCCCTTCCTCGAGCACGACGACGCGAACCGCGCCCTCATGGGGGCGAACATGCAGCGCCAGGCCGTGCCGCTGCTGCGTTCGGACTCGCCGTTCGTCGGCACCGGTATGGAGAACTATGCCGCGATCGATGCGGGCGACGTCGTCACCGCCGACAAGGCCGGTGTCGTCGCCGAGGTCAGCGCCGAGGTCGTCACGATCCAGCTCGATGAGGGCGGCACGCAGGACTACTACCTGCGCAAGTTCGACCGCTCGAACCAGGGCACCAGCTACAACCATCGGGTGATCGTGGACGAGGGCGAGCGCGTCGAGGTCGGCCAGGTCATCGCCGATGGCCCCGCGACCGAGAACGGCGAGCTCGCGCTCGGCAAGAACCTCCTCGTGGCGTTCATGCCGTGGGAGGGTCACAACTTCGAAGACGCGATCATCCTGAGCCAGAACCTGGTGAAGGACGACGTGCTCAGCTCGATTCACATCGAGGAGTACGAGGTCGACGCGCGCGACACGAAGCTCGGCAAGGAGGAGATCACTCGTGACCTCCCCAACGTCAGCCTCGACCTGCTCGCCGACCTCGACGAGCGCGGCATCATCCGCGTCGGCGCCGAGGTTCGCCCCGGCGACGTTCTCGTCGGCAAGGTCACGCCGAAGGGTGAGACCGAGCTCTCCGCCGAAGAGCGGCTGCTCCGTGCGATCTTCAACGAGAAGAGCCGCGAGGTGCGCGACACCTCGCTCAAGGTTCCTCACGGCGAGCAGGGCACGATCATCGGCGTCAAGGTGTTCGACGCGCAGGACGGCGACGACGAGCTCGGCTCGGGCGTCAACCAGCGCGTGGTCGTCTACATCGCCCAGAAGCGCAAGATCACCGAGGGCGACAAGCTCGCCGGCCGTCACGGCAACAAGGGCGTCATCGCCAAGATCCTGCCGGTCGAGGACATGCCGTTCCTCGCCGACGGAACGCCGGTCGACGTCGTGCTGAACCCGCTCGGCATCCCCGGTCGCATGAACTTCGGCCAGGTGCTGGAGACCCACCTCGGATGGGTTTCCAAGCAGGGCTGGAAGGTCGACGGATCGCCGAAGTGGGCCGAGAGCCTTCCGGCCGAGGCGCGCGAGGCGGCCCCGGGCACCAAGGTGGCGACGCCGGTGTTCGACGGCGCCTACGAGGCGGAGATCGAGGGGCTGCTCGACAGCACCCTTCCGAACCGCGACGGCGAGCGTCTGATCGACTCGAGCGGCAAGACCCGCCTGTTCGATGGCCGTTCGGGCGAGCCCTACCCGGCCCCGATCTCGGTCGGCTACATGTACATCCTGAAGCTGCACCACCTGGTGGACGACAAGATCCACGCCCGCAGCACCGGCCCGTACTCGATGATCACGCAGCAGCCGCTGGGTGGTAAGGCGCAGTTCGGTGGCCAGCGCTTCGGTGAGATGGAGGTGTGGGCCCTCGAGGCCTACGGCGCCGCGTACGCGTTGCAGGAGCTCCTGACGATCAAGTCCGACGACATCCTCGGCCGCGTGAAGGTCTACGAGGCGATCGTCAAGGGCGAGAACATCCAGGAGCCCGGCATCCCCGAGAGCTTCAAGGTCCTCATGAAGGAGATGCAGTCGCTGTGCCTGAACGTCGAGGTGCTCGCGGCCGACGGTTCCGTCATCAGCCTGAAGGACACGGACGACGAGGTCTTCCGTGCCGCCGAAGAGCTGGGCATCAACATCTCCACCCGCTTCGAATCTTCGTCGATCGACGAGATCTGATCCGGGCCCGTACACAGGTTTATAGAGAACTAGCGAGAGAGACACACACGTGATCGACGCAACTACTTTCGATCAGCTCCGCATCGGGCTCGCGACCAGCGCTGACATTCGCGCCTGGTCCTACGGCGAGGTCAAGAAGCCGGAGACGATCAACTACCGCACCCTCAAGCCCGAGAAGGACGGTCTGTTCGGTGAGCAGATCTTCGGACCCTCGCGCGACTGGGAGTGCTCGTGCGGCAAGTACAAGCGAGTCCGCTTCAAGGGCATCGTTTGTGAGCGCTGTGGCGTGGAGGTCACCAAGTCCTCCGTCCGCCGCGAGCGCATGGGCCACATCGAGCTCGCCGCTCCGGTGACGCACATCTGGTACTTCAAGGGTGTGCCCAGCCGCCTCGGCTACCTGCTCGACATGGCGCCGAAGGACCTCGAGAAGGTCATCTACTTCGCCGCCTACATGGTGATCTCGGTCGACGAGGAGGCACGTCACGCCGACATGCCTGGCCTCGAGAACGAGCTCCGCCTCGAGATCAAGCAGCTCGAGTCGCAGCGCGACTCGCGCATCGCCACGCGCCTGGCCACGCTCGAGACCGAGCTCGCCGCGCTCGAGGAGGAAGGCGCCAAGGCCGACCAGAAGCGCAAGGTCAAGGACGCCGCCGAGAAGGAGATGTCGCAGACCCGCAAGGGCTACGACGAGCAGATCAAGCAGCTCGAAGAGGTGTGGGAGCAGTTCCGCACCCTCAAGGTCGGCGACCTGAAGCCGGAGGACTCGGTCTTCCACGAGCTCCAGGACCGCTTCGGTCTCTACTTCGAGGCGTTCATGGGCGCCGAGTCGATCAAGAAGCGCCTCGAGTCCTTCGACCTCGCCGCCGAGAGCGAGACCCTCCACGAGGAGATCGCCAACGGCAAGGGCCAGAAGAAGATCCGCGCGATCAAGCGTCTGCGCGTGGTCAACTCGTTCCTGCAGACCGGCAACTCGCCGGCCGCGATGGTGCTCGACGTCGTTCCGGTGATCCCGCCGGAGCTGCGCCCGATGGTGCAGCTCGACGGTGGCCGCTTCGCGACCTCCGACCTGAACGACCTCTACCGTCGTGTGATCAACCGCAACAACCGTCTGCGTCGTCTGCTCGACCTCGGGGCGCCCGAGATCATCGTCAACAACGAGAAGCGGATGCTGCAGGAGGCCGTCGACGCCCTGTTCGACAACGGTCGTCGCGGTCGTCCCGTCACGGGCACCGGCAACCGCGCCCTCAAGTCCCTGAGCGACATGCTCAAGGGCAAGCAGGGCCGGTTCCGCCAGAACCTGCTCGGCAAGCGCGTCGACTACTCGGGCCGTTCGGTCATCATCGTCGGTCCGCAGCTCAAGCTGCACCAGTGCGGTCTGCCGAAGCAGATGGCGCTCGAGCTGTTCAAGCCGTTCGTCATCAAGCGCCTGATCGACCTGAGCCACGCGCAGAACATCAAGAGCGCCAAGCGCATGGTGGAGCGTTCGCGCCCGCAGGTGTGGGACGTGCTCGAGGAGATCATCCGCGAGCGCCCCGTGCTGCTGAACCGTGCGCCCACGCTGCACCGTCTCGGCATCCAGGCCTTCGAGCCTCAGCTCGTCGAGGGCAAGGCGATCCAGCTGCACCCGCTCGTCTGCACCGCGTTCAACGCGGACTTCGACGGTGACCAGATGGCCGTGCACCTGCCGCTCTCGGTCGAGGCCCAGGCCGAGGCTCGCATCCTGATGCTCGCCTCGAACAACATCCTGAAGCCGTCGGACGGCCGCCCGGTGACCCTGCCCAGCCAGGACATGATCATCGGTCTGCACCACCTGACGACCCTCAAGGAGGACGCGGTCGGTGCCGGTCGTGCCTTCTCGTCGGTCGCCGAGGCGATCCTCGCGATGGACCAGCACTCGCTCGACCTGAACGCGCCTGCGCGCATCCGACTCGAGAACGTGCACCTCGCCGACGCCCCGGAGGACTTCGTCCAGGGGTCGACGAAGCTCGTCGACACGACGCTGGGCCGTGCGCTCTTCAACGAGACGCTCCCGGCGGACTACCCGTACGTCGAGGCCGTCGCCGACAAGGGCAAGATCTCGGCGATCGTCAACGACCTCGCCGAGCGCTACCCGAAGGTGGAGGTGGCCGCGGCTCTTGACCGGATCAAGGATGCGGGCTTCCACTGGGCGACCCGCTCGGGCGTCACGGTGGCGCTGTCGGACATCCTCACTCCTGCCGAGAAGCCGGCGATCATCGCCAAGCACGAGAAGCAGGCCGCCAAGGTCCAGAACGACTTCGACCTCGGAAAGATCGAAGACGCCGACCGTCGTGCCGACCTGATCAAGATCTGGACGGAGGCGACCAAGGAGGTTGCCGACGCGATGCAGGCGGGCTTCCCGAAGGACAACAACATCTACCGGATGGTGTCCTCGGGTGCTCGTGGTAACTGGCTGCAGGTGCGCAACATCGCCGGTATCCGTGGTCTGGTGGCGAACCCGAAGGGTGAGACCATCCCGCGCCCGATCATCTCGTCGTACCGTGAAGGCCTCTCGGTCGCCGAGTACTTCATCGCGACGCACGGTGCTCGTAAGGGCCTCGCCGACACGGCGCTTCGTACCGCCGACTCGGGGTACCTCACGCGTCGTCTCGTCGACGTCTCGCAGGATGTCATCATCCGCGAAGACGACTGCGGGACCAGCAAGGGTCTCGAGCTGCCGATCGCGACGATGGTGGATGGCGTCCTCACGCGCGACGAGAACGTCGAGAACGCGGTGTACGCCCGGAGCCTCGCTGAGGATGCGGTCAACGCGAAGGGCACCGTCGTTGCGGCGGCCGGCTCCGACGTCGGCGACGTCCTCATCGAGTCGCTCATCGCGGCGGGGGTCGAGTCGATCAAGGTCCGCTCGGTCCTGACCTGCGAGTCCGCGGTTGGCGTGTGCGCGGCGTGCTACGGCCGTTCGCTCGCGACCGGCAAGCTCGTCGACATCGGTGAGGCCGTGGGCATCATCGCGGCCCAGTCGATCGGTGAGCCCGGAACTCAGCTCACGATGCGTACCTTCCACCAGGGCGGTAGTGCCGGTGCGGATGACATCACGCAGGGTCTGCCGCGTGTCACCGAGCTCTTCGAGGCTCGGACCCCGAAGGGTGCGAGCCCGATCGCGGAGACCGCCGGTCGCATCGTGATCGAGGACACCGACAAGCAGCGCCGCATCGTGCTCACGCCCGACAACGGCGACGAGCCGCAGGTGTACCCGGTGCTCAAGCGCGCGACGCTCCTCGTGGAGGACGGCCAGCACGTCGAGCTCGGCCAACAGTTCGTGGTCGGAAACCTCGACCCCAAGGAGGTGTTGCGCGTGCAGGGTGTTCGCGCCGTGCAGAAGCACCTTGTCGACGGGGTTCAGGGCGTGTACCGCTCGCAGGGTGTTCCGATTCACGACAAGCACATCGAGGTCATCGTGCGGCAGATGCTGCGCAAGGTCACGGTGGTCGAGCACGGTGACACCGAGTTGCTTCCGGGTGAGCTCGTTGACCGGTCGCGTTACAACACGATCAACCGGGCATCGCTCACCGAGGGCAAGAAGACGGCTTCGGCGCGTCAGGAGGTCATGGGGATCACCAAGGCCTCGCTCGCGACGGAGTCGTGGCTGTCGGCCGCGTCCTTCCAGGAGACGACCCGCGTTCTGACGCAGGCCGCCATGGAGGGCAAGTCCGACCCGCTGATGGGTCTCAAGGAGAATGTCATCATCGGTCAGCTGATCCCGGCCGGAACCGGGCTCAACCGCTACCGCAACGTGACGGTGGAGGCGACCGAGGAGGCGAAGGCGGAACGGTACCCGAACCGCATCTTCACCGATGACGCGTCGTTCAACGAGGCCGACTTGAGCTTCGTCGACTTCGACTCGTTCAGCTCCGACGACTTCACGCCGGGAACCTACAACTAGGTCTCGTTCGTCAGTCGAGTTCGACGGCCCCGCTCGCACTTCGGTGCGGCGGGGTCGTCGTCGTTTCGAGGTTGTCGCGGGTCAGCACGAGGCGGCGCGGGTCGGAGTTGTCGACGAGCACGGTGGCGAGGGTCGTGCCGGTCTCGGGCGGGAGCCGGACGACGACGCGCCCCGAGTCGGTCGCGTCCAGTTCGGCCGCGATGCGGGCGCGGAGGCGGTCGGCGACGGCGCGCGAAAGGTCGGTGGCGCGGTCGTCCAGCAGTACCACCTCGATCCCGCGCTGGCGGGCGCGACGGGCTGAGGAGCTCACAGGCTCCCCGGCGAGGGTGCGCGCGCGCAGGCCGTCGCGCAGTTCGGCCTCGGCTAGGGCGGCCTCGCCGCGCACCTCCGGGGTGATGCGGGGCTCGCGCGCGATCGCGCGCAGCGACGGGGCGGCGATGCCGTAGGCCCAGCGCACGCGCGCGCGGCGTTCGTGTTCGGCCGCGTTGGCGGCCGCCGCCGCGGCCGCGAGCCGGCTGTTCGAGGCGCCGAGCGCATCCAGTTCGTCACTCACGCGGCCGACGGCGACGATGAAGACCGTGCCGATCACCAGGATCGCCACCTGGCGAATCATGATCGCCGCCATGGTCGCGACTCCGAAGTGCGACAGCGCGCCCCAGAGAAGCGCGGCGAGAGTCATGCTGAGCATTCCGATCCACGCGGTGCCGAGCCGACCGCGCAGCGCGACCGCGAGCAGCAAAAACGCGGAGGCGCCGAGGTGCCACATCGAGTGCCCGGTGCGAACGATCGGCCACGACACGAGGAGCACGAGCGCTGTGGGCGTGGCCGTCGCGATGACCGCATGCCGCAACGGCAGTGTGACCCCTCGCGTCGAGGTGGTCATCACGAGCACACTCGTGAACAGCGCAAGACCGACCAGGGTCGGCCAGGGGGAGTCGGGCGGGAGTGACGTGAGGCCGAGCACCGCGGTGACGGCGATCACGATGAGGCTCACCGCGCGCGTCGGGCCGCGCGGCAGGTCGAGGGCGCGGACCGGGATCCAGCTCACGACGTCACCGTCCACTCGAGCTCGATTTGCGTCCCCCGACCCGGCGCCGATCGAATTCGGGCCGTCGTATCGGGGCGTGACTCGAGTCGTCCCACGATGCTCGCGCGGAGCCCGAGTCGCTCCGCCGGAACGTCCTCGGGGTCGAAGCCGACGCCGTCATCGTCGATCGACACGATCAGACGATCGTGGTCGACCCGGACGCGCACGGTGGGGAGCGCATGGTTGAGGTGCGCGTGGCGGAGGGAGTTGCGCGCCGCCTCGGCGGCGGCGTCGGCGAGCGCGTCGGCGACGGCAGGGGGGACGCCGGGCACCTCGGCGGGGAAGAGCAGCGGGATCCGCGGATTCACCCGATCGAGTCGGGCGCGCAGTGCGCGACGGAGATCGACGGGCGCGTCTTCCGCCGCGTCGGACTCGTGCACCCCCGCGGTGAGTTCGGCGAGGGCGCTCCCGGCCTGCGCGCGCAACTCCGCGCTGCTGTCGCCGCCGCGCGATGCGAGCATCAACACCGATAACACGCTGTCGTGCAGGACGGCGTCGATGCGCTGGCGCTCGCGAGAGCGCGCGTGCGCCGCCGCGACGACGGCGGCATGGCGGGTGACGGCGCGGGTCTCCTCGTCGACCAGCCGCGCCCGGTCGATCGTGAAGTGGGCCAAGGCGATGAAGACGGCGCAGAACATGAACGAGTACAGGCCGTCCTGGATCCCGGCGACGAAGCCGCTCATGTCCGGGCCCCGCGTGCGCGAGGCGATCACGATGATCGAAATCAGGGCGTTGTACATCCAGCCGAGGCTGCGTGGCGCCGCGAGGGCGACCGCCGAGGTCGCGGCGGCGGTGTTGTTGAGCACCCACTGCGTTTCGGGAACGGGGAGCGGGTCGACGAGGAACAAGGAACTGAAAGCCGCGGCGAGGTAGCCGGTGCCTGCAACCGCGAGCAGGATGCGCGCCGCCCGAAGCGAGGCGACCGGCATGGCGAGCGCGGCGAGGACGGGAAGTTCGAACACCGCGATCGCGGCAGCCACGGTCCACCAGGCCGGAGCAAAGTCCTGTTGCACCCGGATCGACCCGATCGCGAGGAGCGCATACAGTGCCGCGCCGATCGCCACGACGACCGCCATGCTGCGGACCAGCCGCAACTCGGCGCTGTCCGCCGTCACTCGCGCCTCGCGCCCGGCCCCGCGACGTAGCCGTCTTCGACCGCGCGCTTGTAGAGGTCGACGCGGGAGGCGGCCGGCCGCCCGACGGCCGCGTACTTCATCCGAATCCGGCGAACGTATTCGGCGACCGTCTTCTCGGACAGGCCGGCGGCGTATGCCACGCTTACGGACTTCTCGCCCGAGGCGTAGAGGGCGAGGACTTCGCGCTCCTTGGGGCTCAGTCGGGCGTCGCTGAGTCGCGGGTCGGCGTCGATCGCCGCGGCCCACTCGATGGTCGCAACGGCGTCGCCACTGGCGGCGGCGCGAAGCGCGGCGAGCAGCACGTCGGAGGTGTCGGTCTTGCGGACGATCCCGAGCGCGCCGGCGGCGGCCGCGTCGCGCACCCCGTCGGCGTCCTCCGCTCCCGTGAAGCACAGCGCGGGCAGGCCGGCGGCGTGGAGTCGATTCAGGTTGCTCGTGATGCCCGAACCGTCGGCGAGGCGGATGTCGAGGACGACGAGATCGATCTCGGCCGATGCCTCGAGCACCGGCTCGATCGTCGCGGCGGACACGACCAGGCGGAAGTCGGGGTGATCGTCGAGGATCGCGGCGAGCCCGCGGCGCATCGCCTCGTGATCGTCGACGTGCGCCAGGCGCACGGGGCGGAGCGGGGCGTCCATCCGCGTCTCTCCCTTGGCATCCCGATCGGTGTGGCGCTCGAAGTCGGTTTGAGCCTACCGGCCACGGGGTTCGGCCGTCCGCATCCTGGGGGACGCCGAGCCGATTTTGTCCCCCAAACGGGTGTCAGGAAAGCGACGACTGGGGCGAACGGTCTGTGTCGCCCACACTGTTAGTCACAAAGCTTGACTAATTCGCCCGCGCTCAGGGGAGCAGACATGATTGTGCACCGCGACCTCATCTCGACGATTGCCGATGAGTGGAGTGCGTCCGCCGGGGACGCCTTCGACGCCGTGACCGGCGGAGTGATGTGCCGCGGATGCGCGACCTCCGACCTGGTGTCCGAACTGGGTGCCGCGGTGTGGCCGCACGGGGCCCTGCACCGACTGCTCGCGCCGATCGAAGAGGTCCTGGACTCGGCGGTTGAGACGTACATCGCGACCTCGCCCGACCGCGAGGCGACGCTGCACCTCGTCGACGCGTATCGCACCGAACTCCGATCAACCGCGCGCTCGGTCGTTGACCAGGCGCTGTTGCGAGGCAACTTTCTCGGCGCCGTTCCGGTCTAGGCCACCCGGAGGAAACCCGCCCGTCGCGCCTGGGGGTCAACTTGGTAGAGTGACCCCGAGACGTGAAGGAGACCTCCATGGCTGACGACTCCGAAGGACAGAAGCGCTCAACGCCGACCGCGGCGGACGGCGCCGAGAAGACGTTGTCTGACGCCGTCGAACTCGACCGTGACGGTCTCGCCGGCGCCGACGAGGTCGAACCGTTGACCGACGTCGAGACCGCGGCCGAGGCGGAGGTCGAGGTCGCCGAACCCGCAGAAAGCGGGGGCGAGGCTCCGGCTCGCGTCGTCTTCGTCGAGACGCCCGCCCCGCCAAGGAACCGCGGCAATCGCGTCGCGGGCGCGGCGCTGGCGCTGTTGGGCGCCGTGGTCTACGCGCTCGTGTACGCGCTCGCCGTCTTCATCCTGATTTTCGCCACCGAGCCCTCGGAGTTCGTCGCTGCGACGTTCTCCGCCTTCCTGAGCGGTGCTGCGCTCTGGATTCCGGTGCTGTTCTTCGCCCTGAGCTTCCTGCTCGCCGTGCTGGTGCTCAACCGCGCCGGCTGGTGGGTGCACATCGTGGTGAGTCTCATCGTGGGCGCCGCGACCTACTTCGGATCGATCGGCCTGCTGCTGGTGGTCGACAACGTCGTGTTGATGTCGCCCAGCGAGGCGAGCGATGCGTTCGTGGCGCTGGCGCTGGATCCGCGGGTCATCATCGCGGCGCTTGCGGCGCGTGAGGTGTCGATCTGGATCGGTCTGGCCGTCGCCGCACGTGGTCGGCGCGTGAAAGCGCGCAACCTCGAGCGTCGCGCCGCCTTCGAGCTCGAACTCGCCGAGAAGAAGGCGGAGCGTGAGCGGGCCGCGGCCAGCTCGACCTGAGTTCTTCCTGGCGCTGCTCACGACGGTCTTGTGGGCAGCGAGCACATTCGCGGCGATCGGGGTGCTGGCGTTCGCGCTTGACCGTGAACCGGTCATGCGACCGGTCGGTCCCGCCTACGCCTTCCTCGCCCTCGCCGGGGCCGGCGGATACCTCTGGCTGCTCACGGCGTTGGCCGTCCGAGCCACGAAACCGTGGCTCGCGATGGGGGCGGCGGGGGTGGGGGTGTACCTGGCGATCGTCGCGACGGCGTTCGTCGTTGATTTCGGGCTGCTGATCGAGCAGGCGACGAGCGTATTCGTCGTCACCGCCGCCCTCCTGGCGCCGCCGACGACCGCGCTCGCCTGGGGGCTCGCGACCGTCCGGGCCCCCCGGACGCGGGACTAGTACCGCTCGGATGCCCGGGATAGCCTGACGACCACAGAGCAGACGAGTCGGAGAACTTCCGGCGTCGCATCCGCTCTGGCACTGGCCGATTCGGGGGGAACGACCAGAGCAGTGAGCCCGTAGGGGGTGACATGGCCTCCCTTTCCGAGATTCTCATCATCCGTGGGCTGATGCCGATCCAGAGCCTGGATCAGGTGACCGGCGATCCCGCGCGTGATGATCAGCACGTCCGCGAGCTCATCGACAGCGGCATCGTGACCGAGAGCCAGGTGGCCTCGGCCCGCGCGGCGCAGCTCGGGCTGCCGTTCGTGGACCTGACCGAGTATCCGGTCGACCGTGCCGCCGTTGCGCTCGTGCCGATCCCCGTTCTGCGCCGATACAACGTCCTGCCGATCGGTCGTGACGCCGACCGCCTGCTGCTGGCGATGTCCGACCCGAGCAACGTCCTCGCGATCGACGATGTGCGCGCCGCGGTGCGGATGCAGGTGCGGCCGGTCATGGCCGAAGCCTCCGATCTGGCCGCTGCCCTCGATCGTTTCGTGCGCTCCGACGGCGAACTCGACGAGTTGAGCACCGCGATCGTTGAGGAGTCGAGCTCGTCGACCGATGTCGCGGTCAACGAGCCGGTCGAAGACGATGCGCCGATCGTGCGGTTCGTGAATCTGTTGATCAGCCAGGCGATTCAGGATCACGCCTCCGACATCCACATCGAGCCGGCCGAGAACGATCTCAACGTTCGCTACCGCATCGACGGCGTGCTGCACGAGATGAATCGGGCGCCCAAGAACATCCAGAACGGCGTGATCTCGCGACTCAAGATCATGTCCGATATCGACATCGCCGAGCGGCGCAAGCCGCAGGACGGCCGGATGTCGGTCATGCACTCCGGCCGGCGCATCGACCTGCGCGTCGCGACGCTGCCCACGGTGTACGGCGAAAAGGTCGTCATGCGTATCCTCGACAACTCGTCGACGGGGCTCGGCATGGACCAGCTGCGTCTGCTCGGCCGCAACGCCGAGGTGTACAAGAGGTCGTACACCAAGCCCTACGGAATGATTCTGGTCACGGGGCCGACCGGCTCCGGAAAGTCGACGACGCTCTACACGACGCTCAATGAGGTTTCGCGGCCGGAGATCAACGTGATCACCGTCGAGGATCCGGTCGAGTACCGTCTTGCCGGCATCAACCAGGTGCAGGTCAACCCGAAGGCCGGACTGACCTTCGCGAGCGCACTGCGGTCGATCCTGCGATCGGACCCCGACGTGGTGCTCATCGGTGAGATCCGTGACCACGAGACCGCACAGATTGCGATCGAGGCCTCGCTCACCGGCCACCTCGTCCTGTCGACGCTGCACACGAATGACGCCCCGAGCGCCATCACCCGACTCATCGAGATGGAGATCGAACCGTTCCTCGTCGGCTCCGCGATCGACTGCGTCGTCGCGCAACGACTGGCTCGTCGCCTGTGCGACCGTTGCAAAGAGCCGTACCAGCACGACGCGGCGGAGCTCGAGCACATGCGCTTCGGCTTCAACCCGATGGCCGGGGCGCCGACCCTGTACCGCGCGGTCGGCTGCGCGGCATGCTCGAAGACCGGCTACCGGGGGCGAATCGGCCTGCACGAAGTGATGCCGGTCACCGAAGAGATCGAACGCCTCGCCGTGTCGCGGGCGTCGGCTGCCGAGATCGGCCGCACCGCCGAGCAGCAGGGCATGATCACGCTTCGCCAAGACGGGTGGGCCAAGGTGCAACTCGGCCTCACTTCCATCGAAGAGATTCTGCGAGTCGTTGCCTGAGGCGACGAGCTCGCGTGCGAAAAGGAGGGGCCATGGACAAGCCCATTTACGAACTTCCGGTCACTGACGAGGGCGCGCCGCCATTCGGCGCACCCGGAGCCGGCGGGGCGACGCAGCCTCGGCACGGCGCGGTGCCGAACCAGATGTCGGGGCCGACAACGATCGACTACTCGCAACTCCCGCCCCCCGCGGACGCGCCTGTCGCATCGTACTTGTCGGCCCCGGCGCCGACCGCAGGCCCCGCGCCGGCCGCGGCAGCCCCGCACGGGGCGAGCCAGGGTGGCGCCCCGGTTCCGCCGCCCGGAACCGCGTCGGTCGGAGCCCCGACCGGCCCGATGGAGCCCGGGGCCTCGGGCTTCGCGCCGCCGCTTCCCGGATTCACCCCGGCGCCCGCGGCGATGTCCGCGCCCCCGGAGGCGAGGACGGCCGCTGCGCCTCCGGGCTACACGCCCGCTCCTGAGTCGACGCCCGGCTTCGAGCCCGCCTCGGGTGCCATGCCCGGGTTCACGCCGGCTCCGCAGGCTGCCGCTCTTCCGGTTCCGGAATTCCAGGAGGCCCCGAGCCTGAACTCGGCGCTGCTGCCGGACGCTCCCGCGTTCATCGACGACGAGTTCACCGCTGCCGCGCGGCAGACGGTCGACGCCGACCTGATCTCGGCGATGCAGCAGGTCCTCATGCTCGGTGCGTCCGACCTCCACGTCTCCGCCGGCAGTCCGCCGATGCTCCGCATCGACGGGGCGCTCCGGCCGGTCGAGAACGCCGAAGTCTGGGATCGCGTCCGGGTCTCCGAGGCCCTGCGATCGCTGCTCACCGACGCGCAAACCGAGCAGTTCGAGCGGGTGCTCGAACTCGACTTCGCGTTCACCCTGTCGGCCAATGCGCGGTTCCGCGTCAACTTCTACCAGCAGCGCGGCGCCATCGGAGCGGCGTTCCGACTCATCCCGACCGAGATCAAGCAGTTGGCTCAGCTCGGGGTCCCCGACAAGGTTGGCGACTTCGCCAAGCTCCCCCGCGGGCTCGTGCTCGTGACCGGGCCTACCGGATCGGGGAAGTCGACGACGCTCGCGGCGCTCATCGATCTCGTGAACCAGACGCGCACGGACCACATCGTGACGGTCGAAGACCCGATCGAGTTCTTGCATCGCAACCGGCGTTCGCTCGTCAATCAGCGCGAGGTCGGTCACGACACGCACGACTTCGGGAGTGCCTTGAAGCACGTGCTGCGTCAAGACCCCGATGTGATCCTCATCGGTGAGCTGCGAGACCTGGAGACGATCTCGGTCGCGCTCACCGCGGCCGAGACCGGCCACCTCGTCTTCGCGACCTTGCACACGCAGGACGCCGCGCAGACGATCGACCGTGTGATCGACGTGTTCCCGCCGCATCAGCAGGCGCAGGTGCGGGCCCAATTGGCGAGCACGCTTCAGGGCGTCGTGTGTCAGACGCTCGTCAAGCGCGCGAGTGGAACCGGGCGCGCGGTGGCCACCGAACTTCTGGTGACGACCTCGGCGATCGCCAACCTCATCCGCGAGGGCAAGACCTACCAGGTGCGCTCGGCGCTGCAGGCGGGCCGCGGGCTCGGGATGCACACGATGGACCAGCATCTCGCTGAACTCGTCAACACCGGCCAGGTCAGTTTCGGCGCCGCGGTCGAGAAGGCTCAAGATCTCGAAGACTTCAAGCGGCTCGTCAACCGTTCGGGTGAAGCCGACGCGGGCGCCCCGACGTTCTCGAGCCAGATGTGACTCGGAAGGACCAGACATGTCGAACACATTGACCTACGCGTACAAGGGTCGCGACGCCGCGGGCAAGCTCGTCAAGGGACGCGTCGAAGCCCCGAGCGAAGCCGCGGTGGTGAGCCGTCTGCGCACGATGTCGATCGCGCCGATCGAGATCAGCCAGTCCGCCGCGGCAACCGGCCTCCAGATGGAGCTGAGCTTCGGCAGTCGCGACAAGAAGATCAATCTGAAGGATCTCGCGGTCATGTCGCGCCAGTTGGCCACCATGATCGCGGCAGGTCTGTCGCTGTTGAAAGCGCTCACCATCCTGTCGGAGCAGACCGATAACAAGGCGCTCGCGCGCTCGCTCGGCGCCGTGCGCCAGCAGGTCGAGACCGGGAGTTCGTTCTCGGACGCCCTCGCACGCCAGGGCCGGGTGTTCCCGCCGCTCATGATCCACCTGGTGCGCGCAGGCGAGACGGGCGGCTTCCTCGATCAGTCCCTCGAGTCGACCGCCCACACCTTCGAAAAGGACGTGCAGCTGCGTCAGACGATCAAGTCGGCCATGACGTACCCGGTCGTCGTCCTCGTGATGGCGATCGTGGCCGTGATCGGAATGCTGCTGTTCGTTGTTCCGGTTTTCAAGACGATGTTCGCCGACCTCGGGGGAGAGCTGCCGCTTCCGACGCAGATTCTCGTCGTGCTGTCCGAGAACATGTACTGGATTCTGCCGATCGTGCTCGCGGCCGGCGGTGCGGGTGCCTGGTGGTGGAGCAAGAACAAGTATGAAGACAAGGTGCGCTCGGTCGTCGACCCGTGGCGTCTCAAGATCCCGGTGTTCGGCGAGCTCTTCCGCAAGGTGGCGATCGCCCGCTTCGCGCGCAACTTCGCCACGATGACGCGGTCAGGGGTTCCGATTCTTCAGTCGCTCGCGATCGTCGGCGACACCTCGGGCAACTGGGTGATCGAGGAGGCGCTGCGCAAGATCCAGGACTCGGTCCGCTCGGGCAAGTCGGTGTCCGGCCCGATGGGGCAGGAGGCGGTGTTTCCGCCGATGGTGGTCCAGATGGTCGCCGTCGGCGAGGACTCGGGGTCGATGGAGCAGATGCTGGGCAAGATCGCGGACTTCTACGAAGACGAGGTCCAGTCGATGACCGAACAGCTCACGGCACTCATCGAGCCGCTCATGATCGCCTTCATCGGCGTCATCATCGGCGGCATCATCCTGGCGCTCTACATGCCGATGTTCGCGCTGTACGACCAGATCGGCGCGTCGTAGGCCCCCGTACTGGGGCCGGGATTCGACCAGTCTCCCCCCGTTCGCGGGATTCCGGAGGCGAACTCGATAACTGAACATTGTTGTGGGGGGTCAAGCACCATGGGGGGCCGCCCATCCAAATCTCGATAACTCGAACAGGATGGCAAAGAAATGATGTCTGCAATTCACAAGTCGATCGCCGCGAAGCGCGACGCGATCAAGAACGACGAAAAGGGCTTCACGCTCATCGAGCTCCTCGTCGTCGTCCTCATCATCGGAATCCTGACCGCGATCGCCGTTCCGGTGTTCATCGGTCAGCAGGACCAGGCCAAGGACGCCGCGGCGAAGTCGGACCTCGGGGTCGCCAAGGTGGCGCTCGTGTCGTACTTCACCGCGAACCCGAGCGCCGCGACGCCGGCTGCCGGCGATCTGGCCACCTACGGCTACGTCGCGTCGTCCGGTGTCGGCACGATCGCGATCACCGCGGGTTCGACCTCGTCGGACTTCTGCATCTCGGCCGCCTCGGCCACCGGCACCACGTACTACATCTCTGAGAGCGCTGCGGTGAGCACCACCGCGTGCTCCGTCGGCTAAGTCCCGACCACGCTGTGGGGCGTCGGAGGATCTCCGGCGCCCCACAGCATCAGCATCACGATCCGAGAGGGGGGCTCGATCGCATGGACAACGCAACTCGCACCGAGACTCGTCTCGGCACCGGAAACACCACCGGCGACGACCAGGGCTTCGGCCTGGTGGAGATCGTCGTCTCGATGTTCGTGTTGGCAGCGCTCTCGCTCGCCTTCATTCCCCTGCTCGTGCAGGGACTCAAACTTTCCGCCGAGAACACGTCGCTCGCGACCGCCAATCAGCTCGTCAACGAGCAACTGGCTCTGGTTCAAGATGCGGGTCCGTATTGTGACGCGGTTCAGGTGCTCGCCGGCGAGGCCGACACGGTCGACCCGCGCGGCGTCACGATCCGCATTACCACCGTGATCGATGCCTGTCCGACGTCCGCCGTCGGGACGGTCAAGGCGAACGTGACCGCGACGCGCATGGACTCCGGCGAGACGGTCGTCTCGGCGGCGACTCTGGTGTACGTGACGACATGATCCGACTCCGCCTTCGCCGTGATGACGGCTTCACCCTGACCGAGATGATCGCCGCAGCGGCTATCTTCTCGCTCGTCTCTCTCGCGCTCGGCGGCGTGATGATCAGCATCACGAACGCCCAGGCGCAGGTGACGACCTCGACCTCGGCGACAAGCATGGCGCAGGCGACCGCCGACAGCATCGACTCCGGGGTGCGCAACGCCTCGGCGCTGAACCTGGAGGCGTCCGGCAGCGATCAGCTGCTCGTCGCCAAGGTGGCTGGCGCGGGCACCACGCTCACGTGGCACTGCCGGGGTTGGTTCTACTCGAGCTCTGATGGCGGCAAGATCTGGATGACCCAGACCGCGGACGGGACCAAGATCACGGTTCCCGATGCCGCAGAGCTCGCCAGTTGGACGCTGTTGGTCGACGGCGTGACGCCGAGCTCGGGGAGCACGGTGTTCACGCGATCCGGATCCAGCGTTGAGGTCGGTTTTCTCGTTGCCGTGACGGGGACAAGTCCCGTTCAGATGGACTTCACGACGACATCGCTGCTGGGTGTATCGGAGGACGCATCATGCTTTTGACTCGTGTGAATTCTCGGCTGGCCGCGTGGCGCGATGAGGAGCGCGGCGCGGCGATGGCGTCCGTGATGGCGCTGCTCGCCGTGTCGTTGCTGCTGTCGACGCTTGTTGCCAGCTCGGTGGTGACGGCGACCGGCGTGACGTCGAGCGCCCGAGCCAACGTCCAGTCGCAGGCGGCCGCGGAGGCGGGCGTCGCCGCGGCGAGGGCCGGTCTGGTCGCTGGCACCTGCTCCGCCTCGGGCAACCAGTACGCGAGTGCGTCGGGCGCGACTCCGAGCTACCTGGCGACGATCTGGGTGCCGCTCGGCTCCGGCTGGACGCGAGGATGCCCGGCGAGCCTCACCACTCAGGTGCGCATCCTCTCGACGGGGTATGCCTCGGCCGAAGGCGTCGCGGGCAACTCGGCTCACGACTCCAGCCATCTCGAAGTGGTGCTGTCGAACGCGACGACGTCGGCCCAGATCAACGCGACCGGGCCGGCCGTCTACGCGTTCAGCGCGACCGGGTTCTCCGGCGGCGGCTCCTTGGTCGGTGTCGACGGCTCGAACCCCGCGATCTTGATCAAGACCGGCGACGTGGACTGCACGGGTGGCGCCGACGGCGAAACCGATATCGTCGTCGCCAACGGTGACCTGAAAGTCGCCGGCGGATGCCTGATCACGGGGAATGCGTGGGCGACCGGCGTCATCACCATGCCGGGTGGCCCAGACATCGGCGGCAACGCCGTGGCGACCGCCATCTCGATCACGGGAGGTAGTTCGGTCGGCGGGAGCGTGTGGGTCACCAACGACGTCAGCATGTCGGGCGGAGCGACGGTCGGCGGCAACGTCTCGGCGGCAAGCATCGACTTCTCCAACGGCGGCACCGTCGCCGGAAATGTGCAGGTCACCGGCCTCGCGAACTTCAAGAACTCGGGAACGGTCGGCGGCAACCTCACCGCGGGCACGCTGACGTTCAAGAGTGGCGGCCTCGTGAAGGGCCACGCCTGGGTCTACGGTGCGACCACCCTCGACTGGGGTTCGAAGATCGAGAAGAACCTTCGTACGGCGTCGCTGTCGCAGCCGAGGAACTCGAGCGGCCTCGTCGGCGGCACCACGACGGTGGCCTCGAGCTCGGCGAACTCGAGCCCGTACGCGACGAATCCGTCGGCGCCCACGGCGCCGCTCGTGCCCGACTGGGTTGACTTCGACTACGACCCGAGCGAGTGGGACGGCTTCACCGTCAAGACCATCACGGGATCGTCGTGCTCGTACTCTCAGGTGGTTTCCGCGATCAACAGCGCCGCCGGCAGCAAGGTCCTCATCAACGCGCTCGGGTGCTCGAAGGGCATCTCGATCGGGGGAAGCGACGTGGTGACCCTGACGGCCGACACCGCGATTTTCACCAACAAGCTGAGCCTGAGCGGCGGCGGCGGGTTCACCGCGAGCAGCGCCAAGCGGCTGTGGTTGGTCACTCCCGACGAGACCGACAACGATCAGCCCACGTGCACGAGCGGCAACAACTCGTACAGCATCTCCGGCGGGTTCAGCTTCAGCACCAACCTGAGCGTCATGATGTACACCCCGTGCGACGTGTCGCTCGGGTCCAGCACGACCTTCCGGGGCCAGGTGTTCTCGGGCCAGGCGGGGATCTCCGGAGGGGCGACCCTCGGATACGTCGCGGTCGGGCTTCCCGGCGTCGACTTGAACACGGGCCAAGAGACGACCGTCTCCGCGACTGAACTCGATCGCACCGTGGTCTCGTCTCGAAACGTGAGCGTCGGCAATTGACGATCTCGCTCGTGGCAGGTGCGTTCGGGGCGCTGATCGGATCGTTCCTGAATGTCGTCGTCTATCGCGTGCCGGCCCGTCGGTCCATCGTGTCGCCGCCGAGCGCGTGCGGCGCGTGCGGTCACGCGATTCGGCCGTACGACAACATCCCCGTCGTCTCCTGGCTGGTGCTCCGCGGTCGGTGTCGCGACTGCCAGGCGGCGATCTCGCCGCGCTACCCGCTCGTCGAACTCGCGACCGCGGTGTTCTTCGCCGTCGTGGCGTGGGTCTTCGCCCCCGACATCGTCGACGCGACCTCGCCGGCCGCGCTCGCCGCAGGGATCGTGCAGTTCATTGCCTATCTCTATCTTGCGGCGATCAGCATTGCCTTGGCGCTCATCGATCTCGACACCCGACGCCTCCCGAATGTGCTGGTGTTGCCGGCCTACGCCGTCGGCGGGCTTCTGCTCACGACGGTCGCGGCGCTGAGGGGCGACTGGGGCGCGCTGGCCACTGCCGGGCTGGGGCTCGTGATCTGGGGTGGCCTGTACTTCGCGCTCGCGCTCGCCTGGCCCGGCGGAATGGGCTTCGGCGATGTCAAACTCGCGGGCGCCCTGGGCCTGTTCTTGGGCTTCCTCGGCTGGCCGACTCTCGGCGTCGGCATCGTCGCGGGGTTCCTCGCCGGTGGCATCTTCGGCATTGCGCTCATGTTGGCCGGGCGCGGGCGCAAGGCTGCGATAGCGTTCGGGCCGTGGATGCTCCTCGGTGCGTGGGTGGGAATCCTCGGTGGTCCCGCGATCTTCCATGGCTACCTCGGACTATTCGGACTAGCGCTCTAGAGCGACGAAACACAGGGAGACAGCGATGAGTGGCACAGTGGTCGGCGTCGACATCGGCAGTGCGTCGATTCGCGCCGTCGAGGTGCGGGACTTCGACACCGCGAAGCCCGTGCTGGTGCGCGCGCATGAAGTCCCGGTGCCCGACACCTCGGTGCGGCGCGGCGAAGTGATCGAGGTCGCGACGGTCGCGACCGCGCTCCGCCGGCTGTGGGCCACCGGTCGGTTTAGCTCGAAGCGGGTGATCCTCGGAATCGGCGGTACGCGCGTGTTCGCGCGTGACCTCGTGGTCCCGCGGGCGCCGTTGGACCAGATCCGCGAGTCGCTACCGTTCCTCGTCCAGGATCTGCTGCCGGTGCCGGTCGCCGAGGCCGTCCTCGATTACTACCCGATCGCGGAGTCGGAGTCGGAGTCCAATGCCGAGGTGTCCGGGCTGCTCGTCGCAGCGGTCAAAGAGGCCGTGAACGCTAACGTGACGGCCGCGATCAGCGCCGGACTCGACCCGATCCACGTTGATCTCATTCCCTTCGCGCTGGTGCGGGCGATGACGCCGCAGCGCACCTCGCGAGGGCGCGAAGTCGTGGTCTCGCTCGGCGCGAACACGACCAACGTCGTGGTGGTCGAGGATGGGGTGCCGCAGTTCGTGCGCATCATTCCGAACGGCGCCGACGACATCACCCGTGCGCTCGCGACCCGACTGCAGTGGGCGCCGGAACGCGCCGAGCAGACCAAGCGATCCCTGGGGATGGGTGCGGCCATGCTGCGTCCCGAGGACCGGCCCGCCATCGAGATCATCTACGAGGTCGTGGGGGAGCTGCTGTCGAGCGTGCGCAACACCTTGAGCTATTACGCCAACGCGAAGCCGAACGAGCCGGTCAGCCGAATCCTGCTGTCGGGCGGCGGAGCGCTGATGTCCGGCGTCCCGAACGCGCTCGCTGACCTCACCGGGCTGCCGGTCGCGCTCGCCGAACCGTTGGAGCGGGTGGCGTCGAAGGTGCGTGAGCGGCGCACGGCCGCCGAGAACGACCGCTTCGTCGTCGCGTTCGGTCTGGCACGAGGGAGTCACCGATGAGCGGCACGACGAACAAGAAGCTGGTGCTTTCCGGTGAGCCGAGCGTTCAGCTCCTTCCCCCGATGGTGCGCGAACGCGCCAAGGTGCGGGAGTCGCGGCGGATCATGGTCCTGCTCATGGTGCTCGCCGTCGTGGTGGTCGCGGGCGGGGTGACCTTCGCGTTCACGCAATCGGTGGCCTCTCAGGTCGCGCTCGCGGACGCGCAGGCGAAGACGGACGCGTTGCTGGCGGAGCAGTTGACCTACGCGGAGGCGGCGGCGGTTGCCGACCTCGTCGAGGCGACCAAGGCGGCGCAGCTGGTGGTGACGGCGACCGAAGCGGACTGGGCCAGTATCTACTCCGAGGTCTCCCGGCGACTCGCCTCGGAGTCGAGCATCGACGCGGGCGTCATCGCGGCGCCGGCGCCGTGGGACGGGATCGTCGCGACGACCACCGACATCGACAACGTTGACGGACTGATCTCGGTCTCGGTCGTTGTCCAGTCGAAGAAAATCATCACCGCCGCGGAGATCGCCGATCGGCTGCACACGATGACCGGCTACGCCTCGTCGTGGATTGCGAGCACCGAGTACGACGACGGGGACCACGTGTACATGACCAGTGTCGTGGTGACGCTGAACGCTGAGGCGTTGACGCACCGTTTCGCGGAAACCACGGACGAGGAGTCGGCCGACGGCGACGCGACCGAGGAAACCGAGGAGACCGACGGTTCCGAGGATCCGTCTGCCGAACCGACCGAGGAGGCGACACCGTGAATGCCCAACGACTCTGGGGGTTGATGACCGCCGTGATCATCGTCGCCGTGCTGGGTCTCGGCTGGTTGCTCGGCGTCGCTCCGCTGCTGGCGGTCGCACGCGACGCCGACGAGCAGCGCGAGGCGGCCGAGGCGACGAATCTGGCGCAAGAGGCGACGCTCGTGGAGCTGCGCGCGAAGTTCGACAACGTGGATGAGTACCGTCTGGAGCTCGAGGAGCTGCGCGAGACGCTGCCCGCGAGCTCCGATATCGAGGCCTTCTACGCCCAGCTCTCGCGAACGGCGGACGATGTCGAGGTGCTGATCACGGGGATCACCACGGGTCAGCCTCGGCTCTACGGGACCAACGACGACGGCAGCGCCGTCACGATCCCGGAGGGGTCGGCCGCGGCGGCTCCCGCGCTGACCGGACGTGCCGCCGAAGCGCTGTACGTCGTGCCGGTCAGCATCACCTTGCAGAACAAGCCGAACGAGGTGGTGGACTTCGTCGGCGCGCTCCAGCGGAGCACGCGCGTGATCCTGGTCACGAACGTCGCGTTCGTCGGCGGCTACTCGGGCGCTCCCAGCGGCACGATCACGGCCTACATCTTCGTCATGCACGATCCGAGCTATGATCCGGACGCGCCGAAGGTCGAGGAGACGCCCGCCCCGGAGCCGACCGAAAGCGCGACGGCGACGCCGTCCCCGACGCCCACGCCATAGTCGGGGGAGGCGGCGCGAAGTCCGGCGCGACATTGCGCCGCATTACTCACCCGACTATCATCGAGTGCGTGTGTGCTCTGTGCACACGATTCCCCGTGTCTGCGCAACTGCGGTTGCGCGAGGCGGGGGTCGGATGAGTCGAGCACACCACGAGGGTCACGCCCGTCGAAGAGATTCGACGCGGGTGGCCCCCACGGCATATCCATCACACACACGCGAGTCGGTTCCGGGTTGCGGATGGATCCCGATGGACGATTTACCACCCATCAGCCGCTGTCACCGTGCAGCGATTATTGAGGAGCACTTTTGCCCACCATTCAACAGCTGGTCCGCAAGGGCCGGACGCCGAAGGTCGTCAAGACCAAGGCGCCGGCGCTGAAGGCCAATCCCCAGCAGCGCGGGGTTTGCACCCGCGTCTACACGACCACCCCGAAGAAGCCGAACTCGGCGCTTCGCAAGGTCGCTCGCGTCAAGCTTTCCAACGGCACCGAGGTCACCGCCTACATTCCCGGCGAGGGCCACAACCTGCAGGAGCACTCGATGGTGCTCGTCCGCGGCGGTCGTGTGAAGGACCTCCCCGGCGTGCGCTACAAGATCGTGCGCGGCGCGCTCGACACCCAGGCCGTCAAGAACCGTCAGCAGGCGCGTAGCCGCTACGGCGCGAAGAAGGACAAGAAGTAATGCCTCGTAAGGGTCCCGCCCCGAAGCGTCCCGTCGTCGCCGATCCGGTGTACGGCGCGCAGGTCGTCAGCCAGCTCGTCAACAAGATCCTCCTCGACGGAAAGAAGGACCTCGCTCAGCGCATCGTGTACGGCGCGCTCGACGGTGTCGCTCAGAAGTCCGGTCAGGATGCCGTCCAGGTTCTCAAGAAGGCGCTCGACAACGTGCGCCCGACCCTCGAGGTCAAGAGCCGTCGTGTCGGTGGATCGACGTACCAGGTTCCGGTCGAGGTCAAGCCGCACCGCGCGAACACTCTCGCGCTGCGCTGGTTGACCAGCTACGCCAAGTCGCGTCGTGAAAAGACGATGACCGAGCGCCTGACCAACGAGATCCTCGACGCGTCGAATGGTCTCGGCGCGGCCGTCAAGCGCCGCGAAGACACTCACAAGATGGCCGAAGCGAACAAGGCCTTCGCGCACTACCGCTGGTAGCACGCAGTCGGTCGAGGAGCGCGCGAGCGCGGATCGGGACTCCGGTTTCGATCCCGCGCGTCGCGCCTCCTCGACCGGCGAACAACATTCACTTCTAACGATAGGAACTGCCCGTGGCACAGGACGTGCTCACCGACCTGACGAAGGTCCGCAACATCGGCATCATGGCTCACATCGATGCGGGAAAGACCACGACGACCGAGCGCATCCTGTTCTACACGGGCATCACCCACAAGATCGGTGAAGTCCACGACGGCGCGGCCACCATGGACTGGATGGCGCAGGAGCAAGAGCGCGGCATCACCATCACCTCGGCGGCGACGACGTGTTTCTGGGACAAGCACCAGATCAACATCATCGACACCCCCGGTCACGTCGACTTCACCGTCGAGGTGGAGCGTTCGCTCCGCGTCCTCGACGGCGCGGTCGCGGTGTTCGACGGCAAGGAGGGCGTTGAGCCCCAGTCGGAGACCGTGTGGCGTCAGGCCGACAAGTACGACGTTCCGCGCATCTGCTTCGTCAACAAGATGGACAAGCTCGGCGCCGACTTCTACTACACGGTCGACACGATCATCAAGCGCCTCGGCGCCAAGCCGCTCGTGCTGCAGATCCCGATCGGTTTCGAGAACACCTTCGAAGGTGTCGTCGACCTGGTCGAGATGCGCGCGCTGACCTGGCGTGGCGACTCCAAGGGTGACGTCCAGATGGGCGCCAAGTACGAGATCGAAGAGATCCCGGCCGACCTGGTCGACAAGGCCAACGAGTACCGCCAGCTGCTGCTCGAGACCGTCGCCGAAAGCGACGACGCGCTGCTCGAGAAGTTCTTCGCGGGCGAAGAGCTCACCGTCGCCGAGATCAAGGGCGCGATCCGCAAGATGACGATCGCGAGCGAGCTCTACCCGGTGCTGTGCGGTTCCGCGTTCAAGAACCGCGGCGTGCAGCCGATGCTCGACGCGGTGGTGGACTACCTCCCCAGCCCGCTGGATGTGCCCGACATGATCGCGCACGACCCGCGTGACGAGGAGAAGGAGATCGTTCGCAAGCCGTCCTCGAGCGAGCCGTTCTCGGCGCTCGCGTTCAAGGTTGCGGTGCACCCGTTCTTCGGCCGCCTCACCTACATCCGCGTCTACTCGGGCACGATCGAGTCCGGTTCGCAGGTTGCCAACTCGACCAAGGGCAAGAAGGAGCGCATCGGGAAGATCTTCCAGATGCACGCCAACAAGGAGAACCCGGTCGACAGCGTCAGCGCCGGCCACATCTACGCCGTGATCGGTCTGAAGGACACCACCACCGGTGACACCCTCTCCGACATGCAGGAGCAGGTCGTCCTCGAGTCGATGACCTTCCCCGAGCCGGTCATCGAGGTCGCGATCGAGCCCAAGACCAAGGCGGACCAGGAGAAGCTGGGAACGGCCATCCAGAAGCTCGCCGAGGAAGACCCGACGTTCCGCACCGAGCAGAACCAGGAGACGGGTCAGACCGTCATCAAGGGAATGGGCGAGCTCCACCTCGACATCCTGGTCGACCGCATGAAGCGGGAGTTCAACGTCGAGGCCAACGTGGGCAAGCCGCAGGTCGCCTACCGCGAGACCATTCGCAAGACGATCGAGAAGTTCGACTACACCCACAAGAAGCAGACGGGTGGATCGGGTCAGTTCGCGAAGATCCAGATCAAGCTCGAGCCGCTCGAGGTCACTCCCGAGACGACCTACGAATTCGAGAACGCCGTGACGGGTGGTCGCGTTCCGCGCGAGTACATCCCCTCGGTGGATCACGGAATCCAGGATGCGATGCAGGTCGGCGTGCTCGCCGGCTTCCCGACGGTGGGCGTCAAGGCGACGCTGCTCGACGGTGCCTCGCACGACGTCGACTCTTCGGAGATGGCGTTCAAGATCGCCGGATCGATGGCCTACAAGGAGGCCGCGCGCAAGGCGAGTCCCGTTCTGCTCGAGCCGCTGATGGCGGTCGAGGTGCGTACGCCCGAGGAGTACATGGGCGACGTCATCGGCGACCTCAACTCGCGGCGCGGTCAGATCCAGTCCATGGAGGACGCCACCGGCGTGAAGGTCGTGTCGGCAAAGGTTCCGCTGTCCGAGATGTTCGGATACGTTGGCGACCTGCGCTCGAAGACCTCCGGTCGCGCGGTGTACTCGATGACGTTCGACTCCTACGCTGAGGTCCCCAAGGCCGTGGCCGACGAGATCGTCCAGAAGAGCAAGGGCGAGTGACCTTTCAGGTCTCTCGTCTGCGAACCCCACTAAAGTAACCAAGTACCCAAACAGCGGAGCATCCGGAAACCATCCGGGTCCCGCGCCGAGTCCTGAGGAGGACCCAAGTGGCTAAGGCCAAGTTCGAGCGGACCAAGCCGCACGTCAACATCGGAACGATCGGTCACGTCGACCACGGAAAGACGACGCTCACCGCTGCCATCTCGAAGGTGCTCGCAGAGAAGTACCCCTCGGATGTCAACAAGCTGCGCGACTTCGCCTCGATCGACTCGGCGCCGGAAGAGCGCCAGCGTGGTATCACGATCAACATCTCGCACGTCGAGTACGAGACCCCGAAGCGCCACTACGCGCACGTCGACGCCCCCGGTCACGCCGACTACATCAAGAACATGATCACCGGTGCGGCCCAGATGGACGGCGCGATCCTCGTGGTTGCGGCGACCGACGGCCCGATGGCGCAGACGCGCGAGCACGTGCTGCTCGCCAAGCAGGTCGGCGTGCCGTACCTGCTGGTCGCGCTCAACAAGTCCGACATGGTCGACGACGAGGAAATCCTCGAGCTCGTCGAGCTCGAGGTGCGCGAGCTCCTCTCCAGCCAGGACTTCGACGGCGACAACGCGCCGGTCGTGCGCGTCTCGGGCCTCAAGGCTCTCGAGGGCGACGCCGAGTGGAGCGAGAAGATCGTCGAGCTCATGCAGGCCGTTGACGACAACATCCCCGACCCGGTGCGTGACAAGGACAAGCCGTTCCTCATGCCCATCGAGGACGTCTTCACCATCACCGGTCGTGGAACCGTCGTGACGGGTCGCGCCGAGCGCGGCACCCTCGCGATCAACTCCGAGGTCGAGATCGTCGGCATCCGCCCGACGCAGAAGACCACGGTCACCGGTATCGAGATGTTCCACAAGCAGCTCGACGAGGCCTGGGCCGGCGAGAACTGTGGTCTGCTCCTTCGCGGTACCAAGCGCGAAGACGTCGAGCGCGGCCAGGTCGTCGTGAAGCCGGGTTCGGTCACGCCGCACACCAACTTCGAGGGCACGGCGTACATCCTGTCCAAGGACGAGGGTGGGCGTCACAACCCGTTCTACGGCAACTACCGCCCGCAGTTCTACTTCCGCACCACCGACGTCACCGGCGTCATCACGCTGCCCGAGGGCACCGAGATGGTCATGCCCGGCGACACCACCGACATGACGGTTGAGCTGATCCAGCCCATCGCCATGGAGGAGGGCCTCGGCTTCGCCATCCGTGAGGGTGGCCGTACCGTGGGCGCCGGCAAGGTCACGAAGATCAACAAGTAAGTACTTTCGTACTTTCCCGAACGGGGTCGAGCCGCACGGCTCGGCCCCGTTTGGTGTTCGCGGACGCATCTCGGCCGTGAGGGTTGCCGGCATCGTGGCGAGACCGAAGAATGGAAGGACGCGCGGAGAGCTTCTCCGCGACCGGACGGAGGACTCATGGGATTCGATCTCGGCGACATCGGCGACAAGGCCAAGGACTTCCTCGAGAGCGATCAGGTCAAGGATGCGCTCGACAGCGACCAGGCCGAGGACATCAGCGACAACGTCCTCGACAAGCTGGAGGACGTCGTCGATGACGTCACCGGCGGCAAGTTCAGCGACCAGATCTCGGATGCGCGCGACGCGGCCGACGACGCGGTCGGCAACGACTAGTCGGCCCGCTCTCCGAAGGCCCGGTGCACCCGCTGCGCCGGGCCTTTCGCACGCGCGGAGCGCGCGACGCCGCAGGAGCGGCGGCGTCGCCAATAAGCACGACACGCCCGGGTTGCAGCAAATGCCGGGGTGTGGCAAACTCTTCTAGTTCGACATTCCGCGCTTCGGTGCGCGGATCACTGCCAGGCAGTGCATAGCCGCCGGAACTACGGTTCTGACGCAGGCTAGGCCGCGGGGAGCAGAACAAAGCTTCAATCGAATCCAATCCTTGCTGGGAATCCGTGCGTTCGCGCGCGCTCGCCAGCGAGTGGCCGGGATTGACAGAAGAACAGTGGTGCGTCAGCACGAAAGGTTCGTGAAGAACCGGACGTTGTTGCGCGATGCCTCGCAACGCGAGGTGTGAGACAGAGAAGAGAGATGCACATGGCGGGACAGAAGATCCGCATCCGGCTGAAGTCGTACGACCACGCTGGCCTCGACGCCTCGGCGCGCAAGATCGTTGACACGGTCACCCGTGCGGGTGCCACCGTGGTCGGCCCGGTTCCGCTTCCGACGGAGAAGAACGTGGTCACCGTGATCCGTTCTCCCCACAAGTACAAGGACAGCCGCGAGCACTTCGAGAAGCGCACCCACAAGCGTTTGATCGACATCATCGACCCCACTCCCAAGGCGGTCGACTCGCTCATGCGCCTGGACCTCCCCGCCGACGTCAACATCGAGATCAAGCTCTAGTCCCCGCGACTGGCGCTCAGAAATCAAGGAAACTCCAATGTCTGCAGTCAAGACGACCAAGGGTCTGCTCGGCACCAAGCTCGGCATGACCCAGGTCTGGGATGAGAACAACAAGCTCGTTCCGGTGACCGTCGTCCAGATCTCCCCGAATGTCGTGACCCAGGTCCGCTCGGTGGAGAAGGACGGCTACGCCGCGGTTCAGATCGCCTACGGGCAGATCGACCCCCGCAAGGTCAACAAGCCCGCCGCTGGCCACTTCGAGAAGGCCGGCGTCACGCCGCGCCGCCACCTGACCGAGGTTCGGACGGCCGACGCTGCCGAGTACACCCCGGGCCAGGAGCTCGCCGTGGACATCTTCGAAGCCGGCCAGTTCGTCGACGTCGTCGGCACGAGCAAGGGCAAGGGCTTCGCCGGTGTCATGAAGCGCCACAACTTCAAGGGCGTCTCCGCCTCGCACGGTGCGCACCGCAACCACCGCAAGCCCGGCTCGATCGGTGCGTCCTCGACGCCCAGCCGCGTCTTCAAGGGCATGCGCATGGCCGGTCGGATGGGTGGCGACCGCGTCACCGTCCAGGGCCTCAAGGTCCACGCCGTGGATGCCGAAAAGGGCCTCCTGCTGGTCAAGGGCGCCGTTCCCGGCGCGCGTGGCCGCATCGTGTTCGTCCGCAACGCCGTGAAGGGTGCGTGATCGCCATGGCTAACGCCACTGTCGACGTCATCGACGCGAAGGGAAAGAAGTCCGGCTCGGTCGAGCTGCCCGCTTCGATCTTCGACGTCCAGACCAACGTCCCGCTGATCCACCAGGTGGTGACCGCGCAGCTCGCGGCCGCCCGCCAGGGAACGCACAAGGTCAAGGGTCGCGGCGAGGTGTCGGGTTCCGGCACCAAGCCGTTCAAGCAGAAGGGCACCGGTCGTGCCCGTCAGGGCTCGATCCGCATGCCGCAGCACCGCGGTGGTGGCATCGTCCACGGACCGGTCCCGCGTGACTACTCGCAGCGCACCCCCAAGAAGATGATCGCCGCGGCTCTGCTCGGCGTCATCTCGGACCGCGCGCGCGGCGAGCGTCTTCACGTCGTGGAGAGCTTCGGCCTGGCCGAGGTGCCCAGCACGAAGACCGCGATCGCTCTGCTGACGCAGGTCGCGACGAGCAAGAACGTGCTCGTCGTGCTGGAGCGCAGCGACGAGGTCAGCGCGAAGAGCGTCCGGAACCTCGGCAACGTGCACGTGCTGTTCGCCGACCAGCTCAACGCCTACGACGTGGTCGTCAGCGACGACATCGTCTTCACCAAGGGTGCCTTCGAGTCGTTCGTCGCCTCGAAGTCGAACAAGGAAGAGGCCAGCGCATGAGCGGCTACAACAAGGACCCGCGCGACATCATCCTCGCGCCCGTCGTGAGCGAGAAGAGCTACAGCCTGATCGATGACGGGAAGTACACCTTCGAGGTGGACCCCCGCTCGAACAAGACCGAGATCAAGCTCGCGATCGAAAAGATCTTCAACGTGAAGGTCGCTTCGGTGAACACCCTCAACCGCAACGGCAAGACCCGTCGTACGCGTTTCGGTGCCGGTAAGCGCAAGGACACCAAGCGCGCGATCGTCACCCTCAAGTCCGGTTCGATCGACATCTTCACGGCTGTCGGCTAGGACCTCAGGAGACCATCATGGCAATTCGCAAGTACAAGCCGACGACTCCCGGTCGTCGTGGCTCGTCGGTCGCCGATTTCGCGGAGATCACGCGCTCGACGCCCGAGAAGTCGCTCGTTCGCCCGCTGCCCAAGACGGGTGGCCGCAACAACACCGGACGCATCACGACGCGTCACATCGGTGGCGGTCACAAGCGTCAGTACCGACTCATCGACTTCCGTCGCAATGACAAGGACGGCGTCGACGCGAAGGTCGCGCACATCGAGTACGACCCGAACCGCACCGCGCGCATCGCGCTGCTGCACTTCGTGGACGGCACCAAGCGCTACATCCTCGCGCCGAACAAGCTGTCGCAGGGTGACATCGTCGAGTCGGGTCCGTCGGCTGACATCAAGCCCGGCAACAACCTGCCGCTGAAGAACATCCCGGTCGGTACCGTCATTCACGCGATCGAGCTGCGCCCCGGTGGCGGAGCGAAGATGGCCCGTTCGGCTGGTGCCTCGGTCCGTCTCGTCGCCAAGGACGGCCCCTACGCCCAGCTGCGTCTGCCCTCGGGTGAGATCCGCAACGTCGACCTGCGCTGCCGCGCGACGATCGGCGAGGTCGGCAACGCCGAGCAGTCGAACATCAACTGGGGCAAGGCCGGCCGTCTGCGCTGGAAGGGCGTTCGCCCGACCGTCCGTGGTGTCGCCATGAACCCGATCGACCACCCGCACGGTGGTGGTGAGGGCAAGACCTCCGGTGGACGCCACCCGGTCAGCCCGTGGGGTCAGAAGGAGGGCCGTACGCGCCGTCCGAACAAGGAAAGCGACAAGCTCATCGTCCGTCGTCGTACCGTCGGCAAGAAGCGCAAGTAGAGGTAGAAGAAGATGCCGCGCAGTCTCAAGAAGGGTCCCTTCGTCGACGACCACCTGTTCCGCAAGGTTCAGGTTCAGAACGATGCTGGCTCCAAGAACGTGATCAAGACCTGGTCGCGCCGTTCGATGATCGTCCCCGCCATGCTGGGACACACCATCGCCGTGCACGACGGTCGCAAGCACATCCCGGTCTTCGTGACCGAGACCATGGTCGGGCACAAGCTCGGCGAATTCGCGCCCACGCGGACGTTCCGCGGGCACGAGAAGGATGACAAGAAGGGACGGCGTCGCTGATGGTTGAGTCGATCGCCCGCGTGAAGCACATTCGCGTTACCCCGATGAAGGCCCGCCGCATGGTGGATTTGATCCGCGGCAAGCAGGCTCAGGAGGCTCTTGCCATCCTGAAGTTCGCCCCGCAGAGCGCCAGCGAGCCGATCTACAAGCTCGTGGCCTCGGCCATGGCGAACGCACGTGTCAAGGCGGATGCCTCGAACACCTTCCTCGACGAGCAGGACCTGGTCATCGCCAAGGCCTACGTCGACGAGGGAACGACGCTCAAGCGCTTCCGGCCGCGTGCCCAGGGCCGCGCCTTCAAGATCCTGAAGCGCACGAGCCACATCACCGTCGTGCTGGCGACGCCGGACGAGCTCGTCTCGAACGCCGCGCCGACGCAGAAGGCAGGGAAGAAGTAATGGGCCAGAAGGTCAACCCGTACGGTTTCCGTCTCGGCATCACCACCGACCACGTGTCGCGGTGGTTCGCCGACTCGACCAAGCCCGGTCAGCGTTACGCCGACTTCGTGGCCGAGGACATCAAGATCCGCAACCTGCTCAAGACGAGCCTGGACCGCGCTGGTGTTGCTCGCATCGAGATCGAGCGCACCCGTGACCGTGTGCGTGTGGACATCCACACCGCGCGTCCCGGCATCGTGATCGGTCGTCGCGGCGCCGAGGCCGAGCGCATCCGCGCCGACCTCGAAAAGCTCACCAAGAAGCAGATCCAGCTCAACATCCTCGAGGTCAAGAACCCCGAGGCCGAGGCTCAGCTGGTCGCGCAGGGAATCGCCGAGCAGCTGTCTGCTCGTGTCGCCTTCCGTCGCGCGATGCGCAAGGGTCTGCAGGGCGCTCAGCGCGCCGGCGCCAAGGGTGTTCGCATCCAGGTGTCGGGTCGTCTGGGTGGCGCCGAAATGAGCCGCTCGGAGTTCTACCGCGAGGGTCGTGTGCCGCTGCACACGCTGCGCGCGAACATCGACTACGGCTTCTACGAGGCCCGCACCACCTTTGGCCGCATCGGCGTCAAGGTGTGGATCTACAAGGGTGACATCACCAACAAGGAACTTGCTCGTGAGCAGGCGGCTCAGAAGTCGTCGCGCCCCGAGCGTCGTGACGGCGGCCCGCGCGGCCGTGGCCCCCGTGCCGAAGCCGCGCCCGCCACCGCAGGAGCCGAGGCGTAATCATGCTTATTCCCCGCAAGGTCAAGTACCGCAAGCAGCACCACCCCGGCCGTGACGGCCAGGCCACCGGTGGCACCAAGGTGTCGTTCGGTGACTACGGGATCCAGGCGCTGACTCCCGCGTACGTCACCAACCGTCAGATCGAGTCCGCTCGTATCGCGATGACCCGTCACATCAAGCGTGGTGGAAAGGTGTGGATCAACATCTACCCCGACCGTCCGCTGACGAAGAAGCCGGCCGAAACCCGCATGGGTTCCGGTAAGGGTTCGCCGGAGTGGTGGGTCGCCAACGTCAAGCCGGGTCGCGTCCTCTTCGAGGTCGCCGGCGTTGACGAGGAGCTCGCCCGCGAGGCGCTGCTCCGTGCAATTCACAAGCTGCCCCTCAAGGCACGCATCATCAAGCGCGAGGAGGGCGACGCGTAATGGCCGTCGGATCCAAGGAGCTCGCCCCGATCGAGCTCGACACCTACGAAGACGAGCGACTCGTCGAAGAGCTGAAGAAGGCCAAGGAAGAGCTGTTCAACCTGCGCTTCCAGTCGGCCACCGGTCAGCTCGAAAGCCACGGACGCTTGCGTGCCGTGAAGCGCGACATCGCTCGCATCTACACCGTCATCCGTGAGCGCGAGCTCGGCATCCGGGCCACGCCCGCGCCGCTCGAGGTTCCCGCGAAGGCGCCCAAAAAGTCCGCCAAGAAGTCGGAGGCCGCTGAGGCTCCCGAGGCCGAGGCTGCTGACACCGCCGAGGAGGCGAGCAAGTAATGGCACAGGTCAAGAAGGCCGAGGCCGGACACGAATCCGCCGCCCACGACGTTCGCGACGAGAGCGCGCGTGGCTACCGCAAGGTTCGCCGCGGCTACGTGACGAGCGACAAGATGAACAAGACCATCGTGGTTGAGGTCGAAGACCGCGTGAAGCACCCGCTTTACGGCAAGGTCATCCGCCGCACCTCGAAGATCAAGGCTCACGACGAGAACAACACCGCCGGCATCGGCGACCTCGTCACGATCACGGAGACTCGCCCGCTGAGCGCCACCAAGCGCTGGCGTCTGGTCGAGATCAACGAGAAGGCGAAGTAGGCCATGCTGCAGCAAGAATCTCGAGTCAAGGTCGCCGACAACACCGGCGCCAAGGAGCTCCTGACGATTCGCGTGCTCGGTGGTTCAGGCCGTCGCTATGCCGGTCTCGGCGATGTCATCGTCGCGACCGTCAAGGACGCGATCCCGGGCGGCAACGTCAAGAAGGGCGACGTCGTCAAGGCCGTCATCGTGCGCACGATCAAGCAGACGCGTCGTCCCGATGGCTCCTACATCAAATTTGACGAGAACGCCGCCGTCATCCTGAAGGCTGATGGGGACCCCCGTGGGACCCGCATCTTCGGACCGGTCGGCCGCGAACTGCGCGACAAGAAGTTCATGAAGATCATCTCGCTCGCGCCGGAGGTGCTCTAACCATGGGCCGCAACATCAAGAAGGGCGACCTCGTCCAGATCATTAGTGGTCCCTCGCAGGACCGCGGCGGTGACCGGGGCAAGCAGGGTCGCGTGATCGAGGTTCTCTCCGAGAAGAACCGCGTCATCGTCGAGGGCGTCAACTACGTCACGAAGCACGTCAAGGTCGGGCAGTCGCAGCGCGGCACCAAGACCGGCGGCATCGAGACGCACGAGGCGCCGATCCACATCTCGAATGTGGCGCTCGTCGACCCCAAGACCAAGACGCCGACCCGCGTCGGTTTCCGTGAGGAGACCGTCGAGAAGGACGGCGTCAAGAAGACCGTTCGCGTGCGCTACGCGAAGAAGTCCGGAGAAGTGATCTGATGGCCGCGACGACTGAGGCTGGCACAATCCAGCCCCGACTCAAGTCGAAGTACCGCACCGAGATTGTCAAGACTCTCAGCGAAGAGTTCGGGTACACCAACCCGCACCAGGTTCCTGGTCTTGTCAAGATCGTGGTGAACACCGGCGTCGGTGAAGCTGCGCGCGACTCGAAGGTGATCGAGGGGGCCATCAAGGACCTCACGCTCATCACGGGCCAGAAGCCGCAGGTGACGCTGGCGCGCAAGTCCATCGCGCAGTTCAAGCTGCGTGAGGGCATGCCGATCGGCGCCCACGTGACGCTGCGCGGCGACCGCGCCTGGGAGTTCCTGGACCGTCTGCTGTCGCTCGCGCTTCCGCGCATCCGCGACTTCCGTGGCCTCAGCCCCAAGCAGTTCGACGGCAACGGCAACTACACCTTCGGTCTCTCGGAGCAGAGCATGTTCCACGAGATCGATCAGGACAAGATCGACCGCGTCCGCGGATTCGACATCACGGTCGTCACCACCGCCAAGACGGATGACGAGGGTCGCGCCCTGCTGCGCGCGCTCGGCTTCCCGTTCAAGTCGGCGGAGAACGCCCAGTAACACCCGACGGGGCAACCGCCCCGCCGACCATCAACCAGGTCGGCATCCGGTCAGTGCTCTTGAGGAGCTAGCGGATGTCGAAACCGGCTGAACGAAGGAAACACACACCATGACGATGACAGACCCGGTCGCGGACATGCTGACCCGTCTGCGCAACGCGAACCGTGCGTACCACGACACGGTTTCGCTGCCGAACAGCAAGCTCAAGACCCACATCGCCGAGATCCTCCAGAAGGAGGGCTACATCGCCGGTTGGAAGGTCGAAGAGGCACGCGTGGGCTCGACGCTCACGATCGACCTCAAGTACGGCCCCAACCGCGAGCGGTCGATCGCGGGCATCAAGCGCGTGTCGAAGCCTGGCCTTCGCGTGTACGCCAAGTCGACGGAGATCCCTCACGTCCTCGGCGGACTCGGCGTGGCCATCCTGTCCACCTCCTCGGGGCTCCTCACGGACCGCGAGGCGACCAAGAAGGGCGTGGGTGGGGAAGTCCTCGCCTACGTGTGGTGATCTGACATGTCGCGTATTGGACGTCTTCCCATCGACGTGCCCGCCGGCGTGACCGTGACGATCGACGGCCAGGCCGTCGCCGTCAAGGGACCGAAGGGCGAGCTGTCGCTCACCGTCAAGAGCCCGATCGAGGTCAAGCTCGAAGAGGGTCAGGTGCTCGTCACCCGTCCGGACGACGAGCGCGAGTCGCGTTCGCTGCACGGGCTCACCCGCACGCTGATCGCCAACCAGATCGTCGGCGTGACCGAGGGCTACTCCAAGAGCCTCGAGGTCGTCGGCACCGGTTACCGCGTGGCGTCGAAGGGCAGCTCGGTCGAGTTCGCTCTCGGCTACTCGCACTCGATCACCGTGGACCCGCCCGCCGGCATCTCGTTCGAGGTCGAGGGCAACAACAAGCTGACCGTCAAGGGCATCGATAAGCAAGCCGTTGGCGAGGTCGCGGCGAACATTCGCAAGCTGCGCAAGCCCGAGCCCTACAAGGGCAAGGGTGTGCGTTACGCCGGCGAGGTTGTTCGTCGCAAGGCCGGAAAGAGTGGTAAGTGATCATGGCTGGAATCGTCAAGCGTTCGGATTCGAAGTCCGCGCAGCGCGCCCGTCGTCATACCCGTGTGCGCAAGCGCATCGTCGGCACGGAAGAGCGTCCGCGACTCGTCGTCACCCGCTCGGCCCGTCACGTCTTCGTGCAGGTCGTGGATGACAGCAAGGGCCACACCGTGGCGTCGGCTTCGACTCTCGAAGCTGACCTGCGCGCCTTCGATGGCGACAAGACCGCAAAGGCCCGCAAGGTCGGCGAACTCGTCGCCGAACGTGCCAAGAAGGCCGGCATTGCCGCGGTCGTGTTCGACCGCGGTGGCAACCGCTACGCAGGACGCGTGGCCGCGATCGCCGAGGGCGCTCGCGAGGGAGGGCTGGAGCTGTGACCGAGGCTACGGAAAACCAGGACAAGATCAACGCAACCGACGACACGACTGTCGCCGCTGGCAAGGTCGTGGAGACGGCCGCCGGCACGGCGCCGTCGACCGAGCCTCGCGAGGCTCGTCGCGGCGGCCGTGAGCGCAGCCCGCGCAACGACCGCGGAGCACGTGGCGGCCGCGAGGAGAGCCAGTTCCTCGAGCGCGTCGTGACGATCAACCGCGTGTCGAAGGTCGTCAAGGGCGGCCGTCGCTTCAGCTTCACGGCGCTCGTCGTCGTGGGTGACGGCAACGGCATGGTCGGCGTCGGCTACGGCAAGGCGCGCGAAGTGCCGCTCGCGATCAGCAAGGGTGTCGAGGAGGCGAAGAAGAACTTCTTCCGCGTTCCGCGTACCGGCGCCACCATCCCGCACCCGGTGCAGGGTGAGGCCGCTGCCGGTGTCGTGCTGCTGCGTCCCGCGGGCCCCGGTACCGGTGTTATCGCCGGTGGTCCGGTTCGCGCGGTGCTCGAGTGCGCCGGTATCCACGACGTCCTGAGCAAGTCGCTCGGCTCGTCGAACACGATCAACATCGTTCACGCGACCGTCGCGGCGCTGCAGCAGCTCGAAGAGCCGCGTGCCGTCGCCGCACGTCGTGGCCTCGACTTCGAAGCCGTTGCCCCGGAGCGCCTCGTGCGCGCCGAGGCCGACGCTCGGGCCGCGGCAAGTGCAAAGGCAGGTTCATGATGGCTGCGCGCCTCAAGGTGACCCAGATCAAGTCCGTTATCAGCGAGAAGCAGAACCAGCGCGACACGCTGCGGAGCTTGGGCCTCAAGCGCATCGGCGACGTCGTCGTGCGTGAGGACACCCAGGCCAACCGCGGCTACGTCCGCACGGTCGCCCACCTCGTGAAGGTCGAGGAGATTGACTAATGGCTGAGGAAGACAAGAAGGAGACCGCTGCGGCGGCTCCCAAGAAGGCTCCGGCGAAGAAGGCTCCGGCGAAGGCCGCTGCCGACAAGCCGGCCGCCGAGAAGGCTCCGGCCAAGAAGGCTCCGGCTAAGACGACGGCTGCGAAGTCGACGGCTGCCAAGGCTCCGGCCAAGGCCGCTGCCGACAAGCCGGCCGCCGAGAAGGCGCCCGCGAAGAAGGCTCCGGCCAAGTCGACGGCTGCCAAGGCTCCGGCCGCTGCTGAGTCGGCTCCGGCCGAGAAGGCTCCGGCGGCGAAGGCCGCCGCGAAGCCGGCCGCCAAGAAGGCTGCGGCGCCCTCCGAGGCGCGCCCGCAGATCCTCAAGGCGCACCACCTCCGCCCGGCGGCGGGTGCCAAGAAGGCCAAGACTCGCGTGGGTCGCGGTGAGGGCTCGAAGGGTAAGACCGCGGGCCGCGGAACCAAGGGCACGAAGGCTCGCTACCAGGTGGCGGCCGGGCTCGAGGGCGGAAACCTCAACTCGATCATGCGTGCGCCGAAGCTGCGCGGGTTCAAGAACCCGTTCCGCGTCGAGTACCAGGTCGTCAACCTCGAGAAGCTTGCCGAGCTCTACCCGAAGGGCGGCGACGTGACCGTCGTCGACCTCGTGGCCAAGGGCGCCGTTCGCAAGAACGAGAAGGTCAAGGTCCTCGGTGGCGGCGACATCGCCGTCAAGTTGAACGTGTCGGTTGACAAGGTCTCGAGCTCCGCGGAGCAGAAGATCGTCGCCGCCGGCGGTTCGGTCAAGTAGTTTCTGACGGCGGCTCCCCGATGTGGGGAGCCGCCGTCTCTGCGACCGGGTAAGGTCGCACTGTCCCAAAAACTTCTGGAGGCGTCGTGTTCAGTGCCGTCGCGCGGATCTTCCGCACGCCCGACCTGCGTCGCAAAATCGGGTTCACACTCGGCATCGTCGCGCTCTTCCGCCTGGGGTCGTTCATCCCAGCGCCGTTCGTGCAGTTCGAGAACGTCCAAGCCTGTCTTGCGGGGAACTCCACCGCGGGGAGCCTGTACGACCTGGTCAACCTGTTCAGCGGCGGGGCTCTCCTGCAGCTGTCGATCTTTGCGCTCGGAATCATGCCGTACATCACGGCGTCGATCATCGTGCAGCTGCTGCGCGTGGTCATCCCCCACTTCGACACCCTCTACAAGGAGGGCCAGTCGGGCCAGGCGAAGCTCACGCAGTACACGCGCTACCTGACGATCGCGCTCGGCGTTCTGCAGTCGACCACCCTCATCACGGTCGCACGCTCGGGTGCGCTGTTCCCGACGGGGTCGGTCGCGGAGTGCTCCGACCTCATCGCGAACGACGCCTGGTACGCGATTCTGCTCATGGTCATCACGATGACCGCCGGCACCGGCGTCATCATGTGGATGGGTGAGCTCGTCACCGAGCGCGGCATCGGCAACGGCATGTCGCTGCTGATCTTCACCTCGATCGCGGCGACCTTCCCGACCTCGCTCGGCGTCATCGCGACGACCAAGGGCATCGAGATCTTCATCCTGGTGCTTGCCATCGGCGTGCTCATCATGGTGGCGGTCATCTTCGTCGAGCAGTCGCAGCGACGGATCCCGGTGCAGTACGCGAAGCGCATGGTCGGTCGACGCACCTACGGCGGCAACAACACGTACATCCCGATCAAGGTCAACATGGCGGGCGTCGTCCCGGTCATCTTCGCCTCGTCGTTGCTGTACCTCCCGGCGCTCATCGCTCAGTTCAACCAGCCGGCCTCGGGCGAAGCGCCCGCCGCCTGGGTGAGCTGGATCTCCGACACGCTGACCGCGGGGGACCACCCGCTGTACATGCTCACGTACTTCCTGCTCATCGTCGGGTTCACCTACTTCTACGTCGCGATCACGTTCAACCCGGACGAGGTCGCCGACAACATGAAGAAGTACGGCGGGTTCATCCCCGGCATCCGCGCCGGTCGTCCGACCGCGGAGTACCTCGACTACGTGCTGACGCGCGTCACGCTGCCGGGCTCCGTCTACCTCGGTCTCGTTGCCCTGATCCCGCTTATCGCGCTCGTGCTCGTGGGCGCCAACCAGAACTTCCCGTTCGGTGGCACGAGCATCCTGATCATGGTCGGTGTCGGCCTCGAGACGGTCAAGCAGATCGACTCGCAGCTTCAGCAGCGCCACTATGAGGGGCTGTTGAAGTGACCCGATTGCTGATCGTCGGCCCCCCGGGGGCCGGCAAGGGTACTCAGGCGGCGCGCATTGCGGAGAAGTACCGGATCCCGACCATTTCGACGGGCGACATCTTCCGGTTCAACATCGCGAACGAGACCGAACTCGGCAAGCAGGTGAAGGCGATCGTCGACTCCGGTGACTACGTTCCGGACTCGCTCACCAACGCCCTCGTCACCGATCGACTCAACGAGGCGGATGCCCAGGGCGGGTTCCTGCTCGACGGCTACCCGCGCACTCCCGACCAGGTGCGCTACCTCGACGAGCTACTGGCCTCGCACGGTCACGCCCTCGACGGCGTCGTGCGGCTTGCCGCCGACCAGGAAGAGGTCGTCCGGCGGTTGCGCCAGCGCTCGGTCGAGCAGGGTCGCGTGGATGACTCGGAAGAGGCCATCCGTCACCGCCAAGAGGTGTACCAGCGCGAGACGGCGCCGTTGCTCGAGATGTTCCACGAGCGCGGTCTGCTGATCGAGGTCGACGGGCTCGGCGAGATCGACGACGTCACCGCCCGCATCTTCGCCGCGCTCGACGCGCGCGATCTGGGCGCGGCGTAGCGCACAACCCCGCTGCGCCCGGCATCCGTGTCGGCGTGTGGCGAAACCGCCCCGAATGGGCTAGGCTCGATCTTTGGTGCCGTGTGCCTTCGGGCGTGCCTGCATCACCCATCCACCGCACGACCAGTAGTACACACGTGAGCGCTTGAGAGGTTATGGCCAAGAAAGACGGAGTCATCGAGATCGAGGGATCGGTGGTCGAAGCTCTTCCCAACGCGATGTTTCGCGTTGAGCTGAGCAACGGACACAAGGTTCTCGCCCACATTTCGGGCAAGATGCGTCAGCACTACATTCGTATCCTCCCCGAGGATCGAGTGATCGTAGAGCTGAGCCCCTACGACCTGACTCGCGGCCGAATCGTTTACCGCTACAAGTAGGTACTGCTGGAAAGTAACGGCCGGGCGCCTGACGGCGTCCGTGCACGATGACAGCGAGAGAGAACAATGAAGGTCAACCCCAGCGTCAAGCCCATCTGCGACCACTGCAAGGTCATTCGCCGCAACGGTCGCGTCATGGTCATCTGCAAGTCCAACCCGCGTCACAAGCAGCGCCAGGGCTAGCAGCCAGCTTCACAACTGAATATCTGAACTAGCGCCGTCAGAACCTCGCGAAGAGGGGACACCCCGGGTCGGAGGCCCGGGCACCGACGGTGTGTCACACCTCCGAATGACTCCCAGGAGAAGCCACCATGGCACGTCTCGCCGGCGTCGACATCCCGCGCGAAAAGCGCGTGGAGGTCGCACTGACGTACATCTACGGTGTGGGCCGCACGCGCGCCCTCGCCACGCTCAAGGAAACCGGAATCTCCGGTGACATCCGCGTGAAGGATCTGACCGACGACCAGCTCGTCGCCCTTCGCGACTACATCGAGGGCACCTACAAGGTTGAGGGTGACCTGCGCCGCGAGGTGCAGGCCGACATCCGCCGCAAGGTCGAGATCGGCTCGTACGAAGGCATCCGCCACCGTCGCGGCCTTCCCGTGCGCGGACAGCGCACCAAGACCAACGCCCGCACCCGCAAGGGCCCGAAGCGCACCGTCGCCGGTAAGAAGAAGGCAGGCAAGAAGTAATGGCTACCCCGAAGTCGGCCGCGCGCAAGCCCCGCCGCAAGGAAAAGAAGAACATCGCCGTGGGCCAGGCCCACATCAAGTCGACGTTCAACAACACCATCGTCTCGATCACCGACCCCTCGGGTGCGGTCATCGCCTGGGCCTCCGGCGGCGACGTCGGCTTCAAGGGCTCGCGCAAGTCGACCCCGTACGCGGCCGGGATGGCCGCCGAGGCCGCCGCGCGCAAGGCGCAGGAGAACGGCATGAAGAAGGTCGACGTCTTCGTCAAGGGCCCGGGTTCGGGTCGCGAGACCGCGATCCGTTCGCTGCAGTCGGCGGGCCTCGAGGTCGGCACGATCAACGATGTGACGCCCCAGGCTCACAACGGTGTTCGTCCGCCGAAGCGTCGCCGCGTCTAACTCTCAGACGCCGCGCTGACAAGGTCACGTGGCGTGGTTGGGTGCGCTTCGCGCGCGGAGCGCACCCGACACACCCGCGGAACCGCGGCGCAGTTCTGACAATTCAATAACCCGGCGGACCAGCCACCCGCCGTCTTCCCGTGAGCGTCATATGGCGGACGCTCTCGCCGAAAGGAAACACCACCGTGCTGATTGCACAGCGTCCCACTCTGTCCGAGGAGAACATCTCGGAGTTCCGTTCGCGCTTCATCATCGAGCCCCTCGAGCCCGGCTTCGGCTACACGCTCGGCAACTCGCTGCGTCGCACGCTGCTCTCGTCGATCCCGGGTGCTGCGGTCACGAGCATCCGTCTCGACGGCATCCAGCACGAGTTCTCCACCGTTCCCGGTGTGAAGGAAGACGTCGTCGAGATCGTTCTGAACATCAAGAACCTCGTCGTCTCGAGCGAGCACGACGAGCCGATCACGGCGTACCTGCGCAAGCAGGGTGCCGGCCAGGTCACGGCCGCCGACATCTCGGCGCCGGCCGGGGTTGAGATCCACAACCCCGAGCTCGTCATCGCGACGCTCAACGACAAGGCGAAGTTCGACCTCGAACTCACCATCGAGCGCGGCCGCGGCTACGTCTCGGCGACCCAGAACCGCAGCGAGTTCAGCGAAGCGGGCCAGATCCCGATCGACTCGATCTACTCGCCCGTGCTCAAGGTCACCTACCGCGTGGAGGCCACGCGTGCCGGTGAGCGCACCGACTTCGACCGCCTGGTCGTCGACGTCGAGACGAAGCCGGCGATCAGCCCGCGCGACGCGATCGCGTCGGCCGGTCGCACCCTCACCGAGCTGTTCGGCCTCGCTCGCGAGCTGAACACCGCGGCCGAGGGCATCGAGATCGGCCCGGCCCCGGCCGAAGCCGTTCTCTCGAGCGAGCTCAGCATGCCGATCGAGGACCTCGACCTGTCGGTGCGCAGCTACAACTGCCTCAAGCGCGAGGGCATCAACACGGTGAGTGAGCTCGTGGCGCTCTCCGAGACGCAGCTGATGAACATTCGCAACTTCGGCCAGAAGTCGGTCGATGAGGTGAAGGACAAGCTCGTTGAGATGGGCCTTTCGCTCAAGGACAGCGTGCCCGGCTTTGACGGCGCACACTTCTACGGCGGATACGACGAGGAAGAGAACCTCTAAAGCCGGCCGCCCCGCCGCTTCTGAGCTAGGAAACCAAGGAAAAACGACATGCCTAAGCCCACGAAGGGACCCCGCCTCGGAGGCGGACCCGCCCACGAGCGTCTGCTCCTCGCGAACCTCGCGGCGGCGCTCTTCACTCACAAGAGCATCCAGACGACCGAGACGAAGGCCAAGCGCCTGCGTCCGCTCGCGGAGCGTCTCATCACGTTCGCCAAGCGCGGCGACCTGCACGCGCGCCGTCGCGTGCTGTCGATCATCTCGGACAAGGGGGTCGTGCACGAGCTCTTCACCGAGATCGCGCCGCTCGTTGCCGAGCGTGAGGGCGGCTACACCCGCATCACGAAGACCGGCTACCGCAAGGGCGACAACGCGCCGATGGCCGTGATCGAGCTCGTTCTTGAGCCCGTCACCAAGAAGGCCAAGCCGGCGAAGGCCGCGCCCGCCAAGGCGGAGGCGCCCGTTGAGGAAGCCCCCGTTGAGGAGGCCCCCGTTGAGGAGGCCGCCGCGGCGGATGCTCCCGCCGAGGACGCGCCCGTTGAGGATGCTGCCGCGGAGAGCGACGAGAAGTAGTCGAACGTTTCGACACGCAATGGGGGCCCCGCGGGGCCCCCATTGTTGTCTCGCCGTGGCACCGCCGCGCGAGTACATTCGAGCCATGACGAGCAGTTCGCTGCGTGACCGCCTCGGGGCGGTCGACGAACCACGGCCGCCCGCCGATAGCGCAGGCATCACCTGGCGCCCCGCGACGCACGACGACGTGCGCGCCGTGGTCGACTTTTACGGCGCCCTCGCGGCGGCCGACCATCCGGAATGGGTCGAGACCCTCGAGGAGGTCGCCGAGGAGTTCGCGCATCCCTGGGTCGATCTGAAACGCGACACCCTGATCGGCGAGAGCGCCGACGGGTTCGTGGCGTTTGGTCACGTGCTCGCGCCGCCGGACCCCGAAACGATCGTGCGGTCCATCCTGTTCGGCGGGGTGCACCCGGAGCACCGCGGCCGGGGTCTCGGCCGTCAGCTGCTCGCCTGGCAGCGCCAGCGGGCGCGTCAGCAGCTTGCCGGCTCCGACGAGGCGATGCCCGGATGGATCATGGCGTACACCGAGGAGCGCGCGCCGGATGCCTCGCGCCTGTTCGAACGCGCCGGCATGCCGCTCGTGCGCTGGTTCTCGCAGCTTCGACGGGACCTCACCGAGCCCATCCCCGACCTCGAGGTTCCCGAGGGTCTGCGGCTCGCCGTTCCGCGCGACGAGGATCGTGACGCGGTGCGCGAGGCCAAGAACGACGCGTTTCGCGACCACTGGGGGAGCCAACCGACGACGGCGGAGCAGTGGGAGTCGGGCTGGAACCTGCCGACGCGTGCGCCGGAGCTGTCCCTGCTGGCGTGGGACGGCGATCGCGTGATCGGCTTCGTCACAACGGAAGTCAACCCCGACGACTTCGCACGACAGGGCTACGTCGGCGGCTACATCGGGCTCGTCGGTGTCGTGCGTGACTGGCGCCGACGGGGAGTCGCGCCGGTGCTACTCGCCGAGGTGATGCGCGCCGCGCGAGCCGCCGGGCACGAAAGGATTGCGCTCGACGTCGACAGCGAGAACCCGAGCGGTGCGTTGGGGCTGTACACGGGGATGGGCTTCACCGCGACCTCGCGCTCGGTGGCGCACGTCGAGGAGGTCTAGCCGCACTGCAGGGTTGACCGCGCGGAAGCGGGCGCGGCCTAGACTCTCAGGGTGAATTTCCCGGATGCCTCCGCGCCCTCCGTGCGCGTGCGCCTGGATCTCGCCTACGACGGCACCGACTTTCACGGCTGGGCCAAGCAGCCCGGGCTCCGCACGGTGCAGGGGGAGCTCGAGGCTGCCCTCGCGACGCTGTTCTCTCGGCACCTGCCTGCGCCGACCCTGGTCGTCGCGGGGCGCACCGACGTGGGGGTGCACGCCACGGGGCAGGTGGCGCATCTCGAGCTCACGCCGGCGCAACTCGGCCGGTTGCGCGTCGCCCGGCGCGGGGTCCGCTCGACCGACGACCCCGCGGTGGCGATCTCCTCGCTCGTGCGGCGCCTCAACGGGCTCGCGGGTGCCGCGGGAGACCTGTACGTCGCGCGGGCGACCCCCGCGGCCCCCGGTTTCGATGCGCGGTTCTCGGCGAGCTGGCGACGCTACGAGTACCGCATCGCCGATCTGCTCGCCGCGAAAGACCCGCGCCTACGGCGCTCGACCCTGTGGACGCTCGACGAACTCGACGTGGAGCGGATGAACGAGGCCGCACGCATGCTCCTCGGCCTGCGCGACTTCGCGAGCTTCTGCAAACCGCGCCCGGGGGCGACCACCATTCGCACGCTCCAGCAGTTCGAGTGGCGCCGTGACGAGCACGGCGTCATCGTCGCCGAGGTGCGAGCGGACGCGTTCTGCCACAGCATGGTGCGCGCTCTGGTGGGGGCCGCCACCGCATCCGGCGCGCACAAGCTCGAGACGGCGGAGCTCGTCGACCTCCGCGACGCCGCGACCCGAACCTCGGCGTTCAAGGTGCTCCCCGCCCACGGGCTCACGCTCGTGGAGGTGGGCTACCCCGACGAGGCGGAGCTGGCGGCGCGCGCCGAGCAGACGCGCGCCCGGCGCGCGCTCGAGGAGTGACAGCCCCACGGTTTGACCGCGCCGGGCGAGATCGACTACTCTTACGAAGTTGTGTCTGCACCCGCGGCCACAATTGAGCCCTCCACCGCTGGGTTCCCCGTGATCCACGAGGAACGCACACCGGAGTGGGATTCACGAACACCTCGACAGAAAGCAGTCATTCCGTGACGCGTACGTTCAGCCCCACGCCGGCGGACATCAAGCGCGAGTGGGTCGTCATCGACGCGACCGACATCGTGCTCGGACGTCTTGCCAGCCACGCCGCCGCGATCCTTCGTGGCAAGCACAAGCCCACCTTTGCTCCGCACATGGACATGGGTGACTTCGTGATCATCGTCAACGCCGAGAAGGTGGCCCTCACCGGCCAGAAGCTCGAGAAGAAGTTGGCCTACCGCCACTCGGGCTACCCGGGCGGCCTCACCGCGACGACCTACGTGGAGATGCTCGAGAAGCACCCCACGCGCGCCGTGGAGAAGGCCATCCGCGGAATGCTTCCGAAGAACTCGCTGGGCCGCGCCCAGATCAAGAAGCTGAAGGTCTACGCCGGTGCCGAGCACCCGCACGCCGCGCAGCAGCCCAAGACCTACACCCTGACCCAGGTCGCGCAGTAGCGCCGGCCGGACGATTTCAAGGATTCACGACACCATGGCGAAGATCGAAGATTCCCTGGCCCCGGAGCTCGCCCAGAGCTACAGCACCGAGACCCCTGCCGAGGCGGCTGCGGCCCCCGTGCGCGCACCCCTCAACGTTCCCGGCGCGGCCGTCGGCCGACGCAAGGAAGCGATCGCGCGCGTGCGCCTCGTTCCCGGCGGCGGCTCGTTCACGGTCAACGGACGCACGTTCGAGGAGTACTTCCCGAACAAGCTCCACCAGCAGCTCATCAACGACCCGTTCAAGGTCCTCGAGCTCCTCGGCAGCTACGACGTGATCGCGAAGATCACCGGCGGTGGCCCCTCGGGTCAGGCCGGTGCGCTGCGTCTCGCGATCGCTCGCGCGCTCAACGAGATCGACCGCGACAACAACCGCCCGGCGCTCAAGAAGGCGGGCTTCCTGACCCGCGACGCGCGCGTCATCGAGCGCAAGAAGGCCGGTCTCAAGAAGGCCCGCAAGGCGTCGCAGTTCTCGAAGCGTTAATCCCACTTCGGGAGGAACGCGATGTCGCGTCTCTTCGGTACTGACGGGGTCCGAGGGCTTGCCAACGGTGAGGTGATCACCGCCGGGCTCGCCCTCGGCCTCGCTCAGGCCGCCGCGGTCGTCCTCACCCAGGGGCGGCACGCGGACGAGCTGAAAGCGCAGGGTCTGCGCTCGAAAGCCGTCCTCGCGCGCGATCCGCGCGTCTCGGGCGAGTTCATCGGCGCGGCCGTCGCCGCGGGGCTCGCCAGTTCGGGCATCGACGTGCTCGACGCGGGCGTCATTCCGACGCCAGCCTGCGCGTTTCTGGTCGACGACGTCGGCGCCGACTTCGGTGTCATGGTGTCGGCCTCGCACAACCCGGCGGCCGACAACGGCATCAAGTTCTTCGCGCTCGGGGGAGTGAAGCTTCCCGACGAGGTCGAAGACCGCATCGAGCGAGCGCTCGACCGCCCCAAGCTGACGCCCACCGGCGGCGGGGTCGGACGCATCCGCCGGTTCGCCGACGCGGAAGACCGCTACGTCGTGCATCTGCTCGGCACGCTCGGCACCACCCGGCTGAACGGTCTGCACGTCGTCATCGACTGCGCCCACGGCGCGGCGGCCGGCATTTCACCCCGGGTGTTCGCGGATGCGGGCGCCCAGGTCACGGTGATCGGCAGCGACCCCGACGGCCTCAACATCAACGACGGCGTCGGCTCCACCTACCTGGAGACGGTCGCGGCGGCGGTGCGCGAGCACGGCGCCGACATCGGGATCGCGCACGACGGCGACGCCGATCGCTGCCTCGCGGTCGACGCCGACGGGAACGTCGTCGACGGCGACCAGATCATGGCGATCCTCGCCACCGCGATGCACGAGCGCGGTGAACTCGCCGACGACACCCTGGTGGCGACGGTGATGAGCAACCTCGGGTTGCGCGTCGCGATGCGCGAGCGCGGCATCACCATGATCGAGACAGCCGTCGGCGACCGCTACGTGCTCGAAGAGCTCAGCGCACGCGGGCTGTCGCTCGGCGGCGAGCAGTCGGGCCACGTCATCTTCCGCCACCATGCGACCACGGGCGACGGCATCCTCACCGGACTGCAACTGGCCGCCGAAATGGCGCGCAGCGGCAAGACGCTCGCCGAACTGGCGCGGGTGATGACGGTGTTCCCCCAGGTGCTCATCAACGTGCGTGGCGTCAACCACCGCGGCCTTGGCGCCGACGCCGCCATCGCGGATGCGGTGGCCGCCGCGGAGGCGGAACTCGGTGAGACCGGGCGGGTCCTGTTGCGTCCCTCCGGCACCGAACCCCTGGTTCGTGTCATGGTGGAGGCGGCCGAACAGGCCACCGCGGAACGGATTGCGGAACAACTCGCCGAGGTTGTCCGCACGAGCCTGGGCGCCGACGACTGAACTCCGCGTCGCCCGACGAGGAGGAATCATGCCCCTGACCGGCGAGTACGCACCGAGCACCTCAGAGTGGGCGCGCGAGCAGGCCGAGCGCTACGAGCGATCGGGCGGGACCGACGCGAACGAGCTGCGCGGTCGGCCGGTGATCGTGCTGACGACCGTGGGGGCCAAGTCGGGGATGCTCCGCAAGACCGCGCTCATGCGGATCGAGCACGAGGGCTCCTACGCGGTGGTGGCCTCCCTGGGGGGCGCCCCGAAGCATCCGGTCTGGTACTGGAACATCGTGAAGACCCCGCATGTCGAGCTGCAGGACGGTCCGGTCAAAAAGGACTATCGCGCCCGTGAGGTGAGCGGCGAGGAGCGCGCACTCTGGTGGCAGCGCGCCGTCGCCACCTGGCCCGACTATGCGGAATACGCGACCAAGACGGACCGCGTGATCCCGATCTTCGTGCTGGAGCCCTTCGAGGCCTAGATCTTGCGCAGCAGCACGCTCGACACGGTGTGATCGGCGGCCTTGCGCAGCACCAGGTCGGCGCGCGCGCGCGTCGGCAGCACGTTGTGTTCGAGGTTCGGACCATTGATCTCGGCCCAGATCGAGCGGGCCGTCGCCACGGCCTCGTCCTCGGCGAGGTCGGCGTAGCGGTGGAAGTAAGAGTCGGGGTCGGCGAACGCGCCGCGTTGCAACCGCAGGAAGCGCTCGACGTACCAGCGCTCGATGTCGGCGGTGCGGGCATCCACGTAGACCGAGAAGTCGAACAGGTCGCTCACGGCGAGGCGGGCGCCGCCGGAGGGTGGCTGTAGCACGTTGAGCCCCTCCACGATCAGCACGTCGGGGCGCCGCACGGTGATCTGCTCGCCGGCGACGATGTCGTAGACGAGGTGCGAGTAGACGGGGGCGTGAACCTCGGCCACTCCGCTCTTCACGAGGGAGACGAAGCGCAGCAGCGCGCGCCGGTCGTAGCTCTCGGGGAACCCTTTGCGACGCAATAGGCCGCGGCGTTCGAGTTCGGCGTTCGGGTAGAGGAACCCGTCGGTGGTCACGAGTTCGACGCGGGGAGTGCCCACCCAACCGGCGAGTAGCTCGCGAAGCAATCGCGCGGTGGTCGACTTGCCGACCGCGACCGAACCGGCGACCCCGATTACGAACGGGGTGTGCTGCGGGGTCTGGCGCAGGAATCCGGCGACGTCGGTGCGCAGCGAGCGCGAATTCGTGGCGTACAGGTTCAGCAGCCCGCTGAGCGGCGCGTAGACCTCGGCGACTTCGGCCACATCGAGGCGCTCGCCGATTCCGGCGATCTTCGCGAGCTCGTCGGGGCGGAACGGCTGCGAGGTGCGCGGCGCGAGAGCGGCCCAGTCCCCGCGATCGAGCTCCAGGAACGGAGTCGCCCCGTTGCCGGAGGAATGGGCGTCGGACATCCCCCTCAGGATAGTGCCGCTTCGCCCGCCTAGAATCGACAGCATGTGTGGCATCGTGGGGTACGTCGGGCCGGGTAGCAGTGTCAAGGTGCTGCTGGGCGGCCTGAAGCGGCTCGAGTATCGCGGGTACGACTCCGCGGGCGTCGCGGTGCTCGACGACGCGGGGGTGCTGGGCACGCGCAAGCGCGCGGGCAAGCTCGGCGTGCTCGTCGACGACCTCGAGGCGGCGAACCTCAGCGATGGTCACACCGGCATCGGCCACACGCGCTGGGCGACGCACGGCGGGCCCACCGACGGCAACGCGCATCCGCACCTCGGTGACGACGGCAAGCTGGCGCTGATCCACAACGGCATCATCGAGAACTTCTCCGAGCTGAAGCAGGAGCTGCTGGATGCGGGAGATTCCTTCACGAGTGAGACCGACTCCGAGGTCGCCGCTCTTCTGGTCGGACGCGCCTACCGCGAGACCGGCGACCTGACGGCGGCGCTGCGCGCGGTCGCGGTTCGCCTCGAGGGCGCCTTCACCCTGCTGGTGGTGCACCAGGACGAGCCCGGCGTGGTGGTCGGCGCTCGCCGCAACTCGCCGCTCGTGATCGGGCTCGGCGACGGCGAGAACTTCCTCGGCTCCGACGTCGCGGCCTTCGTCGAGCACACGCGTCGGGCGATGGAGATCGGGCAGGACGAGGTCGTGACGATCCGACCGGATTCGGTGGTCGTCACCGATTTCGCGGGCGCGCCGGTGGAGGCGAAGGAGTTCGAGATCTCGTGGGACGCGTCCGCGGCCGAAAAGGGCGGCTGGTCGAGCTTCATGAAGAAGGAGATCAGCGAAGAGCCGGAGGCGGTCGAGAAGACGCTGCTCGGTCGCGTGCACGACGGCGTCGTCACACTGCCCGAGCTGGACCCCCTCGCCGACATGCTCGCCGAAGTCAATCGCGTGATCGTGATCGCCTGCGGCACCGCCGCCTACGCGGGAATGGTCGGTAAGTACGCGATCGAGGCCTGGGCGCGCGTTCCCGTCGATGTCGAGTTGAGCCATGAGTTCCGCTACCGCGAGCCGGTGCTGGATGAGCGCACGCTCGTCGTGTCGGTGAGCCAGTCGGGCGAGACGATGGACACGCTGATGGCCGTCAAGTACGCGCGCGAACGCGGCGCGCGGACGCTGTCGATCTGCAACACGCAAGGGGCGACGATTCCACGCGAGTCGGATGCGGTGCTCTACACGCACGCGGGACCCGAGGTGGCGGTGGCCTCGACGAAGGCCTTCGTCGCGCAGGTGACGGCGCTCTACCTGCTCGGGCTGGACCTGGCCGCCCGGCGCGGCACGCTGAGCCCGGAGGGCATCGCCGAGAACGTCGCCGAACTGCAGGCGGTGCCGGAGAAGCTCGCCGAGGTCGTGGCGAGCGGTTCGGAGCGGATCGCCGACTTCGCGCGCTGGATGGGCGACACCCAGTCGGTGCTCTTCCTCGGTCGCCACGTCGGGTATCCGATCGCGCTCGAGGGGGCGCTGAAGCTCAAGGAGCTCGCGTACATCCACGCCGAGGGCTTCGCCGCGGGGGAGCTCAAGCACGGACCGATCGCGCTGATCGAACCGGGTCAGATCGTCTTCGTCGTGGTGCCGAGTCCGCGCGACCCCGGGTCGTTGCACAAGAAGGTCGTGTCGAACATTCAGGAGATCCGCGCGCGCGGCGCTCGGGTGATCGCGATCGCCGAGCTCGGCGACGTTGAGGTGGTGGCGCACGCCGATGAGGTGATCCGCATCCCGCTCGCGGCTCCCATGTTCGAGCCGCTGCTCGCGGTCGCGCCGCTGCACATCTTCGGCATGGAATTGGCGAGCGCCAAGGGGCTCGACGTGGACCAGCCGCGCAACCTGGCCAAGTCGGTCACGGTCGAGTAGGCGCCAGACGATGATCGCGGGGATCGGGATCGACATCGTCGACCTCGCCCGCTTCGAGCGGGCGGTCGATCGCACCCCGCGCCTGCGCGCCCGCTTGTTCGCTGAGAGCGAACTTGTGCACGAGGGGCGCGAGCTGCCGCTGCGCTCACTCGCGGGGCGCTTCGCCGCGAAAGAGGCGCTCATGAAGGCGCTCGGCGAGACGGACGGCGTCGCCTGGCACGACATGGAGGTCGTGCGCGACACCGAGGGCAATCCCTCCTTCCGTGTCGGCGGGGCCGTCTCGCAGATCATGGAGCGCCGAGGCATCACGGCGCTGCACCTCACGATGTCGCACGACGCCGGCATCGCGATCGCCCAGGTGATCGCCGAGGCTTCCGCGTGACCTCGCCCGTGCGCGAGGCGCGCATCGACCTCGAGGCGGTGCGCGAGAACATCCGCGTGCTGCGTGAGCTCGTGGCCCCCGCGCGCGTGCTCGCCGTCGTGAAGGCGGAAGGCTACGGACACGGTGCCGAACTAGTGGCGCGCGCCGCGGTCGAGGCCGGGGCGGACTGGCTCGGCGTCGCCGACGTCGAGGAGGCGCTCGCGCTGCGCGCGGCGGGCCTCGACGTGCCGCTGCTCGCCTGGCTTCACGGCCCCGAGGCCGACATGACCGGCGCGGTCGCGGCCGGCATCGATCTCGGCGTCAGCTCGCTCGCCCAGCTCGACCGGGTCGCCGCACACGACGGCGGACGCGTGCATCTCAAGATCGACACCGGCCTCAGCCGCAACGGCTGCGCCCCCGAGGACTGGATCGAACTCGTCGCGCGCGCGGCCGAGCTCGAACGTGCCGGCCGGCTGGTCGTGCGCGGAATCTTCTCTCACCTGTCCAACACGAGCGCCGACGAGGATGCGCTGCAGCGAGCCCGGTTCACCGCCTCGGTGGACCTGGCGCGCGCCGCCGGCCTCGCCCCCGAGTTGTGTCACCTCGCGGCGAGCCAGGCGGCCATCACGACCCCCGAGGCGCGGTTCGACATGGTGCGCGTGGGCATCGCCATGTACGGGCAGGCTCCGGATCCGAGCGTCGACATCGCCGCGCTGGGGCTTCGCCCCGTGATGGAGCTGGCCGGGAGCGTGGCCGCCGTCCGCCGAGTCCCCCAAGGAGCGGGGGTGTCCTACGGCTACACCTATCGCACGCCGGCGCCGACGACGCTCGCGCTTATTCCGCTCGGCTACGCCGACGGGGTGCCGCGCAGCGCCTCCAACCGCGGGGCCGAGGTCGCGATCGCGGGGGTGCGGTATCCGGTCGTCGGGCGGATCGCGATGGACCAGTTCTTGGTCGATGTCGGCGAGGCCGCCGTACAGGTCGGCGACCGCGCGGTGCTGTGGGGCGACCCCGCCGCGGGGGCGCCGAGCGCCGACGAGTGGGCCGAGTGGGCCGGCACCATCAACTACGAGATCGTGACCCGGGTCGGACCGCGCGTCACGCGAACACCGGTCGGGGAGCTCGATGTTTGATCTGATCATCCCGGATGCCGAGGCGATGGAGTCGTTCGGCGCCCGCCTGGCGCCGCTGCTGCGGGCCGGCGACCTGGTGCGCCTGGACGGCGAACTCGGCGCGGGCAAGACGACCTTCACGCGGGGCTTGGGCGCGGCGCTCGGCGCGCGCGGAGCCATCACGAGCCCGACATTCGTGCTCGCACGCGAACACCCCACCGCGAGCGGTGTGCCCCTCGTGCATGTCGACGCTTACCGCTTGAGCTCGGGACGCGACGTCGACGATCTCGATCTCGATCTCGACGGCTCGATCGTCGTCGTCGAGTGGGGCGCCGGAAAACTCGACGACATCGAGGCGTGGCTGGGGATCGAGATCGAGCGGCCGCACGGCGGCGCCGACGTCGTTGATGCCGACGCCGACCCCGAGCTGGCCGATGAGCCGCGCGCCGTGCGGGTGATCGGGGTGGGCGAACGGGGCCGCGAACTCGAGGGCGCGCTCTACGCTGCGCTCGACGCGGATCCGTCGAACTAGGCTCGATCCGTGCTTCTCGCCATCGACACCTCCACGGGCACGAGCGTGGCGCTCGTGGACCCGGATCGCGGGGTGCTCGCCGAGCACACCGTCGTCGATACTCGACGTCACGCCGAGGTGATCGGCACGCTCATCGAGCGCGTGTTCGCCGAGACGGGCATCGCCCCCAGAGAGCTGAGCGGCGTCGTGGCGGGCATGGGCCCGGGGCCCTTCACGGGTCTGCGCGTCGGGATCGCCGCCGCGCGCGCGTTCGCCCTCGGGATCGATCGTCCCGTGTTGCCCGTCGCCTCGCACGACGCCGTCGCCTTTGCCGCCGCGCAGGCCGGCACGGCGCGACCGCTCCTCGTCGTGACCGATGCGCGTCGACGCGAACTGGCGTGGTCGAGCTACGACCTGCCGGATGCGGACGGGCTCCCCGTGCGGCTGGCGGGCCCGGCGCTCATCCTCGCGGCCGAGTTGGGTGAGGCCGGCCCGCCGTCCGCGGGGCTGCCGAACAACTTCGTGCGGATCGACGCCGCCGAGATCCCCGCCGGAGCGCTCGGGCTGGTGGCCGCCGCCCGGCGCGCGCGGGGTGAGGGCTCTGGCGCCGCCGAGCCGTTGTACTTGCGGGCGCCCGACGTCACGCTGTCGACCCCGAAGCGGGTGACCGGATGACCGACACCGTGCGCCGCGCGCGCGCCGACGACCTCGACGCGATCATGAATCTCGAGACGGAGCTCTTTCCCGGCGACGCCTGGTCGCGAGGCCAGATGGCCGAGGAACTCGCCTCGCCCCACGGCTACTACGTCGTCGCCGAGACCGGAACCACCGTGGACGGTTACGCCGGTCTCCGCGCCCCGCGAGGCACCGAACAGGGCGACATTCAGACGATCGGGGTGGCGCCGCACGCGCGACGTCGAGGACTCGGTCGCCGCCTGCTGGGCATCCTGTTGGCCGAGGCCCGAGACCGCGGGATGCGCGAGGTGTTTCTCGAAGTGCGGGACGACAACCCTGCCGCGCAGGCGCTCTACCGCGCGCACGGCTTCGACGCGATCGCCGTGCGCCCGCGCTATTACCAACCCGACGACGTCGATGCGATCGTGATGCGACTCGTCTTCACCGACCCCGAGGTGGTGCCCGCATGAGCGACCCACTCGTTCTCGGCATCGAGACCAGCTGCGACGAAACCGGCGTCGGGATCGTGCGCGGCCAGACGCTGCTCGCCAACGTCATCGCGTCCTCGATGGACGAGCACGCGCGGTTCGGCGGAGTGGTGCCGGAGATCGCCGCGCGGGCGCACCTCGAGGCGCTCGAGCCGACCATCCGCGCGGCGCTCGCCGAGGCGGACGTCGCCCTCGGCGACCTCGACGCGATCGCCGTGACCAACGGCCCCGGGCTCGCCGGAGCGCTCATGGTCGGGGTCGGTGCGGCGAAGGCGCTCGCGGTCGCGCTCGATCGACCGCTCTACGCCGTCAACCACCTCGTCGGGCATGTGGGCGCCGACCTCCTCGGCGGCACCGGCGACGAACCTCTCGAACTGCCGACCATCGCCCTGCTGGTCTCGGGTGGGCACACCTCGCTACTGCTGGTGCGCGACCTCGTGAGCGACGTCGAACTGCTCGGCGAGACGATCGACGACGCCGCCGGCGAGGCCTTCGACAAGGTCGCGCGTCTGCTCGGACTGCCCTACCCCGGCGGCCCGCAGATCGATCGTGCGGCGGCGGCCGGCGACGCGACCGCGATCCGGTTCCCGCGCGGCCTCACCGCGCCGAAGGATCAGGCGAAGCATCGCTACGACTTCTCGTTCTCCGGGCTCAAGACCTCGGTTGCGCGTTACGTTGAGGCGGCCCACGATCGCGGCGACGACCCGGCGATCGCCGACGTCGCCGCGAGCTTCCGTGAGGCGGTGGTCGACGTGCTGATCACGAAGGCGCTGGATGCGTGCGCGGTTCACGGCATCCCGCGCCTGCTGCTCGGGGGTGGCGTAGTCGCCAACGCACGATTGCGCGAGGTGGCAACCGCGCGCTGTGCCGAGGCGGGCGTCGCGCTGCGCATCCCGCCCCTGTCGCTGTGCACCGACAATGGGGCGATGATCGCGGCGCTCGGGGCGCAACTGATCGCGGCCGGACATTCCCCGTCGAGCCTTCAGATCGGGGCCGATTCGACGCTGCCGGTGACGACGATCCAGTCCTGACGGGCGCTGACGCAGGTCGCGGCGCGCCGCACGTTCCGTTGACAGCCTCCGGGAGCACTGGAAGCATTGATGCGCTGGGACACCAGTGCATATCAAAAGGAGACCTCCATGACTGACAGCACCACGCCCCCGCCCGCGGCCCCGGCCCCCGCGCCCGGTCCGGCCCAGACGCTGAGCCTGATCTCGTTCATCGTCGGGCTCGCGAGCTTCCTGTTCGCGCTCATCCCGGTCCTCGGATTCCTCGGCGGTCTCGCCGCGGTGATCCTCGGATTCATGGGCAAGAAGAAGGAACTCGCCGCCCCGAAGTGGATGTGGCTCGTCGGCATCATCGCCGGATTCGTCGCGATCGCGATCAACATCATCTTCGTGATCGTGTCGATCATCCTGCCGCTCATCTTGGTGGCGAGCTACGGCACGTACGGCTACTAAGCACTGATCGACGGCGGGGGAGGCAGCAGCCGCCCCCGCCGTCATCGTGTTCGGGAACGTCCGCTCAGACGCGCTCGGCGAGGAGCGCGACGCGTTCGCCCGCGACGCGCGTGAGGATGAGGGTCGCGCTCTCCGGCCCCGCAAGGGAGAGCCGCACCCGGAACTCGGCGGGGTCGATGTCGACCCCGCGCTTCTTGATCTCGAGCGTTCCGATCTTGCGCGCCGCGAGTTCGCGCTTGAGCGTCTTGACGTCGAGCGGGAAGCGCTCGCGCACCCGGAAAACCTGACCGAACGGGGTCTCGGGTGCGGTGTCGGTCGTGATCCAGGCGATCGTCTCGTCGAGCATCCCGCCGTCGAGTGCGCGCGCGAGATCGCCGATCAGCCGCGCCCGGATGACCGCCCCGTCGGGTTCCACGACGAACTCGCCGAGCGCTCGCACCTCGGCATCGGCGCTGTCGCCGGGCGCGGTGAGCTCGGCGGCGCCGTGCGCACCGAGCACGAGCGCCGCGCGACGAACGCCGTCGCGGGCGAGTGCGCCCGACCAGAGCACCAGTTCGACCACCTCGTGATCGGCCGAGATCCATTGCGCCTCGACGTCCTCGGGAATCAGCTCGCGATCCAGGCCCGGGGCCAGCTTGATCCCCGTCGGAAGCTCGCGGGCTCTCGCGAACGCCCAGTCGAGCGAAGGCGACCAATCCGACGGGTCGGTGAAGCGACGAGCGCCGGATCGCCTCGCGGGATCGATCCACAGGCCTCCCACCCCCGCGAGGTCGACCTCGGTCGCGTCGCCGTGCTCCACCCGCGCCGAGGCGAACGGGGCGAGGTTGTAGGCGGCGAGAGCGGCCGTCACCTCATCGCGCTCCACCGCGACCACGCCGAGGTCGAGGGCGGCCAGGGCGAGACTGTCGGCGCCGATGCCGCAGCCGAGGTCGGCCACCACATCGACTCCGGCGCCCGCGAACCGCCCCGCGTGCACCGAGGCGACCCGCAGCCTCGTCGCCTGTTCCAGGCCTTCCGGGGTGAACAGCATCCGGTCGGCGAAGTCGCCGAACTTCGCGCTCGCCTTGGCGCGCAGTCGCGCCTGGCCGAGCACGGCCGCCACGCGCCCGGGTGCATGGCCCGCCTTGCGCAGCCGTGCCACGGTGCTCACGATGTCGGTGGTGGAGTCGATCGGGCCGACCTCATCGAGCAGGCGCAACCCCTCCGGGGTCAGCAGCTCGCGCAGTTCGGCGACATCCATGCGCCCCACGCTACCGGGCGGAGACCCGCGATTGGCACTCGCGTTGATCGACTGCTAATCAGGCCCTATAGTGGGTCTGGCACTCTCAGTGGGAGTGTGCCAACCATGAGTTTCAGAAAGAGGTCACACGTGTCGGTCTCCATCAAGCCGCTCGAGGATCGCATCGTCATCAAGCAGGTCGAAGCTGAGCAGGTCACCGCGTCGGGTCTCGTGATCCCCGACACCGCGAAGGAGAAGCCCCAGGAGGGTGAAGTCGTGGCAGTCGGACCGGGTCGCATCGACGACAACGGCAACCGCGTTCCGCTCGACGTCGCCGTCGGCGACAAGGTCATCTACTCGAAGTACGGTGGCACCGAAGTGAAGTACGGCGGCGAGGACTACCTCGTGCTGTCGGCTCGCGACGTGCTCGCGGTCGTCGGCTCCTAGTCGACGAGAATCCGCCGAAAGGCCCCGTGGCTCCGCCATCGGGGCCTTTCGCGTTTCCGGAGGACGTACGCTGACCGTTGTGTCGTCCGTCTCCGCGTCCCGTGCGCCCCGGCGCCAAGGGGCCGGGCTCGTCTTCGTCATCTCGGCGTACGCGCTCTGGGGGGCCTTCCCGCTCTACTTCCTGCTCCTCGCGCCCGCGACGCCATTCGAAGTCGTCGCGTTCCGGGTCGTGCTCTCGCTGGTCTTCTGTGTCCTCGTGATCACAGTCCTCCGGCGGTGGCGCGCGATCGTCGGGCTGCTTCGCCAACCTCGCGTCGTCGCCACCATGGCGTTCGCGGGTGCGCTGATCTACGTCAACTGGCTCTTCTACGTGCTGGCCGTGTTCGAGGACCGTGTCGTCGAAGCCGCACTCGGCTACTTCATCAACCCCATCGGAACCGTGCTGCTCGGCGTGATCGTGCTGCGCGAAAAGCTGCGACCCGCGCAGTGGGTCGCGGTCGGGATATCGGCGATCGCGGTGCTGGTCATCGCCATCGGGTACGGCACGTTCCCGATCATCGCGGTCGTCCTCGCGACCTCGTTCGGGCTCTACGGCTACGTCAAAAACCGCGTCGGTGCGCAAGTGGATGCCCTGAGCGGCCTGACCATCGAAACCGCCGCCATCGCGCCCCTCGCGGTCGCCCAGCTCGTGATCGTGTCACTCGTGGCGGGGCTCGAATTCGGCGAGAACGGGGCCGGGCACACGCTCGCGATGCTGTCCGCGGGAGTCGTCACCGCCATCCCGCTGCTGCTGTTCGCCGCCGGCACGCGCCGACTGCCCCTGGTCGCGGTCGGGCTCGCCCAATATCTGACCCCGATCCTGCAGTTCGTGATCGGCGTCGCCGTCCTCCACGAACCGATGCCGCTGGAGCGGTGGATCGGGTTCGCGCTTGTGTGGCTGGCGCTGCTGATCCTCTCGGTCGATATGGTGCGCGCGGGGCGCGCAAGCCGTCGCGCCTCCCCGCCTCCGCTCTGAGGCCGAGGTACAGTCGCCTCATTCGCCGAAAGGAGCCTGGATGCCGCGCGGTCTCGCCCGACTCGGTGCCGTGACGGCGCTCGTCCTCGCCGGCACGCTGCTTTCGGCGTGCGCCGAAGAGCGCGTCGCGATGCCGACGCCGACCCCGACGCCGAGCGCGACGGCCCTCGGCGACGGCGTCCTGCGCATCGGCACCCTGTTCCCGACCTCCGGTGATCTGGAATACCTCGGCGACGGCCAGGTCGCCGGTGTCAACGCCGCTGTCCGCCAGATCAACGACGAAGGCGGTGTACTCGGCGCCAAGGTCGAGGTCGTTCACCGCGATTCCTCCGACGCGGGAGAGAAGAAGCTCGAGAAGAGCTTCGCCGAACTCGTCGACAAGGGTGTCGACGTGATCATCGGGCCGTCGACCTCCGTCTTGACGCTGCGCCTCCTCCCGCTCGCCGCGGAGGCGGGGATACCGATCATCACGCCCGCCGCGACGTCGCCCCAGCTGACGAGCTTCGACACCGCCAACTGGGTGTTCCGCACCATCGCCAGCTACGACCACCAGGGCGTCGTGCTCGGTTCGCTACTGCCGGAGCGCGAGCAGGAGCGCGTGGCACTGATCTACGTCGACGGCCCCTACGGGCAGTCGCTGGTGTCGCCCCTGGCGACCTCGTTGGAGGAGTCGGGGGGCGAACTCGTCGCCAGCATCCGCATCACGAGTGATTCCAAGGTGGACGACGTGATCGACGAGATCCAAGCATCCGAGCCGGACGCCGTCGTGCTCGCGACCACCGACAACGGCAAGGTCACGCGGAGCTACATCACGGCGCTCACCAAGGCGAAGCTCGGCGGCTCGAAGCTCTGGCTCACGAGTCTCAACATGGCCGACTACTCGCAGTCGCTCGACTCCGGAACGCTGAAAGGCGCCAACGCCATCCTCGAGGGAGCGCCCGGCGACAAGGCGTTCAGCGCCCTCATCAAGCGCGAAGACCCCAAGGTCAGCGAGTACCGCTACTCGGTCGAGGCGTTCGACGCGACCGTGCTCGCGGCGCTTGCCGCCGTCACCGCCGGGAGCGACGACTCCCTGGCGCTGCGCGCCGCGCTCATCGACGCGAGCGTCGGCGGCATCAAGTGCACGAGCTTCGGGGAGTGCGCCTCGGTGCTTCGCACCGAACCGGATGCCGACTACGACGGCCTGAGCGGGGTGCTGAATCTCGACGAGAACGGTGACCCGACCCGCGGCTCCTACGGCATCTACCAGTACGGCTCCGACAACAAGTTCACCCGGAAGAGCACCGAAATCGGTTGATCGCGACGAAATTCGTCGAATATAACGATTCGGACCGTGTTACACGGTTGTAACAGTGATGAATTGTTCGTTGTTGCTGCGCCCCGTAGCGTGAAACCCACGCAGTGCTGCTCTCGCGGCACCGCCCTGTCCTGAACACGATGAGGAGCAACATGACCAGCACGAAGGCTCACGCCATTCGTTCACGGTCGCTGAAGGCATCGATCGGTGGTGTCGCAATTCTGGCGACGACCGCCCTCGTGCTCAGCGGCTGCGCCCCGACCGACGAGGGGTCGACCCCGGCCGGAGACCTGACGCTCAAGATTGGTACCGCGCTTCCGCAGACCGGTAACCTTGCGTTCCTCGGCCCGCCGGAAGAAGCCGGCGTCGCGTACGCGGCCTCCCAGGTGTCGGCCTACGCCGAGACCACCGGCCTCAGCCTCGAGATCGTCTACGGCGACTCGGGCGACACCGACAACAAGGCCTACGAGACCGAAATCCCCCGCCTCCTCGGCGAGGACGTCTCGGCGATTCTCGGTGCGGCATCCTCGGGTGTCTCGCTTCAGTTCATCGACCAGGTGACGGGTGCTGGCGTGATCCAGTTCTCGCCGGCCAACACCTCGGACGCCTTCTCGACCTACGACGACAACGGGCTCTACTTCCGTACCGCCCCGTCGGACGTCCTGCAGGGTGAGGTGCTCGGAAACCTGATCGCGGAAGACGGCAACCAGACGCTCGGCATGATCGTGCTGAACGACTCGTACGGCACCGGCCTCGCGAAGTACGTCACGGAGGCCTTCGAGGCCGCCGGTGGCGAGGTTGTCGCGGCCCCGACCTACAACACGGGTGACACGACCTTCGACGCGCAGATCTCGGAGGTGCTCGCGGCGGACCCCGACGCGATCGCCCTGATCACGTTCGCCGAAGTTTCGACGATCATCCCGAACGTCGTGAGCGACTTCCCCGCGGAGAAGCTCTACTTCGTTGACGGCAACCTCGCCAACTTCGGTGACGAGTTCGCTGCCGGCACCCTCACGGGCGCCAAGGGCACGCTGCCCGGCCTCAGCGTCGACACCCTGGGTGACTTCACCTCGGCACTCGACGCCTTCCTCGCGGAAGAGGGCTCGGACGCGCTCGACGAGTACAGCTACGCGGCCGAGTCCTACGACGCCGTCATCCTCCTCTCGCTCGCCGCTCTCGCGGCCGGCTCGACCGAGGGTGCCGATGTCGCGGCGAAGCTGCAGGAAGTCTCCGGTGGATCCGGTGACGGAGAGAAGTGCACGACCTTCGAGGCGTGCGCCGACATCATCCTCGGAGGCGGCGTTGCCGACTACGACGGTGTCTCCGGCCCGATCACGTTCGACGAGGTCGGCGACCCGACCGAGGCGTCGATCGGCATCTACATCTACGGTGACGACAACACCTACACCGCGTACTAAGCGGTGACGGAAGGGCCCCGGTCTTCGGACCGGGGCCCTTTCGCGTCCCCATCCGCTCGCCGCTTGAGCAGCGCCTGCGCCGCTGTATCGAAACCGCAGGGTTCTGCGGGTTGAGTAGCGCCCTTCGGGCGCGTATCGAAACCGCAAGGTTCCGCGGGTTGAGTAGGCGCCTGCGGCGCTGTATCGAAACCGCAGGGTTCTGCGGGTTGAGTAGCGCCCTTCGGGCGCGTATCGAAACCCAGGCCGCCCTCACTCGCCGCCGAACACCTTCCTGCTGAGCCCGGGCAGCTCATTCCAGCGCGAGTCGATCAGCGCTTCACGCTTCCGCCGCGACCAGCCCTGGAGTTGCTTCTCGCGGGCGTACGCGTCATCGATGCGGTCGAACTCCTGCACGAAGACCAGCTCGACCGGCTGCCGCCGAGCCGTGTACGCGCTGCCGGCACCGGTGGAGTGCTGCCAGAGCCGATGCTCGATGTTGCGGGAGCTTCCGACGTAATAGCTGCCGTCGCCGCAACGCAGGATGTAGACGCCCATCATCCCCGGATGATGACGCGGTGAGGGCGTCGGGCGCGGGCGCGATCCACAGGAGACGTGGGTTTCGATACGCCGCTTTCGCGGCTACTCAACCGGCGGGGACGTGGGTTTCGATACGCCGCTTTCGCGGCTACTCAACCCGCGGGGGCGCGGTTTCGATACGGCCTGCGGCCTACTCAACCGGCGGGGAGCTTGGCGGTCGAGTAGTCGCGTCGCGACGTATCGAGGCCCCGGGTGGGGCGCGGTTTCGATACGGCCTGCGGCCTACTCAACCGGCGGGGAGCT
>NZ_CAJQNT010000003.1 GCF_905479755.1 uncultured Schumannella sp. | reverse complement strand
CGGGACGCAAGGCGCGGTCGAGCCGGGCAAGGTCTATGGCGATCCCGCCAATGGCACCGCCCGGGTGCTGTACACCCCCGCGATGACCCATCCGGCCGAGCACATCTCGCATGAGGCGATCGGCTACAGCCTCGACTGGTTCGCCAAGACGTTGAAGGGCGGCACGCCTCGTCCGGTCGACGACCAGATCTGGTTCCGCAAGGAGATCGGCACCCTGATCGCGCTGATCGGCTTCGTGGCGCTGGTGATCGGGACATTTGACGGGCTGCTGGAGGCACCGATGTTCTCCCGCCTGCGGCTGCCGGCGGTTGCCGACGGCACCATGCCGGCGCATCAGGCTGCGAGCGGCCGGCGCTGGACCACGGCGTTCATCCTGTCTGCCTTCATTCCGGCGCTGACTTATTACCCGGCCTTTGCGCTGGGCGGCACCTTGGTGACCCCGAGCGCGTTCCTGCCACAGGGCATCACCAACCAGATCCTGATCTGGGCCATCATCAACGGCCTGATCACGCTGGCCCTGATGTGGTTCGCCCCGAAGCGCGCCAGCCGGGCCGGTCTCGTCAGTCAATCCGTCGTGATCGCGCTGGCCTCGGTTGCAGTCGGCTACGCCGCGCTCTGGCTCGCCGACCTCGTGTTCAAGATCGACTTCAGATTCTGGATCGTCGCACTCAAATTGATGAGCGCGAAGCAATTCCTCATCTTCCTGATCTATCTGATTCCGTTCACGGCGTTTTTCGTGGTGGCGCTGCACGTGCTGCATCGGAATTTCTCGACCATGGGCGCCCCGCGCGGAGCGCTCTATCTGACCAACATCCTGGCGCTGACGCTCGGTTTCATCGTGTTGCTGGTGCTGCAATACGGCACACTGTGACTGACCAGTAAGCTGTTCAACCCGATCCCGGACCCTGGTTTCGTGCCGCTCTCGACCATCGTCGCGATCCAGTTCGTGCCGCTCCTGGCGATCGTCGCCGTGATCGCGACCTTCACCTGGCGGCGGACCGGGTCGAGCCTGCCGGGAGCCCTGATCGCGGGCCTGTTCGTGACCTGGTACATCGTGGCCGGGACCGCCACGCAGGTCCCATTCTAGAGGGGGTCAGGCCAGGAAAACCCGTCCAGGACAAGGAGCGAGAGCCGCCGTCAGAATGGCGGTTCTCGGTGAAAAGATGGGCTGAAAGTGCATAACCGGTGCGCTTCCGCCCGTCCCCGGGCGGTGCTATAGCGCAGGCGTATTCCACCCCCGCCGTCAAAAGCGCGCCGTTCCCAAGAGGGCCTCCCCGTCATGGCAAAAATCAAGGTATCCAACCCCGTCGTCGAGCTCGATGGCGACGAGATGACCCGGATCATCTGGCAGTACATCAAGGACAAGCTGATCAACCCGTTCCTGGATGTCGAACTGCTCTATTTCGATCTGGGCATGGAATACCGCGATGAGACCAATGACCAGGTGACCATCGACGCCGCCGAAGCCATCAAGAAGGTCGGCGTCGGCGTCAAATGCGCCACCATCACCCCCGACGAGGCCCGGGTGAAGGAGTTCGGCCTGAAGCAGATGTGGAAGTCGCCGAACGGCACCATCCGCAACATCCTCGGCGGCGTGATCTTCCGCGAGCCGATCATCATCTCGAACATCCCGCGACTGGTTCCCGGGTGGAACAAGCCGATCATCATCGGTCGTCACGCCTTCGGAGACCAGTACCGCGCCACCGACTTCGTGTTCAAGGGCAAGGGCAAGCTCACGGTCGAGTTCACGCCGGAGGACGGCTCCGAGCCGATGAAGTTCGAGGTCTACGACGCGCCCGATGACGGCATCGCCCAGGTGCAGTACAACCAGGATGCGTCGATCCGCGACTTCGCGCGCGCCTCACTCAACTACGGCCTGGCCCGCAAGTACCCGGTGTACCTCTCGACGAAGAACACGATCCTGAAGGCCTACGACGGCCGCTTCAAGGACATCTTCCAGGAGATCTACGACGCCGAGTTCAAGGAGCAGTTCGAGGCCGCCGGCATCACCTACGAGCACCGTCTCATCGACGACATGGTCGCCTCGGCCATGAAGTGGGAGGGCGGCTACGTCTGGGCGTGCAAAAACTACGACGGCGACGTGCAGTCCGACACCGTCGCGCAGGGCTTCGGCTCGCTCGGCCTCATGACGAGCGTGCTCACCACGCCCGACGGCAAGATCGTCGAGGCGGAGGCGGCGCACGGCACGGTGACGCGCCACTACCGCCAGCACCAGCAGGGCAAGCCCACCTCGACGAACCCGATCGCGTCGATCTTCGCGTGGACTCGCGGGCTCATGCACCGCGGCAAGCTCGACGGCAACCAGGCGCTCATCACCTTCGCCGAGACCCTCGAGGATGTCGTCATCACGACGGTCGAGAGCGGCAAGATGACGAAGGACCTCGCGCTGCTGGTCGGCCCCGACCAGGAGTGGCAGACGACCGAGGATTTCCTCGCGACGCTCGACGAGAACCTGAAGGCGCGTCTGGGCTAGTCGCCCCGCGACTGATTCGCCGTCAGCGCCCGTGCACCCGCACGGGCGCTGACGCGGTTAACGAGGTCTCGCACAGCCGGGCCCCGGCGGGTCGTCACGAACGCGAGTAGCGTCGAGGCATCCGCGGCGCGGACGCGCGGCGGAGTCGACGACCCACCCGCGGAGGTTCTCATGGCACGCATTCTGGTGATCGGCGGTCACGGCAAGGTGGCGCTGCTGCTGGCCCCGATTCTGGCGGAGCGGGGCGACTCGGTGTCGGCGGTGATCCGCAATCCCGCGCACGCGAGCGACGTCGAGGCGCGTGGTGCGACCGCGGTCGTCTGCGACGTCGAGACGGCGGATCTCGACGAGTTGACGGCGCTGGCGCAGGGGCACGACGCGGTGGTCTGGTCGGCGGGTGCCGGCGGCGGCGATCCGGAGCGCACCTATGCCGTCGATCGTGATGCGGCGATCCGCATGATGGATGCCGCGCTCGCGGCGGGCGTTTCCCGGTTCGTGATGGTGTCGTATTTCGGTGCCGACCCCGAGCACGGCGTTCCCGCCGACAACCCGTTCTTCGCCTACGCGGAGGCGAAGGCCACCGCGGACCAGTTCTTGCGCGCGAGCGCCCTCGAGTGGACGATCCTCGCTCCGAGCACGTTGACGCTCGATGAGCCGACCGGCGAGATCGATGCCGAGGCGCCGAGCGCCGGCTCGGTCAGTCGCGGCGATGTCGCGGCGGTCATCGCGCAGACGCTCGTCGAGCCGCGCACGATTCACCGCACGATCCGCTTCAACACGGGGCGCACCCCGATCGCCGAGGCCCTGGCCGACTGAGTTGCCGCACCGCGCCGAGGGCCCGATCAGCACAAAACCGGACCCGGATGCGGGGGGGAGCATCCGGGTCCGAGTCGGTGGCGGGCTAGGCCTTGACCTGAGCCTTGCCGTGGGGCTTCGCCTGAATCGCGATCTTGCGGGGCTTGGCCTCCTCGGCGACGGGGATCAGGACGCTCAGCACGCCGTTCTCGTAGCTGGCGGAGATGTTCGCCGTGTCGATGCCCTGCCCGAGGTTGAGCTGGCGCAGGAAGCTGCCGGCGGGGCGCTCACGCGTGAGCCACTTGACACCCTCCTTTGACCGGGGGGTGCGCTCGGCGCGGATGGTCAGAAGCTGGCCATCGACGTCCATGTCGACACTGCCCGGGTCGACGCCCGGGAGGTCGGCGGTGAGCACGTCGTGGTCGCCGTCGCGGTAGGGGTCCATGGGCATCAGCCGCGGGACCTGGCGGCTGTTGAGCAACTGCCCGGCCACACGGTCGAGCTCCGTCGTCAGGCGGGTCACTCTCGAGACATTGCTCCCGCTGCTCGATCGTCAACTCGGGAATCGGTTTGTCGGCGAACACGACCATGCGGCGAGAGTAGCGCGCACGTCAAACGACGCCGCAGACCGCATTGGCTGAGCTCGCACGCTTCGCGTCTTACGTGCGACACGAGGTGGATCCTTGACAAGTCTGTCTACCAGTGATCTTGTGGTGGAAACCTCAGGTTGGAGGCGGGGTGGCATTCGTCAATAAATCACGAAGCTCAGCGCTTGGTTTGCTAGGCGCAACCGCACTCGTCGCGACTGTCTTGTTCGGCGCTCCAGCTAGCGCCGCGGTTCCTCTATCGGACGAGGAGGAGCAGGCGATTCGAGCGGTTCTGGTGCGGTGGGACGTGCCAGCAGAGCAGCAGGACGCGCTGCTGGCAAAGGTCGTTGCTGGCGAACCTTGGGACGTGTATGGGGAGGGTGTTCCTGTAAGTACCGAGTCGCGCGTTGTTGATGGTTGTGAGTATTCGATCGAGCGGTTTGCGGACGGATCAGTCGCTGCAGTCGGAGTTGAGATCCCGGAGGAAGTTCCGGCGGGCGTCGCGAGCCCGATGAGCATTGTGGGTTGTACGACATCGACGGGGAGCGGCTATGCAGCGCGCACCGGCTGCCAAGTCGATGCGTGGATCGGAACCGTGTTCATCGCCGCGTTAAATGTCGGCTACACGCACGTACAGGGAGGATACGACTACATCACCAGCACAGGCTATGGCGCCCAGAATTGCATCTACCCGACCAGCTGCACGTCGCCGGTGCGAGTTGCCTACAAACAGCATGAGAATGCGAGTGGGAATGCTTATGCGCGATGGCAGTCTGACGTCACTGGAGGTGTCCTCGGCTCATGGAACGTATGGGTTCAATTGAACGTCGGAGGGGACACCGCTTGGTCAACGAACTCTTGACAGGTCATGCATGATGAACGAACTGCTGCTTCCGCCGAGCTTCGCGTTTCTCTATTTTGTCGTGCCGGTGTTGTGGGTGCTACTCATGTCCGTGGCAGTCTTCACGCTCGTGGCCGAGGCGGACCTCGCTCGTGCCCCTCGCGTGACTTGGACGATTGTCGTGGTAGCGATTCCCTTTATCGGAGCGATCGCATGGTTGTCGGTTCTTCTCGCGCGACGCGCAGAGAGGCGAGTCGCCTCTCGCTCTGAGGGGTAGTGGTTCGCGTCATCGCGTGCGATCGTCTCTGGTCAGACGACAGCAACGCGAAGGGGCCCGGATGCGCGACGCATCCGGGCCCGTGATCGCGCGAAGTTACTTCGAGGCTTCCACCTCGACCTGGGTGGCGTGGCCGGACTGGATCGCGATCTTGCGCGGCTTGGCCTCTTCGGCGACGGGGATCAGGACGCTCAGCACGCCGTTCTCGTAGCTGGCGGAGATGCTGGCCGTGTCGATGCCCTGCCCGAGGTTGAGCTGGCGCAGGAAGCTGCCGGCGGGGCGCTCACGCGTGAGCCACTTGACACCCTCCTTTGACCGGGGGGTGCGCTCAGCGCGGATGGTCAGAAGCTGGCCATCGACGTCCATGTCGACACTGCCCGGGTCGACGCCCGGAAGGTCGGCGGTGAGCACGTAGTGGTCGCCGTCGCGGTAGAGATCCATGGGCATGAGTCGTGGACCTTGTCGGCTGTCGAGCAGTCGTTCGGTCGCGCGGTCCAACTCACGGAAGGGGTCGAAGAGAAGTGTCATCGGGTCCTCCTGGATGATTCTCGATAGTTGAGTCACCTTGACTCAAGTGTGAAAAATTTAGCACTCTCCTACCGAGAGTGCCAGCGGTTCTCGGCGAACTCTCGGCGTGCTCGCTCACGGCGAAACCGCCGGTCAGGGCAGGCTCGGCTTACTGGAAATCCGCTCACAACAGGCGTAAGCAGAACGCATGAGACGTGTCGTGGGCTTTTTCGTTCGGTACCCGCTCGTCGGCGTCACGCTCGCGGTCGGTGTGATCGGGCTCGTGCTGCTGGCGACACCGCTGGACGGGATCGTGCCGTGGCTGGTCGGCGGATTCGCCGCGCTCGTCGCGCTGCGCGAAGGCGTCAGCATGGTGCGCAGCATGCTGCGTCGAGAGTTCGGTCTCGACCTGCTCGCCCTGATCGCGATCATCAGCACGATCGCCGTCGGCGAATACTGGGCAGCCCTGATCGTCGTGCTCATGCTGACCGGCGGTGAGGCGCTCGAAGACTTCGCGGCGGGACGCGCGAACCGGGAGCTCAAGGCGCTCCTGGATCGCAGCCCGCAGGTGGCGCACCGCGTCGAGGGCGATGCCCTCGTGGACATCGCGGCCGACGACGTCCGGGTCGGGGATCGCATCCTCGTGCGCCCCTCGGAGGTGATTCCGGTCGACGGACTCCTCCTCAGCGCGACGGGCACCTTCGATGAGTCCTCCATCACGGGCGAGAGCCTCCCGGTGGATCGCGAGCGCGGCTCGGCCGTCTCGAGTGGCGCCGTCAACGGCGCCGGGGTCGTCGAGATCGAGGCGACGGCGCTCGCCGCGGACAGTCAGTACCAGCGCATCGTCGCCCTCGTGCGCGAGGCGACCGCGAGTACCGCTCCGCTCGTGCGGCTCGCCGACCGGTACGCTGTGCCCTTCACCCTCGTCTCACTCGGCCTCGCCGTGCTCGGCTGGGCGATCTCGGGCGACCCGGTCCGCTTCGCCGAGGTGCTCGTCGTCGCGACGCCGTGCCCGCTGCTGATCGCCGCCCCGGTTGCCTTCATGGGCGGAATGGGTCGCGCGGCGAAAGAAGGCATCGTCATGAAGTCCGCGGGGGTACTCGAGACCCTCGCGCGCGTGCGGACGGCGGTGTTCGACAAGACGGGCACCCTCACCAGCGGGATGCCCGAACTGGTGCGCGTCGACGTCGCCTCCTCAATCCCCGAGCGCGAACTCCTCGCCCTGGTGGGTGCGGCCGAGCGCGCCTCCAGCCACGTCCTCGCCCAGGCCCTGCGCGCCGAGATCGCCGCGCGGGGAATCGTCGAGCCGCCGGTCGGCGACGCGGAAGAGGTCGCGACGACCGGCGTCCGCGCCGTCGTCGACGGGCGTACGGTGTGGGTGGGCAAGCCGGGTTTCGTGGCGGAGCACGTCGCGGGGCTGAAGCGCGCGGCACTGGAAACCGGCGAGGCGGCGGTTTACGTCGGTGTCGACGGCAGCTTCGCCGGAACGCTCATCCTCCGCGACCAGCCGCGCCCCGAGGCGCGCGAGACCCTCGCCGAGTTGGCGGCCCTCGGCATCCAGCGCACGCTCGTCGTGACCGGGGACGTGGCCGACACGGCGGAGTCGATCGCCGCGGAGGTCGGCATCGACGAGGTCCACGCCGAGTGCCGTCCCGAAGACAAGGTGCGGATTCTGCGCGAACTGCCCGATCGCCCGGTGATGATGACCGGAGACGGCGTCAACGACGCCCCGGTGCTCGCGGTTGCCGAGGTGGGGATCGCGCTGGGCGCACGCGGGACCACGGTGGCGAGTGAATCCGCCGACATCGTGCTGCTGCTCGATGACCTGAACGGTGTCGCCCGCGCGGTCGCGATCGGCCAGCGCACCGTGGCGATCGCGCTGCAGAGCATCTGGATCGGCATCATCATCAGCATCGGACTGATGCTGTTCGCCCTCACCGGGTCGCTGCCCGCGATCGTGGGCGCGGGGCTTCAGGAGGTCGTCGACCTGGTCGCGATCCTGGCGGCGCTGCGCGCCCTGCGGCCCGGCCGCGGGGAACGATCAGTAACCCACGAACACGTCGGTGCGGGGGTGGCGGACGCCCGCCCGGTGGAGGGTGCGGCGCAGCGTCTCCACGAGTGACGGCGGGCCCGACAGGTATGCCGTGCGCGCGGGCGCGTCGGGAACCGCGGCCAGAATCGCCTCGGCGCTGAGCCGGTCGGGGCCGATCCAGCTCCACCCGGGTCGCAGATCCGCCGGCTCCTCCGGCGAGGCGATGACGACACGCGCGCCGCTGCGCGCGAGCTCCGGAAGGTAGGCGAGTTCGGCGGTGTCCGAGACCGCGTAGACGACGACGACATCCGGGCTGACGCCGTTGGCGGTGCCGAGGGCAGACAGGTGTTCCAGATGCCCGATGAACGGGGTGATCCCGATGCCGCCCGCGACGAGCAGGAGCGGCGCGGCCGGGTCGCGCGGCAGCACGAAGTCGCCGCCGACCGAGGTGGCGCCGAGGCGCTCGCCGGGCTCGAGGGCGAGCAGGCGCTGCTTGAAGGTCGAGGTGGGCGGCGTTGAGCGCACGCCGATCTTGAGCCGGTCGGCGGAGGCGGAGGCGATGCTGAACACGCGCCGGTTGCCGCGGCCGTCGGTGCCCCGGTGCGGCAGCGTGATCTCGATGAACTGCCCCGCCGTGAAGCGGACCGGCGCAAGCGGTCGCAGCTCGAACTCCCAGCTGGTGGGGGTCAGTTGCCGCTTCGACATCAGCTCGAGGCGGATGCCGCGGCGTTGACCCAGCGCGAACGAGACGGCGTTGCCCACGATGAGTGCGAGTTCGGGCGTCGAGCTGAGCGGCCCGAGCGCGACCGCGCCGAGCTCAAGCGCCCCCGTCGAGAACGGCACGCTCAGGATCACGGCGACCAGCGCGGCGACCACCATTTGCTGGCGTCGGCGCGGCGGCAGGGTGAGCGGTTCGCTCAGCATGAAGCCGATGAAGAACAGCAGGGGTGAGGAGGCGAGGGCGAAACCGAGCGCGGTGCCGAGGTCGAGGCCGGCGCCCAGATACCGCCCGAGCAGGATCGCGGTCGCGACGCCGACCGCGACAGCGCCGAGCGGCAGGTGCCGCGTGCGGAACAGGATGAGCGCCCCCGCGACCACGACGAGCGGCAGCAGCGGCGGCGTGCCCACCCACCAGGTCGGGGTGACGAGTCCGATGATGCCGGCCAGGAACGCGCCCGTCGCGGCGGGGTTGAAGATGTGGCGGCCGCGCACCGCGAACAGATACTTGCTGACGGCGGCGATCGCCGCGGCGCCCGCGTCCGCGGCGAGGGCGAGCGGGTCGAGGCTCGCCGGAAGGATGAAGAACAGCAGTAGCGCGGTGATCGTCGAGGAGTCGTAGTGCGGGCTGACCCGGGCGATGCGCGCGGCGACGACGTTGGCGGCATGGGTGGCCGCGAGCAGCACGGCGAGGGAGCCCAGGAGTTCCAGGGGGGTGAAGGCGAGCTCGCCCGCGGCGCCGAGCCCGAGGGCGACGATCACGAGAACGATCAGGCTGACGATCACCAGTCGGTAGGTCGTGAGGTGGCCGAGCAGTCGGTCGAGCAGCGTAGTCACAAGAAGAGTTCTCCGGGGAAGTCGGCGGAGACGTCGAAACGTCCGTCGGCGAACAGTCTGACGTGTTCCACGCGGTGGCGCTGGAGGAAGTCGGGCTCGACGTCGAAGAACAGCGCCGTCGCCGCGCCGTCGGCGACGAGCGCCGTGTCGGCGATCGCCCAGGTCGCGACGACGTGCGGGGTCGGCAGGCCGGTGACGGCATCCAGCACGTGGTGGGTCACATCGGCCCAGCGGCGCCGGTTCGTCGCGCTCGCGCACAGCGCCCGGGCTCCCGGTTCGGCGACGCCGACCGCGCGCCGCGGGTCGCCGGGGTGCTCGAGGGCGATCCGCAGCCCGAGCTCGCCGCGTCCGCGGAGGTCTCCGCTGGCATCCACCAGGAACTCCGAGACGCTCGCCTCGCGCAAGAGCTCGCAGACCAGGTCAACCAGGTAGCCCTTGCCGGCCGCGCCGACATCCAGCAGTGCCGCGGTGGTCGTCTCGAGGCGCTCGCCGTCCCAGCTGAGGACGTCGTCCCACGGCGGCACCAGATGCTCGGCGGCCAGACGGAGCGCGGGCGTGGCGCCGTAGCCGAGCCGCTCCAGCTGGCGCGCCACCAGCGGCGAGACCCGCCCGGCGGTCGCGTCATAGAGCTCGCGGTAGAGGTCGAGGAGCGCCGGCGCGTCGGGCGGCATCCGGTAGCGTCCGGGCGCTTCGGCGATCCGGTGCACGAGCGAGTCCACGCGAAACCGGGACCAGTCGCGGTCGAACCGGTCAATGCGCGCGGTCACGGCGGCGGCGAGCGCGTCGCCGAGCGGTGCGCGGGTGTCGATGCGCCAGGCCGTTCCGATCGCGTCGAACCGCCACGCGACGGGGAGCGGGTCGACGATCAGCTCTCGAGCGCTTCCGACTTGATGGCGTCGATCGCCGCGACGAATCCGGTGGTCGTGAGCGACGACCCGGCGACCCGCGAAACGGAGAGCGAATCGATGTCCACCCCCACGACCTCGCTCGCGATCCCGCCGGCGAACTGCTCCTGGAATCGCTGCGCCTGGGAGTCGGTCGCGTCGCCGACCACCTCGACGGCGGTGATGGTGTCATCGGCGAGCGTCACGGTGACCACGATCGATTCGGCGCCGCTGGGAGCCTGGTACTCCGCCGTCGCGGTGTACTCGCCATCGGTGTAGCTCGCGGTCGCGGCGGAGGCGGCGTCGCTCGCGGTTGCGCATCCGGTGAGGGCGAGGGTGACTCCGAGGCTCGCGACTCCGGCGGAGGCGAGACGGGGGTGTGCGGTCATGGGGGCTCCCAGGGGTGAACGGCGGCGGACTGATCGTGCAGAGCCAGTTTTTCAGGCTTCGGCGCCGCCTCGCTGTGCGGGCGCCGTGAGGCTGGTATGCACGTCCGATGACGCGGTCGGCCGGGTCAGACCGGCACGCGCTCCCCGCGGGCCCACACCGCGTCGACGGTCCACTCGTCGTCGAGGACCACGAGGTCGGCGGCGAAGCCGGGGGCCAGCCGGCCGAGGCGGTCATCGAGGCCGAGCACCCGGGCCGGCGTTGAGGTGAGCGCGGCCACCGCATCCGCGGGAGCGGTCTGAGCGGCGACGATCGCGGTCCGCAGTGCGACATCGAGGGTCAGCGTCGAGCCCGCGAGGGTGTCGGTGCCGTTGAGCACCGCCCGGCCCTCCTTGACCACGACGTTGAGCGATCCGATCGAATAGAACCCCTCGGCGCTTCCGGCGGCCGCCATCGCGTCGGTGACGAGCACGATCCGGTTCGGCGCGGCGCGGAACGTCATCTCGAGCACTCCCGGGTGCACGTGGATCCCGTCGGCGACGAGTTCGACCGCCACGTTCGGGTCGTCGAAGGCGGCCACCAGCGGACCGGGGTCGCGGTGGTGGATTCCGGGCATCGCGTTGTAGGCGTGGGTCAGCAGCCGCGCGCCGTGGGCGAACGCCTGGCGAGCCGTCTCGTAGTCCACCTCGGTGTGTCCGATCGCGACGACGGCGCCCGCGGCGGTGTAGCGATCGATCGACTCGAGCGCTCCCTCGAGCTCGGGGGCGATCGTGATCTGCCGAAGCGTGCCGTTCGCGGCCTCCAACAGCCGCGCGTCGACCTCCGCATCGGGCGCGATCAGGAACTCCTGCGCGTGCGCGCCCCGGCGGCGCACCGCGAGGTAGGGGCCCTCGAGGTGCGACCCGAGAATGAGCGGGTCGGAGGCGACGAGCTCGGCGACGGTGCGGAGGCTGGCGGTGAGGGTGTCGAGCGGATTCGCGACGAGCGAGATCACACTCCGCGTCGTGCCGTGGGCGCGATGCGTGGCGAGGGCCGCGCGGATCGACTCCGGTCCGTCATCGAAGGCGAAACCGCCGCCGCCGTGGCCGTGGAGGTCGATGAATCCGGGCGCCAGCCAGGCGCCGGCGACGTCGATGCGCTCGGCGGCAGCCGCGGTCACCTCATCAGGCGCGGATCCGGTGCCGGTCGCGGTGATCGTGTCGCCATCGACCAGGAGCCAGCCGGGGCGCTCGCCGTCGAGGTCGACCAGTCGAGCGTTCTCGAAGAGCAGGGGCATGCGTGCCTCCGTGAGGTCAGCGGAAGATGATGGTCCGCGCGCCGTCGAGCAGGACTCGATCCTCGCTGAACCACTTGACGGCCTGGGTGAGGGTGCGGCTCTCTTCGTCCTGGCCGATGGCGACGAGTTCCGAGACGGTGCGGGTGTGGTCGACGCGCACGATGTTCTGTTCGATGATCGGGCCTTCGTCGAGGTCGCTCGTGACGAAGTGCGCCGTCGCTCCGATGATCTTCACCCCGCGCGCGTGCGCCTGCTTGTAGGGGTTGGCGCCCTTGAAGCCGGGAAGGAACGAGTGGTGGATGTTGATGACGCGTCCCGCGAGTGCCTCGCACAGCTCCGGGGAGAGGATCTGCATGTACCGCGCCAGGACGACGAGCTCGATGTCGTGCTCCTCGACGACCTCGAGCACCCGCTGCTCGAAGGCGAGCTTCTGGCCGGGGCTCGCCACGGGATGCGACTCGAACGGGACGCCGTAGAACGAGGCGAGCTCGCCGAGGTCGGGGTGATTGCTGAGCACGAGCGGAATGTCGACCGAGAGCTGGCCGGCGCGCTGACGGAACAGCAGGTCGTTGAGGCAGTGCGCGGACTTGGAGGCCAGCACGAGCGTGCGCAGGGGTCGACCGACGACGTCGAGCTGCCACTGCATGTCGTAGTGCTTCGTCACCGGGGCGAGGGCGGCCTCGAACTCATCGCGGGTGGCCGACGACTCCACCTGGAGTCGCATGAAGAACGTGCCGGTGTCGTCGCTCGAGAACTGCTGCGACTCGGTGATGTTCCCGGATGCGGCGACGATCGCCCCGCTGATGGCGTGCACGATGCCGGGCTTGTCCTCGCACACGAGCGTCAGGATCCAGTGAGTCGGGGTGGTCACGCTTTTAGCGTAGGGCAGGCGTTCCGCCCTGCCGTGCAGGCACCGGCCCGGGAGTGCGGCGGTGCGGCCGTGCCGTGTCCGAGCGATGCTCGACGGCGATTCCGTAGACTTGACCCGAGCCCGCGGCACGCGCGCTCCCGCGGCCGGCGATTCGCGCCATCCCCTCGTTCTCGAGAGCTGTCTTCTTTCTATGTCGTCCACTGTTGCGCCCACCACCACCGCGCCCTTCCCGCTCGGGCGCCTCCTCGTCCTGACGGGGGCCATCTTCGTCTCCGTCTCGAGCGAGTTCCTGCCCACCGGGCTGCTGCCCGACATGGCGAGTGACCTCGGGGTCTCGGAGTCCCGGGTCGGTCTGCTGATCACGATCTTCGCGTTCACCGTCGTCGTCAGCACCGCCCCGCTCGCCGCGATCACCCACAAGTACTCCCGCAAGTGGCTCATGGTCGTGCTGCTCGGGGTGTTCGCTCTCGCCAACGTGCTGGCGGGCATCGCGCCGAGCTACGAGTTCCTGGTCGGCGCACGCATCCTCGGCGGTCTCGCGCACGGACTGTTCTGGGCCGTGACCGGGCCGTATGCCTCGCGCCTGGTGCCGCGCACTCAGCTGGCCAAGGCCATCTCGATCACCAACGCGGGCGGCACGGCCGCGTTCATCCTCGGGGTCCCCGTCGGCACGGCGCTCGGCCACGCGCTCGGCTGGCGCGCCGCCTTCATCGTGATGGCGGCGGTCGTCGTGGTCTTCGCCACGCTCGTGGTGCTCTACCTGCCGCCGGTCGCCCACCGCATCCCGCTGGCGACCGGAGAGATCCAGACCTCGGCGCGCAAAGACCCGACCGTGCCCGGCATCATCATCGTCTGCGTCACCGTCGCGCTGGTCATCACGGGCTACAACCTGTTCGGCACCTACGTCGCGCCCTGGTCGATCCAGGTCGCCGGGGTGGCGCCCGAGCTCGTTCCCGTGATCCTGCTCGTCAACGGCATCGGCGGCGCGCTGGGGTTGGTGCTCGCGGCGGTGTTCGGCGACCGGGCGCCGCAGGCGACGCTCTTCACGATGATGGCCGGCGTGGCGGCGAGCATGGCGGCGCTCGCCGTGTGGGGCAACGGCTTCGTCGCGGCCCTCGTGCTCATGGCGCTGTGGAGCATCGCCTTCGGCGGCATCCCTGCGGTCATGCACGCGCGCATCCTGCACACCGCGTCGCTGCGGCTGCGCGACATCGCCGCGGCGTGGCTCACGACCGCGTTCAACGTGGCGATCGGCGGCGGCGCCCTGCTCGGGGGCGCGCTGCTCGACCAGGTCGGCATCGCGGTCCTGCCCTGGGGGCTCGTGGTGCTGGTGGTGATCGGCATCGCCTTCGTCGCCCTCACCGATCGTGTACGCCTCGCGCCGCATTCCGGTGAGCTGCGCGGCGTCGCGTAGACTGGCGCTGTCGCGACTGGCGTTCGGATGGGTCACCATCGGGGAGCGACGATCACGTGAACGGCGGCCGTACGCCTGGGCCGCCCCTGCACCAACCAGGTAGTTTTCTCGTGAACGTTAGGAGCGCCCGTGTCCATTCCCTCCACTTTCAATTCGCCGCTGTCTGAGGTCGACCCGGAGGTCGCCGAGGCGCTCGCCCTCGAACTCGATCGCCAGCGTTCGACGCTCGAGATGATCGCGAGCGAGAACTTCGTGCCGCGCGCGATCCTCGAGGCGCAGGGCTCGGTGCTCACCAACAAGTACGCCGAGGGCTACCCGGGCCGCCGCTACTACGGCGGCTGCGAATTCGTCGACATTGTCGAGACGCTCGCCATCGAGCGCGCCAAGGCGCTGTTCGGTGCCCAGTTCGCCAACGTGCAGCCGCACTCCGGTGCGAGCGCCAACGCGGCCGTGCTGAGCGCGATCGCGCAGCCGGGCGACCGCATCCTGGGTCTCGAGCTGGCGCACGGCGGTCACCTGACCCACGGGATGCGTCTCAACTTCTCGGGCAAGCTCTACGAGGCGCACGCCTACGGCGTCGACCCCGAAACGATGACGATCGACATGGCGACGGTGCGCGAGAAGGCGCTCGAGGTGAAGCCGCAGGTGATCATCGCCGGCTGGTCGGCCTACCCGCGCCAGCTCGACTTTGCCGCCTTCCGCGCGATCGCCGACGAGGTGGGCGCGAAGCTCTGGGTCGACATGGCGCACTTCGCCGGGCTGGTCGCCGCGGGGCTGCACCCCTCACCGGTGCCGCACGCGCACATCGTCTCCTCGACCGTGCACAAGACGATCGGCGGTCCGCGCTCGGGCTTCATCCTCACCAACGACGCCGACATCGCCAAGAAGATGAACTCCAACGTCTTCCCCGGCCAGCAGGGCGGCCCGCTCATGCACGTCATCGCCGCCAAGGCGACCGCGTTCAAGCTGGCGGCCGAGCCGGAGTTCCGCGACCGCCAAGAGCGCACCATGCGCGGCGCCGCGATCCTCGCCGAGCGCCTCACGCAGCCGGATGCGAAGGCCGCCGGCATCGACGTCCTGTCCGGCGGCACCGACGTGCACCTCGTGCTCGTGGATCTTCGGCACTCGGAGATGACCGGCCAGGATGCCGAGGACCGCCTGCACGAGGTCGGCGTCACCGTGAACAAGAACTCCGTGCCGAACGACCCGCGCCCGCCGATGGTCACCAGCGGCGTGCGCATCGGCACGCCCGCGCTCGCGACCCGCGGCTTCGGCGATGCCGAGTTCACCGAGGTGGCCGACATCATCGCGCTGACGCTCATCCCCGGTTCGGACCTTTCCGCGCTGCGCACCCGCGTCGAGACGCTCGCGAACGCCTTCCCGCTCTACGAGGGCCTCTCCTCGCCGGGCACGTGGCGATGACCGCGATCCGTCTCGACGGCATCGCGACCGCGACCGCGATCAAGGCCGAGCTCGCCGAGCGCGTCGCCGTGCTGCGATCCGCCGGCATCGCGCCCGGGCTCGGCACACTGCTCGTCGGCAGCGACCCCGGATCCGTCTCCTACGTCGGCGGCAAGCACCGCGACTCCGCGGAGGTCGGCATCGAGTCGATCCGGGTCGAACTGCCGGAGACGGCGAGCGAGGCCGAGGTGCGTGCGGCGATCGCCGGACTGAACGCCGACCCCGCCGTCACCGGCTACATCGTGCAGCTGCCGCTGCCGAAGGGCATCGACGAGAACGCCATGCTCGAGCTCATCGATCCCGCGAAGGATGCCGACGGGCTGCACCCCACGAACCTGGGGCGGCTCGTGCTCGGCGTCGCGAGCGAGATGAACTCGCCGTTGCCGTGCACGCCCGCGGGTGTCGTCGAACTGCTGCGTCGGCACGACGTGCCGATTGCCGGCAAGCACGTGACGATCATCGGGCGCGGACTCACGGTCGGGCGCCCGCTCGGCCTCGTCTTCACCCGCAAGGGCGTCGACGCGACCGTGACGCTGACCCACTCGCGCACCCCGGATCTGGCTGCCGAGGTGCGCCGGGCCGACATCGTGGTGGCGGCGCTCGGCGTTCCGCACTTCGTGCAGCCGGACTGGATCAAGCCCGGCGCCGCGGTGCTGGATGTCGGGGTCACCCGCGTCGGCACCACCGACTCGGGGCGCGCCCGCCTGCACGGCGACGTGCACCCGGACGTGGCCGAGGTCGCGGGTTGGCTCTCGCCGAACCCCGGCGGGGTCGGACCGATGACCCGCGCGCTGCTGCTGCAGAACGTGGTCGAGGCGGCCGAACGGCTCTGAGCCGGTCGAGGCGCCGCCGTTCGACGCGCGGCCGGTCGAGGTGCGGCCGGGCTACGCGGCGCCCGTCGCGAGCGTGAAGCGCACCGACTGCCCGGGGCGCAGCTGCGCGAGGGCGTCGAGGTCGGCATCCGTGACGACGGCGATCACCGGGTAGCCGCCGGTCGCCGGATGATCGGGGCCGAGGATCGTCGGCGCGCCGTCGGGGGAGACCTGGATGGCGCCCGGGAGCATCCCCTCGCTCGGGAGCTCGCGGTCGTCGCGGCGGCGGAGTGCGGGACCATCCAGGCGGATGCCGGTGCGGTCGGCGCGCGCCGACACCGCCCAGGCCTGCTCGAGGAGCACGCGCCAGGCCTCGGCGGTGAACCACTCCTGCCGGGGTCCCGGTCGCAACGCGAGCAGACGCGCCTGGGCCGTCGGCGGGTCGACGGGAACGAAGTCGATCGCGGGGACCGGTGTCGCGGGTTCGGGGCGAAGCGGCAGCACGTCGCCGTGGGCGAGCGGTTCGGGGCCGAGCGCGGCGAGCGTGTCGCGCGAACGGGAGCCGAGGGCCGGTGGCGCGTCGATGCCGCCGCGCAGCGCGAGATACCCGCGCACGCCGTGCGTCGCCGTGCCGAGCACGAGTTCGGCGCCCGCCGCGGCGAGCGTCGCCGTGTGCGAGTCGACGCGGGCGCCGTCGAGTCGAGCGTCGAGCCGCGCGCCGGTGAGCGCGAACCAGGTCGGGTGCGCGAACCGCAGGCGGGCGCCGCCGAGCAGGAACTCGATGCCCGCGGCGTCGCTCGGATTGCCGACGAGTCGATTGCCGAGGGCGAGGGCTCCGCGATCCATCGCGCCCGAGACGCCGACGCCGTCGCGCGCGCGGCCGGGGCGGCCGAGATCCTGCACGAGAGCGAGCGGACCCGCCTCCCGCACCTCGATCGTGGAGGCGCCGGTCATGGCCGCGCCTCGAATCGCACGCGGGTGCCGGGGCGCAGCAGCGCCGCGGGTTCGCGCTCGGGATCGAACAGCACGGCATCGGTCGAGCCGATCAGCTGCCAGCCGCCGGGGGAGGCGCGCGGGTAGACGCCGGAGAACTCGGCCGCGAGGGCGACCGAGCCGGGCTCCACGCGCGGGCGGGAGGTGGCGCGTCGTGGCAGCTCTAGGCCGAAGTCGGGCGAGACGAGGTAGCCGAAGCCGGGCGCGAAGCCGGTGAACGCGCACACCCAGGCGCTCGCCGCGTGGCGTTCGGCGAGCGCGCCCGCGGTGAGCCCGACCGCGGCGGCAGCCTCGGCGAGATCCGGTCCGTCGTAGCGCACCGGGATCGTGACGAGGGGGGCGCCGGATGCGGCGGCTGCCGGCGCCGGATCTCCCACCTCGCGCATCCAGGTTTCGACCCTGCGCAACGACACCCCCGGCTCCACGCGCACGAGGACGGTGCGCGCGGCGGGCACGAGTTCGACGACGCCCGCCGGTGCTGAGGCCTCGAGCTGCCGCGCGGCGGCCATCGTGACCTCGAGGGAGTCGTATTCGGCGAGTAGCGCCCGATCGCCGAACGGCAGCACCCTCACGCGAAGGCCCGCAGGTCGATGCCCTCGGCGTCGAGGGCGGCGCGCACGGCGCGGGCGAGGGTCGCCGCACCGGGAGTGTCGCCGTGGACGCAGAGCGAGGCGGCGTCCACCTCGAGCTCGCTGCCGTCGAGGGCGACGACGACGTGCTCGCGGGCCAGCCGCACGGCCCGACGGGCCACCTCGTCGGCGTTCGAGAGCACGGCACCCGGCTCCCCGCGGGGGGCGAGGCGGCCATCGGGGAGGTAGCCACGGTCGGCGAAGGCTTCGCGCACGAACCGCACCCCGTGCCGCTCGGCGGCCGACTCGATGGCGCTTCCGGGAAGACCGACGAGCGGCAGTTCCGCGGCCGCCGCGACCCGCGCCACGATGTCGGCCTGACCGGGGTCGATGGCGATGCGGTTGTAGAGCGCGCCGTGCGGCTTGAGGTAGCGCACCTCGACCATCGAGCCGACGGCGGCCTCGGCGAGGGCGGCGAGCTGCGCCTCCAGATCGGCCTGCAGTTCGGCAGGCGAGGGGTTCATCGGGCTGCGGCCGAAGTTCTCGCGGTCGCGGTAGGAGGGGTGTGCGCCGACGGCGACGCCGGACTCCCGCGCGCCCCGCACGGTCGCGAGCATGGTCTCCGCGTCGCCGGCATGGAAGCCGCACGCCACGTTGGCGCTCGTGACCTGGGCGAGGAGTTCGGCATCCTCGCTCATCCCCTCGCCGAGGTCGGCGTTCAGGTCGATCGCTGCCATGCGCGCCAGTCTAGGCAGGCGGCCGTGGGGGTCGCGGGGTGGTGCGGGCGAGCTCGACGTGTCCGGGCCGTTGGGTGATCGCCCCCAGCGAGCGCGCCAGGAGTGTGGCCGTGATGACACCGGCGGCAAGAATGCCGGCGAGGACGAGCAACTGGAAACGCCCGGCTTCGAGAGGCGAGGCGCCGGCGAAGATCGCGCCGACGAAGGCGCCCGGGAGCACGACGATTCCGGTGGTGCGGGTCTGGTCGATCGAGGGCAGGAGCGCCGTGCGAATCGCCTGGCGCGCGAGGGTCGCGGTGGACTGTCGCGGCGTCGCGCCGAGGGCGAGCCAGCCTTCCACCTCGTCCCACCCGTCGCGCACCGTGGAGGTGAAGATGCGCTCGGTGAGGATCGCGATGGTCATGGTGTTGCCGATGATGATGCCGCCGACCGCGAGCACGTAACGCGGCGAGAATTCCAGGGCTCCGCTGGCGAAAATGATCGCGCCGACGGCGAGCGGGCCGACCAGCATGGCCAGCGCGAGGCTGCCGAGCTGCGCGCGTCCGAGTCGCGCGCGGCGGGCCGCCGTGCCGACCGCGGCCGCGAACATGACGACGAGCCCGAGGGCGACCCACCGCGCGTCGGTGATGACCCCGGCCAGGACGAGGCTCAACGCCGCGAGTTGGAGCGCCGCACGGCCCAGCGCTGTGGCGATCGACCACGGCGACGGGATGCGCCCGGCCCACAGTCCGAGCGTCGCCACGGTCGCGAGGACGATGAGCGCGATCGTCGTCGCGAGGCCGGTTTCCCACGTCATGCGCCGAGCCTAGGGTCTGAATCGAGCGGGCACCGGGCGGGCGATTGTCGCGGTGGAGACGAAAATCTTGCGACACGCCGAAATCACAACATCTAGGTAATTACATCGGTGGAATTCCCGGTATATAGTGAAGGACCAACTCACCGGTCGAGGCTTAATTCAGCTCCGGACGGCGTAGGGGAACCGCTGAAATGAGGAGGCTCACATGAACGACGTCGACACCGTTGGTGGGTACGCTGTCCCGGTCGATCCGATGGACGACCTGCAGTGTGAAAGCTGCCAGTAAGGCACACCACTGAACCCGGCTCCGGCCGGGAATGAGAATTCCGAAGCCTCGGGCGCCGCACGGCCCCGGGGCTTCGGTGATTCCGGGGCCGAATGTCGGGTGCGCCGCCTCATTCCCCCGAACCGCCCCGCGGGCGCCGGTAGGCTTTCCCGCGTGTCCGTGAACCCCGAAATCCAGGGTCGCAGCTATCCGACGACCGAGCCGTATCTGGTCGGTCGCGAGAAGGTGCGCGAGTTCTCGCGCGCCGTGCTGTCGACGAGTCCGATCAACCTCGACCCCGAGGCCGCGCGCGCGGCCGGCTACGCCGACGTCGTCGCGCCGCCGACCTTCCCCGTGGTGGTGCAGGAGCACACGCTCGCGCAGCTGCTCGGCGACCCCGACGCCGGCATCGACTTCTCGCGCGTCGTGCACGGCGACCAGCGCTTCAGCTACACGCGGCCGATCGTCGCGGGCGACGAGCTGACGGCCACCATGACCGTGACGAGCGTCAAGTCGCTCGGCGGCAACAGCATGGTCACCGCGTCCTCCGAGATCGTGGATGCCTCCGGCGCCCACGTCGTCACCGCGATCTCGACGCTCGTCGTCCGAGGAGATGAGTCATGAGCACCCTTCCCGACCGGTCCGCCCTCGCCGTCGGTGACGTCGTCGCCGAGTCGAGCTTCGGGCTCACTCGCGACAACCTGGTGCGCTACGCCGGGGCGTCGGGAGACTTCAACCCGATCCACTATCGCGACGACGTTGCGGCGAGCGTTGGGCTCCCCGGCGTGCTCGCCCACGGAATGCTCACGATGGGCTTCGCGGTGCAGCCGGTCGTCGAGTGGCTCGGCGGCGACAGCGGCAAGATTCTCGACTACCAGGTGCGGTTCACGCGCCCGGTCGTGGTGGATCCGGAGACGGGCGCGGTCGTGAGCGTCACCGCCAAGGTCGGGGCCCTCGACGACGCCGGGGCGCGCATCGACCTCACCGTGAGCTACAACGGCCAGACCGTGCTCGGCAAGGCCCAGGCCGTCATCGCCCTGCCCGCGTGACCGACGACGTGACCGACCTCGCCAGCCTGACGACCCTCGGGGTCGGCGGCGCGGCCGAGCGACTCGTCACGCCGACCACGCGCGCCGATCTCCTCGACGCCGTGCGGACCGCGTGGTCGTCGCCGGAGGACTGGCTGCTGCTCGGCGGCGGCTCCAACCTGGTCGTCGCCGACGACGGATTCGAGGGCACCGTCATCCGTGTCGCGAGCCGCGGTCTGGAGCGCCTCGCGGGCGACCCGCCGCGCGTGCGCGAGCCCGGCTCGCCGGTGAGCGGCCCCGCCGCCGGGGAGGGCGCGCGCGAGCGCACCGTCCGTCTGCGCGTGGAGGCGGGGGAGAACTGGGACGACGTCGTCGCCTCGGCCGTCGAGCACGGCTGGGCCGGAATCGAGGCCCTGTCAGGCATCCCGGGCAGCGCGGGCGCCGCGCCGGTGCAAAACATCGGCGCCTACGGTCAGGAGCTCGCGTCGAGCCTGACGGCGATCGAGTTCCTCGACTTCGACTCGGGGGAGCTCTCACGCATTCCCGCCGCCGCACTGGGGCTCGGCTACCGCACGAGCGCGCTCAAGCGCGGACGCCTCGGTCTCGTGGTCGCCCTCGAGCTGGCGCTCTTCGAGGCTCCCGCCGGCCAGACGGCGCTGTCGCAGCCGATCGCCTACCCACAGCTCGCGGATGCCCTGGGCGTCCGCCTCGGCGACCGCATCCCGGTGCACGAGGTGCGCGCGGCGGTGCTGGAACTGCGCGCGAGCAAGGGGATGCTGTGGAACCCGCGCGACCCCGATTCGCGCAGCGCCGGGTCCTTTTTCACGAACCCCGTGGTGAGCGAGCACTTCGCGCGCGGGCTACCGAGCGATGCACCCCGCTGGCCGACGGCGCCGGACGAGCCGGATCGGGTGCTCCCGCTGGGGGCCGAGGTCCCCAGCCTGGCGCGTCCCGCCTCGGGCGAGTATCTCGTCAAGCTCAGCGCGGCCTGGCTGATCGAGCGCGCGGGCATCGCCCGCGGCTTCGCGCTTCCCGGGTCGAAGGCGGCGATCTCGAGCAAGCACACCCTCGCGATCGTGAACCGCGGCGGGGCGACGGCGGCCGAGATCGTGCAGCTGGCGAGCTACGTGCAGACGCGCGTGCTGTCGCAGTTCGGGGTCGTGCTGCACCCCGAACCGGTGCTCGTCGGCGTGCACCTCTAGCCCCGGTACGCTCGAGGGATGCCTCACATCGCCGTGCTCGGAAGCGCCAATCTCGACTTCGTGGTGACCCAACCGCGACTCGCAAAACCGGGCGAGACCATCTTCGGTCACGACTTCGTCACCGTCCCCGGTGGCAAGGGTCTGAATCAGGCCGTCGCCGCCGCGCGCGCGGGCGGGAACGTGGCCTTCCTCGGGGCGGTGGGCGCCGATGACGCGGGCCGGGTGCTGCGCGCGTGCCTCGACGCCGAGGGCATCGACCTGAGTGGCCTGATCGAGGTGGCCGGTGCGACCGGCACCGCACACATCGCCGTCGTGGACGACGGCGAGAATTCGATCGTCGTGGTTCCGGGGGCGAACGCCGCCGTGACCGAACTCGACGACGTCACACGCTCGCACATCGCGGGCGCCTCCGCGCTCGTGCTGCAGCTGGAGCGGCCGCTGGAGCTGGTCGCGGAGGCGCTCGCCTTCGCCCGCGCGTCCGGCGTGCGCACCGTGCTCACCCCGGCGCCCGCGCGCCCCCTGGCCCCGGAGCTGCTGGGCCTGGTTGACATCCTCGTCCCCAACGCGGGCGAGGCGTGCGAGCTGGCGGGCGTCGACGATGAGCTCGTGGCGGCGCGCGCCCTGAGCCAGCAGGCCGCGACGGTCATCATGACCCGCGGCGCACACGGTTCCGTGATCGCGCGTGCGGGCGAGGTGATCGCCGAGGTGCCGGCGCGCCGGGTGAACGCGGTCGACACGACCGCGGCGGGCGACACCTTCGTCGGTGCGCTCATTGCGCGGCTGACCGCGGGCGACGAGCTCGACGACGCCGTCCGGACGGCGTCGGTGGCGGCATCGATCACGGTGACCCGGCCCGGGGCCACCAGCTCGATCCCCACCTGGGATGAGGTCGCCGCGGCGCTCTGATCGCGCCCCGCGGCATCGCGATCCGCTAGAGGATGCCGAGCTCCATCGCGCGCGTGACGGCGCGCGTGCGGTCGGTGACCTCGAGTTTCGTGAACACGTGCAGCAGGTGGGTCTTGACGGTGGACTCGCCCACGAACAGGCGCTCGCCGATGGCCCGATTGCTGAGGCCGTCGGCGACCAGGCGCAGCACCTCGAGTTCGCGCGGGCTGAGCGCGACGGGGGGCGTGGCGGGGCGCGAGACGCGCGTCACCAGCATCGCGGCGACGCGCGGCGCGAGCGCGACCTCGCCGGCGGCGACCGCGCGCACCCCGGCGAGCAGTTCCTGCTCGGGGGCCGCCTTCAGCAGGTAGCCGCTGGCCCCGGCCTCGACACCTGCGAGGATCGCGTCGTCGGATTCGTAGGTGGTGAGGATGACGACCTTCACCTCGGGCGCGACGGCCCGGATCTCGGCTGTCGCGGCGTCGCCATCGAGTTCGGGCATCCGCAAATCCATGAGCACCACGTCGGGGCGCTCGGCGAGCGCGATCTCGACCGCCTCGACGCCCGTCGTCGCGGTGCCGATCACCTCGAGGTCGCTCTCCGCCTCCAGCAGGGCAACGAGTCCCGCGCGGACGATCGGGTGGTCATCGGCGACCAGGATGCGGATCACGAGGCCGCTCCGAGCGGAAGTCGCGCCGTGAGCGTCGTGGCGCCCGGCGTCCCGTCGATGGTGAGGCTGCCGCCGACGAGTTCCAGGCGGGCGGTGAGTCCGTCGAGTCCGAACCCGGCCCCCCGGCGGAGTGCCGGATCGAAGCCGACGCCGTCGTCGCTGATCCGAACCAGCGCGTCGTGCTCGGCCGTGACGACCTCGATGCGCGCCGCGGAGGCGGAGGAGTGTTTGCGCACGTTCGCGAGTCCTTCCTGGGCGCAGCGCAGCACGACCACTTCGGCGTCGCGGTCGAGGTGGGTAGCGGGATCGACCTCCGCGGTGACGGCGATGCCGGTCTCGCGCTCGAAGCGGAGGGCGAGCCGCTCGAGTGCCGCGTCGATGCCGCCGCCGAGATCGACGGGCGCGGTTCCGGCGACGAGCGCGCGCGTCTCGGTGAGCGAATCGCGGGCGGCCGTCTCGAGCAGTTCGAGGCTCTCATCGTTCAGGCGTCCGTCCCGGTGCTCGCGACGGGCACGTTGGGCGAGCAGCACGATGCCGGTGAGGCTCTGCGCGATGGTGTCGTGCAGTTCGCGGGCGAACCGCTCGCGCTCCTCGGTGACGCCGCGGTCGCGGTGCAGCACTTCGAGTTCTCGCTGAGCGGCCGTGAGCTGGTCGACGAGCAGCGCCTTCTCCGCCCCGAATCGGGCGATGCGGGTGATCCAGAGTCCGAGCGCCAGGCTGAAGGTGAGTGACAGCACGACGGTGACGAAGGTGGACAGCAGCGCCCCGGGTGCCGTGCCGAGGTTCACCACGAAGCCCGCGCCCACACTGAGCGCGATGCCGATGTTGGCGATGATCGCGCGCCGCGTGGACGGCGCGAGGGCCCAAACGATCGGGTAGGCGATCGATTGGGCGAAGGCCAGGACGGGGTTGATGGCGACCAGGGCGCCCGTGACGAGGACGGTGACGACGATGAAGATCGACATCGCGTGGTACTGCTCGCGCCGGTACGCTGGGCGCCCGATGGCGAGCCAGGAGATCGCGAAGACGGTCAGGATCGCGTAGCCGACCACCCGATCCGTGCCGTCGGCGAAGAACGTCACGATCCCCGCGAGCACGAGGCTCGAGCCGAGGATCGCGACGTCCCACCACCGCGGGTTGTTCATGTCAGCTATCTTTCCGGATCCACCGGAAGGTGAGGCGCGCGAGCACCAGTCCGACGACGAGCCAGATGCCGGTCGCGATGGCGACCCCCGCGAGGTTCCATACCTCGCCCGGCTCGAAGGCCTCGAAGTTCTCCGGGAGGAACACCGCGCGCATCCCCTGCGCGAGCCACTTGAGCGGGAACACGCTGGCAACATTCTGCAGCCACTCCGGCAGGTCGCTGAAGCGCAGGTAGACCCCCGAGATGAACTGCAGGACGAGCACGATCGGGATGATGACCGCGGTCGCGCTCTTGCCGCTGCGCGGCAGGCTGGCGAGACCGATGCCGAGCACCGCCGAGGTGGCGACGCCGAGGAAGAAGACCCAGGCGAAGGTCGCCCAGCTCTCCGCATCCGTCGGGAGCGGCACCTGGAAGACGACGCCCGCGACCAGGATGAGCAGCGCGGCCTGCAGGATGCCCGTCACGAGCACCTGCCCGATCTTGCCGACGAAGTAGCTCATCATCGGCAGGGGCGTCCCGGCGAGGCGCTTGAGGGTGCCATCGCTTCGTTCCATGGCGATGTCGATCGACATGTTCTGAAGTCCCGACAGGAGCACGCCAGCGGCGAGCATCCCGGGCAGGTAGTAGGCGGCCGCCGTCACGGTCTCGCCGTCGGGGTCGAGGCCGAAGCTGGCCTCGCTGAAGGCGACCGAGAAGATCGTCAGCATGACGAGCGGGAACAGGAACGTGAAGAACACCGTGTCGCCCTGGCGGAAGTACATGGCGACCTCGTAGCGGATGCGCGCGAGTCCGAGCGGGATCACGCGGCCCGGGCGGAGGGGGGCGGTGGCGATGGTCATGCGAGGGCCTCTTCCTGACGCGTGGTCTCGCCGACGAGACCGAGATAGATGTCTTCCAGACTGGGTCGGATCACTTCGAGGCGATCCGGTTCGACGCCGCCGTTCTGGGCGACGAGTTCGGTGACCCGGGCGGCGGGCCGATCGGTGTGCTCCTCGCGCACCGTGCCCTGCTCGACCCAACGCACGATCGGCACGCGCGCCTCGGCGCCTCCGATTTCGTCGATGCGTCCGAGGGCGACGAGCCGTCCGCCGGCGACGATGCCCGCCCGGTCGCCGAGTTGCGCGGCCTCGTCGAGGTAGTGGGTGGTCAACAGAATCGTGGTGCCCTCGCGCTTGAGGTCGCGGATGAGGTCCCAGAACTGGCGACGCGCCTCCGGGTCGAACCCGGTGGTGGGCTCGTCCAAGAACAGCAGCTCGGGGCGACCGATCACGCCGAGGGCGACGTCGACGCGACGGCGCTGACCGCCGGAGAGCTTCTTGATCCGCACATCGGCCTTCGACTCGAGCCCGACGGCCGCGATGACCTGGTCGACCTCGCGCGGGTTCGGGTACATGCCGGCGAAGAGTCGCAGAAGCTCGCGCACGGTCGCATTGCCGGTTTCGCCGCTGCTCTGCAGCACGATGCCGAGGCGCGCCTTCCAGGCGAGCCCCCCGTGCTGCGGATCGACGCCGAGCACGCGCGCCTCGCCGCTGGTGCGGTCGCGGTAGCCCTCGAGAATCTCGATCGTGGTGCTCTTGCCGGCACCGTTGGGGCCGAGCAGGGCGAAGGTCTCGCCGCGATGGATGTCAAAATCGAGGCCGCGCAGTGCGAGCACACCGCCGCGGTACTCCTTGCGGAGATCGCGCACCTCTACCACTGTGTCCGTTGTCATGCCTCAACTCTGCTCCGTGCGAGCGGTCGCGACAACGACGAGGCGGTGGGTTGCGGTATCCACCGGTCGGTGGATACGCGCGCTACCCGAAGAGCTTGTGCAGGCGGGCGATGCCCTCGGCGATGTCGGCGTCGCCGAGCGCATAGCTGAAACGCAGGTACCCGCTCGGCCCGAAGGCCTCCCCGGGCACGGCGGCGACCTCGGTCTTCTCGAGGATCAGATCGGCGAGCTCGAGACTCGTGGTCGGCGTGACGCCGGCCCATTCGCGGCCGAGCAGCCCCGAGACATCCGGGTACACGTAGAACGCGCCCTGCGGCAGCGGCACGGTGATCCCGTCGATCGCGCTGAGCCCCGCGACGATCGCGCGGCGGCGGCGATCGAAGGCGAGGCGCATCTCCTCGACGGCGTCCTGGGGGCCGGTGAGCGCGGCGAGCGCGGCACGCTGCGAGATGTTGGAGACGTTGGAACTGAGGTGCGACTGCAGGTTCGCGGCGGCCGTCATCGCATCCTTCGGCCCGACCATCCAGCCCAGCCGCCAGCCGGTCATGGCGTAGGTCTTGGCGACGCCGTTGACGAGGATGGTGCGGTCGGCGAGCGCGGGCGTCGCCTCCACGATCGAGGCGGCGCGAACGCCGTCGTAGACGAGGTTCTGGTAGATCTCGTCGCTGATCACCCAGAGCCCGTGCTCGTCGGCCCAGGCGCCGATCGCGGCCGTCTGCTCGGGCGAGTAGACCGCGCCGGTGGGGTTCGAGGGCGAGACGAACAGCAGCACCTTGGTGCGCGGCGTGCGGGCGGCCTCGAGCTGGTCGACCGTCACCAGGTAGTTCTGGTCGGCTCCCGCGAACACCTCGACGGGGACGCCGCCGGCGAGCGCGATCGCCTCGGGGTAGGTCGTCCAGTACGGCCCCGGTAGCAGCACCTCGTCGCCCGGGTCGAGCAACGTCGCGAAGGCTTGGTAGACCGCCTGCTTGCCGCCGTTGGTCACCACCACCTGCGAGGGGTCGACCTCGAGCGCCGAGTCGCGCAGCGTCTTGGCCGCGATCGCCTCGCGGAGTTCGGGAAGGCCCGCGGCGGGCGTGTAGCGGTGGTTCTTGGGGTCGCGGGCCGCCGCGACGGCGGCCTCGACGACGTGGTCGGGCGTCGGGAAGTCGGGCTCACCGGCCGCGAAGCTAATGACCGGCCGACCGGCGGCCTTCAGCTGCTTGGCCTTGGCGTCGACCTTGAGGGTCGCGGACTCGGCGATGGATCCGATGCGGTGAGAAACGCGCTGCACCCCCTCAGCCTACTCGGCTGGGTTGGTGAGCGGACAGCGGAGCCGGAGCCGCCTACCCCCAGGCGACTCCGGCTCCGTACTACCCGGCGCTCGCTTGGATCAGCCGAGCACCGCACCGCCCTGGGTCCGGCGGTGGTGTGCGATCAGCAGCGCGCTGCCGACGATGAGGAGGCCGAGGATGATCGCCACGAGCAGGGCGATCCCGACGCCGGTGAGCGCGAGGCTCGCGATGTCGGAGCCATCATCGCCGCCGCCGCCGCCGCCTCCGCCGCCTCCGCCGCCGCCGCTACCGCAGTCGGTGACGCAGCCGGAGTCGTCGGCCCCGTCAGCGTTCGGCCCGACCGTCGCAGACGCGAGGCTGAGCGACAGCAGCTCGCCGCCGTCAAGGACGCCGACGCGCACCGCGGTCTGCGAGAAGTAAGGGTCATCGCTCGGCGCGGTTCCCGCGGGACCGGTGACCGAGGTCTCCTGCACGTTGACCGTGATCGAGACGACGTCTGTGAGCAGATTCTGAATCGAGGACGTGTCGTCGAGCAGCCCATCGAGGGCGGGGTCGACGAGGTTCAGCTCCAGCGCATCCACCAGGTCCGAGATTGCGCCGTCGCCCAGCAGTCGATCGTTCAGCAGGTCTCCGATCGCGCCGACGAAGAGGTTCGCGTTGACGTTGATCGGCAGGCCCAGCACCTGAGCCGTGATGTCGGCATCGACGCCGACGCCGCTGACGAGTTCGTCGACGGTCGCCGAGATGTCGAGCACGAGACTCGTCGTCAGCGGGTCGAGCAGCCGGGTTTCCTCGGTGCAGACGAGTTCTTCGACGATCTTGTCGACGGTTCCGATGACGTTGCCGAGAAGTCCGCCGAGCACGGGTACCTGAATCACTCGCTCGACGGTCTTGCACACCTCGGTGACGACGGGGGCTTGCGCCACGTTGACGACCAGATCGGCGTGCACGTCGACCGTCAGGTCGCGGATGACATCCTCGACCTTGGCGACGACGTCATCCGCGAGTCCGGAGACCGTGTCGGTCACGGTGTGGAGGACGCGCGAGATCACCGCGTCGGTGAGCAGCTCCGTGTTCACCGGGAGGTTGTTGAGACTTCCGACGTAGTGCTCCAGGTCGATCGAGACGACCCCCGTCTCCAGGTTGAACGAGATGCCGCCGTCGCCGTACGCCGCCGTCAGGATCGCCGACACCGCGCTCCGCAGCTGGCTGGTGTCGATGTTCGCCGAAACGTTGGCGTTGGTCCCCACCAGGTTGAGGGCCGGATTGAGGTCGGCGACGAGGGCGGAGACGAGATCCAGCAGATCGCCGTCGGCGCCGCTCAGGTCATCGATTTCGTCGAGAACGACATCGAGCGAGGTGTTGACCTTCTCGGTGAGTCGAGCGATCGCGGGGCTCGAGAAGTGCAGCGTCGCGCCGGCGATGTAGTAATCGCCCTCCGCCTCGCCGGAGTCGCGTTCCGCGCGGGCCGCGAGTGCATCCAGCTCGAGCGTGAGGTCGGCGATCGTGTCGGCGAAGGCGGGAGTGATGAGCGCCTGCAGGTCGATCGTGGCCGAGCCGCTCGGGACGGACGCATCAGAGCCGAGGCCGAGGCCGCCATCGCTCGTGATGGCACCCGATGCCCCGACCGCGGCGCCAGGGTCGGCCAGCGCGTACTGCGACACGGCGCCGACCTCGACGGCATCGCCGAGCGGGATCGTCACCGGCGTGCCGGTGCCGACGGTGACCGCGCTGAGCGCGGTGACCGAGAGCGGGTGCACGACGGTCTGTGTCTCCTCGGTGCCGTCGTTGAAGGCCTGGGCGCCATCGATGCTCACGATGCTGTCGAGCGAGGAGCCGGCGACGGTGCCCGTCAGGAACTGGCCCTCGGCGAAGGTCGCGTCGGTGTGGCTGTCGAGATGCGCCGCGGGGGCGGCGATCGCGGCGGGGCCGCTGAGGATGAGCGCTCCCGCGAGCGCGAGGGTCCCGACCCCTGCGGCCGCGCGGGGGGTGCGCGAGTGGTGTGTGGTGAACACGATGTGTGCCTTCCTGATCCAAGGAGTGGACGCGGAAGCATCAATCGCGGCGGGGATCGCCAACGACAACCCCGGGGGAGGCCGTGGCCTCCCCGCGGGGGTCATCATTGGGCGAACGATCTCTGCCTGATCTCAGCTTCGTTACGCCCGGTTCGGTGTTTCGTTGTGTCCGGCTGAGTTGGTGGCTCTGCCGTTACAGGAAGAGACAGACCGGTACGCCCTCCATGACGCGGGTTGCGAAACTTTCTCCCGAATTTTCTGAGCGAGCCGCCGCCCCTCGGAGGCTCCCCGCGGGATGCCCTACACTGGTCTCGGTGGTGGAAATCGCCAAGCTTCGTCGTGCCCGGGAACGGTCAGGACGAGCGGTGATTCCCGGCACTGTAGGGCGGTAGCTCAATTGGCAGAGCAGCGGTCTCCAAAACCGCAGGTTGCAGGTTCGATTCCTGTCCGCCCTGCAAGATCTCGGGTCTTCCCCGGGATTCAGCGGCCGAAAGGTGGAGAAAGTGGCACGCAAGGTGGTCGACGAGCCGAGTGAGGACCTCGTCGAGAGTGCCAAGCGGGACCGCGCCGAACGGCGAGGGCCGTTTGCGCGGGTTGCACTCTTCATCCGTCAGGTCATCAACGAACTCAAGAAGGTCGTCACCCCGACGCGGCGCGAGCTGATCAGTTTCACCGGAGTCGTTCTGGTGTTCGTCGTCATCATGATGGGGATCATCTACGGACTCGACTACGGCTTCGGCTGGCTCGTGTCCTGGGTGTTCGGCAACGGCAGCTACTTCGGCTGATCCGTCGCCTCGACCACATTTCAAGGAAAGAAGCACCGTGAGCCAAGAAGAGCGCCGCGACATCGATCTCGCGACGGCCGCCGAGCAGTCCTCCGAGGAGGACGAGGCCCAGGAGGGTAACGTCCTCGAGCAGCAGGAGCATTCGGCCGACGCTGCCGAGCACACGGCGATCCACGTCGTGGAGGAGCCGGACGTCGAGTCCGACCTCGAGAGCCTTCTTGACGCGCTCGACGCGGCCGCCGACCCCGAGGCTGACGCCGTCGTGGATGACGCCCTCGACATCGACTCCGCCGACGAGGCCGAGGCCGCCGTTGAGGCGACCGACGATGAGGCGGGCGACGAGGCGGAGGCCGACGGCGCCGAGGTGGACCCCTACGAGGAGTTCCGCGCCGAGCTGCGGGCCGCGCCGGGCAAGTGGTACGTCATCCACTCCTACGCGGGCTTCGAGAAGCGCGTCAAGCAGAACATCGAGTCGCGTCGCCAGTCGATGGGCATGGAGGACTTCGTCTTCGAGGTCCAGGTGCCGATGGAAGACGTTGTCGAGATCAAGAACGGGCAGCGCAAGCTCGTCACCCGCGTCCGCATCCCCGGCTACGTGCTCGTGCGCATGTTCCTCAACGAGGACAGCTGGTCGGTCGTGCGCCACACCCCCGGGGTCACCGGATTCGTGGGCAACAGCCACAACCCGACGCCGCTGCGCTTCGAGGAGGCCTTCAACATGTTGAAGAGCCTCGTGCAGGTTGTCGAGGCTCCGACGAAGCCTGGTGCCGCCAAGGGCGGTCAGCAGGCCGCGCGCGTCATTCCCGCCGAGGTCGACTTCGAGATCGGCGAGACCATCACGATCAAGGAGGGCTCGTTCGCGGGTCTTCCCGGCACGATCAGCGAGATCAAGCCCGAGAGCGGCAAGCTCACGGTGCTCGTGTCGCTGTTCGAGCGCGAGACGCCGGTGGAGCTCAGCTTCGACCAGGTGACGAAGCTCTGAGCCGCCTGGGCTCGGTCGCGGGCGTCGGCATCGACGTCATCCGCGGGGCACTCATCGGAACGGCGGAGGTCGTTCCGGGCGTGTCCGGCGGCACCATCGCGCTCATTGTCGGGGTCTACGACCGGCTGATCGGCTCCGCCGCGGCGGTGGTGCGCGGCACGGTGTCCGCGATCGTCGATGTGCCGTCCGGGCGGGGAACCGCGCGAGCGCGCGGCCACTTCTCGGCGGTCAGTTGGCGTGTCATCCTCCCCGTGCTGGCGGGCATGGCGGTCGCGGTGCTCGTGGCGTCGGCGCTGCTGGCTCCCGCGATCGACAGCCACCCTGTCGAGACGCGCGCCGTCTTCGTGGGTCTGATTCTGGCCTCGCTCGTCGTTCCGATCCGCATGGTCGGGCGGTGGCGTTCGCGCGAGGTGCTGCTGGCGGTGCTCGCGGCGGTGCTCGCGTTCGTACTGACCGGTCTTCCGGCGGCGGGCGACGCGGAGCCCCAGTTGTGGTTCGTCGCGGTGGCCGCCGCGATCGCCATCTGCGCGCTCGTGCTTCCGGGCGTCTCGGGCTCGTTCCTGCTGCTGGCGATGGGGCTGTACGCGCCGACGCTCGAGGCCGTGAATGATCGCGATCTCGTCTACTTGGGCGTCTTCGCGCTGGGCGCCGTGCTCGGTCTTGCGAGCTTCGCGCCGCTGCTGCAGTGGCTTCTTGAGCGCCGCCGTCAGGTGACGCTCGCGATCATGACCGGTCTGATGCTCGGCTCGCTGCGCGCGCTGTGGCCCTGGCAGACCGAGACCGGCGGGGTGCTCGCGCCCGAGGGTGCGCAGTTGCCGATGGTGATCGCTCTTGTCGTTGCCGGCGCCGCGCTCGTCGTCGGGTTGCTGTTCGTGGAGTCCCGCCTGGTGCGGCGCCGCATCGCCACCGGCCGCGACGTGCTCGCCGAGAGCACGGCCGAGTAGCTCCCTCGCCTCGCGGCACCCGTTCGATTCGGGTATGCTGACCTGTCGGCTGTGTCGAAATCGACATCGGCCGAAACATCCCTCACCGCACTCCAGGTTCGCTGGTGTGGCGGGAGCGCGTCCGCAGGACGCTCGACAGAAAGAAGAACAATGGCACCGAAGAAGAAGGTGACCGGCCTGATCAAGCTCCAGATCAACGCCGGCGCCGCGAACCCCGCGCCGCCCATCGGCCCCGCGCTGGGTCAGCACGGCGTGAACATCATGGAGTTCTGCAAGGCCTACAACGCCGCGACCGAGTCGCAGCGCGGCAACGTCATCCCGGTCGAGATCACCGTGTACGAGGACCGCTCGTTCACGTTCATCCTGAAGACCCCGCCCGCCGCCGAGCTCATCAAGAAGGCCGCCGGCGTCGCCAAGGGTTCCGGCACGCCGCACACCGTCAAGGTGGCCAAGCTCACCAAGGACCAGGTTCGCGCGATCGCCGAGCAGAAGCAGGCCGACCTCAACGCGAACGACGTCGAAGCGGCCATGAAGATCATCGCGGGCACGGCCCGTTCGATGGGGATCACGGTGGAGGCGTAATCATGGGAAAGAATTCCAAGTCCTACCGCGCTGCCCTCGACAAGCTCGAAGACGGCAAGTTCTACGGTCCCGACGAGGCTGTTGCCGTCGTCCGCGAGACCGGCTCCGCCAAGTTCAACTCGACCGTTGAGGTCGCGATGAAGCTGGGTGTCGACCCGCGCAAGGCGGACCAGATGGTTCGCGGAACCGTCATCCTGCCGCACGGCACGGGTAAGACCGCGCGCGTCATCGTCTTCGCGACCGGTGCGGCCGCCGAAGCGGCGATCGCCGCGGGTGCCGATGAGGTCGGCGGCGCCGAGCTCATCGAGAAGGTCGCCGGCGGTTACACCAACTTTGACTCGGCCGTCTCGACGCCCGAGCTCATGGGCCAGGTCGGTCGCCTCGGAAAGGTGCTGGGTCCGCGTGGCCTCATGCCGAACCCGAAGACCGGCACCGTCACCCCCGATGCGGCCAAGGCCGTCGCGGAGATCAAGGGCGGAAAGATCGAGTTCCGTGTCGACAAGCACTCCAACGTTCACTTCGTGATCGGCAAGGCGGCGTTCTCGACCGAGCAGCTCGCGGAGAACTTCCACGCCGCGCTCGACGAGATCCAGCGGATCAAGCCGAGCTCGTCGAAGGGCCGCTACATCCAGAAGGCGACGCTCTCGACGACCTTCGGCCCGGGCGTTCCGCTCGACGTCAGCGTGCTCTAAGAGGCACGTTCGACGACAGTTCCTGTTGTCACCCGCACCACAGCAAACGCACCACCGGAAGGGGTCCGCACTCGCGGGCCCCTTCCGTGCTTTCTCGAAGGGGGCCGGATGATCGTCACCGTTCGCCCTGCCCGCGCGGCCGACGCGGAGGCGTTGGCGACACTTGCGGCGCTCACCTTCCCGCTCGCCTGCCCTCCGCACACCACCGAGGCGGCGAAACAGGCGTTCATCGCCGACAACCTGAGTCGCGCGAACTTCGAGACCTACCTCGCCGACGACGCCCGGCAGCTCTTCGTCGCCGAGTCGGGCGAGGCTCTCCTCGGCTACACGATGCTGGTGGCGGGGGAGCCGGGCGATCCGGATGTGGCGGCGGCCGTGAGCGCGCGTCCCACCATCGAGCTCTCCAAGGTCTACGTGCACCCCGACGCGCACGGCGGAGGGGTCGCATCCGAGCTCCTGCGCGTGAGTCTCGCGGCAACCGAGGGGACACGGGCCCGCTCGATCTGGCTGGGCGTCAACCAAGAGAACGCCCGCGCGCAGCGCTTCTACGGCAAGCACGGCTTCGCCGTGGTCGGCACGAAGACGTTCCTGGTGGGCGATCGCTTCGAAGAGGACTACGTGATGGAGCGCCCGCTCAGCTGATGACGAGCTTGCGCACCGTGCGTCGCACCGTCCACTCGGTGCGGTCGCCGGCGGCGAGGCGCACGAGTGCGCCGGGCGTCAGTTCGACGCCGGGGCGGCCATCCTCAAACGTGATCGTGGCGTCGCCGGCGAGAACGACAAAGACCTCATCGACCTCGACGTCGCGCATCCCGCCGCGGGTCATCTCCCAGACGCCGAGTTCGGCTTCGCCGACCGTGCCGAGCACGGTGTAGGCGGTCGAGGGTTCGCCCGCCGTGCGCTGATCGGGCGCGACGGCCTCGTGCTGAAGCGCGAGGGCGGTCAGGTCGAGGGCGACGCCCGCGGGCAGCTCGGGCACCGGCACACTCACGAGTCGAAGCCCAGTCCGAGCGCATCGAGAGTGCGCAGGATGAGGTTGCGCCGACCGCCGCGGTGATCCGCCTGATCGAGCGACCAACGGGTGGCCTGGATTCCCATGCTCGCGATCGGTTCGGGCGGAAACGGCGGCGGGAGCTCTCGCATCATCCGCGTCTCGGTTCGTTCGGTCGCGATTCCGTCGAGTCGATCGAGCATCACCTCGGCGGCGAAGCGACTCGCGCCCACCCCGAGACCCGTGAAGCCGAGCGCCGCGGCGACCCGTCCGTCGCGCGCGAGGCGGACGTAGGCGCAGAAACGGGTCGAGCTGTCGATCGGGCCGGCCCAGCGGTGGGCAAAGTGCAGCCCCTCGAGCTGCGGAAACGTCGTGAAGAAGTGGCTGGCGAGTTTGCGGAAGCTCGCGGGGCGATCCTCGTACTCCTCACGGACGCGACCTCCCGCAAAGTAGACGGCGTCGTAGCCGCCGAACAGGATGCGGTTGTCGCTCGTGAGTCGGTAGTAGTGGAACTGGTTGGCGACATCGCCGAGGCCCTGCCGGCCTTCCCAGCCGATCGATTCGCGCTGCGCGGCCGACAGCGGCTCGGTCATGAGCGCGTAGTCGTAGACCGGAACTGTCATCAGGCGGTCCCGCGTCAACAGGCTCGGGAAGACGTTCGTGGCCAGCGCGACGCGGTCGGCGAGCACACGGCCGTGGGAGGTCGTCACGCGCATCCGCTCGCCTTCGCGCTCGAGGCCCGTGGCCGGGCTGTGCTCGTACACCTCGACGCCGAGCGACTCGGCGGCAGCGGCGAGGCCCTCGGACAGCTTGCCGGGATGCACGAGGGCGAGCGACTCCCCGCTCGTGACGACGCCGCCGAGGTAGGTGGGGGAGTCGACGAGGGCGCGCGCGCCGAGCGCGGATACGCGGTGTCGGCCGGGTTCGCTCGCCATCTCGTCGAGCCACTCGAGCTGGTGCTCCTCGGTGGCGACGTCGAGACCGCCGACCCGTTCGAACTCGGCGTCGACGCCGAGCTCGGTGAGGTCGCGCTCGAATCCGGCGAGATTCTCCAGCCCCAGGCGTTCGAGGGTCTCGATTTCCTCCGGCCACCGCGCGCGGCCGTTGTCGGCGCCGTGGGTCAGGCTCGCATCGCAGAACCCGCCGTTGCGACCGGATGCCGCCCAGCCGATCCGCTTCGCCTCCAGCAGCACGACGCGTCGCCCCGGATCGCGGCGCTTGGCGCGCACGGCGGTCCAGAGTCCGGTCAGCCCGCCGCCGACGACGACCAGATCGGCGTCGACGTCACCGCCAAGGCGCGGTCGTTCGGGCCGCTCGCCGAGGTCTTCGAGCCAGGGAACCGCCTGGCGCGACGGCGCGAGCGCGGACGCCAGAAGGGAATCCGGCCACGCGGTGCGGTCAAACACCGTGGGCGTGCGGCGAGTCATGCCAGAACCCTAGTGCGCGGCGGTCAGATCTCCGTGACCTGCAGCTCGATCTTGCCGCGGGTGTGTCCCATTTCGACGGCCAGGTGTGCCGCGGGGTCGTCCGCCAGATCACCGGCGTTCGCGGGGAGCCTAGCGGAGCGCGCGTGACACGGCGGCGGCGGCCGCAGCAGACCATGCCTGTGGGACACACGCGGTCGGGTGGCGGGTCACCCGGCCGGAGCCAGTGGGGGCATCGCCGCTGAAGAGTTCGGGGACCCTGAACTCACACGAGGCCGCAGCGCTCAGAAGTTCCTGCGCCACGAGTCTTGCATCCGCGCGAAAACCAGCGGCACTCAACCCTTCAATGCAGATTGCCGTGTCGTGCGCCCAGACAGACCCGCAGTGGTATGACAACGGCCAGTACGCTGCCTCGCTCGCCGCCATCGTTCGAATGCCGAACCCGGAGCGCATGTCGGGGCGCATGAGGGCGTCTCGGACAAGAAGTTCCTCCGCCGAGTCGAGGATGCCCGTTGCCAGCAGGTGGCCGATGTTGGACGTCAGGGCATCGGCGGGATTCTTCTGTCCGTCCAGCGCCATCGCCGGAAACCTCATGCCGCCACGTTCGACCCAGAACTTCTTCCTGAATCGATCCGAAAGGTCCTCGGCCCAGTTGCGCCACTTCGCGCCCCCCGGGAGATGGAGCATGTCGAGCAGATCGGCTCCCGCTCTCGCCGCCTGATAGGCGTAGCCCTGGACCTCGCAGAGTGCGACCGGACCCACCGCCACGCTTCCGTCCGCGTGTCGGACTGAGTCCGACGAGTCCTTCCACCCCTGGTTGGCGAGGCCAGTTCCGGAGGAGTCGGCATACTCGACGAACCCGTCACCGTCCGCATCCGCGTCTCGTTCGAGCCACGTCAGCGCTGCGAGCAGGTTGTCTTGCAACTCGCGCACAGCTTCCACGGGCAGGCCAGCTTCGCGCGCCTCGTTGAGGAGCACGATCCACAACAGCGTTGAGTCGACGCTCCCGTAGTAGGCGGCGGGAAACTCGAGCCCTTCCCGTGGAATGCTGTGACGCGCATCGCGCAGTTCGTGGAGGATCTTGCCTGGTTCCGCGGCGGCCGCGTTGTCGTATGTCGTGGCCTGGTGCGCGGCAAGAGCCCTCAAGGTGCCGTGGGCGAGCGGGAGGGCTTCGGGCAACAAAAGGCGTGCGGTCCACAGCGCGTCCCGGCCAAAAAGGGTCAGGTACCACGGGGCTCCCGCAGCGGAAAAGACGGCGTCGGGGACCGCGTCGTTCGCCAACATCAGCGAGTTCAGGTCGTCTCGCGCCCTGGTTCGCCAGCGATCCAGGTCTGGGTTGGTCCCGGATGAATGCTCGCTCAGCGCGGACCCGAGAACGCGAGGGGACGGCGGCATGAGCGCGGTCGCATCGTCGATCATGATGAAACTGATGGCGCCCTCCCACGCTTCACCTGGCTCCACCACGATCTGCCAGGTCGCCGACTCGGCCTCGAGCTGATGCGCGGTCGCGCCGCCGGCCACGACGTCGACTGTGAGTCGTCGTGGACCGCTCTCAACCACCACCGCTCCACCGTGAAGTTGTGCCGTCGCGGTTGCCGAGGTCGGTCGCCCGGCGCGCACACTGGGGAGCGGTGCGAATTCGGTCGCAAAGTCGAGTCGGACAGTAGTGCGCAGGGCCTCCTTCGATCCGTTCCGAACCTCAATCGACTCGTTGACGCACCCGAACGACACCACCCGGGTCCTTGTCACGATGACGTGGGGATCCTTGCCCGCATCGTCGACGTTGCGCGCCATGGACACGAAGCAAGCAGTGCGCGCCTCGACCGAAGTCGAGAGGTGTTCGGGTTGTTGTCCCCCCACGGTCAGCGTGAGCGAGTTGATGTAGCGCACATCGGAGTGGATGATGCCGTGCACGCCGGTCCGTGCCTGCCCGTCAGCTGCAGACCACACCTGGGTGGGCGCTTGGACTGCCACGACGTCCTGCGCCAGCGACGGTGTGATTGCGTGCGGCTGCGTCGTCGGGGTCATTCGTCCACTCCGAGGCGCGCGTTGATCGCACTCTCGGAATAGAGACTGTCAACCGCGACGAGTGCGAGCCCGATGAGCGCTGCCTCATCGCCGAGCTCGGAGGCACGGATGGTGAGATGCCTCGTCGCTCGCGGCAGTGTCCCGGCGTAGACGGTCGACCTGATGGCGGCGATGAGCTCTGGTGACACCATGGGCCCGCCCACCACGACGACAGCGGGGTTAATCACGCCGACGACAGTCGCGAGCACCTGGCCGATCAGTTCGCCGGCGCGCCGCAGTTCTGCCGCAGCCGTTGAGTCGCCACGGTCCACGAGGTCGTGGATCTCGCTGATGTGTTCCAGGTGACGGCCCGTTTCGCCGAGTCGCCTGATCAGCGCCGTTCCCGAGGCTTCCGCCGCGAGGCAACCGTCCCTGCCGCAGCGGCACTCTGCTGCACCGCCAACCGAGACGTGTCCGATGTCGCCAGCTCCGCCGTCGACTCCGCGAAAAATCTCACCCCGGATGACGAGGCCGGCACCGAGAAATGACGACGCCTTGATGAAGACCAATGCCGCCGTCGGGCCGTGGAGTTGGGAAGCCTCGCCGTACGCCATCGCGTCCGCGTCGTTCTCGACGAAAACTGGCACGTTCATCGTCTCGCGCAACGAATCAAGAATCGGCCAGCCGTCCCAGCCCGGCATGATGGGCGGGTCGCTGAGGCGGTGCTCGGCCGGGTCGATCGGACCCGGCAGAGAAATGGCGACCGCTGCCACGCGTTCGACGGCGACATCGTGGGTGCGCATCAGTTCCTCGATCGCCGCGGCGGTCGTGCTCAGGGTAGCTTCGGGGCCGTCTGTGACGTCGGTATCGATGCTTGTGCTCGCGAGAACCTTGCCGTGCGGACTCACGACCGCAACGGTGCCGCCGACGGCGTCCAGGGCGGCCGTGACCACGACAACGTCCGGGTCGAAAATGAACGTGGTCGCGCGGCGCCCGCCGGTGGCGTCGCCGGTTCCCGCTTCGCGAATGATTCCGGCCGCAGTGAGTTTCTCGATACGGCGCGCGACCGTGACACGGGACAACCCCGTTGCCGCGAGCAACGCTCCGCGCGTGGTGGCCTCACCCGAGCGAATCAGCCGCAGCGTCTGGCCAGGTCCCGGGTTCAACGGTGCCTACCCTTTGTCTGCACCTACGGTCAGCCCTTCGGTCAGCCAGCGTTCCGCGAACCCGTACATGATCACGATCGGGAGCGTTAGCAAGACACTACCCGCCATGAGGATTGTCCGGGAGACCTCTTGGCCGTCAGCCAGACGCGTGAGGCCGAGCGACACGGTCCACAGATCTGGTTTGGCGGAGAGGAACAAGAGCGCGAACAGGAACTCGTTCCACGCGATCATGAACGAGTACAGCGCCGTGGACATGATGGTCGGGAGCGACAGCGGTACCGTGATCTTGCGCATGATCTGCCATCGTGTGGCGCCGTCGATCATCGCGGCCTCGTCGATCGACTCGGGAAGCCCGAGCATGTACGAGCGCAGCATGTGGACGGACACCGGAACGGTGAGGGCGATGTACGCGATGGTGAGGCCAACAAGGGTCGTCCCGAGCCCGATGACCTGGAATCCCACGAACACGGGCACCGCGATGATGATGGCGGGGAACATGTACACCGCCAGGAACATGGCGGAGACCTGCTTGCGGCCCGCGAACTTGAGGCGCGTCATGGCGTATGACGCTGGCACGGACAGCAGCATCGTCAGCAGTGTCGCGGCGGTGGCCACGATCGCCGAGTTGAGCATAAATCGCCCGAACCCGAACCCACCGTCGCCTTCCGGCGCGATGACTCGCACATACGTATCGAGGGTGAGTTGGCCGATGTCAGGAACGAGAGCGAGCGGGTTGCGCAGCAGATCCTGGATCGGCACAAAACTCATGACGATCATGTAGTAAAACGGAAAGATCGTCACGATCAGCAGGAACACGATCAGTGCCCATTTGAGGAAGCGGAAGACTTCGGTTTGGATGCGGAAAGAGTTCATCAGGATTCCTTTTGCCGCGTCAGTCGCAGGTAGAGGGTGAGCCCGGCACCGAGGACGAGAGCCAGCAACACCGCGTTGGCGGACGCTCCCCCGATGTCTGACGATCCAACGAGTTGGTCGTAGACGCGGACGGCGGCGACCTGGGTACCAGCTGCGCCTCCGGTGAGGAGGAAGATGTCGTCAAACTTGTTGAACGTCATCACCAGGCGGAGCAACGTCAGCAACGCGATGACGGGCATGGCCTGGGGTGTGATCACGTGCCAGAACTTCTGCCACGGCGTTGCGCCGTCGATCAGGGCTGCCTCTTCGATGTCTCGTGACAGTCCGGTAAGTGCAGCGGCAAAGAAGATGAAGGCAAACGGAAAGTAGCGCCATATCTCAAACACGATCACGGTGAGGAGAGCGAATGGTGGGCGCCCCAGGAAGTCGATCGACTGCTCCCAGCCGAGGTAGGTCGTGCCGAGTTCATTGATGACGCCGTACTGCGGGTTGAGCATCACCTTCCAGACGTAGGCCGCGGCCACGACGGGCGCAACGTAGGGGAGCAGCAGGATGGCGCGGACGGCACCCCGTCCGCGAAATGCCCCTCGCAGAGCCAAGGCTGCGGCAAATCCGACCACAATGGAGCCGATGGTGGTGCCGGCCGTGTAGAGCACGGTGACCCACAAGGATTCCCAGAACCCCGCAGAGGTCAGGACGTCCGTGTAGTTCGACAGCGTGAGCGGGTTGAACATTCCGTTGCGGGCGACGTCCGAATAGCGCGCCTCTTGGAACGACAGAATGAACGTCCAGATGATCGGCACGATGATGACCGCGAGCACGATCAACGTGATCGGGAGAGCCATCGACCAACCGTCGCGGTTGGCCCTGCGCTGCGCCACCGTGGGGCGGGGGCGCTTGGCCCCCACCCCACGGTATGCCGCTTTTAGTGACATCTCAGCGGCTTGCGATCTCGTCGACGGCTTCGACCATCTCCTGTTGCGCCGTCGCGGCATCGATGGCGCCAGATCCGGCGTCGGCGATGATCTTGGCAATGGGCAGCTCGGCCGACAGCACTCCGACGATCTCGCCCTGGCCCTGGAGGAACGCCCAGCGAGACATGCTTGCTGCGGCTCCGGTCAGGGTGTCGATTGTGGCGGCCTCGTAGATGTCTCCGAGCGCAGCCCGGGAGTCGACGCCGGTCTCAAGTTCGGCCCAGGCATCGGAGAACTCCGTGGGGTTGTCCGCGGTTCCAAGGCGAACGGGGAACTTGCCTTCGGGAGCCATCCCGAACCATTCGACATAGCCGTCGCCCATGACGTATTCGATGAGCTGTTGGGTCTCTTCGGGAGAGGCCGCCGACGTGGGAACGAACGACGTCATTTCACCGAAGGAGCCAGCGTTGTCACCGGCATTCGGACCCGTGATGAGAGGCACGATGCCGGAGTTCTCAGCGAGCCACGTGGATGTGGTGCACTCGTCGCATGACGGTGCGGCATCGTCGCGGAGACCCGCCATCTCGTCGAGCAGGAACGTCGACCACATGATCATGGCGGACTGACCCGCGAAGTAGGACGCACGTGTCGACACGACATCCTGTGTTCCGGCGGGGGAGTAGTCCTGCGCAAGCGCCGTGTAGAGCTCGATCGCCGCAGTACATTCCGGCGAATCGAGTGCGACGCTTCCGTCGTCGTTGACGAGCTGGCAGTTGTTGCCGAGCGCGACAGCTTCGAAGGTTTCTTGCGTGAAGCTCCCCGCCGGGTCGGTCGAGAGTGTGATGCCGAACTGGTCTCCGGTCGTCAGCGTCTCTGCGGCGGTGAGCAGCGTGTCGTAGGTGGTCGGCGCTGCGAGGCCGGCGGCGTCAAACAGGTCCGTGCGGTACACCAGGATCTGAGCCCATGCATCGGACGGCACCGAGAGTTGGCGGCCGCCGTCGCTGGTGAGGTCGAGCGCGCCAGAGGAGAAGGTGTCCGCGCCGAGGGCGTCGACAGCCGCTGCAGAAATGTCGGAGCTGGCGTAGCCCTCGGAGTCGAAGTTGCGCACGAGCCCAAGGGGCACAGATCCGAGGAGGTCGGGCATTTCGTTCGACAAAGCGGCCGCAGCCATCAGCTGGGCGACCTGGTCTTGTTCAACCGGTACGAGTTCGACTTCGATGCCGGTCTCGGCCGTGAAGCCGTCGAGCATCGTCTGCTGTGTTGCCAAGCGGTCCGGCTGAACTTCCAGCGTCCACATGAGCAGTCCGTCGGATGCGTCGTTGGCCTGCTGGCCCGAGCCGCAGGCCGTCAGACCGAAGGCTCCCACAGTGATCAGAGCCGCTGGTAAGAGTAGTCGCCGTGTCGTTTTAAACATCTATTCCTCTTCTCTCGTCGTTGAGCGCGGGCCGCAACCCGAAGGCGTTCTGTCTAACAGATGTCCATAAGATGTGCAAGGAGTGCAACAAAGCTGTTATCTGCGCTACGGTCGAGCTCTGGCCGACTGCCGAGAGTTGAGGAGACGATGATGTCTGGCGTTTCTGCCGATAGGACCGAAACCGTCCGGCGCCACCTCGGTGCGCTCTACGACGACGCGACGGTGGAGAGCGTGCTTCCGCGTGTGCTCGAGCTCGCGGAGCGGTACCGAGACACGCTGGCCGCCCGAGATGTCGCGCCGAACTCGCAGCGCACCGCGTTTCTGATTACCTACGGGTCGTCGTTTACTCGTGACGGAGAGGCGCCCCTGCGGACCCTCGCCTACGTGCTCGACGAGTTCGGCACCGAGATCTCTGACGTTCACTTGTTGCCGATGTACCCCTGGACGTCGGACGACGGCTTTGCGGTCGTTGATCACCGCCGAATTGACCCGGCGCTCGGCACCTGGGACGACGTCACCGCGGTCGGCGAGGGCCGCGGTCTCATGTTCGACTTCGTCGCCAACCACATTTCGTCGGAGTCGGAGTGGTTCGTTCGCTGGCTTGCGGGCGACGCGAGGTACGCCGACTATTTCTTCGAGCCAGGACCCGAGTTCGACACTTCAGCCGTGGTCCGGCCGCGTACGACCCCGCTCACTCACGACTACGAACGTCCCGACGGCACGTTCGCGACCGCGTGGACGACTTTTGGTCCGGATCAGGTGGATGTCCACGTGGGCAATCCCGAGGTGTTGCTCGACCTCACCGACGTATTGCTGGAGTACCTCGCTGCGGGGGCAAGTACCGTCCGGCTCGACGCCATCGGCTTCCTGTGGAAGGAGTCCGGGACGACGTGTCTGCACCTCCCCGGGACGCACGCCGTCATCAAGTTGTGGCGCGTGCTCATCGACGACCTCATGCCGCGGGCTCGGCTGCTGACGGAGACCAACGTGCCGCACCGGGACAACGTGTCGTACTTTGGCAACGGTCACGACGAAGCGCACATGGTGTACCAGTTCGCGCTGCCGCCGCTGGTGTTGCATTCGTTCGTCGCAGGCGACTCGAGCGCATTGACCGCGTGGGCAGCTGGTCTCGAGCCGCTCCCGGCGGGGTCGACCTGGTTCAATTTCCTCGCGAGTCACGACGGGGTCGGGATGCGCCCAGCAAAGGGGCTACTGGCGGAGGCGGATGTTGAGGCCCTCGTCGCGCGAGTTCAGGCCCACGGCGGCCTCGCCTCGTTTGCGGGCGAACCCGGCGGAGGCCGGTCCGTGTATGAGCTCAACACTTCCTATCTCGATGCCCTAGCGGAGCCCGAGCGCGTCGGCGATACGGCGCACGAGGTCGGTCGAGCGCTCGCGGCCCACGCGATCATGTTCGCCATGGCAGGCGTACCCGCGATCTACTACCACTCGCTCTTCGGCTCGCATCACGACACAGCGGCGGTCGAGCGCACGGGCATCCCCCGGCGCATCAACCGCGCGACTCTTGATGCCGACGAACTGCGCGACCAGCTCGACTCAGACCCGCGTCGGCGCGGCGTGTATGAGGGCCTGGCGGAGCTGCTGCGCAGGCGCGGCGACTTCCCGGCCTTCGCACCAGATGCGCCGCAGCAGGTGCTCGAGTTGGGGCCCGAGGTGTTCGCGGTACGGCGTGGGGAAGGGGCGGACACGGTGACGGTGGTTGTCAATGTGTCTGGTGCCGCGGTCACGCTGGAAGGGGTGGCCGGGCGGGACGTCTTGTCCGGTGCGCTGACGGACGCGCTGTCGCTGGAGGCCGATGGGTTTGCGTGGTTGGTGCCGTCCTGACGCTTGCGTGCGCGGGCCGACACCGCCGGTGTGCGGTGCGTCATGACTGTACAGTCACGCTCGGCGCTCAGATCTCGGCGACCTGCAGGACGATCTTTCCGCGAGTGTGGCCGGTTTCGATGGCGCGGTGTGCCGCGGCGGCGTCCGGCAGATCAAAGACCTGGTCGACCGCGACGCGCACATCTCCCGAGCCGAGCAAGCGGGAGATGATCGCGAGCGTCGCGCCGTTGGGCGAGACGCGGTATCCGGTGCCCCGCACGCCCGCGGCGGCGCACTCCTCGACGAGCGTCGGCCAACTTCCGGTCGGGCCGTTGACGATGATCCCGCCGGGCCGCAGCACGGTCAGTGAGCGGGTCGCGGTGTCGTCGCTGACGTTGCCGATCAGGTCGATCACTGCGTCAACCGGGGCAAGGTTTTCCTCGAACCGCGTCGCGGTGTAGTCGATGACCTCGGCGGCGCCGAGGGTGCGCAGCCACTCGGCGTTCTGGGCCGAGCCCGTGGCGATCACATGGGCACCGAAGTACGAGGCGAATTGGACGGCGAAGTGCCCGACCCCGCCCGCGCCGGCGTGAATCAGCATCCGTTGTCCCTCGTGCGCGCGGGCGGTCTCGACGACCATCCCCCACGCGGTGAGAGCAGCGAGGGGCACCGCGGCGGCCTCGACGTGGGACAGCGTCGGAGGCTTGCGCACGACGCTCATCTCGTTGACGCTGACGTATTCGGCGTACGTGCCCTGTGCGCGAGGCACGGTCGTCATGCCGTAGACCTCGGTGCCGGGCTGGAGGGGATGCGTTTCAAACGGGGCCTCGACGACGACGCCGCTGAAGTCGTTTCCGAGCACGACGGGGAACTCGCGAATGGCCGGGAATCCCCCGCGGCCGGCGCGCGTCTTGGCGTCGATCGGGTTGACCCCGGCGGCGGCGACCTGGATGAGAACTTCGGAATTCGTCCGGACCGGACGCAAGATCTCCGCGAGTTCGAGCACGTCGGCATCCCCCGACCGGGATATCGTCATCGCGCGCATCGTTGAAGGCTGTGTTTCGTGCATGGTAGATAACAGTTAAGTTCGTTGATGATTCAGTGATGTTTCCGACGTGTCACGGTGTCGCAAAAGTTCCGCAGACAGTAGACCCGCTAGTCTCCCGTCAAGAGTGGGGGCTCGCCCCGGGGGAGGAACGCACTGATGCGAATTCTGTTTGCCGTTGTTCGGGCCGGGATGGCGCTCGCCATCGCCGCGGCGATCGTCGGCCAGTTGATCACGTCGATCGAGTTCTGGAGTCAGGACCCGACGTCCGACATCCCCTTCTTGCTCCTCGGATTCTTCAGCTTCTTCACGATCGAGTCGAACGTGCTCAGTGTGGTCGTGCTCGGAATCGGGGCGGTGCTGCTGCTCGTGCGACGCGGCGAGGACCCGCGTTGGTTCGCCGTCGTGCGGATCTCCGTCGTCACCTATATGGCGGTGACGGGCATCGTCTACAACCTGCTGCTGCGCGGGGTGGAACTCCCGCAGGGCAGCACGCTCGGCTGGTCGAACGAGATCCTGCACGTGGTCGGTCCGATCTACCTCGTGCTCGACTGGCTGTTCGCCCCGGGGCGCGCCCAGATGGCGTGGGCGACCGTCCGGACGATCATCGTGTTCCCGATCGTGTGGGCGGCCTACACGCTCGTGCGCGGGCCGTTCGCGATCGACAGCCGCACGGGCGAACCGTGGTACCCGTACCCGTTCCTCAACCCGGGCCTCTCGGCGAACGGCTACCTCTCGGTCGCCTTCTACGTGGTGCTGATCGCGGTCATCATCGCCGTGACCGGTGCGGGGGCGGTGTGGGTGTCGCGGCGTTCGCTCGCGCGCTCAGGAGCGCAGCGCGTCGAGTAGTTCGTCGGCGAGGCCGACGAGCGCGCGGATCTGAGCGTCATCGCGGTCGACCCACTGGCATGTCGGTTCGCGGTGGATCGGGACGAAGTCTCGGTGCTGCTCCCAGACCACGAGCGTGCGTTCGGCGCCCAACACGTACTGCTGCCACCACACCTGGCGGAGGTAGGAGCGCGGGATCGTCGACCAGCCGCTGCTCGTCGTCTTGATCTCACACAACTCCACCCGTCCGTCGCGTTCGCGCAGGCCGTCCGGTGTCGCGAGGTGCAGCGGGTTGCCGACCGCGTGAAACAGCGCGCCGCTGGGGGTCATGTCATAGACGCGCCCCGCCCACGCCGCGATCTCCGGTTCGCGCCGTCGGCCGTGTTCCGTGTAGGCGTTGCCGCGAAAGCCCGAGCCCGAGGTCTTGTCGCGGGCGAGCGCGGCGATCGCGCGGCGGCTACCGAGTCGCGCCGCGTCGCTCGCGGTGACACCGCGCGAACGGGCGCGAAACCATGCCACGCGGTCCGAACCATCCGCCACGATGCGGTCGCGGTGGTCGGGGACCGGCTCGCCCCAGAGCGGCACGGCGGTATGCGGAGCGGACACCACCCCATTCTGACCCCCATCCGGCGCGCCGAGCGCGTCGCACGCCGTCCGGCGAGGGCCGGGTAACGTCAGACCCAGCCCGCACTCCCGGATCCAAGGACAGACATGCGCACCATTCGGCCCACGATCTCGACGGCCGCCCGTCGTGGCGCGATCGCCGCCGCGCTTCTCGCGGCCGCGTTCGTGTCGGTGCAGGCGTCCTCGACCGCGGCGCCGAGCGCGGCGGAGAGCCTCGGCTCGGTTCCGGCCGAGGTGAAGGAGTTCATCACCGGGGGCGAGCTCCTCGTCGAACTCCGCGATGTCTACGGCCTGGATGCGAGCGGCGAGCGCGGCACCGACTTCACCGACGAGACGGAGACGGGGGAGATCAGCCGGGTCTTCGCGTGGACCGATGACTACCTCGCCGGGATCGAGACGGAAGACGTCGTCCGTCTGCTGAACGAGTGGATCGTTCCGATCCTCGTCGACGACGAACCGGTGGGCCTTGCCACGGTGTGGATCCAGCCCGAGACAGTGCTGCCCGAGCTCGCCCTGTTCGTTCCCGACCGGGAACTCGCGCTCGCGCTCTCCGAGGTGCCGGATGCGGCGGCGCTCGTGCACGACGAGGGCGCCGACGCCTGGTTCGCTCTGCAGGACGAGACCCTGACACCGCTCGTGGCGGGGCGCTCGGGTCTGGAGAGCCCGGCGCCGCTCGCCGACGTCGCCATCGTGCCGCCGGCCGACGACGCGGGGGAGGCCTCGACGACGAGCACGGGAATTCCGATTGCGGCGGGGGCGGTCGTTCTGCTGCTTGCGGCGATCGCGCTCGCACTGTTGTTGCCCTCGCGCCTGGGCCCGGCACGTCGCGCACGGCTTGCGGCGGCGGTACCTCGCGAGGCGGCAACTCGGGAGGCGGCGCCGGCGGAAGGCGGCTCCGCCGCGGCGGGCCTGCGACGCGAACAGAGCCTCACCCGCACCGGTCGCCAGATCAAGCGCGCCCTCGAACGCGAGGAGCTGGCAGCTGAGCGCCCCGCGGCGAAGCCGGGTGCCGCTCGGCTCGGCCGCATGCTGAAGCAGCGACGCTCTCGCTGACACTCCCGCGCGGGGCAGCCGTCCCGGCGGAATCGGAATTGCGCCGGTCGGCGTGCTGCCGTAGTCTTGCGGAGGCCGAAGACCGCTGGTCTCCGTTGTGTCGTGAAAACGATGCACCGGACGAAGTCCTCCACGTGAGGGTCCCGCGCAGGTGTGTGAAGCAAGTCCCGAATTCCTCGGGCCCAAAGCTCCGTGCGCGTGCGCCGGAGCTTTTTTTGCGGGTGACATTCCTTCGTCTCGGCCGAGGCATCCACACGGATGCCGGCAATGCATACGAGAACCACAGGAGCGCCATGGCGAACAAGGAAGCAACGGTCGCCGAGCTGACGGAGAACTTCCGCAGCTCGAACGCGGTCGTGCTCACCGAGTATCGCGGACTCACGGTCGCGCAGCTGAAGCAGCTGCGGAAGTCGATCAGCGAGCACGCGACCTATGCCGTGGTGAAGAACACGCTGACCAAGATTGCGGCCAACGAGGCCGGAATCACGTCGTTCGACGATGACCTTGTCGGTCCGTCGGCGATCGCATTCGTGCACGGTGACACGGTCGCCGTCGCGAAGGCGCTGCGTGACTTCGCCAAGGCGAACCCTCTGCTCGTGGTCAAGGGGGGCTATTTCGATGGCGCCCCGCTGACCGCCGCCGAGGTGGGCAAGCTCGCCGATCTGGAGAGCCGTGAGGTGCTGCTGGCCAAGCTGGCCGGTGCCTTCAAGGCCTCGCTGTTCGGAGCCGCCTACATGTTCAACGCACCGCTCGCGCAGGCCGTTCGCACGGTCGACGCGCTGCGCGCGAAGCAGGAGACCGCGGCCTAGTCCGCGGCAGTGACCCACAGAAACAACCAAGGAGAAATCATGGCTAAGCTCAGCACCGACGAGCTGCTCGAGGCGTTCAAGGAGCTCTCGCTCATCGAGCTCAGCGAGTTCGTCAAGAAGTTCGAGGAGACCTTCGAGGTCACCGCTGCCGCCCCGGTCGCCGTTGCGGCCGCGGGTGCCCCCGCCGGTGGCGCGGGCGCCGAAGAGGCCGAAGAGAAGGACGCGTTCGACGTCGTGATCGAGGCCGCTGGCGACAAGAAGATCCAGGTCATCAAGGAGGTCCGCGCGCTCACGAGCCTCGGCCTCGGCGAGGCCAAGGCGCTCGTGGATGGCGCTCCGGCGACCGTCCTCGAGGGCGCCAACAAGGAGACGGCCGAGAAGGCCAAGGCTCAGCTCGAAGAGGCTGGCGCCACCGTCGTCCTCAAGTAATTCCCTGCGACCTCGAGTCGCGTGAACGGGCGTCGCCTTCGGGCGGCGCCCGTTGTGCGTTGCCGGGAGTTCAGCCGTGCTGGGGTGCGCTCGTGCTGGAGCGCACGCGCAGGGCCAGCGGCAGTTGCAGATCGCGGCGGGTGAGCTCGCCGGAGTTGATCGACGCCATGATCATGCTGACCGCGTCGCGTCCCTGTGCGCGCGGGACCTGGCGCACGGTCGTGAGGCCGAACATCTCCGCGAGGTCGTGGTCGTCGATGCCGACGACGGACAGGTCGCGGGGGACCTGAATGCCGAGTTGGCGGGCCGCCAGAATCACGCCGATGGCGATCTCATCACTCGCGGCGACGATCGCACTCGGTCGGGTGGTCGGATTGCCGAGCACGCGCAGGCCGGTCGAGAACCCGCCCGCGATCGTGAACTCCGCCGCCGCGAAGTCGTCACCCGGGCGGTGCCCCGCGGTGGCCATCGCCTGACGGAATCCGGCGAGGCGCTGCGCGTGGACGTGGAAGTCCATCCGCTCCTCCTGGTCACCGCCGACGTGCAGAATGTGCGAATGGCCGAGGCTCAACAGGTGCTCGGTCGCGAGCCTGCTGGCGGCGACATCATCGATCCGGATGCTGCTCATCCCGGCGATTCCGCCGCCGATGCCGACGACCGGCTTGCCGAGGGCGGCGAGGGCGCTGATCTCCTCCGGGCTCAGCGCGACGCACACGGTGATGACGGCGTCGACGCGTTTGCGCACGAGGAAGTAGTCGAACACGCGCTGGCGCAGGTCGGGGTCTTCTTGCACGCGGAACAGGGTGAGGTCGTAGCCGGCATCGATGAGGGCCTCTTCGACGCCTTCGATGACCTCGCCGAAGAACCACCGGCTGATGAACGGAGTGACCACGCCGACGTTGCGGCTGCGACCGGTGACGAGGCTCGCGGCGCTGGTCGAGGCGACGAAGCCGAGTTCGGCGGCCGAGGCGGCGACGCGTGCTCGCGTGGCTTCCGACACGTGGGCGGCTCCGCTGAGGGCGCGCGATGCGGTCGCCTTGGAGACGCCGGCGTGGCGTGCGACTTCGGCGAGCGAACTCACGCGGATTCCCCTCCTCGGATGCGTCAATGGACCCCGGAACCGGTTCCAACATCCTAGGGGCATCGGGCAGCTCCGCGCGACCGGGGGCCGCCCAGAAGGTGACGGATGATTGAGTCACGAAATGGTGTCGTCCGGTTTTTGTGCTTGCACCCGGTCGGGAGACCGCTTAGCGTGGGGACTGGAACCGGTTCCGTATGGCCTCGAGTTTTCGCGAGCAACGGCGTCAGTTCCGACCTGCACCACCACCACACCGTGTCCGCGATGCGCGGGCACTCAGACCCTCAACGAGGAGGACCACAGTGCGTTCACTCACCAAACGTCGCTTGCTGGCGACGGTTTCGGCGGCCGGAATCGCGGGCCTCGCCCTCGCCGGTTGTACGACGACGACGGACAGCGGCGGCACCGGCGACCTGGACTGCTCGGCCTACGAGCAGTACGGCACGTTCGACGGCGAAACCGTCGAGCTCTACACGACGATTCAGGGCGTCGAGCTCGACCAGCTGGTCGAGTCGATGTTCGACTTCGAAGACTGCACCGGCATCACGGTCGACACGGTCGGCACGCAAGAGGCCGAGACCCAGATCAACGTGCGCGCCGCCGCGGGTGACGCGCCGGAGCTCATGATCATTCCGCAGCCGGGACTCCTGCAGCGCCTCGTCGAAGACGGCTACGTGCTTCCCGCCGCCTCCACGGTCGAAGACAACGTCGACGAGTTCTGGTCGGAGAGCTGGAAGGGCTACGGCACCATCGACGGCACCTTCTACGCCGCGCCGCTGATGGCGAGCGTCAAGGGCTGGATCTGGTATTCGCCGGCCGAGTTCGAGGCCAACGGCTATGAGGTTCCCACCACGTGGGACGACATGATGGCCCTCACCGAGACGATGTCGGGCAACAACACCGCGACCTACAAGCCGTGGTGTGTCGGATTCGGTTCCGGTGACGCGACCGGATGGCCGGGCACCGACTGGGTGGAAGACGCCGTTCTTCGAACCGCCGGTCCCGAGGCCTACGACCAGTGGGTCGCCGGTGAGCTGAAGTTCGACTCGCCCGAGATCCGTGAAGCCTTCGACCTCGTCGGAGACATCATCCTGAACCCGGACTACGTCAACGGTGGTTTCGGTGGCGTGGAGTCGATCGTGTCGACCACCTTCAACGACGGTGGACTGCCGATCCTCGACGGCAACTGCTCGCTGCACCACCAGGCCTCGTTCTACGAGGCGCAGTGGCCCGAGGGCACGACCGTCGCACCGGATGGTGACATTTGGGCGTTCATCACCCCGAAGACCGACCCCACCGCGGGTGACTCGGTGACCGGTGGTGGCGAGTTCGTCGCCAAGTTCGTCGAAGGCGAAGCCGTCGACGCGCTGCAGACCTACCTCTCCAGCGACACCTGGGCGAACAACCGAGTTGCTCTCGGCGGCGTCATCAGCGCCAACAAGGGCCTCGACGCCTCGCTCGCCGGATCGGAGCTCGGCCGTGCCTCGATCGAGATCCTGCAGGGTGAAGACACCGTGTTCGCGTTCGACGCATCCGACCTGATGCCGGCCGCGGTCGGAACGAGTTCGTTCTGGACCGGCATGGTCGACTGGGTGGTCGGAACGAAGAGCACCGACGAGGTGCTGACGTTCATCGACAGCACGTACCCGTAGGTCGATCGGCCTCAACTGAATAGTGGTCGGCCCACCGGGCATCTTGCTCGGTGGGCCGACTGCTCGGTAGCGTTCACACACCAAAGGGAGGAACTGGCGTGTCAATGATGATGATGCCGGGGATGTTGGCCGGAGCTGTGCCGTTCGCCGCCCGGGGCGATTTCTGGGGCGCACTCTGGGAGAAATTCGGAGTCTTCGCGATCGGCCTGGTCGCCTTTATCGCGGTCGTCGGGCTCGTGTTGTTCCTTGCAGATCGTGCGCCGAAGCGCGGACGCGACTTCCTGCAGCTGCTCGCCTTCGTGGCGCCCGCCATGATCCTGCTCGCGGTGGGCCTGATCTACCCCGCGGTGCGCACGACGTATCTCGCCTTCACCAACCGCACGGGCGAATTCATCGGCATCGACAACTTCGTCTGGATGTTCACCCAGCCGGACATCGTCACCACGCTCGGCAACACCCTGCTCTGGGTGGCGCTCGTGCCGACCATCTCCACCGTCGTGGGGCTCGCCTACGCGGTGTTCATCGACAAGTCGCGCGGTGAAAAGGTTCTGAAGTCGCTGGTCTTCATGCCGATGGCGATCTCGTTCGTCGGCGCCGGCATCATCTGGCGCTTCGTCTACGAGTACCGCGCCACGGGCTTCGAGCAGATCGGTCTGCTCAACCAGGTGCTGGTCTGGCTCGGGCTCGAACCGCAGCAGTTCCTCATCAACTCGCCGTGGAACAACCTGTTCCTGATCATCGTGATGGTCTGGATTCAGACCGGATTCGCGATGGTGCTGCTCTCGGCGGCGATCAAGGGCGTCCCGATCGAACGCCTCGAGGCGGCGCGACTGGATGGCGCCAACGCCTGGCAGCAGTTCACCAACGTGACGATCCCCGAAATCCGCGGAAGCCTCGTGGTCGTCGTCACGACCATCACCATCGCGACGTTGAAGGTCTTCGACATCGTTCGCACGATGACCGGCGGAAACTTCGACACCAGCGTCATCGCGAACGAGATGTACACGCAGGCCTTCAACCGTGGCGAGTTCGGCCAAGGTTCGGCGCTCGCGCTCGTCCTGTTCATCATGGTTCTGCCGATCGTGATCTACAACGTGAGAGTCATGCGCAAGCAGAAGGAGATCCGATGAGCGGCGTCGCGGCCACCGCAGGTGTGGCAAAGCCGAACCCGGAAGGCAACGGCCCCAAGCTCAAGCGCGTCAAGCAGCGCCTGACCTCGCGCGGCGCGACGGCGGCGGCGATCCTGATCGCCGTGGTCTGGACGATCCCCACCTTCGGGCTCTTCGTCAACTCGTTCCGCCCGGCCGACGACATCCGCACGAGCGGGTGGTGGAACATCTTCGTCAACCCGCAGTTCAGCCTCGAAAACTACGGCGACGTGCTGTTCTCGGGCGGCGCCTCCTCGGCGAACCTTGGTTCGTACTTCATCAACTCGATCGTCGTGGCGATCCCGAGCGCACTCTTCCCGATCGTGCTCGCCTCGATGGCGGCGTACGCGTTCGCCTGGATCAAATTCCCGGGCAGCAACGCGGTGTTCGTGCTCGTGTTCGCGCTGCAGATCGTGCCGCTGCAGATGGCGCTCATTCCGCTGCTGCAGATCTTCTCGCAGGTGCTCGGCATCAGCGGAACGTTCCCGGCGGTCTGGATCGCGCACACGATCTTCGGGTTGCCGTTGTGCATCTTCTTGCTGCACAACTTCATCTCCGAGATCCCGGCCGACGTGATCGAGGCCGCGCGCGTCGATGGCGCCAACCACACGCAGATGTTCTTCCGGATCATCCTGCCGCTGTCGGTGCCGGCACTGGCGAGCATCGGCATCTTCCAGTTCCTCTGGGTCTGGAACGATCTGCTGGTGGCGCTCGTGTTCTCGGGCGGCACGGTCGATGTCGCCCCGCTGACGCAGCGCCTGGCCGAACTCGTCGGCAACTTCGGTCGCAACACGCAACTGCTCCCGGCGGGCGCGTTCCTCGCGCTCATCGTGCCGCTGATCGTGTTCTTCTCGCTGCAGCGCTACTTCGTGCGCGGACTCCTCGCGGGTTCCACGAAGGGCTGATCACACCCCGGCCGACGCCGGGTGGCGAGCACCAGGAACTCGCCACCCGGCGCTTCGGTGCGCCCGCGGCTTAGGCTCGCAGAATGAGCATGGGCGGACGAGGTGGCGGTGTCGGCCCGGCCGGCCGAGGTCGCGGCCGGGTGAGTGGGGCGGATGCGGCGGCGCAGCGCGCCGAGAACCAGGCGGCGCCGCGCATCCCCGACCTGCTCCCGCGCATCGGGGAACTGTTCCGCCCGCACCGCCGCGCGCTCACCGTCACGATCACCCTCGTGCTGATCAGCGCCGCGCTGAGCGTGCTGCCGCCGCTGCTCACCCAGCAGGCCTTCGACCTCGGGCTGTTCCCGCCGGAAGGCTCGCCCGACGTGCCGGTGCTGCTCGAGCTGGTGGCGCTCATGATCGTGCTCTGGCTCGCCTCGGCGGGCATCGGCATCGGGCAGACCTACCTCACCGCCCGCGTCGGCAACACCGTCATGGGCGAGCTGCGGGTGCGGTTGTTCACGCACCTGCAGTCGATGGAGCTCGCGTTCTTCACCCGCACCAAGACGGGAGTGATCCAGTCGCGGCTGCAAAACGACGTGGGCGGCGTCGCCGGCGTGCTGAGCAACACCATCCAAAGCGTCATCGGCAACACGGTGACCGTCATCGCGGCGCTGGTGTCGATGCTCATCCTGAGCTGGCAGATGACAATCGTCGCGGTGATCCTCCTGCCGGTGCTCGTGATCGCGCAGCGCAAGGTCGGCCAGGTGCGGGCGCGCATCGCGACGAAGACCCAGGAGTCGCTGTCGGACATGACCGCGATCACGCAGGAAACGCTGAGCGTCTCCGGCATCCTGCTCGCCAAGAGCTTCACCCGCCAGGGCTGGGAGATCGGGCGCTACCGCGACGAGAACGACACCCAGATCGGCCTGCAGGTCCGGCTCGCGATGAGCGGCCAGTGGTTCTTCGCGATGGTGAACGTGTTCCTCTCGGTGATCCCGGCCCTCATCTATCTGGTCGCCGCCTGGCTGATCCTCCAGGACGTGCCGGTGACGGCGGGCACGATCGTCGCCTTCACCACGGTGCAGGCCCGGCTGAGCTGGCCGCTCATGGGCCTGTTGCGCGTCGCCCTCGACCTGCAGACCTCGCAGGCGCTGTTCGCTCGGATCTTCGAGTATCTGGACCTGCGTCCCGCCGTCACCGACCGTCCGGATGCGCGCGAGGTCGACGAGTCCCGGCTCGGCATGATCGAGTTCGAGGACGTTGTCTTCCGGTATCCGGATGCGGGGGAGGACACCCCGCCGACCCTCGACGGTCTCGCCTTCCGCATCGAACCCGGCCAGTACGCCGCCTTCGTCGGGCCGTCCGGCGCGGGCAAGACGACCGTCTCCTATCTCGTTCCGAGGCTGCACGACGTCGCGAGCGGACGCGTGCTGTTCGCCGGCGACGATGTGCGGGAGCTGCGCCACGAGTCGCTGCTTCACTCGATCGGCATCGTGAGCCAGGAGACCTACCTGTTTCACGCCTCGATCGCCGAAAACCTCCGCTACGCGAAACCGGGGGCGAGCGACGCGGAACTGGAGCAGGCGGCACGCGCGGCCAACATCCACGACACGATCATGAGCTTCCCCGAGGGCTACGACACGATCGTGGGGGAGCGCGGCTACCGGCTCTCCGGCGGCGAGAAGCAGCGCGTCTCGATCGCGCGCGTCCTGCTCAAAGACCCGGCCGTGCTCGTGCTCGACGAGGCGACGAGCGCCCTCGACACCGTGTCGGAGCGCGTCGTGCAGAGCGCCCTCGACGACGCCGCCCGCGGGCGCACCACGATCGCGATCGCGCACCGGCTCTCCACGGTCGTCGATGCCGACGTCATCTTCGTCGTCGACGGCGGACGCATCGTCGAGAGCGGCACGCACGCCGAACTGCTCGCCGCCGACGGCGTGTACGCGCGCCTGTTCGCACGGCAGCGCCTGGCGACGTAGCTCTTCCCCCGACGAAGCCCGCCCGATAGAGTGCGGCTACCGTTGAGGAGGACTCGAGATGTCGGAACCTCTCCCGATCGCGACCGGAGGCCGCCGCCGAACGGGCCTCAGCATCCAGTCGATGCTCCTCATCATGCTGCTCCTGGTGAGCGTGACCTCCAACGTCGTCATCGGCCTGATCGGGTACGTCAGCGGCACCGAATCGCTGCGCGCGGCGGCGACCGACCGGGTCGTCGAAGTCCGCGACTCCCGCGCCCGCGAGATCGCCGGGCTCTTCGACACGATCGAGAATTCGATGCTCGTGCACGCGCGCGGCGAGAGCGTCATGGGGGCATCCGAGCAGTTCAATGCCGCGTTCGCCGAGCTCGCCGAGTCGTCGCTGTCGGGCGAACAGAGCGCGGCGCTCGACGCCTACTATCGCGACGAGCTCGCGCCCGAACTCGCGGCCGCGGTCGGCGAGGCGGCGGTCGACGTCTCGGCGTTCATCCCCAGCCAGCCCGCCGGGCGCTACCTGCAGTACTACTACACGCGTCCGCCCGCGGACTTCGCCGAGGCGATCGCGATCGATGATGCGGGCGACGGCAGCGCCTGGTCGGCGGTGCACGCCGAATACCACGACTACTTCGCCCGGATGACGACGCAGCTCGACTACCAGGACACGCTGCTGATCGACCTCGACGGCAACGTCGTCTACTCGGCCTACAAAGGGATCGACCTCGGGACGAATCTCGTCTCGGGTCCGTATCGGGTCTCCAACCTCGCATCGGCGTACACGACGGCCATGTCGAGCAGGCTCCTGGATTCGGTCGTCTTCACCGACTTCGAGACGTACCGGCCGTCGCTGGATTCGCCCGCCGCCTGGGGGGTCAGCCTGATCTCGCGCGACGGCGAAGTGACCGGGGCGCTCGCCGTGGAGATGCCGATCGATCGCATCGCCGACGTCATGACCGGCGGGGGCGCCTGGGCCGAAGGGGGACTCGGCGAGACCGGGGAGAGCTACCTCGTCGGTCGCGACGACCTCATGCGTTCGCCCTCGCGCGAACTCCTCGAAGACCCCGAGCGCTACATCGAGCAGGCCACACGGATGGGCGTCGAGCCGAGCGCGATCGAGCTGGCGGTGCAGCGCGGCGAGTCGCTGCTGCTGCAGCCGGCCGTCACGGATGCGGTCGAACGCGCGCAACGCGGCGAATCCGGCACCCTCGTCGCGCCCGGCTACCTCGGCACCGAGACCATCTCGGCGTACGCACCGCTGCGGGTGCAGAACCTCGGCTGGGTGATCGTCGCGGCGGTCGACACGAGCGAGGCCTTTGCGCCGGTCTCCGCCTTCACCGCGAACCTCATCATCTCCTCAGCGATCCTCGTGCTGGTCATCTCGGTGCTCTCGCTCGTGATCGCCCAGTTCCTGGTGCGGCCGCTGCGGCGGCTGCGGCTCGCCGCGGAACGCATCGCGGCCGGAGAGACCGGCGTCGAGGTGGACGCCGGATCGACCGACGAACTCGCGGCCGTCGCCGGGGCGTTCAACGAGATGTCGCGCAGCCTGCAGGTGAAGGCGGAGCTGCTGGAGGAGCAGCAGAAAGAGAACGACCGCCTGATCCTCTCGCTCATGCCCGAGTCCCTCGCCAAGCGCTACCGGGAGGGCGCCCAGACGATCGCGCAGGACCACACGGAGGCCTGCGTGCTGTTCGCCGACATCGTCGGCTTCGAGGCCTTCAGCCGCACTCTCGACAGCGAGCATGGCCTGGAGGTGCTCAACGAGCTCGTGAAGAACTTCGATGACGCCGCCGACCGGCTCGGCGTCGAGCGCGTGCGCACGACCCGGCAGGGCTACCTCGCCAGCTGCGGACTCTCCGTGCCGCGCATCGATGCCGCGCGCCGCGTGGTCGACTTCGCGCTCGAGCTGGAAGCGATCCTGCACCGCTTCAACGGGCAGCACGGCACCTCGCTCGAGCTTCGCGCCGGCATCGACCTCGGCACCGTGACGAGCGGGCTGATCGGGCGGTCGCACGTCATCTTCGACCTGTGGGGCGACGCCGTGAGCCTCGCGTTCCAGCTGCAGGGCGAGCGCACCGAGCCGGGCATCTATGCGAGCGATCGGGTGCGCGAGCGCCTCGCGGACTCGACCGGGTTCGTGGAGGTCGGCAGCGTCGACTCGGGCGGCGCCGCCCACCGCGTGTGGCGGGTCGAGGCGGCCGAGGTCGATGGCTGAGCTGTTCGCCGAACCGTGGTTCTGGCCCGCGGCGCTCGTGATCGTCGGACTGCCGATCACGCTGCTCGTGCTCACCGAGATTCATGCGGCGCTGGCGCGGAGCGGGCGCGGTGCGGCGCGAATCGTGCGCCTGGTGCGCGACTGGGTGGTGCCGCTCGGCGCACTCCTCGTCCTGCTCGCGCAGACGCGCTACCTCGCCGGCGATGTCGACTGGTTCAAGGTCACGGCGACCGCGTTCGGCTTCCTCGTGGTGCTCGTGCTGATCAACGGCGTCAACCTCGTCGTGTTCACGAAAGCGCGCGAGGGGAGCTGGCGCCAGCGACTGCCCAAGATCTTCATCGACCTGGGGCGGGCGCTGCTCATCGTCGTCGCCGTCGCGATCATCTTCTCCTGGGTGTGGGGCGCCGACGTCGGCGGCCTCTTCACCGCGCTCGGGGTCGGCTCGATCGTGATCGGCCTGGCGCTGCAGGGCGCCGTCGGACCGGTCGTCGCGGGCCTGTTCCTGCTGTTCGAGCGCCCCTTCCAGGTCGACGACTGGCTGATGACCGGATTCGGCAAGGGCCGCGTCGTCGAGGTCAACTGGCGCGCGACGCACTTCGACACCAACAACGGGCTGCGCGTCGTGCCGAATTCCGCCCTCGCGGGCGACGCGTTCGTCAACCTCAGTCGGGCGCGCAACCCCTACGAGGCCTCGGTCCAGGTGCGGTTCGCGACCGACGACCCGCCCGACGACGTGCTCGCGCTCGTGCTGGCGGTCGCGACCGACCTGCCCCAGCGGCATCCCGAGTCGGGCCCCAGCGCGATCCCGCTGCGCAAAGGCTTCTACGAGGTCGGGATCCCGCTGGCGAGCCCCGGTTCCGAATGGGGTGCCGTCGGTCTGTTCCGCCGCCGGCTCTGGTACGCCGCCCGGCGTGCCGGACTGCACCTGGATCGCGACCTCACGGATCCGTTCACCAGTCGGGAGCGCACGCGCGCCGCGCTCACCCGGCTCGCCCCGCGGCTCTCGGTCGAGCCCCCCGACATCGAGCGGCTGCTGGAGAGCGTGCGCCTGGAGCGCTACGGCGAGGGCGAGTGCGTGCAGCGACCCGCGACCGTGCCCGACGGGGTGCGCTACATCGTGTCGGGCGAGGCCCGCATGTCGGCGGAGGGGCCGGCGGGCGAGGTGCTGCATGTCGCCGACTTCGGGCGAGACGACGCGCTCGGTCTGACCTCGCTCACGCGCCAGGGGATCGCCTCGAGCGTGGTCGCGCTGACGCCGCTGACCGTGTTGCTGATTCCGGTGGAGACGCTCGACGAGCTGGTGCGCACCCGGCGCAGTCTCGCGCGCGAGTACGGTCGCGAGATCGACAACCGACGTGATCGCACCTTCGAGGCGTTCGCTGCCGCCGGTCTGGAGCCGCCGAGCGGCTCGCGTCTGATCGCCTACTAGGCCCGGTAACACAGGCCGAGTCGGAAGTAGGCTCGGGGCATGCATTTCGCCGGAACCGTCCTGGACCTCGTCGGGAACACGCCACTCGTGCGGCTCAACTCGGTCACCGAGGGGATCGAGGCGACCGTGCTCGCCAAGATCGAGTACCTGAACCCGGGTGGGTCCTCCAAAGACCGCATCGCCACGCGGATCATCGACGCCGCCGAGCGCGAGGGCAAGCTCGCTCCCGGGGGGACCATCGTCGAGCCGACCAGCGGCAACACCGGGATCGGCCTCGTCCTGGTCGCGCAGCAGCGCGGCTACCACTGCGTGTTCGTCTGCCCCGACAAGGTCAGCGAAGACAAGCGCAACGTGCTGAAGGCCTACGGCGCCGAGGTGGTGGTGTGCCCGACGAACGTCGCCCCCGAAGATCCGCGCTCGTACTACAACGTGAGCGATCGGCTGGCGCGCGAGCTGCCGGGCGCCTTCAAGCCCGACCAGTACTCGAACCGGAACGGTCCGCTCAGCCACTACGAGACGACCGGTCCCGAGATCTGGCGCGACACCGAGGGGAAGATCACGCACTTCGTCGCGGGCGTCGGCACGGGCGGCACAATCTCCGGGGTCGCCAAGTACCTCAAGGAGCAGAACCCCGGCGTGCGCATCATCGGCGCCGACCCGGAGGGCTCGGTCTACTCCGGCGGCACCGGGCAGCCGTATCTGGTCGAGGGCGTCGGTGAGGACTTCTGGCCGACCGCCTACGACCCGAGCCTGGTGGACGAGATCATCGCCTCCAGCGACGCCGAGAGCTTCGACCTCACCCGCCGGCTGGCGCGCGAGGAGGGGCTGCTGGTCGGCGGATCCAGTGGCCTCGCGATTGCGAGCGGACTCAAGGCGGCCCGCGACCTCGGACCTGACGATGTCATGGTCATCCTGCTTCCCGATGGCGGCCGCGGCTACCTCGGCAAGGTCTTCAACGACACCTGGATGGATCGGCACGGCTTCGGTGTTGCAGGGGAGGGGCGCACCGTCGCCGACGTGCTCGGGGCGGTCGATGCCGCGGCTCTTCCGCACCTGCGGCCGGACCACACGGTCGCCGAGGCGGTCGCCGCGCTGCGCGCCGCCGACACGCCCGCCCTGCCCGTGCTCAAGGCCGAGACCCCGGTCGTGCTCGGGGAGGTCGCCGGAACGGTCACCGAACGCGCCCTCGTGGATGCCCTCCTCGCCGGCGAGGTGACCCCCGCCCACCCGATCGACGCCCTCATCGGCGATGTGCTTCCGCTCGTCGGCCTCGCGCAGTCGCTCGAGGCGGCCCGCGACGCCCTCGCCGAGACCGGTGCCGGGCTCGTGCTCGACCAGGGCAAACCGGTCGCGCTCCTGACTCGCGGTGCGCTCGCGCGCGCCCTCGCATCCTGACGAAGAGAAGAACCCCATGAACTCCGAGAACGACTTCACCACGCGCGCCATCCACGCCGGGCAGGACTTCGACCCGACGACCGGCGCGGTCATCCCGCCGGTCTACTTCACGACCACGTTCGTGCAGGACGGCGTCGGCGGCTTCCGCGGCGGCTACGAGTACACGCGCGGCGGCAACCCGACCCGCACGGCGCTCGAGACCCTGCTCGCCTCGATCGAGGGCGGCGACCGCGCCTTCAGCTTCGCCTCCGGTCTCGCGGCTGAGGACACGCTGTTGCGGGCCGCGCTGAAGCCGGGTGACCACATCCTGATGGGCAACGACGTCTACGGTGGCACCCACCGACTGGTGAGCCGCGTGCACGTGCCCGTGGGCGTCTCGCTCTCCACCGTGGAGATGGGCGATCTGGATGCGGTGGCGAGCGCCCTGCGCCCCGACGCCACCAAGGTCGTCTGGCTGGAGACGCCGAGCAACCCGCTCATGAAGATCACCGACATCGCCGCGGTCGCGGAGCTCGCGCACCGCGTCGGCGCGATCGTCGTGGTCGACAACACCTTCGCGTCGCCCTACCTGCAGCAGCCGCTGTCGCTCGGCGCCGACGTGGTCGTGCACTCGACGACCAAGTACCTCGGCGGTCACAGCGATGTGCTCGGCGGAGCGGTCATCCTGAAGGACGAGACGCTCGTGCGCGGGGAATCCCTCGCCGATCAGGTCGGCTTCCTGCAGTTCGGGGTCGGCGCCGTCTCCGGTCCGATGGATGCCTGGCTCACCATGCGCGGCATCAAGACCCTCGGTGTGCGGATGGACCGGCACTCCTCGAACGCGCAGCGCATCGCCGAGGCGCTCGTCGGGCACGAGAAGCTCGAGCGGGTGTACTACCCGGGTCTGCCGGATCACCCCGGGCACGAGCTGGCCGCGCGCCAGATGAAGAGCTTCGGCGGCATGATCTCGGTCGCGGTGCGCGGCGGGGGCGAGACTGCGCGGCGCTTCGCCGAGTCGATGGAGCTGTTCCAGCTGGCGGAGTCGCTCGGCGGTGTCGAGTCGCTCGTCTGCTACCCGAGCGAGATGACCCACGCCTCCGTCAAGGGCACCCAGCTCGAGGTGCCCGAGAACGTCGTGCGTCTCTCCGTCGGCATCGAGTCCGTCGACGACCTCCTCGCCGACCTCCACTCCGCCCTCACCCGTTTGTGACGGCAGGGATGCATCCCTGACGCGAGCGAGTGCGGCGTGCGGCACGCGGATGCGGCGCGAGTCACGCGGTTGGGCGCGGGGCGCGGGGCGCGCGGCGGGGACTCGCCTGGGTGGGGCTCGCCCGGGGGCGGCGCGCTCGGCATAATGGGCGGAGTAGCCGTGTGAACGTACACACGGCGAGACAGAGGACGGTGTGATGGAACCGGAGAAGGTTCGCGCGCCCAATATTCGCGATGTCGCTCGCGTGGCCGGGGTGTCCTACCAGACCGTTTCTCGCGTGCTCAACGACAGCGAGGCGATTCGGCCCGCCACGCGTGAGCGCGTGCTCCAGGCCATCGACGAACTCGGCTATCGGCCGAACCAGGCCGCGCGCGCGCTCGTCACGAGCCGCTCCCGCACCATCGGCGTGCTCTCGTCGCAGTCCTCCCAGTACGGGCCCGCCACCAGCATCGCCGCGATCGAGGCGGCCGCGCGCGAGGCGGGCTATCGCCTGAGCATCACCAACACGGCCTCGAGCGAGTACGCCTCGATCAAGGCTGGGGTCGACTACCTGATGAGCCAGGCGGTGGAGGCGCTCGTCGTCATCGCCCCCCAGGTTCGTGTGTTCGAGGCGCTGCAGGATCTCTCGGTGAGCGTCCCGATCGTGACCCTCGAATCGACCGGCAGAGACCCGCGCCGCAGCCTCTCGGTCGACCAGGTCGCGGGCGCGCGACTCGCGACGCGACACCTCCTCGATCTCGGCCACCGCGACATCCTGCACCTGGCGGGGCCTCAAGATTGGATCGAGGCCGAGGCCCGGATGCAGGGCTACCTGGAGGCGCTCGCGGATGCCGACGCCCGCACCCGCGCCCCGATTCTGGGCGATTGGACGGCCTCGTTCGGCTACTACGCGGGCCTCGAGCTCTTGCGCGTGCGCGACTTCACGGCGGTCTTCGTCGCGAACGACCAGATGGCGCTCGGCCTGCTGCACGCGGCGCGCGAGCTGGGCCTCCAGGTGCCGGATGACCTGAGCGTCGTCGGCTTCGATGACATCCCGGAGGCGGCGCACTTCGCTCCTCCGCTCACCACCGTTCGGCAGAACTTTGTTGAGATCGGACGACGCGCGGTGTCGATTCTGCTCGCCGAGCTGCGTGGTGAGACGTCGACCGACCATCAGATGGTGTTGCCGGAGCTGATTCTGCGCGAGTCGACCGGCCCGGTGTAGGCCCGCGCGCGGCCCCAATCTCGCGACCGTTACCGAACGGTGACCGAAAGACATTTGACAAATGTGACCGTTTCGCGAGTAGAGTCCTCTCGTTGGTGTGAACGGTCACATCACGGGTCCTAGATCCAGACAACGGAGTCAGTACGTGGAAGCAACGACCGCCCCGGGCGCAGAGTCCGCCGATCAGTACACGATCGGCGTCGACTTCGGCACCCTCTCCGGCCGCGCCGTGGTCGTCCGCGTCGCGGACGGCGCCGAGCTCGGCGCCGGCGTCCACGAATACCGCCACGCCGTCATGGACACCACCCTCGCCGCCACCGGCGCGGCACTCCCGCCCGAGTGGGCGCTGCAGGTGCCGAACGACTACCGCGAGGTGCTGCGCATCGCCGTGCCGGCCGCCCTCGCGGATGCGGGCATCGACCCCGCCCAGGTGATCGGCATCGCGACCGACTTCACCGCATCCTCGCCGATGCCGGTCACGGCCGACGGCACCCCGATCTGCGAGCTGCCCGGCTTCGCCGACCGACCGCACGCCTACGTGAAGCTCTGGAAGCACCACGCCGCCCAGCCGCAGGCCGACCGCATCAACGCCCTGGCCGCCGAGCGCGGCGAGAGCTGGTTGCCGCGCTACGGCGGGTTCATCTCGAGCGAGTGGGAGTTCGCCAAGGCGCTCCAGCTGCTCGAAGAGGACGCCGAGATCTTCGAGACGATGGATCACTGGGTCGAGGCCGCCGACTGGATCGTCTGGCAGCTGTCGGGCCGCTACCTTCGCAACGCCTGCACCGCCGGCTACAAGGGCATCTTCCAGGACGGCGCCTCCCCGAGTCGCGACTTCCTCGCCGCCCTCAACCCCGCGTTCGTCGACTTCGCCACCGACAAGCTCGAGCACGAGATCGGCGCCCTCGGCGCCCGCGCCGGGGGACTGACCGCCGAGGCGGCCGCCTGGACGGGGCTGCCCGAAGGCATCGCCGTCGCGGTCGGCAACGTCGACGCGCACGTCACCGCCCCCGCGGCCCGCGCCGTCGAACCCGGCCAGATGGTCGCGATCATGGGCACCAGCACCTGCCACGTCATGAACGGCGAGCGCCTCGTCGAGGTTCCCGGCATGTGCGGCGCGGTCGACGGCGGCATTGTCGACGGGCTCTGGGGCTACGAGGCCGGGCAGTCCGGCGTCGGCGACATCTTCGCCTGGTATGTGGCGAACCAGGTGCCGGCCGCCGCGCACGAGGCCGCCGCCGCGGCGGGCCAGAGCGTCCACCAGTACCTCACCGATCTCGCCTTCACCGAACCGGTCGGCGCCCACGGCCTGCTCGCCCTCGACTGGCACAACGGCAACCGCTCGGTGCTCGTCAACACCGAACTGTCCGGCCTCGTCCTAGGCCTGACGCTCGCGACCCGCCCCGAACAGGTCTACCGGGCGCTCCTGGAGGCGACCGCCTTCGGCACTCGCGGGATCGTGGAGACTTTCGCCGCATCCGGGGTCCCCGTCACCGAGTTCATCGTCGCCGGCGGCCTGCTGAAGAACCCGCACCTCATGCAGACCTACAGCGACGTGCTGCGGATGCCGATCTCCACCATCGCGAGCGAGCAGGGCCCGGCGCTCGGCAGCGCCATTCACGCGGCGGTCGCGGCCGGAGCCTTTGAGAACATCCGCGCGGCGAGCGAGGCGATGGGCAAGCTGGAGCGCAACGTCTACACCCCAAATCCGGAGTCGGCGGATGCCTACGACGCCCTCTACGCGGAATACCGAGAGCTGCACGACTACTTCGGCCGCGGCGGCAACGACGTGATGAAGCGGCTCAAGGCGCGCCGGCGGGAGGTGCTGGCATGAACGCGTTCTCTCCCGAGATCGAGGTGGCGATCGCGCGCGTGCGCGACGAGGTCGCCGGCCTGCACCGTGAGCTGACCCGCTACGGGCTCGTCGTCTGGACCGGCGGCAACGTGAGCGGTCGCGTGCCCGGCGCCGACCTGTTCGTGATCAAGCCGAGCGGCGTCGCCTACGACGACCTGGCACCGGAGAACATGATCCTCTGCCACCTCGACGGCACCGTCGTCGGCTCCACCCCGGGCAGCGACCGCAGCCCGTCGAGCGACACCGCCGCACACGCCTACGTCTACCGCGAGATGCCGGAGGTCGGCGGAGTCGTGCACACGCACTCCACCTACGCGACCGCCTGGGCGGCGCGCGGCGAGGCGATCCCGTGCGTGATCACCGGCATGGCGGACGAGTTCGGCGGCGAGATCCCGGTCGGCCCGTTCGCGATCATCGGCGACGACTCGATCGGGCGCGGCATCGTCGAGACCCTGCGCGGCCACCGCTCGCGCGCCGTGCTGATGCAAAACCACGGACCGTTCACGATCGGCGCGGATGCCCGCGACGCCGTCAAGGCGGCCGTGATGTGCGAGGACGCGGCCCGCACCATCCACATTTCGCGCCAGTTGGGGGATCCGCTGCCGCTGCCGCAGGACCGCATCGACGCCCTCTTCGATCGCTACCAGAACGTCTACGGCCAAGCGCCCCAGGGAGAACTCCAGTGACCGCCCGCAGCATCATCCCCGACCTCGGCTCGTTCGAGGTGTGGTTCCTCACCGGGAGCCAGCACCTCTACGGCCCCGAGACGCTCGCCCAGGTCGCCGAGCAGTCGCAGGCGGTCGTGCGCGGACTCGCCGAGTCGGCGGATGTGCCGGTCACCGTGGTCTGGAAGCCGGTGCTGACCGACAGTGAAGGCATCAAGAAGCTGATTCTCGAGGCGAACGCGAACGAGAAGGTCATCGGCCTGATCGCCTGGATGCACACCTTCAGCCCCGCCAAGATGTGGATCGCGGGCCTGGATGCGTTGCAGAAGCCGCTGCTGCACCTGCACACGCAGGCGAACGTCGAATTGCCCTGGGGCGAGATCGACTTCGACTTCATGAACCTCAACCAGGCCGCGCACGGCGACCGCGAGTTCGGGTACATCGAGACGCGTCTGGGCATCCCGCGCACCACCGTCGTCGGGCACGTCTCCGACCCCGCCGTCACGGCGCGGGTCGGCTCGTGGGCCCGCGCCGCGGCGGGGCGCTGGGCCACGCAGACGATGAAGCTCGCGCGCTTCGGCGACAACATGCGCTTCGTCGCCGTCACCGAGGGCGACAAGACGGAGGCCGAGTTGCGCCTCGGCGTGCAGGTCAACACCTGGGGCGTCAACGAGCTGGCGGCGGCGGTGGATGCGGCGAGCGACACCGACATCGACGCGCTGGTGGCCGAGTACCTCGACAGCTACCACGTGGCCCCCGAACTGCACCCGGGCGCGGCGCGCCACGCCGCGCTCCGCGACGGCGCGCGCATCGAACTGGGCCTGCGCTCCTTCCTCGAAGCCGGCGGATTCTCCGCATTCACCACCTCCTTCGAGGATCTCGGGACGCTCCCGCAGCTGCCCGGCCTCGCCGTCCAGCGCCTCATGGCTGACGGCTACGGCTTCGGCGCCGAGGGCGACTGGAAGACCGCGGTGCTCGTGCGCACGGCCGCGGTCATGGGCGCGGGCCTCCCCGGCGGCGCGAGCCTGATGGAGGACTACACCTACCACCTGGAGCCCGGCAACGAGCTCATCCTGGGCGCGCACATGCTCGAGGTGAGCCCGTCGCTGTCGAGCGAGAAGGCGAGCCTCGAAGTGCACCCGCTCGGCATCGGCGGCAAAGACGACCCGGTGCGGCTCGTGTTCACCGCGGATGCCGGCCCCGCGATCGTGGTGGCGCTGAGCGATCAGCGCGACCGCTTCCGCCTCGTCGCGAACCTGGTCGAGAATGTGGCGCTGCCCGCACCGATGCCGAAGCTGCCGGTCGGCCGCGCCGTGTGGAAGCCCGCGCCCGACTTCCGGACCTCCGCGACCGCGTGGCTGATGGCGGGCGCCGCGCACCACACGGTGATGTCGACCCAGGTCGGCCTCGAGGTCTTTCAGGACTTCGCGCGCATGTCGAAGATCGAGCTCCTGGCGATCACCGACGACACCACCCTCGACGGTTTCGAGCGCGAGCTGCGCTCGAACGCCGCCTACTACCGATTGGCACAGGGCTTGTAGCGCCCCCCACAAGACTTGCCGGATCTGCGGATTCGGGGAGGCATCCGATGTTCATCGACGACACCGGATGAGGCACCAACCTCACATGATGAAAGGAAACACAGTGAAGAAGGCAAAGGTTCTTCTTGCCGGCATCGCCGCCGGTGCACTGACGCTCAGCCTCGCGGCCTGCGCGCCCGGAGACGGCAGCAGCAGCGAAGGCGAGGGCGGTCTGATCGGTGTTGCGATGCCGACCCGCTCGTCCGAGCGGTGGATCGCCGACGGTGACGCCCTCAAGGCGGCGCTCGAGGCGCAGGGCTACACGGTCGACCTGCAGTTCGCTGAGGACGACATCCCCACCCAGGTCTCGCAGGTCGAGAACATGATCACCAAGGGCGCCGAGGCGCTCATCATCGCGGCGATCGACGGCACCACCCTCAGCAACGTGCTGCAGACGGCGGCCGACAGCGAGATCCCGGTGATTTCCTACGACCGTCTGATCGTCGGAAGCGAGAACGTCGACTACTACGCGACGTTCGACAACTTCCTCGTCGGTCAGCAGCAGGCGTGGACGCTGCTCAACGGTCTCGGTCTCACTGAGCTCGACGGCACGCCGATCGCGGATGCGCCGGCCGGACCGTTCAACATCGAACTGTTCGCGGGCTCGCTCGACGACAACAACGCGTTCTTCTTCTTCAACGGCGCGATGGATGTGCTCCAGCCGCTGATCGATGACGGAACGCTCGTCGTGCAGTCGGGTCAGACCTCGATTGAGCAGGCCGCCACGCTCCGCTGGGACGGCGAGACCGCTCAGAGCCGCATGGAGGACCTCCTCACCGCGAACTACTCGGGTGGCGACAAGGTCGACGCCGTGCTTTCGCCCTACGACGGAATCAGCCGTGGCATCATCTCGGCTCTGACCGACGCGGGCTACACGGTCGGCGACGACTTCCCGATCATCTCCGGTCAGGACGCCGAGGTCGACTCGGTGAAGTCGATCCTCGCGGACGAGCAGTACGCGACCATCTTCAAGGACACGCGTGAGCTGGCCAAGGTTGCGGCCGGCATGGCGATCGCGATCCTCGAAGGCACCGAGGTCGAGGTGAACGACACCGAGACCTACGACAACCAGGTCAAGGTCGTTCCGTCCTACCTGCTGGCGCCGGTTCCGGTCATCAAGGCGAACGTGCAAGAGGCGCTCGTCGACACCGGGTACTGGACGGCTGCGGACCTCGGTCTGTAATCCACTTCGGATACCCATTCACGCGGGAGCGCTAGCGCTCCACGAGTGAAACCTGAAGGATCGGTGGTGGGGGAGCCCTCCCACCACCGATCCCCTCCGACAACGACGTAAGGAAGCGGACGAGAGATGACGCAGAACGTCCTCGAAATGCGATCGATCACCAAGACGTTCCCGGGTGTGAAGGCGCTCAACAAGGTGACCCTCGAGGTCGCGCGCGGCGAGATTCACGCCATCTGCGGCGAGAACGGCGCGGGGAAATCCACGCTCATGAAGGTGCTGTCCGGGGTGTATCCCCACGGCACCTACGAGGGCGAGATCGTCTTCGAGAACAAGACGGTCGAGTTCGGCAACCTGCGCGACAGCGAGGCTGAGGGGATCGTCATCATCCACCAGGAGCTCGCGCTGAGCCCCTACCTCTCGATCGCCGAGAACATCTTCCTCAACAACGAGGTGAAGAACCCGGTCGGCCTGATCGACTGGAACAAGACCAACCACGAAGCGGCCAAGCTGTTGGCGCGCGTGGGACTGAGCGAGAATCCGCTCACCCGCATCATGGATATCGGCGTCGGCAAGCAGCAGCTCGTCGAGATCGCCAAGGCGCTGTCCAAGGAGGTGAAGCTCCTCATCCTGGATGAGCCGACCGCGGCGCTCAACGACGAGGACAGCGACCACCTGCTTGACCTGATCCTGCACCTCAAGGGGCAGGGCATCACGAGCATCATCATCAGCCACAAGCTCAACGAGATCAAGAAGATCGCCGACAGCGTCACCGTCATCCGTGACGGCCGGACGATTGAGACGATCGCCAAGTCGGATGTCACCGAGGACCGCATCATCAAAGACATGGTGGGGCGCGACCTCGAGCACCGCTACCCCGACCACACGCCGCACATCGGCGAGGAGGTGCTGCGCGTCGAGAACTGGACGGCGCATCACCCGCAGGACCCGACGCGCGTCGTCGTCGACAACGTCAACCTTCACGTGCGCGCGGGCGAGATCGTCGGCATCGCCGGCCTCATGGGCGCCGGGCGGACCGAGTTCGCGATGAGCCTGTTCGGCCGCAGCTACGGCACGCGGATCACCGGCAAGGTCTTCAAGAACGGCACCGAGATCACGACGCGTTCGGTCGCCGAGGCGATCGAGCACGGACTCGCCTACGCGACGGAGGACCGCAAGCACTACGGTCTCAACCTGATCGAAGACATCAAGCGGAACATCTCGATCGCCGCGCTCAAGAAGATCTCGCGCTTCGGTCTGGTCAACGACAACGAAGACTTCAAGATCGCCAACGAGTACCGCGCGAGCATGAACATCAAGGCCCCGAGCGTGCTCGTGCCGACCGGCAAGCTGTCGGGCGGAAACCAGCAGAAGGTCGTGCTGTCCAAGTGGATCAACGCCGACCCCGACGTGCTCATTCTCGACGAGCCGACTCGCGGCATCGACGTCGGTGCGAAGTACGAGATCTACACGATCATCAATCGCCTCGCGGCGCAGGGGAAGGCGATCATCGTCATCTCCTCCGAGCTGCCCGAGCTCATCGGGATCAGCGACCGCATCTACGCCCTGTCCGAAGGCCGCATCACGGGTGAGCTGCCCGTGAAGGAAGCCACCCCTGAAGCACTCATCAAGCTCATGACCATGGAGAACGCACGCTGATGTCCGAACCCACTACGCGCACTGACGTTGCGGAAACGACCCCCATGCCCACCAACCGGTTCACGGCGGCGCTCAGCCACGTCGTGTCCGATCTCGGCAAGAACGGAATCTTCATCGCGCTCATCGCGGTGATCGTGTTCTTCTCGATCACGACCGACGGCATCCTGCTGCGGCCGCAGAACATCTCCAACCTGATCGTGCAGAACGGGTACATCCTCGTGCTCGCGATCGGCATGGTGTTCGTGATCGTCGCCGGCCACATCGACCTCTCCGTCGGCTCGGTCGCCGCGTTCATCGGGGCGGTATCGGGCGTCTTCATTCGAGACCTCGGATTCCCGTGGTGGCTGGCCATCATCGGCGCCCTCGCGGTGGGAGCCCTGGTCGGCGCCTGGCAGGGGTTCTGGATCGCGTACGTCGGCATCCCCGCGTTCATCGTGACGCTCGCCGGCATGCTGATCTTCCGCGGGCTCGCGCTCGTGACGCTCGGCAACGCCAACATCGGCTCCTTCCCGGAGGAGTACCGAGCGCTCGGGAACGGGTTCTTGACCGATGTGCTCGGGGAGTTCGCCGTCGATCCCCTCACCCTCGCCGTCGGTGCGATCGCGATCATCGCGATCATCGTGCAGACCTGGCGCACGCGCCGCGCCCGCCAGTCCTATGCGCAGGACGTGGAGCCGGTGTTCTGGTTCGTCGCCAAGATCCTGCTCGTGATCGGCGGTCTCGGCGCCTTCAGCTTCGCGCTCGCGAGCTTCAAGGGCATCCCGGTGACGCTCATCGTGCTGGCGGCGCTCGTGCTGATCTACGGCATCATCCAGAACCGCAGCGTCTTCGGGCGTCACGTCTACGCGATCGGCGGCAACCGTCACGCGGCCGAACTCTCGGGCATCAAGACGCGTCAGGTCGACTTCTTCCTGTTCGTCAACATGGGTGTGCTGGCGGCGCTCGCCGGGTTGATCTTCACCGCGCGACTGAACCTCGCGGGGCCGAAGGCCGGTGACGGCTTCGAGCTGGAGGCGATCTCGGCGGCGTTCATCGGCGGCGCGGCGGTGCAGGGCGGCATCGGCACCATCGGTGGTGCGATCATCGGTGGTCTCATCATCGGTGTGCTGAACAACGGCATGTCGATCATGGGCATCGGCATCGAGTGGCAGCAGGCCGTGAAGGGTCTCGTGCTGCTCCTCGCCGTCGCCTTCGACGTCTTCAACAAGCGCCGCAACGGAGGCCGTTGAGCTGGCAGGGATGCATCCCTGACGTAAGGGAGTGCCGCGCGCGGCACTCCCTTACGTCGCGGGTCACGCGGTAGGCGCGTTTGCACGGGTGACGTGTGCGGGTGCGCTGGGCGCGCGGCCGTGGTGCTGCTCGGGGTGCGGCGGCCCGCTGGCGCGCTCGGGATGCATCCCTGACGCCACCGCGTGAGGCGTGCGGCACTCGGCGGCCGCGTGAGTCACGCGGTTGCCGTCCTTCAGCGTGCGGGCTCGGCCGCGACTGCTGGCTACGCGCGCGCCGCGTACTGTTCGCGGATCACCGGACGCACGTCGGCCACCGGAGCCGCGGCTACCGCGATCGGCCAGTCCGGTCGCGAACCGGTGAGTGCCCATGCCGCCTGCACGCTACCCCCGAGGGCCACGTACTCGGCGGGCTCCGGGACGACCACCGGCGCGTCGAACACCTGCGCGGCGATCGTCGCGACCGCCGGGTTCTGGGCGGCGCCGCCCACCAGCAGCACACGCTCGGCCGACACCCCGTGCGAGCGCACCGCGTCGAGCCCGTCGGCCAGGCCGCACAGCAGTCCCTCCACGGCCGCCCGGGCCAGGTTCTCGCGGGTGGTGCTCGCGAGCGTCATGCCGAACAGGGTCGCGGTCGCGTTGGGGCGATTCGGGGTGCGTTCGCCCTCGAAGTAGGGCTGCAGGACGAGACCTGCGGCGCCGGGCTCGGCGGCGAGGGCAAGCCGCCCCAACTCGTCGTGGTCGACTCCGAGCAGCCGCGCCGTCGCGTCGAGAATGCGGGCCGCGTTGAGCGTGGCGACGAGGGGGAGGTAGGCGCCGGAGGCATCCGCGAATCCGGCCACCGTGCCGGTTTCGTCGCGCACCGGCTGCTCGGTTACCGCGAAGACGGTGCCGCTGGTGCCGATTGACACGACCACGTCGCCGGGGCGTGCGCCCAGGCCGAGCGCGGCACCCGCGTTGTCGCCCGCGCCGGCGCCGACGACGAGGCCGGCGGGCACCGGACCGTGCGCGGTGGTCGCCCCGGCGGAGTCGGCCGGGCCGAGCACGCGCGGCAGGATGGCGTCGTGGCCGAGCGCGGCGATGAGCAGATCGCGATCGTACGCGCCGTCGGCGGGGCTCCAGTAGCTGGTGCCGCTTGCGTCGGACCGGTCGGTGGTGAGCGCGGCGAGGTCGGGGCCGAATGGGCTCACGCCCGCGGGCCCGTAGCCGAGTAGTCGCCAGGTGAGCCAGTCGTGGGGGAGCGCGACGGCGGCGACGCGGGCGGCGTTCTCCGGTTCGGCGTCGCGCAGCCAGCGCAGCTTGGTCGCAGTGAAGCTCGCGACGGGCACGCTGCCGGCGCGTCGGGCGAGCTCGGCCGCGCCGAACTCGGCGACCAGCGCGGATGCGGCGGCGGCGCTGCGGGTGTCGTTCCAGAGCAGCGCCGGGCGGATTACCTCGCCCGCGGCGTCGAGCACGACCATGCCGTGCTGCTGGCCGCCGATTGAGATCGCGGCGACGTCATCGAGGCCGCCGGCGTCGGCGAGCGCCTCGGTGAGGGCGGTCCACCAGGCATCCGGATGCACTTCGGTGCCGTCCGGATGCGCGGCTCGACCCGTGCGCACCACGGCCCCGGTCTCGAGGTCGCGGATCACGACCTTGCAGCTCTGGGTGGAGGAGTCGATTCCGGCGACGAGCGTCACGAATCACTCCGACCGCGTGACCCGCGCGCCAACCGCGTGCCGCGCGCGGCACTCGCTGGCGCCCGGGATGCATCCCTGCCGACCCGCATGGGCATTAGCGGGCGTTGAGGAGGTGCTCGGTGGCGAGCTGCTGCAGACGCACGAAGCCGAAGCCCTTGCCGCCGAGGTAGGCGTCGGCGTCGAAGTCTTCGAACGCGCTCGTGTCCGCGAGCAGGTCGTCGTAGGTCTCGCCCGCAGCCAGGGTCGGCACCGCGAGCTCCGGCACGCGCGAGGCGATGAGCGCCTCCTGCACCTCGGGGTCGGCGCGGAAGGCCGCGGCGCGCTCCTTGAGCAGCAGGTAGGTGCGCATGTTGGCGGCGGCCGAATCCCAGACCCCGGTCTCGTCTTCGGTGCGGCTCGGCTTGTAGTCGAAGTGCCGCGGGCCGTCGTAGGAGGGTCCGCCGTTCGGGCCGCCATTCTCGAGCAGGTCGACGAGCGAGAACGCGTTGTGCAGGTCGCCGTGCCCGAACACGAGGTCCTGGTCGTACTTGATGCCGCGCTGCCCGTTCAGGTCGATGTGGAACAGCTTGCCCTGGTAGAGCGCCTGCGCGATGCCGGCGGTGAAGTTGAGTCCGGCCATCTGCTCGTGCCCGACCTCGGGGTTGAGGCCGAACAGTTCGGGGCGCTCGAGCGTCTCGATGAACGCCATCGCGTGCCCGACGGTGGGCAGCAGGATGTCGCCGCGCGGCTCGTTCGGCTTCGGCTCGATGGCGAAGCGGATGTCGTAGCCCTTGTCGCTCACATAGTCACCGAAGACGTTGAGCGCCTCGCGATACCGCTCAAGCGCGCTGCGCACATCCTTGGCGGCATCGTATTCGGCGCCTTCGCGGCCGCCCCACATGACGAAGGTGGTGGCGCCGAGTTCGACGCCGAGCTCGAGCTGACGCATCGCTTTGCGCATCGCGAAGCGCCGCACCTCGCGGTCGTTGGAGGTGAAGCCGCCGTCTTTGAAGACGGGCGCGCTGAACAGGTTGGTGGTGACCATCGGCACCTTCATGCCGGTGGAGGCGAGGGCGCCCTTGAGGCGTTCGATCTCCTTGTCGCGTTCGGCGGGCGTCGACCCGAAGGCGAACAGGTCGTCGTCGTGGAAGGTGAGGCCGTAGGCGCCGAGTTCGGCGAGCTTGTTGACGGCGTGCACGACGTCGAGGGGCTTGCGGGTGGGGCCGCCGAAGGGGTCGGTGCCGTTGTATCCGATGGTCCAGAGTCCGAAGGTGAACTTGTCGGCGGGGGTGGGATGGAGGGCCATGATGCTCCTGGTTCGACGGTGAACGCGAAATGTTGCGTTCCCCAACTTATATCATGAAGCGCGCGCCGCGCGAGAGAGATGCCGCGGACCCGCGCACGGATATGGTGAACGGATGGTCAGCGTGAAGGACGGGTCGGACGGGGTCCGCCGCCGCAATCTGGCGGCCGTGCTGACGCGCGTGCACCACGGCGGTCCCGCCTCGCGCGCCGCCCTCACCGCCGAGATCGGCCTGAACCGCTCGACCATCGGTTCCCTCGTCGCCGAGCTCGACGCGCTCGGGCTCGTCGAGGAGGCCGACGCCGAGGTCACCCGCCGGGTCGGCCGGCCCTCTCCGGTTGTGCGCCCGAACCCCGGCCCGGCCGTCGTGGCCGTCAACCCGGAATTGGATGCCGTGACCGTCGCAATCGTCGGCCTCGGCGCGCGCGTGGAGCACCGCATCCGGCGCGAAGTGGACCATGCGATCACGGCGCGTGAAGCGGCCGACATGGTGGCCGACATCGTCGATCACTACCGCGAGACGATCACCCCGGGCCGTGTGCTGCGTGCCGCCGGGCTCGCCGTGCCGGGCCTCGTGCGGGCGAGCGATGGGGTGGTGCGCTGGGCCCCGCACCTGGATTGGCGCGACGAACCGATCGCGTCGCTCGTGGCGGAACGTCTCGGGCTGCCGACGGTGGTCGACAACGACGCGAGTCTGGGCGCGCTCGCCGAACGCATCTTCGGCGCCGGCCGTGGCGTCGAGGAGCTGGTCTATCTGAACGGTGGTGCCAGCGGTATCGGTGGCGGTGTCATCGTGCACGGGCACCTGCTCGGCGGCGCGCACGGCTACGCGGGCGAGTTCGGGCAGAACCGCCCCGGGCTCGTGGATGCGGCCGACCGGGTGACCGAGCACGGCACGCTCGAGGACGAGGTGAGTCGCGCCCGCCTGCTCGCGGTGCTCGGGTTGGCCGGCGCCGACGAGCCGCAGCTGGAGCGCGCGCTGCTGGCGAGCACCGACGAGGGCGTCCGCGCCGAGATTGCGCGCCAACAGCGGGTGCTCGCGGTGGCGCTGAGCAATGCGATCAACGTGATGAATCCCGAATTGGTCGTGCTCGGCGGGTTCCTGGCGAGCCTGCTGGCCTGCGACCCGGCCGGGTTCGAACGGGCGGTCGAGGCCTCGACCGTGCCGGCCGCGTTCGAGGGTGTGCGCATCCAGCCGGCGGGGCTCGGGGAAGATCGGTTGCTGATTGGTGCGGCCGAACTCGCCTGGCAGCCGATCCTCGACGACCCGGCGACGGCGGCCTCGCCGCCCCAGGAGGTGTCCGCCGTCGAGCTTGGGGTGCGCGGGATGCATCCCTGACGCCGGCGCGTGCGGCGTGCGGCACGCGGATGTGGCGCGGGTCACGCGGTAGGTCGGATGCGGCGCGAGCCCCGCCCCGAGCGCCCATGCGCAAGGATGGGAGGCACGACTCGCGGGCGCGGCCGCCCGGAGCACCACCACCACTGCAGGAAAGGCCGTGACATCATGGCGACCGCCGGTTCCCCCGACTACCGCGACGGCGGGCTCGAGTTCGCCCCCGACTTCGTGTTCGGCTCGGCGACCGCGAGCTACCAGATCGAGGGCGCCGCCCACGAGGACGGCCGCGGCCCGAGCATCTGGGACACCTTCAGCCACACCCCCGGCAAGACCTGGAACGGCGACACCGGCGACGTGGCCGACGACCACTATCACCGGTGGGAATCCGACCTGGATCTGATGAAGGAGCTGGGCCTGGAGGCCTACCGCTTCTCGATCGCCTGGCCGCGCATCCAACCGACCGGCTCCGGCGCCGTGAACCGGAAGGGCCTCGAGTTCTATTCGCGGCTCGTCGACGGCCTGCTCGCCCGCGGCATCAAGCCGGTGGCGACGCTCTACCACTGGGATCTGCCGCAGGCGCTGGAGGATGCGGGCGGCTGGCCGAATCGCGACACCGCGTACCGCTTCGAGGAGTACGCCGCGCGCACGGTGGAGGCCCTCGGCGACCGCGTGCACACCTGGACGACGTTCAACGAGCCGTGGTGCTCGGCCTACCTCGGCTACGGCTCGGGCGCCCACGCGCCGGGTCGCACCGAGGGGGCCGCCGCGCTCGCCGCCGTGCACCACCTGAACCTGGCGCACGGGCTCGCGGTGCCGGAGATCCGGCGCGCGGCGACGAACGACCCGGAACTGTCGATCACCCTCAACTTCCACGTCATCCGCGGCGATCACGAGACCAGCCCGGAGGCGATTCGCCGCATCGACGCGCTCGCCAACCGCGCCTTCACGAGCCCGCTGCTGCACGGTCGCTACGACGACGACCTGCTGGCCGACACCGCCGAGGTCACCGAGTGGGCTTTCGTGCGCGACGGTGACCTGGCGCAGATCCACCAGCCGATCGACATCCTCGGCGTCAACTACTACTCGACCGTGACGGTGAAGATGTGGGACGGCGTGAGCCCCCGCGCGAATGCCGACGGCCACAAGGACATGGGCGGTTCGCCCTGGCCGGGCAGCCGCGACGTCGAGTTCTTGACGCAGCCGGGCCCGTACACCGACATGGGCTGGAACATCGCCCCCGACGGTCTGGAGGAGCTGCTCGTGCACCTGCACGAGGAGTTCCCGAACCAGCCGCTCATGATCACCGAGAACGGCGCCGCGTTCCCGGACCGGGTGGTCGAGTCCGAGCACGGAACCCGGGTTCCGGATGCCGACCGCATCGACTACCTGAACCGCCATTTCACGGCGGCGCACCGCGCGATCGCGCGCGGCGTGGACCTGCGCGGGTACTTCGTCTGGTCGCTGCTGGACAACTTCGAGTGGGGCTACGGCTACTCGAAGCGCTTCGGCATCGTGCGGGTGAACTACGAGACGCAGGAGCGGATCGTGAAGGACTCGGCGCGCTGGTTCACGGAGGTCATTCGCGGGCGCCGCACACCCGACATCGACTAGCGTCGCTTCGTGAGTTCTGAGATCCGCGTCGAGGCGCACCCGCCGACTAAGCCGATCGTCCTTCACCCCGGCGACTCGCTCACCAAGGGCCAGCGGCTCGTCTACGTGCTGGTGCTGGGCGCGCTGGTGGCGCTCGGCCCGTTCACGATCGACCTCTACCTGCCGGCGTTCCCGGCGATCGCGACGGTGTTCGACGCGACCGACGCGGCGATTCAGTTGACGCTGACGGCGACGACGATCGGCTTCGGTCTCGGCCAGCTGCTGATCGGGCCGTGGAGCGACAAGGTGGGTCGGCGCACGCCGCTGCTGGTCGCGACGGCGCTGCACATCGCGGCGAGCCTCGGCGTGGCTCTCGCCCCGGACCTCGGGCTGATCGGGCTGTTCCGTGTGCTGCAGGGCATCGGTGCGGCCGGCGGCGGGGTCGTGGCGATGGCGATGGTGCGCGACCTGTTCGGCGGGCATCCGCTGGTTCGGATGCTCGCCCGCCTGGCCCTGGTGACGGGCCTCGCCCCCATCGTGGCGCCGGTCATCGGCTCGCAGTTGCTGCAGATCATGGACTGGCGCGGCATCTTCTGGGTGCTGATGGCCTACGGCATCGCGGTGCTGGTGCTCGCCTGGTTCCTGATCATCGAAACTTTGCCGCCGGCCCGTCGCCGCGACGTCGGCCACAGCACGGCGCGCGACCGCTACCGCGCGCTGTTCCACGACCGGGTGTTCGTCGGCATCGCGATCGTCGGGGCGATGAATTTCTCCTCGCTGTTCGCCTACTTGGCGGCGTCGTCGTTCCTGTTTCAGGATGTCTACGGGCTGGACGCGCAGCAGTACGGCTTGGTGTTTGGGGCCAATTCGCTCGGCTTGGTGATCTGTTCGCAGCTCTCGTCGCGCGTGATGCGGCGCGTGGGTCCGCAGTGGGTGATCGCGGTGACGCTCACTGGGATGTTCCTCGCGGCCGCGTCGATCGTCGTGTTCTCGATCGCCGGCGGCGGTATCTGGACGGTGCTCATCCCGCTGTTCGTGCTGATCTCGCTGGCGGGGGCGACGTTCCCGGCGATCCAGGTGACGGCGCTCGCCCATCACGGCAAGGAGGCGGGCACGGCCGCGTCGCTGCTCGGCGCGGTGAACTTCGGCCTGGCCGGGCTCATCTCGCCGATCGTCGGGTGGCTCGGCATCGGTTCGGCGCTGCCGATGGCGGCGGTGCAGATGGCCACGCTCGCGGTCGCCATCATCGTGCTCTGGGTGGTCGTGCGCCCGCGCACCGTGCCTTCGATCGCGGGAACCTAGGCGGATGCCCACCCCCCGCCGCCGACGCCTCTCGCGGCGCGGCGCGACCCTGGTCGCGAGCGCGTCCGCCGTTCTGACGATCGTGGCGGTCGGCGGCCTCTTCGCGCTGCGGGTGGTGGAGGGCCCGTTCGGCTTCGACCTGGCGTGGGTCGATGAGCTGCGGCAGAACCCGGGCCCGTGGTTCGAGCTGCCGGCGCGCCTGCTCGACTTCCTCGGCGGGGGCTGGGCGGGGGTGCTGGTGATCCCGTTGGCGATCGCGGTCGCCTTTCTGGTCAGGCGCCGCCCGATGGCGGCGCTGATTTTTGTGGTGGCGTCGGCGGCGAGCGCGCTCGTGGTGCAGGCGGTGAAGTTCCTCGCCGACCGCGACCGCCCACTGGAGTCGCTGATCCAGCTCGAGTCGGCATCATTCCCTTCGGGGCATGTGGCGAATGCGGCCACGATGGCGGTGCTGCTGACGCTGCTGGTGCGGCGCTGGAGCGTGGCGATCGCGGGCACGATCTGGGTGGTGGCGATGGCGTTCGCACGCACCTACCTCGGCGTGCACTGGCTGAGCGACACTCTCGCGGGTGCGGTGGTCGGCGCCGGGGTCGCGGTGTTCGTCTGGGCGCTCTTCCCGCACCGCATCCGGGGCGCTAGCGTCAGACCATGAGGATCCTGCTGGTCGGTGCGGGCGGTGTCGGCGACGCGATCGCCAAGATCGCCGCACGACGTGACTTTTTCGAACTGCTCGTCGTCAGCGACTACGACCAGAGCCGCGCCGAGCGCACGATCGCGTGGATCGCGAACAAGCACGGCGCCGAGGTGGCCGCACGGTTCGTCGCGGCGCACGTCGACGCCTCCGACCCCGACTCGGTCGCGGCGCTCGCCGGTGAACACGGGGTGACGCACGTGATGAACGCGGTGGAGCCGAAGTTCGTGCCGACGATTTTTGCCGGGGCGCTGGCCGCCGGGGCCGGCTATCTGGACATGGCGATGAGCCTGTCGGAGCCGCATCCGGAGGAGCCGTATTCGCAGACGCACGTGAAGCTCGGTGACGACCAGTTCGCGCAGTCGCCCGACTGGGAGAAGGCCGGGCAGCTGGCCCTGGTCGGCATGGGCGTCGAGCCGGGCCTCAGCGACGTGTTCGCGCGCTACGCGAGCGACGAACTGTTCAGCGAGATCGACGAGTTGGGCACGCGCGACGGCGCCAACCTGGTGGTGCGCGACGAGGCGGGCAACGAGATCTTCGCCCCGAGCTTCTCGATCTGGACGACGATCGAGGAATGCCTGAACCCGCCGGTGGTGTGGGAGAAGGACGCCGGCTGGTTCACGACGGCGCCGTTCAGCGAGCCGGAGGTGTTCGAGTTCCCGGAGGGCATCGGTCCGGTGGAGTGCGTCAACGTCGAGCACGAGGAGGTGCTGCTGATGCCGCGCTGGCTCGACGCCAAGCGCGTGACCTTCAAGTACGGGCTCGGCGACGAGTTCATCGGCGTGCTGAAGACGCTGCACCTGCTGGGGCTCGATTCGACGACACCGCTGACGGTGCGAAGCGCCGACGGCCCGGTCAGCGTCGCCCCGCGCGACGTGGTGGCGGCCGCTCTTCCCGACCCGGCGAGCATCGGCCCGCGGATGACCGGCAAGACCTGCGCGGGCGTCTTCGTCACCGGTACCGGCAAGGACGGCGCCCCGCGCGCCGTGTACCTGTACCACGTGAGCGACAACGAGTGGACGATGGCCGAGTACGAGGCGCAGTGCGTCGTCTGGCAGACCGCGTTGAACCCGGTGATCGCGCTCGAACTGCTCGCCCGCGGGGTCTGGTCGGGCGTCGGCGTGCTCGGCCCGGAGGCCTTCCCCGCGGCGCCGTTCCTGGAGCTGATGGCGAAGCCCGAGGCCGAGGGCGGGTACGGCCAGGCCTGGGGCCTCGAGGAGCGCACCCCCGTCTGATTTCGGGGTGCGCGGCTAGGCTGACCGCCATGAACGCTCCGAAGAACGCCGGGCCGCTCGACGACGCCGCGGTCGAGGCCATCCGCGCCGGGTACGCCTTCGAGGCGCCGGCGCTCGAGATGGGGGCCCTGGTCAACGGGGAGGCGCGCGCGGATGTGCCGGTGCGCATCCCGATCGCCATGACCAACCGTCATGGTCTGGTCGCGGGCGCGACGGGAACCGGCAAGACGAAGACCCTGCAGGTGCTCGCCGAACAGCTCTCGGCCGCCGGGGTGCCGGTGTTCGCCGCCGACATCAAGGGCGACCTCTCGGGCATCGCGAGCGAGGGTACCTCGAGCGAGAAGCTGCGGGAGCGCACCGAGAGCATTGGGCAGGAGTGGGCGCCGACCGCCAGCCCGACCGAGTTCTTCTCGCTTGGCGGCCTCGGTTCGGGGGTGCCGATCCGTGCCAGCATCGAGAGCTTCGGCCCGCTGCTGCTCAGCAAGGTGCTCGGGCTGAACAACACGCAGGAGTCGAGCCTCGGCCTCGTCTTCCACTACGCCAAGAAGGCCGAGCTGCCGCTCGTCGAACTCGCCGATTTGCGGGCGGTGGTCAGCCACCTGATGAGTGCCGAGGGCAAGGCCGAGCTGACCGAGCTCGGCGGGCTGTCGAAGGCGACCGCGGGGGTGATCCTGCGCGAGTTGATCAACTTCGCCGACCAGGGCGCCGACGTGTTCTTTGGCCAGCCGCAGATCGACGTCGCCGAGTTCATGCGCCAGTCGGCCGACGGCCGCGGCATCGTGAGCCTGCTCGAGGTGCCAAGCGTGCACGACAAGCCGGCCCTGTTCTCCACGTTCTTGATGTGGCTGCTCGGCGAGCTCTACGCGACGCTGCCCGAGGTGGGCGACCTCCCGCAGCCGAAGCTGGTGTTCTTCTTCGACGAGGCGCACCTGCTGTTCAAGGATGCCTCCAAAGATTTCCTCAGCCAGGTCACCCAGGTGGTGCGGCTGATCCGCTCGAAGGGGGTCGGCATCTTCTTCGTCACCCAGACCCCGAAGGACGTGCCCTCGGATGTGCTGGCCCAGTTGGGCAGCCGCGTGCAGCACCAGCTGCGCGCCCACACCCCCGACGACGCGAAGGCGCTGCGGGCGACCGTCTCGACCTATCCAAACTCCGGGTACGAGCTCGACGAGGTGCTGACGACGCTTGCCACCGGGGAGGCGATCGTGACGGTGATGAACGAGAAGGGCGCCCCCTCACCGGTCGCCTGGACGCGCCTGCGGGCCCCGCAGGGCTCGATGAACCCGACGGATGCGGCGGTGATCGCCGCCGCGGTCGCCGCCTCGCCGCTGACCGAGAAGTACGGGGTGGCGATCGACCCCAGCTCGGCGCGCGAGAAGCTCGCGACGAAGGCCGCGCAGGCCGAGAAGTCTCGCGAGCAGGCGGCGGAGGTGACGGCGCGGGCCGAGGCGCTCGAGCGTCAGCTCGCGGCCGAGCAGAAGGCCGCCGAGAAGCGGATCAAGGATGCCCAGCGTGCGGCCGACAAGCGGGCGAAGACGGCCGAACGTGCCGCGGCGAAGCGGGCGCGCGAGGAGGCGGCGCGCGACGAGCGTCGGCGCAAGCAGGCCGTGAACGCGGGCGTCCGGGTGGCGCGCGTGCTCGTCAACACGCTGTTCGGGTCGTCGCGCAAGCGCTGAGCCCGTCGCCCGGCAACTACATGCCCGGGATATTGAAACCGAGCACCGTGGTCAACAGCACGATCACGCTCGCGAGGGCGACGAGTCCGATCACCACCGCCGCGACCTTGATGGCGGGGCGATTCTCGAACCAGTACACGCTTCCCGGGTAGTCGCGGAAGAATTCGCTCATGCTGAGCGGGCCCGTCACGCGCTTCGCGGGCACCGGGAGCGCCGCGACGAGCGCCTCCAGATCGTGTGCGTGCCAGAAGTTGCCGCGCAGTCGGTAGAGCGTCCGGCCGTCGAGGTTGCGCGCGATCAGCTGCGTGACAATCTCGGGGGACTGGCCGACCTGGGTGTCGACGAGCAGCACCTCTTCGATGTCATCCAGGTCGACGCTGATCGTCGGCGAGAAGATGCCGTTGCCGGTCAGCTCGGTGTCGGTGACGGTCGCGTGCACCCACAGTTGACGCAGCAGCACCGCGAGCCCCGCCGCGAGGACGACCGCGTGCACCGCGAAGACGGGCGCGATCTGGTCGCGTTCGCTCGCGAACCAGTAGAGAACGCCGAAGATCGGCACCATGCCGGCGACGAGCGACACGACGGCGGTCAGCATGAGGGAGCGGCGCGGGTAGATCCGGACGCGGTGGGTCGTCACACGCCCCCCTTCGAGCGGCACAGATGATGTGAAGCTTTTTTCGTCGTGGTGGTGTTCAACAGCGGAGGATGGGGGATTCGAACCCCCGAGGGCTTTCACCCAACACGCTTTCCAAGCGTGCGCCATAGGCCACTAGGCGAATCCTCCTGGCAGGACCCCCCGCGCACCCGCCAGAGCCCGGTTACCCTTGCTGCGTTTCCGCCCTGGGGGAGTTGGCCTGGTTGGCGCCACGCGGGGAGCCGCGGCCATACTATCCCACCGGCCTCTGGGTGTCGGACCTGGTCCCATCCCCACCCGTCCGCGGTGGTGCCGACTACGCTGGGCGAGTGGTTACCGCCCTGTATCGCCGCTACCGGCCCGAGACCTTCGCCGAGCTCATCGGCCAGTCGCAGGTGACCGATCCGCTGCGCACGGCGCTGCGCACCGATCGCGTCAACCACGCCTACCTGTTTAGCGGACCACGCGGATGCGGCAAGACCACCAGCGCCCGCATCCTGGCCCGCTGTTTGAACTGCGCCGAGGGCCCCACCGACACCCCGTGCGGCGTGTGCCCCTCGTGCGTCGAGCTCAGCCGCGACGGCTCCGGCTCGCTCGACGTGGTCGAGATCGACGCCGCCTCGCACAACGGCGTGGATGACGCCCGCGACCTGCGCGAACGCGCCGCCTTCGCCCCCGCGCGCGACCGCTTCAAGATCTTCATCCTCGATGAGGCGCACATGGTGACGCCGCAGGGCTTCAACGCGCTGCTGAAGATCGTGGAAGAGCCGCCGGAGCACGTCAAGTTCATCTTCGCCACCACGGAGCCCGACAAGGTGATCGGCACGATCCGCAGCCGCACCCATCATTACCCGTTCCGGCTGGTGCCGCCCGCGCAGATGCTCGATTACGTGCAGCAGTTGAGTGGCACCGAGGGCGTCGAGGTCGAGGCTGGCGTGCTGCCGCTCGTCGTGCGCGCTGGTGGGGGTTCGGTGCGTGACACGCTGTCGCTGCTCGACCAGTTGATCGCCGGCTCGGAGGGCGACCGCGTCGACTACGAGCGCGCGGTCGCGCTGCTCGGCTACACGCACGCCGCCCTGCTCGATGAGGTCGTGGAGGCGATCGGCGGCCGCGACGCGCCGGCGCTGTTCGCGGCCATCGACCGCGTCATCCAAACCGGACAGGATCCGCGCCGTTTCGTCGACGACCTGCTGGAGCGCCTGCGCGACCTGATCGTGGTGGCCGCCACCGGCGAGGGCGCCGGGGCGGTGCTGCGCGGCATCCCCGCCGACGAGGTCGAGCGGATGCGCGTGCAAGCGGGCTCCTTCGGCTCCGCCGAGCTGTCGCGGAGCGCGGACCTGGTGAACGCCGCACTCGGCGAGATGTCGGGCGCGACCTCGCCGCGCCTGCACCTGGAACTGCTGGCCGCGCGCCTGCTGGTGCCCGCGATGGACGACGCCGAGCGCGGCGCGCTCGCCCGCGTGGAGCGCCTCGAGCGCCGCATCGGCATCGAGGGCGCCGCGCCGGCCCCCGCAGCGCAGCCCGTCCCCGCCGCGCAGCCCGCCCCCGCGTCCGCGAAGCGTGACGTTTCTCCGGAGGTTTCGGCGGCCCCGCCCGCGAAACCGGCGGAGGTGGAGCCTCCCGCAGCAAAAACTCCGGAGAAACGACACACTGACGAGCCCGCGGCGCCCGTGGCACCCGCCGCGCCGGCGGCACCCGGCGAGCCGGCCGCGAAGGCGGCGCCCGTTGGCCCGGTCACCATTCAGCAGATCAAGGATTCCTGGCCCGAGATCCTTGAGGCGGTCAAGAAGGCGAAGCGCAACTCGTGGCTCGTCGTCTTCGGCGCCACCCCGCGCGCGTACGCCGACGAGGTGCTGACGCTCTCGTTCCGCAGCGGCAACGACATCGACGACTTCCGCCCCAAGCAGAAGCCGGGCGACAACGTCAGCGATCACCTCCGCGTCGCGATCGAGCAGGTGCTCGGCGTGCGCGTGAAGTTCCTGCCCCGCGTCGAGGCGAACGCCGCCAGCCCGGAGCCCGCGCCGCCCGCCACAGCGCCGCCCGCCACCGCGCCGCCCGCGCAGCGTGAGGTTTCTCCGGAGGTTTCGCCGGGCGGGCCCGCCAACCCGGGGGATGCCGCCCGCACCGCGCCCAAAACTCCGGAAAAGCGTCACACTTCGGCGGTGGAGCCGGCCCCCGAGCCCGACGACGCCCCCGACCCGGAGGCCGAACCACCGCACCCCGACGACGCCGACGGCTGGAATGTCGTCTCGATCCCCGGCGGCGCCGCGACGCCCCCAGCCGCCAACCCCAGCGGGTTGAGTAGCCGCGACAGCGGCGTATCGAAACCCGACGCGGAGAACTCCAGCGGGCCCAGCAGCCCCGCCAGCGCCAAACCGAGCGGGTTGAGTAGCCGCGCCAGCGGCGTATCGAAACCCGAACCCGAGCAACCCCAGGCCGCAAACCCCGCCGCAAACCCCGCCGGTAGGCGCGCCCACCCTTCCGCCAACTCCGCGGCCCCGCGCGAGCGCTACGGCGAGGCCGTCGTGCGCGAGCTTCTGGGTGCCAACTTCATCGGCGAGCACTCCCTCGCGCCCACCGACGCGCCGGTTACGATGGACGCCCCCACGTCCAGCGCCCCAGCCAGCGCCCCCGCGGCCAGCGCCCCCGCCGACGCCCCCGCCGACCCGGCCGGGAGCTAGCCGTGTACGAAGGCATCATTCAGGATCTGATCGACGAGCTCGGCCGCCTGCCGGGCATCGGCCCAAAGTCGGCGCAGCGCATCGCGTTCCACATCGTGCAGACCGAGAGCTTCGACACCCAACGCCTGGCCGAGATCCTCACCGACATCCGCGAGAAGATCCGTTTCTGCTCGATCTGCGGCAACGTCTCGGAGCACGACACCTGCGCGGTCTGCCGCGACCCGCGTCGCAGCCCCGCCTCGATCTGTGTGGTCGAGGAGGCGAAGGATGTGGTGGCGATCGAGCGCACCCGCGAGTTCCGCGGTCTGTACCACGTGCTCGGCGGCGCGATCAGCCCGATTGACGGCATCGGCCCCGACGATCTGCGCATCGCCCAGCTGCTGTCGCGTTTGGCCGACGGCACCGTCACCGAGGTGATCATCGCGACCGACCCGAACCTGGAGGGGGAGGCGACCGCCACCTACCTGAGCCGCCTGCTGCAGAGCCAGCCGGGCCTGCGCGTCTCGCGTCTCGCCTCGGGCCTCCCGGTCGGCGGCGACCTGGAGTACGCCGACGAGGTGACCCTTGGCCGCGCCTTCGAGGGTCGGCGTTTCGTCCAGAACTGAGACGAACTTTAAACAAGAGCGTGCAAGAATCTGATCCCGTGACCCACGCCACTGCCACGACCGCCCGCCTCGTCGCCTTCGACCTCGACGACACCCTTGCGGCCTCCAAGTCTCCGCTCGACCCGCGCATGGCGAGCCTCATCGTCGAGCTGCTCGGCGCCGTCGAGGTGTGTGTCATCTCGGGCGGCAATTTCGCCCAGTTCGAGCTGCAGCTGGTCGACAACCTGCCGCTGGATCACCCGGATGCCCTGGCCCGCCTGCACCTGATGCCCACCTGCGGCACCCAGTACTTCCTGTTCCAAGACGGCGGCTGGGCCGCCCAGTACGCCGAGAATTTGAGCGAGGAGCAGAAGGCATCCGCCCTGGCCGCGGTGGAGCAGGAGGCGAAGCGCCTCGGCTTCTGGGAGAGCGAGACCTGGGGCCCCATCCTCGAGGACCGCGGATCACAGATCACCTTCTCGGCTCTCGGCCAGGCCGCGCCGGTGGACGCCAAGAAGGCGTGGGATCCGAGCGGCGAGAAGAAGAACGCGTTGCGTTCGGCGGTGCAGGAGCTGCTGCCCGAACTGGAGGTGCGCTCGGGCGGGTCGACGAGCGTCGACATCACCCGCCGCGGCATCGACAAGGCTTACGGCATGCGCAAGCTCGCCGAGCTGACCGGCATTCCGCTCGACGACATGCTGTTCGTCGGCGACCGCCTCGACCCGGACGGCAACGACTACCCGGTGAAGGCGATGGGCGTGGAGTGCGTCGCGGTGGAGGGCTGGGAAGACACGGCCGAGTTCATCCGCGGCTTCCTCGCCGCGCGTTCCTAGCGACGCGCGCCGAACCCCACGCGCGCCGAGCACGGCGCAATCTCGCGCCCCGCTGGCGCGATCGCGGCGGCACCTCCGCTCGCGCGCCCGTAGAATCGTCCGTTATGAGCACTTCCGCAGGCATCCATCTCGGCGTTGTCGGCGCCACCGGTCAGGTCGGCGCCGTCGTGCGTCGCCTTCTCGCCGAGCGCGATTTTCCGATCGCCAGCATCCGCTTCTTCGCGAGCGCCCGCAGCGCGGGCACGACGATTGATTTCCGCGGTGAGCCGATCACGGTCGAGGATGCCTCGGTCGCCGATCCGAGCGGCCTCGATGTCGCGATCTTCAGCGCCGGCGCCACGATGAGCCGCGTACAGGCCCCGCGCTTCGCCGCGGCGGGTGTGCTGGTCATCGACAACTCGTCGGCCTGGCGCATGGACCCGGAGGTTCCGCTGGTGGTGAGCGAGGTGAACCCGCACGCCATGGACGAGGCGGTCAAGGGCATCATCGCGAACCCGAACTGCACCACCATGGCGGCGATGCCGGTCATGAAGGTGCTGGATGCGGAGGCGGGCCTGACGCGTCTGATCGTCAGCACGTACCAGGCCGTCAGTGGCGCGGGCCTGGCCGGCGGCGAGGAGCTCTTGGAGCAGGCGAGCGCCGCGGTCGCGCAGGACGCGATCAATCTGGTGCACGACGGCGGCGCGGTCGAGCTGCCGGCCCCGAACAAGTTCCCCAAGAACATCGCCTTCAACGTGGTGCCGCTCGCCGGCAGCATCGTCGACGATGGGCTCAACGAGACCGACGAAGAGAAGAAGCTGCGCAACGAGAGCCGCAAGATTCTCGAACTGCCGGAGCTGCTGGTCAGCGGCACCTGCGTGCGTGTTCCGGTGTTCACCGGCCACTCGCTGTCGATCAACGCGGAGTTCGCCCGCCCGCTCAGCCCCGAGCGCGCGCGGGAGCTGCTGTCTGGCGCCCCCGGCGTTCAGCTGATGGATGTGCCGACCCCGCTCGACGCGGCCGGCGCCGACCCGAGCCTGGTGGGCCGCATCCGCGCCGACGAGGGGGCGCCCGAGGGGCGGGGCCTGGCGCTCTTCATCTCGAACGACAACTTGCGCAAGGGTGCCGCGCTGAACGCGGTGCAGCTGGCCGAGTTGGCGGCGGCGAAGCTGATGGCGGTCCAGCCCGCCTAAGGCGCAGCGTCCCAGAAGATCCCCGGTTCTTCACGCCTCCACCGACGGTGCGCCCTGCGCCTGCGTTCTAGGATGGATGTCGTGCCTGAACCCGTTGACGTTGCCCTCATCGGTGGCGGCATCATGAGCGCCACGCTCGGTGCCCTCATCTCGGAACTCGAACCCGACTGGTCGATCACGATCCTGGAGGGCCTCGGCGACGTCGCGCTGGAGAGCTCGAACGCGTGGAACAACGCGGGCACCGGACACGCGGCCCTGTGCGAGTTGAACTATTCGCCGGAGCGCCCCGACGGCACGGTCGATGTCAGCAAGGCGATCGACATCAACGAGCAGTTCCAGGTCTCGCGCCAGTTCTGGAGCTTCCTGGTGGAGCAGGGCGTGATCCCGGAGCCGCAGCGTTTCATCAACTCGGTGCCGCACCTGAGTTTCGTCTGGGGCGAGGACAACGTCGCCTACCTGCGCAAGCGCTTCGAGGCGCTGAAAGATCACCCGCTCTTCGCGGGCCTGGAATACACCGAGGATGCGCGAAAGATTCGCGAGTGGGCCCCGCTACTGATTCCGGGCCGCGCCAAATCGCAACCGGTCGCCGCGACCCGCATCACCTCCGGCACCGACGTCGACTTCGGCGCGCTCACCCACGACCTGATCGACCACCTGGTTGCGCGCGGCGCCGACCTGCGGCTCAACTACCGCGTGACGGGGTTGAAGAAGAAGGGCGACGTTTGGCGCATCCGCGGTCGTCGCGAGGTGGGCCTGACGTCTTTCGAGCTGAACGCGCGGTTCGTGTTCGTGGGGGCCGGTGGTGGTGCCTTGACGCTGCTGCAGCGCTCGGGCATCCGCGAGATCCGGGGTTACGGCGGCTTCCCGATCAGCGGCCAGTTCCTCCGCACCGACGAGCCGAGCGTGGTGGCGAAGCACCAGGGCAAGGTCTATGGCAAGGCCTCGGTGGGCGCCCCGCCGATGTCGGTGCCGCACCTCGACACGCGCGTCGTCGACGGCAACAAGAGCCTGCTGTTCGGCCCGTACGCGGGCTTCACCCCCAAGTTTTTGAAGACCGGCACCTGGTGGGATCTGTTCGGTTCGATCCGCTGGCACAACCTGGGCACGATGGTGGGCGCGGGGCTGCGCAACCTGGGGCTCGTGAAGTACCTGGTGGGGGAGCTGCTCGCCTCGCGCGCCGCGAAGCACCGCGTGCTGCAAGAGTTCGCCCCGACGGCGAAGCGCGGCGACTGGCGCCTGATCACGGCGGGTCAGCGCGTGCAGATCATGAAGCGGGATGCGAACGGCACCCCGGTGATCCAGCTCGGCACCGAGGTGGTGGCGGCCGCCGACGGGTCGATCGCGGGCCTCCTCGGAGCCTCGCCCGGCGCCTCGACGGCGGTGCCGATCATGCTCGGGCTGTTGGAGCGCTGCTTTCCGGAGAAGTTCGAGGGCTGGCGCCCGGGCCTTCAGACGATGATCCCGAGCCTCGGCGCGAAGCTGTCGGCCGACACGAAGGCCGCGGCGAGTTCGATCGCGGCGACCGCGGCGAAACTCGAGCTGGATGAGCCGAGTCGGCGTTAGCGCCAAGTGACCCCGGGGTCGTCAGTTTCAGTCCCGGCTCCGCGGGCGTCTAGAATTGTGCGTCTGCACCCGTGATCCAGGAGCCAATTCCGTGAGCCTCATCGTCCAGAAGTACGGCGGTTCGTCCGTCGCCGACGCCGAGAGCATCAAGCGGGTGGCCAAGCGCATCGTCGAGACGCGCAAGGCGGGCAACGAGGTCGTTGTCGCGGTGTCGGCGATGGGCGACACCACCGACGAGCTGATCGACCTGGCGCACGAGGTGGCGCCGATTCCCGAGCCGCGCGAGCTCGACATGCTGCTCACCACGGGCGAGCGCATTTCGATGGCGCTTTTGGCGATGGCGATCAAGAGCATGGGTTTCGAGGCGCGCTCCTACACGGGCAGCCAGGCCGGCATGATCACGGACTCCCGGCACGGCTCCGCCCGCATCGTCGATGTCACGCCGGGCCGCGTGCGCGAGGCGCTCGATGATGGCGCGATCGCGATCGTCGCGGGCTTCCAGGGTTTCAACCGCGACAGTCGCGACATCACGACGCTGGGCCGCGGCGGATCCGACACGACGGCGGTGGCGCTGGCGGCGGCGTTGAAGGCGGACGTCTGCGAGATCTACACCGACGTCGACGGTGTCTTCACGGCGGATCCGCGGGTGGTGCCGAAGGCGCACAAGATCGAGCACATCACGAGTGAAGAGATGTTGGAGCTGGCGGCGGCGGGGGCGAAGGTTCTGTACATTCGCGCGGTCGAGTACGCGCGGCGCCACGGGGTCACGCTGCACGTGCGCTCGTCGTTCAACAACAACGAGGGCACCTGGGTCGTCAACGGCAATAGAGGAGACACGATGGAAGAGCCTGTCATCACGGGAGTCGCGGGCGATCTGAGCGAGGCGAAGATCACCGTCGTGGGTGTGCCCGACGTGCCCGGCAAGGCGGCCGAGATTTTCACGATCGTGGCGCAGACCGGCGCCAACATCGACATGATCGTGCAGAACGTGTCGGCCGCCGCGACTGGCGTCACCGATATTTCGTTCACGCTGCCGAAGGCCGAGGGCGAGAAGGTGTTGACGGCGCTGCGTGTCGCCCAGGAGGGTGTCGGCTTCGAGTCGCTGCAGTACGACGACCAGATCGGCAAGCTCTCGGTCGTCGGCGCCGGCATGCGCACCAGCGCGGGTGTCTCGGCGCAGCTGTTCACCTCGCTGTCGGATGCGGGCATCAACATCGAGATGATCTCGACCTCCGAGATCCGCATCTCGGTCGTCACCCGCGCCGATACGCTCGCCGATGCGATGCGCATCGTGCACAACGCGTTCGGGCTTGACGGTGAGGTTGACGCCGTCGTGCACGCCGGCACCGGCCGATAGCATCGACCTCATTTCCGGACTTCGGCCGGAACATCGCGCGACCGACGCTCGCGCTGACGCGTCCCGTGAGCGCGTCGGCCTCTATGCTGAAAAGGTGACACCAGGCGAAACGCAGCCGGATGCGACCGACCTCTCCCGGCATCCGCGCGTTCCGACCCTCGGAATCGTCGCCGCGAATGCGGAGTTGCGTGCCGAACTCGAACAGGCCCTCGCCCGCGCCACCCTCGCCGACAGCGTCGCCGTCTCGGTCGGAACCTGGATGGAAACCGTCTCGCACGAAGCCTTCCCCACCCAAGCCGTCGTCTTCGATGCCGACGACGAAAGCGCCACCCCCTCCGTCGAGGCGCGCGTGCGCGCCAGCCGCGCCGCGAGTGCCCGCGTGATCGCCGTCACCCGCGACGTCGACGGCGCCGCCGCCGAGCGCTGGAAAGCTGCCGGTGCCGCCGACATCGTCACCCCCGAACAGCTCCCCGCCGCCGTGCACGCGCTCAGCGGTGTCGAGCCGGGGCGCGCCGCCGAATGGCACCAGAGCGCCCTGCAGCGCGCCCACCGGCCCAAGCTCAGCCCCGGCGAGACGCAGGCGCTCAAGCTCTACTGCTCCGGGCTCAGCACCATCGAGGTGGGGCGCGAGATGAACGTGCAATACGAAACGGCGAAAACCTACCTGCGGCGCGTGCGCGAAAAGTACGCCAAGGTGGGCCGGCCGGCCAGCAAAAAGATCGAACTCATCCGTCGGGCGACGGAAGACGGGATTCTGGAGGAGTAGATGGCGAAGCTCTACTTCCGCTACGGGGCGATGAACAGCGGCAAGAGCACCGCGCTCCTGCAGGCCGCCTACAACTATGAGGAGCGCGGGCAGCGGGTGCTGCTAGCCAAACCGGCGATCGACTCCAAAGGCGACAACTCGATCGTCTCCCGGCTCGGCGTGGCCCGCCCCGTCGACTTCACCATCGGGCCGAGCGCCGACCTCGCCGCGCTGTTCGTCGCCGAGCGCGCGCGCCTCATCCGCGAAAGCGGCCAAGACCTCAGCTGCCTCCTCGTCGACGAGGCGCAATTCCTCGACGAACAACAAGTGGATGACCTGCTGCGGATCGCCATCCAGCAAGACGTGCCGGTGCTCGCCTACGGCATCCGCACCGACTTCCAGACCGTCGCGTTCCCGGGCAGCCGCCGACTGCTCGAAGTCGCGCACTCGCTCGAAGAGCTCAAGACCATCTGCCGCTGCGGGCGCAAAGCCGTGTTCAACGCGCGCACCATCAACGGCGACTTCGTGTTCGACGGCGACCAGGTCGCCATCGAAGACGGCGCCGAAGTCGTCTACGAGTCGCTGTGCGGCGCGTGCTACCTCGACGAGAGCGGCGGCACCCTCAACCGCGGCTGGCGGCCCCGCATCGACTTCAGCTACACAAGCGGGCCCGACGCCGACTTCGCCTGAGCTGCGCCGTCCGCACGCACCGCATCCGGAGACGCGAAACGGCCGCCCTCTCGGACGGCCGTTTCGCATTTGGTCGGGGTAACAGGATTTGAACCTGCGGCCTCGTCGTCCCGAACGACGCGCGCTACCAAGCTGCGCCATACCCCGGTGATGCACTTACCGTGAACGGCAACCTGTCAAGGATAGCCGATTTCTGCGGGCATCTCGGTCAGCGTCAGCACAACCGCCTCCGGCGGGCACGCGAAGCGCACCGGTGCGTAGATCGACGTGCCGAGACCCGCCGACACGTTCAGCAGCGCCTCGCCGCGCGCGTGGTGCCAGACGCTCAGACCCTGCGCCTGCTCGCGCGGAATGTCGCAGTTGGTGACCAGCGCCGGCAGCCCCGGCACCCGCACCTGACCGCCGTGGGTGTGCCCCGCGAAGATCAGGGATGCCCCCTCCGTCACGAAGTCATCCAACACCCGCTGGTACGGGGCATGCGTCACGCCCACGGTCAGCGGCGGCAGCGCCACCCTCTCGGACCACTCCACGTTCTCGCGCACCGCCTCCAGGTTCGCGGGGATCGAACCGAGGTCATCCCAGCCGCGGTGCGCATCCGCCGTGCCCACGAACTCGAACGCGGTGCCCTTCAGCTCGATCGCGGCCGCCCGATTGTTCAGGTCGGACCACTCGTGGCCGTTGACGAACAGGCGCTCCAGCGCCGCCGTGTCGAGCTTCACGCCGTCGTTGTGCGACTTCGACGGCCCGCTGAAATAGCGGAACGGGTTCTTGATCGTCGGCCCGACGAAGTCGTTCGAGCCGTGCACGAACACGCCCGGCACCCCACGGAACGGCTCGAGGGCCTCCGCCACGGCCGGAAGCGCATCCGCGTGGCCCAGATTGTCTCCGGTGTTTACGATCAGGTCGGGCTCCACCCGCGCGAGCGAGCGCACGAAGTCGATCTTCGACCGCTGCCACGGCGCCAGGTGCAGGTCGCTCAGGTGCAGGATCGTGATCGGGCGCGAGCCAGATGCCAGGATCGGTAGCGTCTCCTCGCGCACTGTCCAGCGCACCCGTTCGACGAGAGCGCCGTAGGCGAATGCGGCGGCGCCGAGCGCCGCGGCGGCACCGATTCCGGCACCGACGCGGCGAAGCTCAGCACTCACGGGCAGGCGACTCTTCGCACCGTCAACGTCACGGTGTTGTTCTTGTTCAGGACCGAACCGGCTGCCGGATCTTGAGCGACCACGGTGCCGATCGAGGCGGGCGGGTCTCCGACCTCGGCGACGACACAGGCCTCCGCGACGTTCTCGAAGCCGGCATCAATCAACACCGTTTCTGCATCGGAGTAGTCGTAGCCCTGCGTCGAGACGTCGGGAACCACCGCCGACTTGCCGTTCGAGGTGTACACCTTCACCTCGGTGCCGCGCGGTTGCGAGGAGCCCTCACCCGGCGACACCTTCGCGACGACACCCTCAGGAAGGTCGGAGTCGACCTCGCCGGCGTCCGTGTAGCGCAGTTCGACGAGTTCGATCGCCGACTTCGCCGCCTCCGGCGTGCTGCCGATCAGTCCCTCGGGAACGGTCACCGGGTTGCCGGTCAACAGCGCCGGATCCGGGGAGGCGAAGGCCGAGCCGGGGTAGCGCTTGTCGATCTCGAGCGCGATCGGCTTGAAGATCGTGTGACGCAAAACGGCGGCCTGGATGCCGTTGATGTAGATGCTTCGCAGCGCCTGCGTGCCGACGATGTTGCCCACCCAGACCGCGGTCGCGACCTCGGTCGAGGTGCCGACCATCCAGGTGTGCACGGAGGCATCCGTCGTTCCGGTCTTGCCGATGTAGGGGGTGCCGTCGTACGGGTTCGAGGCCGCGGCGGTCCCTGTCATGACCGACGCCATCGCGTAGGCGGCCGTGTTGGCGACCTCCGGCGAGACGAGCGACTGGCCGCAGACCTGCGGCTGGCCCTGCAGCTCGGTGCCCGCCGGGTCGATCACGGTGTCGATGATGATCGGCTCGCAGTAGACGCCCTCGTTCGCGATCGCCGCATAGGCCGCGGCCTGCGTCAGCGGAGCGATGTTGTTCTCACAGCCACCGATCGCGCACGACGGGTTCGTCGCCAGGTCCGAACCGTCGGCGGCGCCGTCACCGCGGTGCACGCCGATCGAGGCGGCGAGCTCGGCAATGCGGGCCTGGTCGACATCGGCGGCCATCTGCATGAACACCGAGTTCACCGAGCCGGCGGTACCGCGCACCACCGTGTACGACCCCTTCTCACCGGCGTCGTTCTTCACCTTGAAGGTGGTGCCGCCGTAGGTGCCGCCGATGTTCGAGTCGAAGAACTCGGCGTAGTTGAACTCGGTGATGCTCGCGTCGAAGGCCTCGTTGACACCGTGCCCGGCGTCGAGGAAGGCGAGCAGAACGTACGGCTTGTAGGTCGACCCGGGCTGGAATCCACTTCCGCCACCGCCCGCGAGGTCGGTGTTGAAGTTGACCGCGGTGGTCGAATCGCCGCCGCCGTCCAGCGTGTTGTCGAAGGTCTTGTTCTGCGCCATCACGATGATGCGGCCGGTGTCCACCTCGATGCTCGACACCGCGGCGCCCAGCTCGAACCGATCCTCGTCCGGATCTGCGTACTTCTTCACCGTCGAGTTGGCGGTCGTCGCCAGGCTCGGGTTGATCGACAGCACGAGCGTGTAGCCGCCGCGCTTCCAGTTCTCCAGCCGCTCCTCCTCGGTGGTGCCGAGGCTTGCGAGAGTCTCCACCTGGCGCGTCGCGTAGTCGCACGCGAAGCGGTACTCGGTCTTCGCCGCGAGGCAGCCGTTCTTCGGAGCCGAGTAGTTGACGAACTCCTCATCGACCGGCGTCGCGATGGCCTCATCGCGCTCCTCCAGGGTGATGTAGCCCTCTTCGTGCATCGCCGTCAAGATCACGTCGCGGCGCTCCTGGTTGGCCGCATAGTTGTCGGGCGTCGCCAGGCTGCGCGCGTTCGGGTACTGCACGATCGCGATGAGGCTCGCCGCCTCCGCGATCGTCAGATCGCTCGCGTTCTTCGAGAAGTACTGCTCCGACGCCGCCTGCACGCCGTAGGTGTTGCCGCCGAAGCCGGCAATGTTCAGGTACCCGGTGAGGATCTCCTCCTTCGAGTACCGCTGCTCCAGCCCGATCGCGAGCTTCATCTCGCGCAACTTGCGGTCGATCGACGGGTCGAGCGCCTCCGCGATCAACTCGGTTTGCGTGTCGATGTCGTAATCGGGGTTGTTGACGATCTGCGTGACGATGATGTTGCGCACCGTCTGCATCGTCAGCGTCGAGGCGCCACCCGCATCCGCCCCGGTGGCCTGGCCGAGAGCGGCACGGATCACCGAAGGCATGTCGACGCCGCCGTGGTCGTAGAAGCGACGGTCCTCACCGGCGATCGCCGCCTGCGCGAGGTACGGGCTCATCTCGTCGAGGCTGATCTGCTCGCGGTTCTGGTAGAACACCGTCGCGATGTTCACCACGTCGCCGCTGTCGTTGATGGCGACGATCTGGTTCTGCTGCGACCCCTCATCGAGCTCGAGGTAGTCGGGCAGGCTGTCGAAGATGCCGATTGTGCTGCTCGCGGTGACACCGGTCACGGCGAGGGCAGGGGCGACCATCACGGTCACAAGCAGTCCGGCGAGCGCACTCAGGCCGAGCGTTCCGAAGATCGCACCGAGCACCCCGCCAGCCGTCAGATTCTGGGCAGGCATAGTCTTTAGGGTACGGGACGACTCCGAACTTCAAGCTGAACGGAAGCACATAAATGACCAGGTGGGAATACCTGACCACACCCCTCATGATCCACAACACCGCCGCGATCCTCAACAACTGGGGAGGCGAGGGCTGGGAACTGGTGCAGGTGGTGACCGGTCCCGAAGGCGGGCTCGTGGCCTACCTCAAGCGCCCGGTCGCCGCGGAGGCCTCCGCGTGAGCGCCGTTGCCGCCCGGCTGGCCGAGCTCGGCCTGACCCTTCCCGCCGTGGCGAAGCCCGTCGCGGCCTACATTCCCTCGATCGTGTCAGGCGACCTCGTCTACACGGCGGGGCAGCTGCCGTTCATCGACGGGGCGCTTCCCGCGACCGGCAAGGTCGGCGGCGAGGTCAGCCCCGAGGACGCGGCCGGCTACGCCCGCATCTGCGCGCTCAATGCGCTCGCCGCCGCCGAAGACGCGATCGGATCGCTGGACCGCGTGACGCGCGTCGTCAAGGCGGTCGTGTTCGTGGCATCCACCCCCGATTTCACCGGGCAGCCCGCCGTCGCCAACGGTGCGTCGCAGCTGCTCGGCGAGGTGTTCGGCGAGGCAGGCCAGCACGTGCGGAGCGCGGTCGGAGTGGCCGTGCTGCCGCTCGACTCGCCCGTCGAGGTGGAGCTGGTGCTCGAGTTCCACTAGGGCCTTCGGAGGGGTGCGCCTGAGGCAGCCCTCCGAGGTGCTCAGTCGCCGGAGGCGCCGCTCAGCTTGTCCGAGATGATCTGCATCACGCTTGTGTCGGCGAGCGTCGTCGTGTCGCCGATGTCGCGCCCCTCCGCCACGTCGCGCAGCAGGCGCCGCATGATCTTGCCCGAGCGGGTCTTCGGCAGCTCGGCCACGATGTAGATGTCGCGCGGGCGGGCGATCGCGCCGATCTGCTGGGCGACGTGCGAACGCAGCAGTACCGGGGCATCCACCGCCATCTCGTCGGCGAACTCCTGCCGCAGAATCACGAACGCCACCACGGCCTGGCCGGTGGTCTCATCCGACGCGCCGACCACGGCCGCCTCGGCGACCGAGGGATGCGCGACCAGCGCCGACTCGATCTCGGCGGTCGAGAGGCGGTGCCCCGACACGTTCATGACGTCGTCGACGCGTCCGAGTAGCCAGACGTCGCCGTCCTCGTCGTAGTGTGCGCCGTCGCCGGCGAAGTACATCGGCCCGCCCTCGACGTCGGCGAACTTCGACCAGTACGTCTCCTGGAACCGCTCCGGGTCACCCCAGATCCCGCGCAGCATCGCCGGCCACGGCTCGGTCGCCACCAGCAGTCCACCATTGCCGTGCGCAACGGGCGTGCCGTCGTCGTCGAGGATGCCGATCGAGACACCCGGAATCGGCACCTGCGCGCTTCCCGGTTTCAGGGACGTGATCCCGGGCAGCGCGCTCACCATGATCGCGCCGGTCTCGGTCTGCCACCAGGTGTCCACGATGGGGGCGCTGCCGCCGCCGATCACGTCGCGGTACCAGATCCACGCCTCCGGGTTGATGGGTTCGCCGACGCTGCCCAGCACGCGAACGCTCGACAGGTCGAAGCGGTCCGGGATTTCGCGCCCCAGCTTCATGAATGAGCGGATCGCGGTGGGCGCCGTGTAGAAGATCGACACCTTGTACTTTTCGATCAGCTCCCACCAGCGGCCGGGGTGCGGCGTGTCGGGGGTGCCCTCGTACATGACCTGCGTGGCGCCGTTGGCGAGCGGGCCGTAGACGACGTAGCTGTGCCCGGTGACCCAGCCGACGTCGGCGGTGCACCAGTACACGTCGGTCTCGGGGTGCAGGTCGAACACGTTCTTGTGCGTGTACGCGACCTGGGTCAGGTAGCCGCCGCTGGTGTGCAGGATGCCCTTCGGCTTGCCGGTGGTGCCCGAGGTGTAGAGGATGAACAGCGGGTTCTCGGCCTCGAAGCCTTGCGGCTCGTGCTCGTCGCTCGCGGCGCCGAGGGCGTCGTGCCACCAGATGTCGCGGCCGTTCGTCCAGTCGACCTCGTTCTCGCCGCGACGCACCACCAGCACGTGCTGCACGGTGCTCGGGTTGCCGTCGATGGCGTCGGCGGCCAGCGCCGTGTCGACGGTGCCTTTCAGCCCGAAGACGCGGCCCTTCCGCCAGCCACCGTCGGCGGTGATGACGAGCTTCGCCTCCGCGTCGTCGATGCGGGCGCGGAGGCTCTCGGCGCTGAACCCGCCGAACACGACGGAGTGCACGGCACCGAGACGCGCGACCGCGAGCATGGCGATGACCGCCTCCGGGATGACCGGCAGATAGATCGCGACACGGTCGCCCTGGCCGATGCCAAGGGCTTCGAGCGCGTTGGCGGCGCGCTTCACCTCGGTGGTGAGTTCGGCGTAGGTGAGGGTGCGCGTGTCCCCCGGTTCGCCTTCCCAGTGAATGGCGACGCGATCCCCGTTGCCGGCGGCAACGTGGCGGTCCAGGCAGTTCTCGGCGACGTTGAGTCGGCCGTCACCGAACCAGCGCGCGAAGGGCGGGTTCGACCAGTCGAGGGTCTCGGTGAACGGGGTCTGCCAGTGCACGAGCTGCCGGGACTGCTCGGCCCAGAAGCCGAGGCGGTCCGCGGCTGCGGCCTCGGCAAGCTCGGTCGAGGCCACCGCGTTCTGAGCGAACTCGGGGCTCGGGGCGAACCGGCGGTTCTCGTGCATCAGGCTGTCAATCGAATTCATGGACGTCGTTATCCTCGCTCGACCCGCGACCGTGCCTGTCGGTCGCGCGAAAATGGGTAGGGAATCCGACGATCCTAGCGGGCGCGGTTTTCGGCGCGGGGCGGCGTGTGACCCCGTGTTTCGGCGGGTGAGCGTTTACCGGGCACCGCGCGCGACCCGACGGGCACGAACACCAGCAATTTCTCGGCGAATGTCCGTTGCGGTGTCCTCCTTTTGGAGTACACTCAAGCCATCCGGGTGAAAGCCCGGCATGCGGCGCACAAGATTCCCCCCAATCCTGCGTTGCTGTGGCGGCGCCCGTTCCCCCCAATGGGCGCCGCCCCTCTGTTTAAGCGTGTCTCCGCACTCGGTGGCGCAGTCGCGGGGCCGCCCGCATTGTCGCGCGAGTTTCCAGCTCCAGCTCCAGCTCCCGCTCCCGCGCGTCGGTTCGTTCCCCGTCGGGATGGCGACCGCCGACTCACAGCGCGCGGTGGCGCGCTCAGGCGGCGACGCATCCCACGCGAAGGTGATCGTGTGGATGCGTGGGCGGGCGAGCAGGTGGGGCCGTTCGTCGCGCGTCCGAGCAGAGCCGCGACGGATCGCGGCCTCGCGAGCCCGGCACGAACGGCGGCCGACGCATCCGTGTGGGGTCCGTTGGCGGGCGTGCTCGAGCCGGAGGTGACCGACCTCTTCGTGAATCCCGACGGCAGCGTGTGGGTCGACCGTGGCACGGGCGCCGAGGCGATTCCGGGGCTCGTGCTGGCCCCGCGCGAGGCGCGCGAGCTCGCGGTTCGCCTGTTGGCGCGCGGGGACCGTCACGTCGACGAGGCGACCCCGTGCGCCGACGTGGCGCTCGACGACACCTTGCGCGTGCACGCCGTGCTGCCGCCGATCAGTGGGGGCGGTGCCGTGCTCTCGATCCGGCAGGCGCGTCCCGAGCGCTGGAGTCTCGCCCAGCTCGCCGAGCGCGGCGTTGTCGATCCCGCGGGCCTCGAGCGGCTACGCGAGTTGGTGGCGCGCCGCGCCAATCTGCTCGTCACCGGCGCCGCGGGCACCGGCAAGACGACGCTCCTGGCCGCGCTGCTGGCGGAGGCTCCCGCGACCGAGCGCCTCGTCGTGCTCGAGGATGTCGCCGAGTTGCGGGTGGCACATCCGCATGTCGTCGCGCTGTCGGCGCGACAGCCGAACCTGGAGGGCCGCGGGGCGGTCGGGCTGGATCGGCTGGTGCGCGAGGCGCTGCGGATGCGTCCGGATCGTCTGATTGTCGGCGAGTGCCGCGGTGCCGAACTGCGCGAGCTGCTCACGGCGCTGAACACCGGGCACGACGGCGGCGCGGGCACGCTGCACGCCAACTCGCTCGCCGACGTGCCAGCGCGCCTGGAGGCGCTCGGTGCGGTCGCCGGTCTCGGGCCGACGGCGCTCGCGCGGCAGGCGGTGAGCGCGTTCGACGCGGTCATCCACGTGGCGCGCGGGGGCGTCGATGTACCCCGACGCGTGGAGTCGTTCGGGCGCCTGCGGCTCGGTGCGCGCGACCGGCTGGCGGTGGAGGAGTGGTGAGCGAGCCCGGCGCCGCGCTGGATGCGCAGGCCGAGCTGGTGGAGCGCCTCGCGGTGCTGGTGGAGGCCGGCCTGTCGCCGGTCGCCGCGTGGCGTGAGCTCGCCGCCGACGGCCCCGGTTCGGTCGCGGCGGTCGTCGCCGAGCTGGTCGTGGCGGGCGGGGCGGATGCGATCCCCGACCGCGTGCTCGGCGCCCTCGACGCGCGCCCCGTCGGTGACCACGACGGCCTGCGCGCGCTCGCCGCCGTGTGGCGGGTCGCGACCGCGGCGGGTGCCCCGCTCGCGCCAACCCTCGCGCGTCTGGCGGCGGTGCTGCGTGATCTTGCGCAGGGGGAACGGGAGATCGAGACCGCGCTCGCCGGCCCCCGTGCCACCTCGCGCCTCGTGCTCGCGCTCCCGCCGCTCGGGTTGCTGCTCGGCGGGCTGCTTGGTATCGACGTGCTCGGCGCACTGTTCGGCAGCGTGCTCGGCGGGGCCTGCCTGGTGCTCGGCGTGAGCTTGCTGGTGCTCGCCGTGCGCTGGAATCGGCGACTGCGGCGCCGGGCCTCGGCGCGCGAGCCGGCCCCAGGGCTCGCCCTCGACCTGCTCGCGGTGGCACTCGCCGGGGGAGCGCCGCCGACGCGCGCACGGCAGTACGTCGTCGATGCGCTTTCCGAGGCGCACCTGCCCGCGGATGCGGCAGAGCTCGATCGGCAGCTCGCCTTCGCGACCCGGGCCGGCATCCCCGTCGGGGAGTTGGCCCGCAGCGCCGCCGTCGCGGAGCGCCGCCGAGCCCGTGCCGCCGGCGCCCGTCGCGCCGCCGAGTTCGAGACCCGGCTCGTGCTGCCGCTCGGGTTGTGCGTGCTCCCGGCGTTCGTGGTGCTCGGCGTGGCGCCGGTCGGCATCGCGATCGTCTCCTCCACCGCGTTGCTCGGCTAGCGCGGGTGCGCCGGGCGGCCGGGATGCGGTCTCGACGCCCCTCCGGTCGGCAAGGCTCGACCTGTTCGTGCCGCCAACACGCCCCCGGGCGATACGGAAGGAACGATCATGTCAACGACTCGCACGAACTTCTCGCCGACTCCGGGGAGGGGGCTCGCCGCGCGCGGGCGCGCCCTCCGCGACGACGAGCGGGGTGCCGCGACCGCCGAGTACGCGATCACGATCATGGCGGCGGTCGGCTTCGCCGGCCTGCTCGTGGTGATTCTGCGCTCGGGTGAGGTGCAGCAGATCCTCACCGACCTGGTGCGCAATGCGCTCACGGTGGCGGGCTGACCGCGGCAGCGTCGTCGCCGAGTTCGCGATCGCGCTGCCGGCGATCCTGTTCGTCTTTCTCGCGCTGATGGCGGGCATCCAGCTCGGCAGTGCCGCGGTGCGGTTGAGCGATGCGGCGGCGGATGCGGCCCGCGGCTTCGCGCGCGGCGAGGCGTCGTCGGTCGTCGCCGCGCACCTGGCGGTGCAGGTGCCGGGCGCGACGCTGGCGCGGCGCGACGACGGCGGGCTGGTGTGCGCCGAGCTGTCGCTCACGCCGAGCGGCGTGGGCGGGCTGCTCGGTGTTCGGCTGGAGGCGCGCAGCTGCGCGCTCGCGGGTGGGCTGTGAGAGCGTCCGCGGTCGGCGCGGGCGCGACGTCGAGCGGTGATCGCGCCGGGGCGCGGGAGACGGGCTCGGGCTCGGTTCTCGGCCTCGCGCTGCTCGGCGCCCTCGTCGCGCTCGCGCTTGCGGCCGTCGCGCTCGGGGGTGCGCTCGTCGAGCGTCAGCGCGTGATCGGCGCGGCCGACAACGCGGCGCTCGCCGCGGCCGACGCCGCGCGCGGGATCGTGCCCGGATCGCCGTGCCTCGTCGCCGAGCAGGTCACCGCCGCCAACCGGACGGAGCTGCGCTCGTGCGAGGTCGACGGCTACATCGTCACCGTCGAGGCGGCGGCGTCACTCGGCGGTGTTGTCGTCCGCGCTCGCGCGACGGCGGGCCCGCCCCCATGACACGGCGAGCAGCACGCCGCCCAGCAACAGGATCGCCGCGCCGCCCACGAGAGGCCACGCGTCGACGCCGGTGGCGGCGAGCACCGCATCCCAGGTGGCGGTCAGGGTGATCGGCTCCGTGACGAGGGCGGCGAAGTCGTAGGGCTCCCCATCCAGGGTCCACCCGGCGAACTCGTAGCCCTCGCGCGTGGGGTCGGCGGGCGCGGCGGGAGCCTCGCCGTCATTGACCGTCGTGCTCGCCAGGGTGCTGCCGCCCGCGGTGTCGAAGGTGACCAGGTAGTGGAACTGGACGATGATCTGACCGCCCGCACCGACAGTTCCGGTGACGGCCGAGTAGCCGACCCCGGCGGGCGTCGTCGAGTTGCTGATCGAGGACGCTCTCGGCGCCCCGCCGTCGGTGGCGGCACCCGCATCCGGGGTGCCCTGGATGTCGATTGTGCTGGCGGTGCCCCAATTGCCGGCCCCGATGCCGGCCGCGTCGTCGCCGCCGGTCGCCGTGACGCGGCCGCCCGTGATGGTGACCGGGCTGCCGTCGCTGTTGTACCCGCCGCCGATCCCGGCTGCGCCGTTGCCGCCGGTCGCGGTGACGCGGCCGCCCTGGATCGTGGTCGTGCCGGCATCACCGCCCATGTCGCCGCTCCCGATTCCCGCCGACCGGTATCCGCCGGTCGCCGCCACGGTGCCGGCGCTGATGGTGGTGGTCCCGCCCGTGCCGGTGGAGCCGCCCCCGATGCCGGCCGCGTAATCGCCGCCGGTGGCGGTGACGTCGCCGCCCGTGATGTCTGTGGTGCCACCGCCGTTCTCGTTGCCGCCGCCGATGCCCGCTCCGTAGTGCCCACCCTCGGCGGTGACGGTTCCGCCGGTGATGGTGGTCGTGCCGCCGGCGCCCTCGTCGCCGCCGCCGATTCCCGCCCCGTAGCCGCCACTGGTGGCGGTGACGGTGCCGCCGGCAATCGTCGTGGTGCCGCCATTCCCGCTCTCGCCGCCGCCGATCCCTGCGCCGAGAAAACCACCCGTGGCGGTGGTGGTGCCGCCGCTGAGAGTGATGACGCCGCCATCGCCGCCATCGCCGCCGCCGATCCCCGCCCCGCTGGATCCGCCGGTGGCGTCGATCGTGCCGCCGGTGATGGTGACGGATCCGCCATCGCCGCCATTGCCGCCGCCGATTCCCGCGGCGTACGTGGCACCCTGGGCGGTCAGGGCCCCGCCGCCGGTCGCGTTGATGGTGAGTGTCGACGTGTCGGGGACGCCGATGGCGGCGTCGGAGATCGCGGGGTCCGCGATCGTGAGCGTGTGGCCGTTCAGGTCGAGGGTGATCGACTCGCCAGCCTCGACGACCAGGGATTCACCGGTCGGCGCGGTGATGTCGGCGCCGAGAACGACGGTGTCGCCGTCGACGGCGAACGCGGCCTGCAGGTCGCCCCAGGTGGTGACGGTGACGGTCGCGGCCGAGGCGGGGGTGGCCGTAAGCAGGGCGAACGGGAGGGCGAGCGCGGCGGCGAGGGCGGCCCGGCGCGCGATGATCGAGTGGATCACGGGCGATCTCCGGAGTCCCGGATGTGAGGGGCACCGCATCCGCTGAGGTTCCCTCGACCGTAGCAGGAAACGACACCTATATAAGGAGCAGCCGCGAACGAGCGTTCACCTCCGGCCGTGCGGCGCGAAGCAGAGCCTCGGCGCGAATGTGTATGGTGTGCCTCGGACGGAAGGAGTCCGGTGTCAGACAGCAGGAAGCTTGTCATCGTCGAGTCGCCCGCAAAGGCGAAGACGATCGCGCAGTACCTCGGCGATGGGTATGAGGTACAGGCCTCGGTCGGTCACATCCGTGACCTGATCGAGCCCAAGAACCTGCCGCCAGAGCTCAAGAAGGGGTCGCTCGGCAAGTTTTCGATCGACGTCGAGGGCGGATTCCTTCCCTACTACGTGGTCAGTGACGCCAAGAAGCGCACCGTCACCGAACTCAAAAAGGCCCTCAAGGACGCCGACGAGCTCTACCTCGCCACTGATGAAGACCGCGAAGGGGAGGCGATCGCCTGGCACCTGCTCGAGGTGCTGAAGCCGAAGGTCCCCGTCAAGCGCATGGTCTTCCACGAGATCACCAAGGACGCGATCGAGGCGGCGCGCAACAACCCGCGCGAACTCGACACCGCCCTGGTCGACGCGCAGGAGACCCGCCGCATCCTCGACCGGCTGTTCGGGTTCGAGATCTCGCCGGTGCTGTGGCGCAAGGTCGGGCCGGGGCTCTCGGCCGGGCGCGTGCAGTCCGCCGCGACGCGACTCGTGGTCGACCGCGAGCGCGAGCGACTCGCCTTCATCTCCGCCTCCTACTGGGACCTCATCGCGGGGCTCGCGCCGGGCGCCGATGCCGACCAGGCCGGCAAGAAGTTCGACGCGCGCCTCGCGCGCCTCGACGGTCGCCGCGTCGCCAGCGGTCGCGACTTCACCGACCTCGGCGTGCTGAAGGGCGACGCGGTCGCCCTCGACGAGAAGGCCGCCGAGGCGCTCTCGGCCGCTCTCACGAAGGACGACGCGCGGTTCACCGTGCTCCGCGTCGAGTCCAAGCCCTACACGCGTCGCCCCGCCGCGCCGTTCACCACCTCGACGCTGCAGCAGGAGGCCGGCCGCAAGCTGCGCTTCACCGCGCGTCAGACCATGTCGGTCGCGCAGAGTCTCTACGAAAACGGCTACATCACCTACATGCGTACCGACTCGCCGGCGCTCTCGCAGCAGGCGATCCAGGCGGCGCGCGCTCAGGCCTCCGAACTGTACGGTGCCGACTCGATTCCCGAAAAGCCGCGCGTCTACACCGGCAAGTCGAAGAACGCGCAAGAAGCCCACGAGGCGGTGCGCCCCTCGGGGGATGTGTTCCGCACGCCGTCGGAGCTGGCCAGCACCTTGCGCGGCAACGACTTCAAGCTCTACGACCTGATCTGGAAGCGCACCGTCGCCTCGCAGATGGCGGATGCCCGCGGCCAGACCGCGACCGTCACCATCGAAGGCCGACCGGCGGATGCCGCCGAGGCGGGCGCGACCGCCGCCGAGTTCACCGCCTCCGGCACCGTCATCACCTTCCGCGGCTTCCTCGCCGCCTACGAGGAGGGCCGTGACGAGGAGCGCGACGACGCCGAGGCCGCCGCCGAGCGCGAGACGACGTTGCCGCCGATGACCGAAGGTCAGGTGCTCACCCTCGCCGAGCTCGAGGCGAAAGGCCACGAGACCAGCCCGCCCGCGCGCTACACCGAGGCGAGCCTCGTCAAGAAACTCGAAGAGCTCGGCATCGGTCGCCCGTCGACCTACGCGAGCATCATCTCGACCATCATCGATCGCGGCTACATCAGCCCGCGCGGCAGCGCGCTGGTGCCGAACTGGATCGCCTTCAGCGTCGTGCGGCTGCTGGAGGAGAACTTCGGCGAACTCGTCGAATACGACTTCACCGCCGAGATGGAAGAAGACCTCGACCGGATCGCCGGCGGCGAGCAGGATCGCGTCGAGTGGCTGAAGGCCTTCTACTTCGGCGGGGGAGAGCACCGCGGTTTGCGCGACACCGTCGAAAACCTCGGCGAGATCGACGCGCGCGAGATCAACTCGGTGCGGATCTCCGACGACATCACGCTGCGCATCGGCAAGTACGGCCCGTACCTGGAGGTTCCGGCCGCCGAAGGCGAGACGCCGCGCCGGGTCAACGTGCCGGAAGAGCTGGCCCCCGACGAACTGACGGCCGAAAAGGCGCAAGAGCTGATCGACGCGCCCGTGGTGGGCGACCGCGAACTCGGGGTGAACCCGGAGACCGGCAAGATGATCGTCGCCAAGGACGGCCGCTACGGCCCCTACGTGACCGAGCTGGAGCCGGAGCCGCCCGCCGAGGAGCCCGTCGTCGACCCGGCCACGGGCGAAGTGCTCGAAGCCAAGCCCAAGGCCAAGAAGAAGGCCGCCGCGCCGAAGCCGCGCACCGCATCCCTGTTCAAAGACATGGATCCGATGACCGTCGACCTCGAGACCGCGCTCAAGCTGCTGTCGCTGCCGCGCGTCGTGGGGCAGGACCCCGAGACGGGCGTCGACATCACCGCGCAGAACGGGCGCTACGGCCCGTACCTGAAGAAGGGCACCGACAGTCGGTCGCTCGAGAGCGAAGAGCAGATCTTCACGATCGAGATGCCGGCCGTGCTGGAGATCTTCGCGCAGCCGAAGTACGGCGCCCGGCGCCCCTCCAGCGCGCTCAAGGAGTTCGAGGCGGACCCGGTCAGCGGCAAGCTCATCAAGGTGCGCGACGGTCGCTTCGGCCCCTACGTCACCGACGGCGAGACCAACGCGACCATCCCGCGCGGCGAAGACGTCGAGGCGGTCGACTTCGACCGCGCCGTGCAGCTTCTCGCCGACAAGCGGGCGAAGGGTCCGGCCAAGAAGCCGGCCAAGCGCGCGCCGGCGAAGCGCGCCCCGGCGAAGAAAAAGAGCTAGCGGTGCGCGGGCTCTTCCTCACCTTCGAAGGTGGCGACGGATCCGGCAAGTCGACGCAGGCCGCGATCCTGGAGGAGCACCTCGTCGGGCTCGGCCGCGAGGTCGTGCGCACGCGCGAACCCGGCGGCACCGACCTCGGCGTCGAATTGCGCGAGATCGTGTTGCACCGGCGCGGCGAGATGGAGCCGCGCGCCGAGGCGCTGATCTACGCGGCCGACCGCGCGCACCACATCGCGACGCTCGTGCGTCCGGCGCTCGAGCGCGGCGCGATCGTGCTGCAGGATCGCTACCTCGACTCCTCGGTCGCCTACCAGGGCGCCGGGCGGGTGCTCGATGCGACGGAGGTGCGCGAGCTGTCGCTCTGGGCGACCGGCGGGCTGCTGCCCGATGTGACGGTGCTGCTCGACCTCGACGAGACGCTCGGGCGTGAGCGGCTCGACAGCTCCCGCACGCGCTACGACCGGCTCGAGGCGGAGGCCAGCGACTTCCACGCACGCGTGCGCGCCGCCTACCTGGAGCTCGCCGCGGCGGAACCCGAGCGCTTCCTCGTGCTCGATGCGACGCGCCCGGTCGACGAACTCGCCGCGGGAATCCGCGACCGAGTGTCGGCCCTCCTCGACTAGCGTGGAGTCGTGTTTGACGAGGTGACGGGCCAGCCCGAGGCGATCGCGACCGTGCGCGCCGCGGCCGCGGGGGACGGCCTCGCCCACTCCTGGCTGATCACCGGCCCGCCCGGCTCCGGTCGTTCCACGCTCGCCTACGCGTTCGCCGCGGCGCTCCTGGCCCGGCCCGGCGACGAAGAGGCGACGGTGGCGCAGGTGGCGGCGCGCACGCATCCCGACCTCGCCGTGCTCGCCACCGAGAACGTCATCATCAAGATCGACGACGTGCGCCGTCTCGTCACGGCGAGCCAGTTCTCGCCCTCGGCCGGTCGCTACCGCGTGATGATCATCGAAGACGCCGACCGGATGACCGAGCGCACCTCCAACGTGCTGCTGAAGGCCCTCGAGGAGCCGCCCCCACGCACCATCTGGATTCTCTGCGCCCCGAGCGAAGCCGACCTGCTGCCCACGGTGCGTTCGCGCGTGCGCATGCTGCGGTTGCGGGTGCCGACGATCGAGGAGGTCGCCGAACTGCTGGAGCGGCGCGACGGGGTCTCGCGCCCGGACGCGCTGCGCGCGGCGCGCGAGGCGCAATCCCACATCGGCATGGCGCACCGCCTCGCGACCAGCGATGAGGCACGACGCCGCCGCGCCCGCACGCTCGAGGTGGCCCTCGGCATCCGCTCCGTCTCGGGGGCGGTGCTCGCCGCGACCGAACTGCTCGACGTCGCCAAGGCCGACGCAGAGGCGATCACCACCGAGCGCGACGCCGAAGAGCGCGAACAGGCGCTGCGCTCCCTCGGCATCGAGCCCGGGGGCACCGTGCCGCCGGGGCTGCGCGCCCAGCTCAAGGCGCTCGACGAGGACCAGAAGCGCCGCGCGACGCGCAGCCTGCGCGACGGGATCGACCGCATCCTCGTCGACCTGCAGTCGCTGTATCGCGACGTGCTGCTGCGCCAACTCGGCGCCGAACTCGAGCCGGTCAACCTGGCGATCTTTGCCGAGGTGGACCGCGCCGCGAGCGAGGCGACGCCCGCCGAGACGCTCGCCACCCTCGACGCGATCGCCGAGGCCCGGCACCGCATCGAGGGCAACGTCGCGCCCGCGCTCGCGTTGGAAGCCATGCTGGTGAGCGCCGTGCGCGCGCCCCGGTCAGAGAGGATCGCATGACCCGCCACCGTTCCCCGTGGGTTGCCGCGCTCGCGCTGGCGACCGCCGCCGCACTGACCGGATGCGTCAGCTGGTTCCAGCCGCCGTCGCCCGAGGTCACCTCGACGCCGACCCTCGAAGACGTCTCGGCCGAGCTCATCCCGTACTACCACCAGGTACTCACCTGGGAGTCCTGCGGCACCGGCATGCAGTGCACCACCGCGATGGCGCCGCTGGACTGGAACGACCCGGCGCGCGACTCGATCGAGCTCGCGCTCATCCGGCAGCCGGCCACCGGCACCAAGCTCGGCTCGCTGCTGATCAACCCGGGAGGCCCGGGTGGATCGGGCTACGAGTTCGTGCGCGACAGCATCGACTACGCCACCAGCGCGCGACTGCAGTCCAGCTACGACATCGTCGGCTTCGACCCGCGGGGAGTGGGGAACTCCTCGGCGGTGGACTGCTACGACGACCCGGCCGAGTTGGACGAGTACAACTACGGCATCATCCCCGGCGTCGAAGGCAGTGACGAGTGGATCGCCGCCGTCCGCGCCGACAACGCCGCCTGGGGCCAGGCCTGCCTCGAACACACCGGGGCGCTGCTGGAGTTCGTCGACACGACGAGCGCCGCGCGCGACCTCGACCTGCTGCGCGCCGTGCTCGGCGACACCAAGCTCAACTACCTCGGCTACTCCTACGGCACCTTCCTCGGCGCCAGCTTCGCCGAGCTCTACGCCGACACGGCGGGGCGGCTCGTGCTCGACGGTGCCGTCGATCCCGCGACGAGCGAATTCGAGGTGACCCTCACGCAGGCCGTCGGCTTCGAGAGCGCCTTCCGCGCCTACCTCACCGACTGCGTGCAGCGCGCCGACTGTCCGTTCGGCGGAACCGTCGACTCGGCGATGGCCTCCACCGGTGAACTGCTCGACCTGCTCGTCGCCAGCCCGCTCCTCCACAGCGACGGACGACAGCTGGGCGCCGACACGATGTTCATCGCGATCATCCTCCCGCTCTACAGCCAAGAGAACTGGCCCTACCTCGACGTCCTGTTCTCCGAGGTCTTCCAGGGCTTCACCGACACGGCGTTCCTGCTCGCCGACAGCTACAACGAGCGGAACCCCGACGGCAGCTACGCCTCCAACTCGACGGAGGCGTTCACGGCCATCAACTGCCTCGACTACCCGAGCGAGAGCGACGTCGCCACGATGCGCGAACAGGCCGCCGAACTGCAGGCCGCCGCGCCGATCTTCGGGCCGCGGATGTCGTACGGCGGAACCGGCTGCGCCGACTGGCCGTTCCCGTCGACGCGCGAGCGCGGCGAGATCACCGCGCCCGGCTCGCCCGACATCCTCGTGATCGGCACCACCAACGACCCCGCGACGCCGTACATCTGGGCGCAGAACATGGCGAACCAGCTCGTGAACGGACACCTCATCACCTACAACGGCGAGGGACACACCGCGTACAACAAGTCGAACTCGTGCGTGAACGACGCCGTCGACGACTTCTTCATCGACGGAACGGTGCCGTCGAGCGACCCGAACTGCTGAGCGTTTCACGGGCTCGGCGGGATCGACTATGATCGTCAATCGTGCCGTTCGCATCGCGAGCGGTTCGGCCGCCTTAGCTCAGTTGGTAGAGCGATTCACTCGTAATGAATAGGTCGTCAGTTCGATTCTGACAGGTGGCTCCACTTCTTGCATCGTCGCCCCCAGTCCGGGGGCAAACTCGCCGTTTGCCCCGAAAACCGCTTGCCTCGGGTGCCGGCCGCGACGTAACCTCCAACCACAGCGTCGCTCTGAGGGGGGATGACGCATTCGAGATCTCGGGGGGGATCGCGTGACTATTGGGCGACCAGTTGTACTTGGAGCGGTCTTCACGACCGTCATGACGGTCGCGCTGCCATTCCTCGGCGGCGCCGGACCGGCTCTGTCTCAGCCCGCGCAGGCGGCCGCGGTCGGCACCGCGCCGATCGCCTCGACCTCGCTCGTCGTCCAGGGCCAGATCTCCGCCGACCCGGTGGCCGCGCTCGCCGCGGTCACGCAGCCGGTGGCCAGCATCCTCGAGATCGACAGCCCGCGCATCGACCTGAGTGTTGATGTCGAGCACATCGCGCAGAAGCCGGTTCCGCCGCCCCCGCCGCCCGTCACCGCCGCCGGGGCTGCGAGTGGGACGGCCGAGCGCCGCGCCGCGCTCGCCGCACAGGGCGCCTCCTGCCCGTCCAACGTGGGCGGATCGACCGGTTCGGCTCCCGGACGCACCAGCCCCGAAGGGGTTGCCGGCACCACGACCAGCGACATCGCCTCGTTTGCGGCGGCGTACAACGCGATTCGCGTTGCCAACTGCTTGAACCCGGTGCCGATGGCGAACTTCCGCTACGACTCCTGCATGGAGACCCGCCTGTTCTGGATGGCGGAAGACCCGAGCACGAACCCGTCAAGCGCGTGGGGCCACACCAACACGGCCAAGCGCAGCGACGGCAAGCCGATCGAAGGCTGCGACGGAAACCTCGCGGGAGGCTCCGGGAACACCGGCGCCACGGTGGCGCAGAAGTGGTGGAACTCCACGGCGCACCGCAACTCGCTCTACCGCCCCACCTACACCGGAAGCACTGCCGGCGTGTGCATCTACCTCGCGATGACGCACGGTGGCGTTCCGAACGAGCCCTACAGCTTCACGCGGGCCGCCGCCCGCTGGGGGAGCTGCTAGGGATTGCCCCAAGACCCGCCGGGGCGCGCATCTCAGCGCGCGCCCCGGCGTTGGCGCGCCCGCACCCGGGGGCTGCGACCGCACGTCGAGCGGCACGGTCGGCCCTCGCCCCGTCGCTAGGGTGGATGCATGACGACACGACTGCGATGGGGCATTCTCGGACCCGGCGGAATCGCCGCCCTGATGGTGAAAGACCTGCAACTTGTCGGGGCTCCCGTCGTGGCGGTGGGCTCGCGGTCACGCGAACGTGCCGTCGAGTTCGCCGAGCGCTTCGACATCCCGAATCGCCACGGCAGCTATGACGAACTCGTTGCCGACCCGGAGGTCGACATCATCTACGTCGCGACGACCCAGAACGCGCATGCGGAGCATGCCATTCTGGCGCTGAACGCCGGAAAGCACGTGCTTCTCGAGAAGCCGTACACGATCAACGCCGCCGAAGCGCAGGCCGTCGTCGATGCGGCCGAGTCGAACGGCGTGACCGTACTTGAAGCGATGTGGACGCGGTTCCTGCCACACATGGTGCGCATCCGCGAGGTGATCGAGGCGGGCACGATCGGCGAGGTGCGCTCCCTCGTCGCGACGCACGAACAGGCGCTGGCCGATCGCCCCGGGATGCGGCTGCTGGATCCGGCTCGCGGCGGCGGCGCGCTGCTCGACCTCGGCATCTATCCGGTCGCGCTCGCGTGGGATCTCCTGGGGGCACCGGCGACGACGAGCGCGCTTGGCACGCTCAACGACGACGGGCTCGACCTGCAGACCTCGATCCTGTTCCGCTACGACAACGGCGCACACGCCGTCCTGCACACCCAGATGGACGGCGCCGGGGCGAATCGGGCGAGCATCATCGGCTCGCGCGGACGCATCGACATCGACGGTGTTTGGTACACGCCGAGCCCCGCAACCGTCGTCACGAACGACGGCGAGGTGCTCGAACGCATCGACATCCCCGTGGAGGGGCGCGGGATGCAGTTCCAGGCCCTCGCGATGGAGCGCATGATCGCGGCGGGCCAGACCGAGACGCCCGAGATCACCCCCGCCGAGTCGGTCGCCATCATGGCCAGCCTCGACGAGATCCGAGCACAGATCGGACTGCGGTTCCCGGGCGAGTGAACCTCGAGAGCCGGTCGCCTATCATGGCCGAGTGAGCGACGAGCCCCCGATCAGCCGCCGAGCGGCACGAGAGGCCGCCGGGCGTCGAGGCGGTTCCGCCCCGACGCCGGGCAGCGAACTGGCGACCGTGGTGTTGCCCACCGACCCGGAGGCCGAGGCGCCCGCGGGGCGGGGAGGCATCCTCGGCATCATCCGCGCGCATCCGACCACCTGGTTGATCTCGGCGATCGTCGTCCTCTTCGTCGGCCTCGGCACCGGTGCCGTGTTCACCGGCATCGCCGTCGCCTCCAACGTTGAAGCTCCCGTCGTGATCGAGACCGAAGAGCCGATCGCCGCACGCGAGGTGCCGGAGACGGTCGCGGATTCGGTGCTGCTGCGCACCTGCTCGGTCGCCGACCTCACCAGCGACGACCGGCTCAAGAAGCTGTACGTGTCGGCGACCCTGCTCGACTCCGCCGAACCGGTCCAAATGCTGTCGCGGCGCAGCGACACCGCCGTGCGCGTCGGCAGCGTCATGAAGGTGTACACGGCGGCGGCCGCGATCGCGGTGCTCGGCCCCGACTACACCCTCACCACCACCGTCGTCGACGGCAGCGTGCCCGGCACGATCGTGCTCGTCGGACGCGGGGACGCGACCCTGAGCGCGCTGCCCTCCGGCACCGAAAGCTACTATCCGGGCGCGGCCAAGATCTCCGACCTCGCCGCGCAGGCGCTCGTCAAATACCAGGCCGCGCATCCCGATGTTCCGATCACGCAGGTGATCCTCGACGCGACGTACTGGAATCCGGCCGACAACTGGGACTCCAGTTGGGCGCGCAGCGAGCAGACCACCGGCTACCACTCGGAGGTCACCGCACTGCAGGTCGACGGCGATCGCGCCGACCCGACCAAGTCGGTGAGCCCCCGCGGCACCGACCCGGTCGCCACCGCCGGGGAGGCGTTCGTCTCCGCCCTGCGGGCCGCCGACCCGGGCGGGGTGCTCGCCGAGGAGGTCACCACCGCGACCGGCTCGGCGTCGTCGAGCGCCGCTGTACTCGGTCAGGTGTCGTCGCAGAAAGTGTCGGTGCTGATCAAGCAGATGCTGCTCGACAGCGACAACACGCTCGCCGAAATGCTCGCCCGCGTGGTGTCGAAGAACTCGGGGCTCGACGGTTCCGCGTCGTCGTTGCGTTCCGCGATTCCGAGCGCCGTCGGATCGTTCGGCGCCGACACCAGCGGAATGGTCGTCGCCGACGGCTCGGGGCTGAGCGCCAACAACGCCGTCAGCATGACCCAGGTCGCCGAATTCATGGCGCTCGTCTGGGAGGGCGAGAACGGCCTCAGCTACGTGCGCGACGGGCTGTCGCTCGCCGGGGTCACCGGGTCGCTTCGGGACCGCTTCAGCGGCGACAACACGGATGCCCGGGGCAACGTCTACGGCAAGACCGGCTGGATCAGCACCGCCTACAGTCTCGCCGGCATCGTGGAGGCGAGCGACGGATCCCTCGTGGCGTACTCGATCTCGGCCGTGCGCGACGGGATCACCGCCGACACCAAGAGCGCCATCGACAACCTGGTGACGGGCTTCTATCGTTGCGGAAGCAACCTCGCCAACTATTAGGAGGCCTCATGCGCGCGCTGTTCATCATCGACGTTCAGAACGATTTCACCGAGGGTGGGGCTCTCGGGGTTGACGGCGGGGCGGCGGTCGCGAGCGGGATCACCGAATATCTGGAAGCGCATCCGGACCGCTACGGCGTCGTGGTGGCCTCCCGCGACTGGCACCACGGTGACGACGACAACGGCGGGCACTTCGCGCTCGACGGCGAGCCCGACTTCGTGACCACCTGGCCGGCGCACTGCGTCGCCGGCACGCCCGGCGCCGAATACCACCCGGCGCTCGACGTGTCGCTCATCGACGCGCACATCAAAAAGGGGCAGGGGGTGCCCGCCTACTCGATCTTCGAAGGCACCACCGACGACGGGCAGACCGTGCCGCAGCTGCTCGACGCACACCAGGTGACCGACATCGACGTCGTCGGGATCGCCACCGACTACTGCGTGCGCGCCTCCGCGCTCGACGCGATCGGCGGCGGCTGGCGGGTGCGCGTGCTGACCGACCTGGTGGCGGGGGTCGCGCTCGCGTCCAGTGCCGCCGCGTTGGAGGAGCTGGAGGCCGCGGGCGCCGAGCTGGCGGTCGTGCGGTGAGTCGCGCATCCGTGGTGCGGGGTGGGATGCTGGAAGCATGATCGCCCGCATCCTGCTTCCCCTTGCCGTGCTCGGCGCGCTCGCGCTCGCTGTCGCCTTCGTGTTCGTCGTCTTCCTCTGACGTGCCGGTTGTTGAGCTCGCCGAGCTCACCGACCCGCGGCTGAACGACTTCGCGCGCCACACCGACGTCGAGCTGCGCGGGGCGCGCGGCACCGAGAACGGGATCTTCCTCGTCGAGTCGCTGCTCGTGCTGGAGCGGGCGCTGCGGGCGGGGCACACGCCGCGGGCGGTGCTGTCGCTCGCGTCGTCGGTCGATGACGCGCTGACCTTGCTCGGCTCGCACGCGGCGACGGTGCCGGTGTTCACCGGCCCGCCGGAGCTGCTCGCCGAGCTGACCGGGTATCAGGTGCACCGCGGGGTGGTGGCGTCGCTCGAGCGTCCGGTGCTGCCGACCCCCGAGTCACTGCTGGCGGGCGCGCGCCGCGTGGTCGTGATCGAAGACGTCGTCGACCCGACCAATGTGGGGGCGATCTTCCGTTCGGTGGCGGGCATCGGCGCGGATGCGGTGTTCGTCACGCCCCGCTGTGCCGACCCGTTCTACCGGCGCTCGTTGCGCGTCAGCATGGGGACGGTGCTGCAGGTGCCGTGGACGCGGTTGCCGTCGTGGGAGCTCGCGGCGCCCGTGCTGCGCGAGGCCGGGTTCGAGATCGCGGCGCTCGCGCTGACGCCCGAGGCGGTGGCGCTGCGCGACTACGCCGCCCGCGCGCCCGAGCGGGTGGCGCTGCTGCTCGGTACCGAGGGCGCGGGCCTGAGCCCCGAGGCCCTCGCGCACGCCGACGCCCACGTGCAGATCCCGATGCACCACGGCATCGACTCGCTCAACGTGGCCGCCGCCTCCGCCGTAGCCCTCTACGCCCTCGTCTGAAGGGCGCGCGGGATGCATCCCCGACGCCAGCGCGTGACGCACGCGGCACTCGGTTGGGCGCGGGATGCATCCCTGCCGGTCTGCCGGTCTAGACCAGGAGTTGGTGGTGGGCTAGTTCGCGGTACAACGGGGTGGAATTCACCAGCTCGGTGTGGGTGCCGGTGCCGATGACGCGGCCGTGGTCGAGCACCACGATCACGTCCGAGTCGACCACCGTCGACAGGCGGTGCGCGATCACCAGCAGCGTGCGACTCGTTGCCGCCGCCTCGATCGCATCACGCAGCAACTGCTCGTTGGCACCGTCGAGGGATGCGGTCGCCTCATCCAGCAACAGGATCGGCGCCTTGGTCAGCAGCGCCCGCGCGATCGCGAGCCGCTGTCGTTCGCCGCCGGAGAGCATCACGCCGTCCTCGCCGACCGCCGCATCGAGCCCCGCCGGGTCGCGGTCGAGCACCTCGCCGAGGTTGACGGTGCGCAGCACCTCGATGCAGTCCTCGTCGCTCGCCTCCGGGGAGGCCAATGTCAGGTTGTCGCGCAGGCTCCCGGCGAGCACCGGCGCGTCCTGCTCGACGTAGCCGATCTGAGCGCGCAGCTCAAGCCGGTCGAGCGCCCGCACGTCGACGCCGCCGAGGCGCACCACGCCGCCGGTCGGGTCGTAGAAGCGCTCGATGAGTGACAGGATCGTGCTCTTGCCCGCCCCCGAGGGCCCGACGAGCGCCACCCGCGCCCCGCGCGGCACCGCGAACGACACCCCGCGCAGCACCTCACGGTCGGCCTCGGCGCCCTCCAGCTCGGCGAGGGCGTCCTCCCCGATCACTTCGGCGATCGCCTTCTCGCGCTCCGACTTGTGCGCCTGCTCCGGGTAGCGGAACCGCACCTCCTCGAACGAGATCGCGGGCGCGGCGGCGAGGTCGGCGAGCGGCGCAGCGGGGGTGAGCGCCGCATCCCCCTCGTCCTCGCTCGGCAGCGCGATGACCTCCTGGATGCGTCCGAGCGCGCCGAGCGCCTGGTTGACCGAGTTGATCGCCCCGAAGGCCTGCCCGAGCGGCATGATCATCAAAAACAGGAACAGGATGAACGCCACCAGGTTCGCCACCGTCAGGTCGCCGCTCGCGACGCGGAAACCGCCGACGCCGAGCACCACCAGGAACGACACCTGCATCGCGATGCCCGCGACCGGCACGACGAGCGCCGAGATCTTGGCCAGCTTGACGCCCGCGCGGTAGGCGCCACGCGCATCCTCCTCGACGGTCACCATCTCGCGGTCGGTCGCGTTGGAGGCCCGCACCGTGCGAATCGCGCTGATCGCGCGCTCCACCGCCGAGGCCAGATCGCCCACCTTCTCCTGCTGCTGCTTGCTGGCGGTGCGGATGCGCTTGCCGAGCAGCGTGACCGTCGTCACCGCGACCGCGACGACGAGCACCGTCAACCCCAACAGCACCGGATCGATGAGCAGCATCGCGATGAGCGCGCCGAGGAACAGCACGGCGCCGCCGACCGCATCCAGGAGTCCCTGCGTCATGACCGCGTACAGCAGGGTGGTGTCGCTGCCGACGCGTGAGACGAGGTCGCCGGTGCGGCGCTGGTCGAATTCGCTGATCGGCAGGCGCAGCATGCGGCGCACCAACTGGCGCCGGGCCGAGAACACGACGCTCGTGCCGGTGCGCTGCAGCAGGTAGTGCTGGAAGCCGTTGATGAGCCCCGAGGCGACGACGAGGGCGACGAGCGCCCAGACCAGGGTTCCGAGGCCGCCGCCCGATTCGACGACGCCGATCACCTGGCTCACCAGCAGCGGCTGCGCGAGCGAGGCGCCGGCGCCGAGCAGGCTCAGCACGACGACGACCGCGAGCACCGCGCGATGCTCACTCAGGTACGGCAGCAGCTGGCGGAAGCTCGCGCGCGGCCCGGCGTCCTGGGCGGCGGGGCGGCGCAGGAGTCCGCGGCGTTCTGAAGCGGGGGAGGACATGGTGACTTCTTCCGAGAGGGGGGCGTGCCGGAGGCGGGCCGAGGTGCGCCGGAACGAGCTTAACCCGCAGGCACGGCGCTGCGCCGCGTCGACGGGGGCGCCACGTATGCTCAGGTTTCATGTCGGCTCCCGTGATTCGCGCCTCCCAGCTCGTCAAGAGGTACGGCGACCTCGCCGCCGTCGACGGCATCGATTTCGAGGTCGCGCCGGGCGAGAGTTTCGGCCTGCTCGGCCCGAACGGCGCCGGCAAGTCGACGACGATGCGGATGGTCGGGGCGGTTTCGACGCGCACCGGCGGCGAGCTGGAGATCCTGGGCCTCGACCCGAACGAGCACGGCCCCGAGATCCGCGCGCGGCTCGGCGTGGTGCCGCAGCAGGACAACCTCGACACGGATCTGCGGGTGCGCGACAACCTGCTCGTCTACGGCCGCTATTTCGGGCTCCCGCGCGCGCAGGTGGCGAAGCGCGCCGACGAGCTGCTCGCCTTCGCCCAGCTCACCGAGAAGGTGACGGCGAAGGTCGACGACCTCTCCGGAGGCATGAAGCGGCGCCTCACCATCGCGCGCTCGCTCATCAACGACCCGTCGATCCTGCTGCTGGATGAGCCGACCACGGGGCTCGACCCGCAGGCCCGCCACATCCTCTGGGATCGGCTGTTCCAGTTGAAGGAGCGCGGCACCACGCTCGTTGTGACCACCCACTACATGGATGAGGCGGAGCAGCTCTGCGACCGTCTCGTCGTGGTCGACCACGGCCGCATCATGGCCGAGGGGAGCCCGGCGGCGCTCATCCGCCAGCACTCCAGCCGCGAGGTGCTGGAGGTGCGTTTCGGTTCGCAGCGGAACGCCGAGGCGGCCCAGAAGCTTGCGGGCATCGGCGACCGGCTGGAGGTGCTGCCGGATCGCATCCTGATCTACTCCGCCAACGGCGAGGAGGCACTCGTCGAGCTGACGAGCCGGGGGCTGGCGCCGATCACGAGCCTGGTGCGCCGTTCGAGTCTCGAGGACGTGTTCTTGCGTCTCACCGGGCGGAGCCTGATCGAATGACGACCGCGACCGAGCAGGCGATCGCCGCCGCCGTGAAGCCCCGGCGCTTCGGCGCCTGGTACATCGCCGAGCACAAGCTGCGCGCGATGCGCGCCTACCGCTGGACGATCCTGGCGACCGGCATCGGCACGCCCCTGTTCTACGTGTTCGCGTTCGGGGTCGGCCTGGCCGTGCTGGTGGGCGCGAACGCGGGCCCGAGCGGGATCGACGGCGTCTCCTACCTGGTCTTCGTCGCGCCCGCGCTCATGGCGATGGCCGCGGTTCCGGTGGCGCTCGAGGAATTCATGTTCGGCATCTTCCTCGGCTTCAAATGGAACCCGATCTTCGCCGGCATGAACGCCGCGCCGATCACGGGGCGCCAGATCATCGACGGCATGTTCATCTTCGTGACGATCCGGCTCGCGATGACGAGCACGCTCTACTACCTCGTGCTGCTGCTCTTCGGGGCGGTGCAGCTCGGCTGGAGCGTGCTGATCATCCCGGTGGCGATGCTGACCGGGCTCGCCTTCAGCCCGATCGCGGCCCTCACCGCGTCGTTCCGCGAGGATCGCAGCCAGTTCGCGATCATCCAGCGGGTCGTCATCATGCCGCTCACCTTGTTCAGCGGCACGGTGTTTCCGTTGACCCAGTTGCCGATCTTCCTGCAGTGGATCGGGTGGCTCTCGCCGCTCTGGCACGGTTCGGAGCTCGGCCGCGAGCTCAGCTACGGCCCCAACGAGCCGATCTGGCTGACCGTCACGCACGTGACGTTCCTGGCTGCCGTCGCGATCGCCGGCTGGCAGGCCTGCGTGCGGATCTCGGTGCGGAGGCTCGACCGGTGAGCGCGCCGATGACGAGCTCCACCGGCCCGGGCATCCGGGCCCTGTACGCGGGTAACGCGCGCTCGGTGATGGCGCGCGGTCTGCTCGCCACCCGCTCCACCAACTGGGTGATCGTGCTCTCGGGCGTGTTCGAGCCGATCTTCTACCTGCTGGCGCTCGGCATCGGGCTGGGCTCCTACATCGGCGACGTCACGGATGCCCAGGGCACCCCGATCTCCTACGCCGCGTTCATCGCCCCCGCCCTGCTGGCCGTCGCGGCGATGAACGGCGCGGTGTACGACTCCACCTGGAACGTGTTCTTCAAAATGCACTTCGGCAAGCTCTACCAGGGGATGCTCGCCACCAGCCTCGGCCCGCTCGATGTGGCGCTCGGCGAGGTGGCGCTGGCGCTACTGCGCGGGGCCGCCTACGGCACGGCGTTCCTGCTGGTGATGCAGGTGCTGGGGCTGAACCTCGCCTGGACCGCGATCCTCGCCCTGCCCGCGCTGCTGCTGATCGCTTTCGGCTTCGCGAGCCTCGGGATGGCGATCACGAGCTACCTGAAAACGTTCCAGCAGATGGATTGGGTGCAGTTCTTCCTGCTGCCGATGTTCCTGTTCTCGGCGACGTTCTTCCCGATCACGGTCTACCCGGAGGTGGTGCAGTGGTTCATCATGGCGCTGCCGCTCTGGCACGGGGTGGAACTGGTGCGCGGGCTCACCACCGGCGCGCTCGGGCCGGAGATGCTCATCCACGTCGGGTACTACCTCGGCATGGTGGCGATCGGGTTGGTGTTCACGACGCGGCGGCTACGGGCCCTGTTCCTGGACTGAGGACGTCCGGAGTGAGCGAGCAGGCAGCCGCCGCGTCGTGAGCGCAACCTACGGGAGCGGCAGCGGCTCCTGGGCTGGGGCCTTCTCGCCGACCTCGTCGAGCGAGATGTCCTTCGTCTCGCGGGTGAGCAGCAGCGCGATGAGCGTCAGCGTCGCGGCCCCGCTCAGGTAGACGCCGACCCAGAACGGGCTGCCACCGCCCGCGGTCCACAGGGCCACAGCGACGAAGGGGGCGAGCGCGGCGCCGATGATCGAGGCCACGTTGTAGGAGATCCCGGATCCGGTGTAGCGCACGCTCGTCGGGAACAGCTCCGGCAGCAGTGCGCCCATCGGTCCGAAGGTGGCGCCCATCAGGATGAAGCCGACGATGAGCCAGACCTGCACGCCGACGAAACCGGCCGCCAGGAACGGAACCCACACCAGACCGAACACGATGATCGCGACCGTCACGACGATGAGGGTGCGGCGACGACCGAAACGGTCGGCCCAGGGCCCCGAGACGAGCGTGAAGATGCCGAAGAACACGACGCCGACGATCATCATCAGCACGAAGCTCGTGTAGTCGTAGCCGAGGCCCGGAAGGCCCGACTCGGGGGCGATCGGCGCGCGGCCGTAGCTGAGCGAGAACGTGGTCATCAGATAGAAGAGCACGTAGGTGGCGAGCATGATGAAGGTGCCGAGCAGCAGTTCGCGCCAGTTCGAGCGGAACACCGCCACGAGCGGCAGGCGCTGCAGCGTGCCGGCCTCCTTGCTGCGCGAGAACACGGCGCTCTCCACCAGGCGCAGGCGCACCCAGAGGCCCACGATCACCATGACCGCCGAAAACAGGAACGGGATGCGCCACCCCCAGTCGAGGAATGCCTCAGACGGCATGCTCGGGTCGCTGGAGGGCAGCAGCGCGGCGATGATCAGGAACAGCCCGTTGGCGAGGATGAAGCCGAGCGGCGCGCCCAGCTGCGGGAAGGTGCCGTACCAGGCGCGCTTGCCGGCCGGGGCGTTCTCGGTGGCGACGAGCGCCGCCCCGCTCCACTCGCCGCCGAGGGCGAAGCCCTGGCCGATGCGCAGGATGACCAGCAGCAGCGGGGCGATCCAGCCGACGACCGCGTAGGTCGGCAGCACGCCGATCAGGAAGGTCGCGATTCCCATCGTCAGCAGCGCGCCGACGAGGGTCGCCTTGCGGCCGTGGCGGTCGCCCAGGTGGCCGAACACGATCGAGCCGAGCGGGCGCGCCACCATCGCGGCGCCGAAGACGGCGAACGACGCCAGCAGCGACGTGGTCGGGTCTTCCGAGGGGAAGAACAGGTGCGGGAAGACGAGAACCGCCGCGGTGGCGTAGACGTAGAAGTCGTAGAACTCGATCGTGGTGCCGATGAGGCTGGCGAAGATGACGCGCGAACGCGGGTTGGCGGGCGCGGACGCCGCCGTGGTGCTGGTCACTGAAATGCTCCGAAACTGAGGGCGGGCGCGGTCGACCGATTCGGAGTTCGCGGGGTGCGGCGGTGACTCCAGAGGTCGCACCGTCGCGGGGTAGGTGGGGGCCGCTTCTGGCGGCCCCGTCGAGTGTACGCCGTTCGGCGGGGAGGGCTAGCCGCGCAGCTCGCGCAAGGTGAGCGCCGTCGTCACGGCGGCATGGGCGGCCTCGGCGCCCTTGTCCTCCTTCGAGCCTTTGAGCCCGGCGCGGTCGAGGCCCTGCTGCTCGTCGTCGAGGGTGAGCACGCCGAAACCGACCGGCTTGCCGGTGTCCAGCGCCACCCGGGTGAGTCCGTCCGTGGCGGCGGCGCTCACGTACTCGAAGTGCGGGGTGCCGCCGCGGATGATCACGCCGAGGGCGACCACCGCATCCGCTCCCGCATCGAGGGCGACCTTCGCCGCCACCGGCAGCTCGAAGCTGCCGGGAACCCGCACCTCAGAGACCTCCGCGTTCGCGGCGGCCAGCACGCGGTGCGCGCCCGCGAGCAGTCCGTCGGCGATCGCGTGATGCCACAAGCCCGAGACGATCGTCACCTTGAGGCCGGTCGCGTCGGGGATCGCGGAGGTTTCGAGGGAGGGGGCGCCGTGTCCGGCCATGGGTCAGTCCAATCCGTTCGTGAGGTGGGGGGGCAGCGCGTGGCCCATGCGGTCGCGCTTCGCGTCGAGGTAGCCCTCGTTGAACTCGCCGACACCGACGACGAGCGGCACCAGATCGGTGACCTCGACGCCGCGCTCGGTGAGCTGGCGAGCCTTCTCGGGGTTGTTGCTGAGCAGGCGCACGGAGTCGATGCCGAGGTCGTGCAAAATCGCGGTCGCGGCGCCGTAGTCGCGCGCATCCGCCGGGAGGCCGAGGGCCAGATTCGCGTCGAGCGTGTCGAGGCCGCCCTCCTGCAGGCGGTAGGCCTTCAGCTTGTTGATGAGACCGATCCCGCGGCCCTCGTGACCGCGCAGGTAGACGACGACGCCGCCCTCGGCGTCGATGCGCTCGAGCGCCTCCTGCAGCTGCGGGCCGCACTCGCACTTCAGCGAACCGAAGGCCTCACCCGTCAGGCACTCCGAGTGCAGACGCACGAGCGGCGGGGTGGTGCGGGCGGCCGGGTCGCCCGAAATCCAGGCCACATGATCGGCGCCCGTCGAGCGGTCGCGATAGGCGCGCACCCGGAACGAACCGTGGCGCGTCGGGATCGTGGTCTCCACCTCGAACTCGACGCGTGAGGTCTCGGGGATCTCGGGGATCGCCTCCGGGTCGCCCTCGCAGCGCCGCTCCTCCAGGAACCGGATCAGCTCCTCGATCGTGATGACCGGCACCCCGTCGCGCTCGCCGAGGCGGATCAGATTCGGCAGACGCATCATCTCGCCGTCCTCGTCGACGATCTCCGCGATCGCGCCCACCGGCCGCAGCCCGGCCAGCTTCATCAGGTCGACCGCCGCCTCGGTATGTCCGTCGCGCTCGCGCACGCCGCCCTCGACGGCGCGCAGCGGCAGGATGTGGCCGGGGCGCAGCACGCTCGCCGGCGTCGAATCCGGGTTTGCCAGGACGCGCAGCGTGTGGGCGCGGTCGCCCGCGCTGATGCCGGTGCTCAGGCGATCCGCCGCATCCACACTCACCGTGTAGGCGGTGCCGCGGGGATCCTCGTTCATGCTCACCATCGGCGGCAGGTTGAGCGCGTCGGCGATCTCGTTCGTCATCGGCGCGCAGATGAAGCCCGAGGAGTTCTTCACCATCCAGGCCACCCACTCCTGGCTGGCGCTTTCGGCGGCGAGGATCACGTCGCCCTCGTTCTCGCGGCCCTCATCGTCGGCGACGATGATCGGACGGCCCGCGCGGAGCGCCGCGACGGCCTCGGGGATGGTGGAGAGGCTCATGCCTGCACCTTCGATCGGAGGGATTCCACGGCGAGCAGGCGCTCGACGTGGCGAGCGAGAATGTCGCTCTCGAGATTGACGGGGGTGCCGGGGGCGGCGGCGCCGAGCGTCGTGGCGCTGAGCGTTTCCGGAATCAGACTGACCTCAAACCACGGGGATGCCTCCCCGGCGTCGCTGACCGCGCTGACCGTGAGCGAGATGCCGTCGATCGCGATCGAACCCTTGCGGGTGACGAGCGCCTCAAGTTCGGCCGGCAGCGCGACGCGCACGACGCTCCACCGTTCGCCCGGGGTGACGCTCACCACGTGGCTGGTGGCATCCACGTGGCCCTGCACGATGTGGCCGCCGAGGCGCGAGTCGACGGCCGCGGCGCGCTCCAGGTTGACGCGCGAGCCGGGGGCGATCAGCGCCAGCGTGGTCTGCGCGATCGACTCCGCCATGACGTCGGCGGTGAACCAGTCGGGGCCCTGATCGATCACCGTCAGGCAGACCCCGCTGACCGCGATCGAATCGCCGTGGCGCGCGTCGGAGGCGGCGAGCGGGGCCCTCACGGTGATCCGGGCGGCGTCGGCGCTCGGCTCCCAGGCGAGAACTTCGCCCTGTTCTTCGATGATTCCGGTGAACATGTCAGTGCTCCTGGGGGGTTGCGGTCGGGGTGGTCGGCGCGTGCGGCGTCGCCGCGATGAACAGGTCATCGCCGAGTTGTTCGACGGTGGTGATGTGCAGGCGGCGCGCGTCGCCGATGGTCGTGATGCCCAGGTCGCCGAGGGCGAGCTTCTCGCCGCCGAGCAGCGCGGGCGCCAGGTAGATCGAGAACTCGTCGGCGAGGCCCTCCGCGATGAGCGCGCTCGCGAGAGTCGGACCGCCCTCGACGTAGACGCGCCGGATCTCGCGCTCGTGCAGCTGGCTGAGCGCGGCACCCAGGTCGCGGGTGCCGGTCTCCAGCACGCCCGCCGGATGCTGATGCAGCTTCGCCGTTTTCGGGATTCGGCGCTCGCCGACCACCACCGGCAGCGGCTGGTGTGCGAGCAGTTCGCCGCCGTCACCGCGCGCCGTCAGGCTCGGGTCGTCGGCGAACACCGTGCCCGTGCCGACCAAGATCGCATCGGCCGCGGCTCGCTCCTCGTGCACGCGCTGGCGGGCGGCGGTGCCGGTGATCCACTGGCTGGTACCGTCGGCCGCCGCGGCGCGCCCGTCGAGCGTGGAAGCCCACTTGACCGTCACCCAGGGGCGCCCGCGGCGCACCGCGGAAAGCCACGGATGCAGCAGCGCCTCACCCTCGACCGTGAGCGGTCCGAGGGTCGCCGGCACCCCCGCGGCGGTCAGGCGCGCGGCGCCGCCGCTCGAGGCGTCGCCCGGATCGGCGACGGCGTAGTGCACGGCGCCGATGCCGGCCGCCAGCAGCGCCTCGCTGCACGGGCCGGTGCGGCCCGTGTGGTTGCACGGCTCCAGGGTGACGACCGCGGTCAGCCCGGCGGTCTCGACGCCGCGCGCCGCGGCGTCGGCCAGTGCGGCCACTTCGGCGTGCGGCGTGCCGGCACCGCGGTGCCAGCCTTCGGCGGCGATCTGGCCGCGGTCATCCAGCAGCACGCAGCCGACCTGCGGGTTGGGGCCGGTCGCGGGGCCGCGCCGGGCGAGCTCGAAGGCGCGCCGCATGGCGGCGTCGAGTGTTTCGCTGGGGGCGCTCTCGGTGTTCCGCATCCGGTCCTCGGTCTGTGTTCAGACGGTTCCGGGGGTGCCGAGAGTCGGCGGTTCGCGGGCGCGACGGGTGCGCTCGTGAACTCGTGCATCCTCCCATCCGGACTTTCACCGTCGGTACTGGAGTTTCACCAGTTCGGCCCGCCGAGTTGCCTCGGCAGGTTCGCGGACTTTGACCGCCGGCGCGGAATTTCACCGCCCCCGGAGCACGTGCTTCGTGTCCACAGCCTACAACGCGGCCCTCGCGCCCCGCATTCCCGCGCGTTCGCCGCCCCGCCCCGCGCCCGCCCCGTTGCGCACGTTTTTCCGGAGGTTTCGCGCGGCCCGCCCTCGCCCCGTGCACGTTTCTCCGGAGGTTTCGCGCGCCAGGCCCCTATTTCACGGTGCACCTGCATCCGGATGCGTCATAACCTCCGGAGAAACGACACACTCGCGCGCGGGTGGCTCCGGAGAAACGACACACTGGCGGCCGGGGGCGGCGAGTTTCGGTAGCAGCGCGCTACGGCAAGAGTGCGGGCAGCTCCGCGAGCGAGCGGATGACCGGAACACCCGCGCTCGCCGCCTCGGCCCGCTGCTCCGCCGTCGCGATGCCGGGGCGATCCAGCCACACGCCGAGGAGCCCGGCCCGCGCCGCGCCGATCGCGTCGGTGTGCAGTCGATCGCCGATGTAGGCCGCCTGCGAAGGCTCGACCTCGAACAGCTCGCACGCCCGCTCGAAGATCCGCGCGTCGGGCTTGGCCACCCCGAGCTCGCCGCTCGCGATGAACTGCTCGAACGCGCCCTCGAGCCCGATGGCCCGCAGCTTCGCCAGCTGGAAGGCGAGTTCGCCGTTCGTGATGATGCCGAGGTGCCGGTCGGCGAGGGCGGTGAGGCAGGCATCCACGTCGTCGTGGCGCGTCCACGAGCGTTCATACTCCAGAAGGTATGCATCGAACCAAGCGAGTGCGGCCTCGTCGTCGAGTATCACGCCGTGTGGCTCGAGAAAGCCGCGCGCCCGGGCGCGGCGCTGCTCGTGGAAGTCGATCTCGCCCGAAAGGTAGCGGTGGTAGTGGCGCTCCTCGAGATCATTCCAGCGCGTGAACTCGAGATCGGGTGCGGCCGCCGCGATCGCGGCCCCGAGCGTCGCGCGGTGCGCGTGCAGGCCGAGTTCGACCGAGCGTCGGTGCGCGAACAGGGTGTCGTCGAGGTCGAACAACACGACCCGGAGCTCGACCGGGGTCATGCGCGGCGCAGGAACCCGACAGCGTCGTACACGCGCGACAGGGTCGCATCGGCGATCGCCTCGGCCCGCTCGGCGTTGCCCGCGAGCACCCGGTCGAGCTCGGCCGGGTCGTCGAGCAGTTCGAGCGTGCGGGTGCGGATCGGGTCGAACGCGGCGACCACAGCCTCGGCGGTGGCACCCTTCAGATCGCCGTACCCCTTGCCCTCGAATTCGCTCTCGAGCGACGGGATGCTCGACCCGCCCAGCACCGACAGGAGCGTCAGCAGGTTCGAGACGCCCGGCTTGTTGGCGCGGTCGAAGCGGATCTCGCGGTCGGCATCCGTGACGGCGGACTTGATTTTTTTGGTGAGCACCTTCGGCTCGTCAAGCAGCCACAGGATGCCCTGCGGGCTCTCGCCCGACTTCGACATTTTCGAGCCCGGGTTCTGCAGGTCGTAGACCTTCGCCGTTTCTTTCAGGATCGAGACCTCGGGCACGACGAAGGTCGTGCCGAAGCGCGAGTTGAAGCGCTGCGCGAGGTCGCGGGTGAGCTCGATGTGTTGGCGCTGGTCTTCGCCGACCGGCACGACGGCCGCGTCGTACAGCAGAATGTCGGCGGCCTGCAGGATGGGGTAGGTGAACAGGCCCACGCTGGCGGCATCCGCGCCCTGCTTGTGCGACTTGTCCTTGAACTGGGTCATCCGGCTCGCCTCACCGAAGCCGGTGATGGTGTTCAGCACCCAGGCGAGTTCGGCGTGCGCGGAGACGTGCGACTGCACGAACAGCGTGGAGCGAGAGGGGTCGATCCCCGCGGCGATGTATTGGGCGGCGGTGCGCCGGGTCTGCTCGCGCAGGGCGGCCGGGTCTTGCGGGACGGTGATCGCGTGCAGGTCGACGACGCAGAAGACGGCGTCGTGGGTGGACTGCAGTTCCTTCCACTGGAGGAGCGCCCCGATGTAGTTGCCCGCGTGGAGCGAGTCGGCGGACGGCTGCATACCGGAGAACAAACGCGGAGCACTCATGCCCCCATCATCCCAGTTCCCGCGGCCCCCACTTCCCGCGGGAGGGGAAGGGGCCTAGAGGGCGTAGTCGACGACGACGGGGGCGTGGTCGGACCAGCGGGTGTCGTAGGCCGACGCGCGATCGATCGCGTAGGAGACCGCGGCGGCGGCGAGCTCCGGGGTCGCCAGCTGGTAGTCGATCCGCCAGCCGGTGTCGGTGTCGAAGGCCTTACCGCGCTGCGACCACCAGGTGTAGGGCCCGGGAGCGTCGGGGTGGAATCGGCGGTGCACGTCGACCCAGCCGAAGCCGGCGCCCTGGTTGTAGCCCTCCTCGCCCTCGGCGCCGAGGAAGCGGTCGAAGTAGGCGCGCTCCTCGGGCAGGAAGCCAGCGTTCTTGACGTTGCCCTTCCAGTTCTTGATGTCGAGCGTGCGGTGTCCGACGTTGAGGTCGCCGACGACCACCGACCGCGGATTGTGGGCGGCGAGTTCGGGCAGACGCTCGGCCATGGCATCCAGGAACTTGTACTTCTCGACCTGCTTAGGGGTGTCGACGGCGCCCGAGTGCACGTAGGTCGAGACGACCGTCACGAGCGTGCCGTCGATGTCGAAGTCGGCCTCCAGCCACCGCCCGGCCGAGTCGAAGTCGTCCGCCCCGAAGCTCACCCGATGGATGTTGGCGGCCCGCCTGCTGGCGATCGCGACGCCCGCGCGCCCCTTCGCGGTGGCCGCGTCGTGCAACACGTTCCACTCCGGGCCGAGCAGTTCGGTGATGTGCTCGGTCTCGGCACGCACCTCCTGCAGAGCGAGAATGTCGACATCGCGCTGGGCGAGCCAGTCGCCCATTCCTTTCCGGTAGGCGGCGCGGATTCCGTTGACGTTGACCGAGGCGAGGCGAAGCGGTTGAGGCATACCTCCGAGCCTAGTTCTGCTCGCTGACCTGCCGGCGGCTCCGGCGCCGGGCCAACCATCGCACCGCGCGGGGCAGGGTGCTCTCTAACTCGGCGCGGATCTCTTCCTCGAGTTCCAGACGCAGCCGCGCCTCCGCCTCGCGCCGTTCGCGCTCGCCGATCGGATCCAGCGGCACCCCGTCATCCGTGGCGGTGACCACGAGCCAGGCGGCCGCGATGAGGATCACCTGACAGATCAGGTTGAACCAGATCAGCAGACCGATGATGACGGCGAACGACGCCAGGAGGGGGTTCGAGGATGCCCCACCGAGCAGCGTGCTCCCGAGGATCTTGAGCACCGCGAGCCCGGCCGCCCCGAGCAGCGCGCCCTGCATGAGGGGGCGCGGCGGAATCTTCACGCCGGCGAGGATGCGGTACAGCGTCGCCAGGATCGCCGCGTCGAGCGCGAACATCAGCGTCAGACCGATGATGCGGGCGGCGACCGCCGCGACGCTCGAATCGGTCTCGACCCCGATCGCGGGGAAGATCCACTCGAGCGCCTGGGTGCTCGCGAACAACAGCCCGGCCGACAGCAGCACGGCCGCGCCGAAGGCGAGCGCGAGTCCCAGGTCGCGGAGTTTCAGCAGCAGGAAGTTCACCGGGGGCGAGGCGAGTTGGGCGATTTCGCGGACGGCATTTCGCGCCGAGCCGAGCCACGCGACCGCGGTGAACAGGGCACCGGCGAGGGCGAGGGCACCGGTCCAGCCGATTGCGGCCGCGTCGAGTAGTTCGTCGGGATCGATCGCGCCGCCCTCGCCGAGATCGAGAAGGCCCGGCACCGAGAGTCGAATCACGCGAAACAGCGAGTCGCGCAGTTCGGCGTTCGCGTCGAGCACGAGTCCGATGATCGAGAACCCGACCCAGACGGCGGCGAAGACGGAGAAGATCGCCTGATAGGAGAGCCCGTTGGCCAGCAGCGCGCCGCGCTGCTGCCCGAAGTGTGTGAGCACCCGAACCGGTTTCCACTCCTGCGCGCGCTCGGCGAATTCCTTCGCCCCGTCGATGGTGCGCTGCCCCCAGGCCTTCAGCCGTTGGGGGAGCCGGTTATCGTCGGCGTCCTCCGAATCGGTCATGCATCGAGCCTATCGAGCCCGTTCCGCGGCGCGCGGGAGGACTCGTGTTCAGGCAGCATTCAGAAATTGAGGATGTTTATTCGCCGTCTCGCGTCATATCCTGTTGGAAGGCCCGTCTCTCTGGGTATGGAGATGCAAGGGAACCGTCACTGCGGCGCTCTTGCGTGTGTTCCATTCCCGGGAGGCAACAGAGGGGCCGGGGGAGTGGTTCAGGGGGATGAACAGCCACAACGCGAAGCCATCGGCTTCGGACGGCGAGTACATCGAGCGAGCGCGCGCGGGGGACACGAGCGCATTCGCCGAACTGTGGAGCCGTCACTATCGTTCCGCTGTTCGGGTCGCCCGCCAGTTCACGTCGCTCGATGCCGATGACCTCGTTTCCGAGGCCTATGTGCGCATTTTTCAACGTGTCCTGGCGGGCGGCGGACCCACGGGGGCGTTCCGGCCCTACCTGTACACGACGATCCGCAATCTCGCGAGCAGCTGGGGGGCGGCCTCGCGCGACGTGCAAGTCGACATGATCGAGGACTTCCAGGACGAGCGGATTCCTGACGACCCCTCGGTGTGGGCGCTCGATCGCACGTTGACGGCGACCGCGTTCCGGACCCTTCCGGAGCGCTGGCAGACGGTGCTCTGGTACACCGAGGTCGAGGGAATGGATCCGCACGAGGTCGCGCCCATCATGGGCATGACGGCCAATGGCGTCGCGGCGCTGTCCTATCGCGCCCGTGAGGGCCTGCGGAAGGCGTGGCTGCAGGCGCACATCAGTGACACCGGGATGTCCGACGACTGCCGCTGGGCGATGTCGAAGCTCGGCGAGAACGCCCGTGACGGCCTCGGCAAACGCGAGAAGACACGGCTGGAGGCGCACCTGCCGGGCTGTGCGCGGTGCTCGATCGTGGCCGAGGAGGTCGACGAGGTCGGCTCGCGGCTCGCGCTCGTGCTGCTGCCGATGATGCTCGGCGGCGTGGCCGGCGGGTCGCTGCTCGCCGCGCTGGCATCGAACTCGGCACCGGTCAGCGATCTCGCGATCCCGCCGATGCCGGACGCCGTCGACGCGGTCGTCCAGTCGTCTCTCGCCGCGGCACCCGTGGTGGGCGGTCTGGCGTTGGGGGCGAGCGCGACGCCCGGCGTGCTGGTCAGCGGGATCGCGGTCGTCGCCGTGCTCGGCGGCGGGCTGGTGCTGTCGGGCTCCACCGGGATGAATCCGGACCCGGAGCCGCCGGCCTCGAGCGAGTCGAGTGACGCGGCCGCGAGCAGCCCGGGCGACGACATTCTGGCGTCCGGCGACGTTGTCGAACCCGAACCGGAGCCCGTCGACCCGAGCGACATCGGGATCGGGGAGACGAGCGACGGCGTGACCGGCACCGTGGAGAACGTCGTCGGCGGTGTCGGCGGTGTGGTCGAGGAGCTGGTCGGCGGCGTCGGCGAGGTCGTGAGCGAGGTCGTGACCGCGGACGTCACCCTGAGTCTCTCGGGCACCGCGACTCCGGGAGCCACGGTCTCGCTGCAGGCGGCTGGAGTGGTCTACGCGACGACGACGGTCGCGGCGAACGGGACGTTCACGCTGAGTGCGAGTGGCATCCCCGGCGACACCACCGGACTGACGATCGGCCAGACCGTCGATCGCGGCTACCTCGAGGGCCTGCTCGGCTCACGCGGTCTCGTGGGCACGCTACTGCGCCCGCTCGACTCGCTCGTCAACGATCTGATCGAGCCGCTCGTGGTGACCACGGCGCCGGTGCTGCCGGTCACGGTCCAGTCGAGCTGATTCCCGAGATTTCCGCGGAACCCGCGTCATAGTGCCGCGGGGCGGGCGTCTCTTTCACGGAGGGCCGCATTGGCGGTCCTCGGCTTCCGGATCCCTACGGAAGCGCAACGGAGTGGCCGGCTTCGCGACGATCCCAGCTGTCGCGCGGCCGGTCCCTCTGTGGCGACCGTCCGGGCGGGTTACGCCTTGCCGCGCAGGACCGCCTGCTTGACCTCGGCGATCGCCTTCGTGACCTCGATGCCGCGCGGGCACGCCTCCGAGCAGTTGAAGGTCGTGCGGCAACGCCACACGCCCTCCTTGTCGTTGAGGATGTCCAGGCGCACCTGCGAGCCCTCGTCGCGGCTGTCGAAGATGAAGCGGTGCGCGTTGACGATCGCGGCGGGGCCGAAGTACTGACCGTCGGTCCAGAACACCGGGCACGAGCTCGTGCACGCGGCGCACAGGATGCACTTGGTCGTGTCGTCGAAGCGCTCGCGCTGCGCGACCGACTGGATACGCTCCTTGCCGCCCTTCGGCTTGGAGTCGGCGATGAGGAACGGCTGGATCTGCCGGTACGACTCGAAGAACGGCTCCATGTCGACGATGAGGTCCTTCTCCAGCGGAAGGCCCTTGATCGCTTCGACGTAGATCGGCTGCGAGATGTCGAGATCCTTGATCAGGGTCTTGCAGGCGAGACGGTTGCGGCCATTGATCCGCATCGCGTCGGAGCCGCAGATGCCGTGCGCGCAGGAGCGGCGGAAGGTGAGCGTGCCGTCCTGTTCCCACTTGATCTTGTGCAGCGCATCCAGCACCCGATCGGTGGGGAACATGTCGACGTCGAAGTCCTGCCAGATCGGCTCGTCCATCGTCTCCGGGTCGAAGCGACGGATGATGAGCGTGACCGTGAACGACTGGATCGGTGCCTCGGGAGCGGGCGCGGGGGCCTCGGCGGTTGCGCTGGCCATCAGTACTTCCTCTCCATGGGCTGGTAGTTGGTGATGACCACCGGTTTCCAGTCGAGCGTGATGTGATCCGAGGCGTCGGGCGAGTGCGGATCGCCCGTGAGGTACGCCATCGTGTGCTTCATGTAGGTGGCGTCGTCGCGATCGGGGTAGTCGTCGCGCATGTGACCGCCGCGGCTTTCCTTGCGGTTGCGCGCCGAGTACACGACGACTTCCGCCAGGTCGAGCAGGAAACCGAGCTCGATCGCCTCGAGCAGGTCGGTGTTGAAGCGGCGGCCCTTGTCGTGGATGCCGATGTTCTTGTAGCGCTCGCGCAGCTCGAAGATCGTGTGGGTGACCTTCTCGAGCGACTCGTCGGTGCGGAACACCTGCGCGTTCTTGTCCATCTCGTCCTGCAGTTCCTTGCGGATCGCGGCGATCCGTTCGGTGCCGGTGGAGTCGCGGAGCCGTTCGACCAGGTCGGTCACAAAGCTCGCCGGGTTCTCCGGGAGCGGAACGAACTCGGCGGTCTGGGCGTACTCGACGGCGTAGTTGCCGGCGCGCTTGCCGAAGACGTTGATGTCGAGGAGCGAGTTGGTGCCCAGGCGGTTCGAGCCGTGCACGGAGACGCACGCGCACTCGCCGGCGGCGTAAAGGCCGGGCACGACGGTGTCGTTGTCGCGCAGCACCTCGGCCTTGATGTTGGTCGGAATGCCGCCCATCGCGTAGTGCGCGGTCGGCATGACCGGCACGGGTTCGTGCACCGGGTCGACGCCCAGGTAGGTGCGCGCGAATTCGGTGATGTCGGGGAGCTTCGTCTCGAGCACCTCGGCGCCCAGGTGGGTGCAGTCGAGCAGCACGTAGTCCTTGTGCGGGCCGGCCCCGCGACCTTCGGCGACCTCTTGCACCATGCAGCGCGAGACGATGTCGCGCGGGGCGAGGTCCTTGATGGTGGGGGCGTAGCGCTCCATGAAGCGCTCGCCGGAGGCGTTCCGCAAAATCGCGCCCTCGCCGCGGGCGCCCTCCGTCAACAGGATGCCGAGCCCGGCGAGGCCAGTCGGGTGGAACTGGAAGAATTCCATGTCCTCCAGCGGCAGACCCTTGCGCCAGATGATGCCGACACCGTCGCCGGTGAGGGTGTGCGCGTTCGAGGTGGTCTTGTAGATCTTGCCGAAGCCGCCGGTGGCGAACACGATCGACTTCGCCTGGAAGACGTGGATCTCGCCGGTCGCGAGTTCGTAGGCGACGACGCCCGCGGGCTTGCCGTCGTTCATCACCAGGTCGAGCGCGTAGTACTCGTTGAAGAAGTTGACGCCGAGCTTGACGCAGTTCTGGAACAGCGTCTGCAGGATCATGTGGCCGGTGCGGTCGGCGGCGTAGCAGGCGCGGCGCACGGGCGCCTTGCCGTGGTCACGCGTGTGGCCGCCGAAGCGGCGCTGATCGATCTTGCCCTCGGGCGTGCGGTTGAACGGCAGACCCATGTTCTCGAGGTCGAGAACCGCGTCGATCGCCTCCTTGGCGAGCACCTCGGCCGCATCCTGGTCGACGAGGTAGTCGCCGCCCTTCACGGTGTCGAAGGTGTGCCATTCCCAGCTGTCTTCCTCGACGTTGGCGAGGGCGGCGGCCATGCCGCCCTGCGCCGCACCGGTGTGCGACCGGGTCGGGTAGAGCTTGGTGATGACGGCCGTCTTGGCCTTCGGGCCGGCCTCGATGGCGGCGCGCATCCCGGCGCCACCGGCGCCGATGATGACGACGTCGAACTGGTGGTAGTGGACGCCGTCGATGACGTCCCCGTCGGTGAACTCCATGTCTTACTGTGCCTCGCAGAGCTCTTGGAGACCGGTCGACGCGGGGTCGCCGATGCAGGGATCGAAAGTGGTCAGAACGAGGGTGCCGAGAACCAGCAGCACGATCGTGGACACGAGGAGCGCGCCGAGCAGGACCTTCCGCAGGCGGCCGTGCGCGTAGTCGTTGACGAGCGTGCGCATGCCATTGGAGCCGTGAATGAGGGCCAGCCAGAGCAGCAGCAGGTCCCACACGATCCAGAACGGATCCGCGAGCTTGCCGGCGACGAACGCGAAGTCGATCGCCTTGACGCCCTCACCGAGGAACAGGTTGACGAGCAGGTGGCCGAAGATCAGCACGACGAGCAGGACGCCCGAGACGCGCATGTAGAGCCAGCCCCACTTTTCCCAGTTGACGCCGCGCCGGGCCGGCCGAGTGTTCGGCAGAGGAACCGTGGTCATCATTCGCCTCCGAACACGTGCATCAGGTGGCGCGGGGCGAAGCCGACGAGCAGCAGCACCCAGAGCACGATGACGATCCAGAACATCAACCGCTGGTGACGGGTGCCCCAGGAGAAGAAGTCGATCGCGATGATCCGCAGGCCGTTGAGCGCGTGCAGGCCGATCGCGGCGACCAGCCCGAGCTCGCCGATCCCCATGATGGGTGTCTTGTACGCGCCGATGACGGCATCGTAGGCATGCGGGTCGATGCGGATCAGTGCCGTGTCGAGGATGTGGACCAGCAAAAAGAAAAAGATCGCGGTCCCCGTGATGCGGTGCAGCACCCACGACCACATTCCTTCGCGGCCGCGGTAAAGCGTCCCAGCGGGACGTCGCGGGGCGGGAACGGGGACAGTGGGAGCCGCCGCGGGACGCGCAGCGGAACTCGACACGGACTCCTCCTCGGGGTCTCCGTCGCGGTCGACGGGTGGCACGCCGGTCGCATTGCTTCGGACGCGCCCAGTCTAGTGCGCTCGGAGAAGCGACCGCTTCTGAGGGCGACCTTACTTTGTCTCGACGTCGAGAGATCTCGTGGTCGTGCGGCGCGCCGCGATCACCTCGTCGTAGCGGCCGAGCAGTTCGTCGCAGACGCGGTGCCAGGTGCGGCCGATGACCTTGCGCCGCCCCGCCTCGCCCATGCGCGCTCGAAGCGCGCCGTCGGCAACGAGCGGTCGCACGGCCGCCGCGAGGGCCCCGTCGACCGCGGGGTCGTAAAGCAGCCCATCGGTGCCGTCGTCGATCAGGTCGATCGGTCCCCCTGCGCGCGGCGCCACAACGGCCAGCCCGCTCGCGTGCGCCTCCTGCAGGGTCTGGCCGAAGGTCTCCTCGGTGCCCGTGTGGACGAACACGTCGAAGCTCGCGTAGGCGGCCGACAACTCCTCGCCGCGGAGTTCGCCGAGATAGGTGACCGGCATCCCCTCGAGCGCGCGCGTGACGCTCGGCAGCGCCGGACCGCCGCCGACGATGACGATCCGGATTCCGGGGATGCCCGCGAGCTCGGCGAGCCGTTCGATGCTCTTCTCCGGCGCGACGCGGCCGACGTAGCCGAGGATCACTTCCCCGTCGGGCGCAAGCTCGGCCCGCAGCTCCTGCGCCCGAGCCGTGTAACGGTGCCCCGGGTGGTAGCGATCGGTGTCGACGCCGCGCCCCCAGCGCTCCAGGCGGGGAACTCCCGCCTCTTCGAGTGCCGCGATCGCCGTCGACGAGGGGGCGAGGGTGAGGTCCGCGCCCTCGTGAATCCAGCGCACGATGCGCCAGGCGAAGTTCGAGGCGACCGCGAGACGGTTGCGCCGGGCGTAGCCGGAGACGTCGGTCTGGTAGATCGCCACGCTCGGCACGCCCAGACGGTTGGCCGCGGCGATCGACTGGGCGCCGAGGAGGAAGGGCGAGGCGACGTGCACCACATCCGGTCGGAATCGCGCCAACAGGCCCGAGATCTGCGAATTGGGCAGCCCGACCGGGAACTGGCGGTAGGCGAGCGCGGGAACCTCGTGCACCCGGAACCCCGCGTAGCTGCGCGGCGACCCCGCCGCCGGCACGATCAGGATCGCCTCGTCGCCGCGGTCGGCGAGGTGCTCCATGAGTTTCACGACGCTGGTCGTCACTCCGTTGAGGGTCGGAAGAAAGCTCTCGCTCACGATCGCGACTCGACGTCCCATGATCCACCTCCCGGCTTTCCTTGACGCTAGGGAGCACGGGTAACCAGCGGGTGTACGCGGCCTGTCGATTTGCGTTAACACAAGATGCGTAGAGTGGTCCGCATGGCTGAGCGATCGTCGGCGTTGGACCGGTTCTACAGTGTGATCCCCGCGGGCGGAGTGGGCTCGCGGCTGTGGCCGCTGTCGCGCGCGGATGCCCCGAAGTTCCTCCACGACCTCACCGGATCCGGGCAGACGCTGCTGCGCGCCACCTGGGAGCGGTTGGCGCCCATCTCGGGGCCGCAGCGGGTCATGGTGGTAACGGGGCGCGCGCACCGTGCGGCGGTCGAGAGCCAGGTGCCTGAGCTGACCGACCCGAACGTCGTGCTGGAGAGCGAGCCGAAGGATTCCACCGCCGCGATCGGGCTCGCCGCCGCGATCCTCCGGCGCCGCGAGCCGGACGTCATCATCGGGTCCTTCGCCGCCGACCACGTGATTCACGAGCCCGCTAAGTTCCGCGCGGCGGTCGAGCAGGCGGTGCTGGCCGCCGACGCCGGGTACATCGCGACGATCGGCATCACCCCCGACGAGCCCGCCGTCGGGTTCGGCTACATCGACTGCGGCGAGGCGCTGTCGATCGAGGGTGCTCCCGACGCACTGCGCGTCGAGAGCTTCGTCGAGAAGCCCGACCTCGAGACCGCGCGGCGCTACGTCAGCGAGGGGCATCACCTTTGGAACGCCGGAATGTTCATCGCGCGCGCCGACCGACTGCTGGAAGAGATCGGCGCCACGCAGCCCGAGCTGCTGGCGGGCCTCGAGGAGTTGGCGGAGGCGTGGGACGACCACGCGCGCCGCGGACCCGCGGTCGACCGGATCTGGCCGAAGCTCACCAAGATCGCGATCGACTACTCGGTCGCCGAGCCCGCGGCGGCGGCCGGGCGCCTCGCGGTGATCCCGGGTCGTTTCGGCTGGGACGACGTCGGAGACTTCGCGTCGATCGCGAAGCTGCACTCGGGTGGGCGGCCTGCCAACCTCGCGATTCTCGGAGAGCACGCGCGCGTGCTCTCCGACTCCGCCAGCGGCATCGTCATCTCGACCACCGACCGGATCATCTCCCTCATCGGGGTGCAGGACATCGTCGTGGTCGACACGCCGGATGCGCTGCTCGTGACCACGAGCGAGCACGCTCAGCGCGTCAAGAGCGTCGTCGATGCGCTCAAACTGTCGGGCCGAGACGGTGTTCTGTAGCGCACGAATCCGCCGTTTCGAGCCGAAAACGTGTGTTGACGTCGTCAACATTTCCGAATCGTTTCGCGACCGTCGCAGATTTGTAACGCTTCGACCATCAGTGCGCCGAGTCTCTCCGTGGACCGCTCAGTTTTCGGTAGCGTGAGGAAAACGCCCGGCATCCTGCCGTGCGCGCATTCTTGGAGGACACCGTGACAATCACTTTCCGCAAGACCGGTCTCGCCGGTCTCGCCGTGCTCGGCTCGAGCGCACTCGTGCTCGCCGGCTGTGCGTCGGCCCCCGAGGAGGGCAACGGCGAAACGCCCGAACTCGACTTCCTGGCCTGCATGGTCTCGGACGCCGGTGGATTCGACGACAACTCGTTCAACGAGCTCGGCCTGACCGGTCTCGAGGCCGCGGTCGACGAACTCGGCATCACGGAGATCCACTCCGAGTCGGCCAGCGAGGACGACTACGCCCCGAACATCGAGAGCCTCGTCGGCGAAGGCTGCGAGATCATCGTGACCGTCGGCTTCCTGCTGTCGGCCGCCACCATCGAAGGCGCGCAGAACAACCCCGACGTGGAGTTCGCGATCATCGATGACGGCCTGGACGGCGACTTCGACGGCACGCCCGATGTCGAGAACGGCAAGCCGATTCTCTTCAACACGGCCGAGGCCGCGTTCCTCGCGGGCTACGCCGCGGCGGCCTACTCGAAGACCGGCGTCGTCGGCACCTTCGGTGGCATCCCGATTCCGCCGGTGACCATCTTCATGGATGGCTTCGTCGACGGCGTGGCGTACTACAACGAGGTCAAGGGCACGAGTGTCGAGGCCATCGGCTGGGACAAGGAAGCGCAGTCGGGCACCTTCACCGGTGGCTTCGCTGCCGGCGTTGAGGCGAAGACCTCGGCGCAGGGCCTGCTCGACCAGGGTGCTGACGTGCTGCTGCCCGTCGGTGGCCCGATCTACATCTCGGCCGCCGAGGCGATCCGCGACACCGGTGACGACACGATCGCGCTGATCGGTGTCGACGCCGACGTCTACGTGACCGACCCGTCGGTTGCCGATCTGCTCCTCACCTCGGTGCTCAAGGGCGTCGACGCGGGCGTGTACGACGTCGTGACCGCGGCGGCGACCGGCAACTTCTCGAACGAGCCGTACGTCGGCACGCTCGAGAACGGCGGCGTGGGCCTCGCCGAGTTCCACGACTTCGCGTCGAAGGTTCCGGCCGAACTCGCGCAGGAGCTCGAAGACCTCAAGGCCGCGATCATCGCGGGCGACGTGGTCGTGAGCTCGCCGTCGAGCCCGTAAGGACTCACGCGAAGTTCTGAACAGAACGAAGTGACGCGGGGAGGTCGGCTCTGGCCGGCCTCCCCGTGTTCGCTGTACTGGGAATAGATTGGGTGGCATGAAGCTCGAACTCCGAGGCATCACGAAGAAGTTCGGTGCCCTGGTCGCCAACGACCACATCGACCTCACCGTGGAGGCCGGCGAAATCCACGCGCTGCTCGGTGAGAACGGCGCCGGCAAGTCGACGTTGATGAACGTCCTCTACGGTCTGTATCGCGCCGACGGCGGCGAAATCCTGCTCGACGACAAGGTCCAGCACTTCGCGGGCCCCGGCGACGCGATGAATGCCGGGATCGGCATGGTCCATCAGCACTTCATGCTCATCCCCGTGTTCACGGTCGCCGAGAACGTCATGCTCGGCCACGAATCCACCAAGTTCGGCGGCGTGCTCGATCTCGAGGGTGCCCGCGAGAAGGTGCGCGAGATCTCCGCACGGTTCGGCTTCGACGTCGATCCGGATGCGCGCGTCGAAGATCTCCCGGTCGGCGTGCAGCAACGCGTCGAGATCATCAAGGCGCTGTCACGGGATGCCCGCGTGCTCGTCTTCGACGAGCCGACCGCGGTGCTCACGCCGCAAGAGACCGATGAGCTGATGGCGATCATGCGCCAGCTCAAAGAGACCGGCACCTCGATCGTGTTCATCACGCACAAGCTGCGCGAGGTGCGCGAGGTCGCCGACCGCATCACCGTCATCCGGCTCGGCAAGGTCGTCGGCGAGGCGGAGCCCACCGCCACCAACGCCGAACTCGCCTCGCTCATGGTCGGCCGCGCGGTCGACCTCATGGTCGACAAGGACCCGGCCGAACCGGGCGAGGAGGCGCTCGTCGTGCGCAACCTGTCCGTGATCGACGCCAACAATCAGTACGTTGTCGCGCACCTGAACTTTGAGGTGCGCACGGGGGAGATCCTCGCGATCGCGGGTGTCCAGGGCAACGGGCAGACCGAGCTGACGGAGGCGATCATGGGCCTGCAGCCCCGGGTCGAAGGCTCGATCACGCTCGGTGGCGAAGAACTCGTCGGCCGCACGCCGCGCAAGGTCCTCGATGCGGGAGTCGGGTTCGTGCCCGAAGATCGCCGTGAAGACGGCCTCATCGCCGGCTTCACGATCGCCGAAAACCTCATGCTCGACCGGTCGCACAGCGAACCCTTCGTCAAAAGCGGAACCCTGCAGCTCGAAACGCTCGCGACCTTCGCGCGCGAGAAGCTCGAGGAGTTCGACATCCGCGCACCCGGAATCGAGACCCACGTCGGCAAGCTCTCGGGCGGAAACCAGCAGAAGGTCGTGCTCGCGCGCGAACTCAGCAAAGAGGTCAAACTCGTTGTCGCCGCCCAGCCCACACGCGGCCTCGACGTCGGCTCGATCGAATTCGTGCACAGCCAGATCGTCGCCGCGCGCGACGCGGGCGTGCCCGTCATCGTCGTCTCGACCGAGCTCGACGAGGTCGTCGCGCTTGCCGACCGCATCGCCGTGATGTACCGCGGCGGCATCGTGGGCATCGTCCCCGGTGACACCCCCCGTGACGTGCTCGGCCTCATGATGGCGGGCGAAACCCCGAAGGAGGCCGCCGCGTGAGCAGCAGCCAGACCCCCGCCGAACCGGACGCCTCGGCAGCCGTCGTCACCGACGAGCCCTCGCGCACGCACCAGATTCTGCGCGAGATCGTGACCGGAAACGCGCTGCTCTCGTTCCTCGCCATCGTGCTGGCCCTGCTCATCGGGAGCATCCTGATCGCCGCGACCGACGACGCCGTGCAGTCCTCGCTCGGCTACTTCTTCTCCCGACCGGGCGACACCTTCGTCGCCATCGGGCAGGCGATCGGCGGAGCCTACGACGCGCTGTTCCGCGGGGCGATCTTCAACATCAACCGCACCTCGTTCGTCGACCAGATCAAGCCGATCACCGAGACGCTCACCTTCGCGACGCCGCTCATCGCGGCGGGGCTCGGCGTCGCGCTCGCCTTCCGCGTCGGCCTGTTCAACATCGGTGGTCGCGGCCAGATCATCATGGCGGCGGCCCTCGGCGGCTGGATCAGCTGGTCGTTCGATCTGCCGGTCGTCATCCACATGGTCGTCGCCGTCGCCGGCGCGATCCTGGGCGGCGCGCTCTGGGGCGGCCTGGCGGGGCTGCTCAAGGCGCGCACCGGGGCGCATGAGGTGATCGTGACGATCATGCTCAACTACGTCGCCTACTACCTGGTGTTCTTCCTGCTCCGCACGCCGGGCGCCCTGCAGGCACCCGGTTCCAACAACCCGAAGTCGCCCGCGGCGCTCGAGACGGCGGTGCTCCCGAACCTCAGCGACCTGATCGGTGTCGGCTCGTTCCGGCTACATCTGGGCTTCGTGCTCGTCATCGCGGCGACGATCTACGTGTGGTACCTGCTGAACCGCTCGAGCATGGGCTTCCGCTTCCGCGCCGTCGGCGAGAACCCGAACGCCGCGCGTGTCGCGGGCATCAACGTCAAGTCCGTCTACGTCGCCGCGATGCTGTTCGCCGGCGGTCTGATGGGTCTGGCCGGCGCATCCCAGGTCCTCGGGACGACGACCAGCGGATTCTCGGCGGGGGTGGATGCCGGAATCGGCTTCGACGCGATCACCGTCGCGCTTCTCGGGCGTTCGAAGCCGTGGGGGGTGTTCTTCAGCGGAATCCTGTTCGGGGCACTCAAGGCCGGCGGCTACACGATGCAGGCCTCGCAGGGCGTGCCGATCGACATCATCCTCGTGGTCCAATCCGTCATCGTGCTGCTGATCGCGGCGCCGCCGCTCGTGCGGTCGGTGTTCCGCCTCCCGGCGCCGGGCTCGGCCCCGCGCCGACGAGCCGCTCGCCTCGCGGAAGGAGCAGCCAAGTGACCACGACTGCGGCGCTGAACGCCGACCGCGAAGTTGCCCGCGTTCGCGACCTCAAGACGCCGATCGGGCTGGCGGTCTTCGCGATCGCGGCGCTCCTGATGGGCTTCGCCTTCCCGCGCGACGGGGAGACCACGTTCCGGCTCTCCACCGGCAGCGACTTCATCCAGCTCCCGGCCTTGGTCGTTCCGACCGTGGGATTCGTCGCCGCCGTCGCCGTGCTCATGGTGCTGATGGTGTTCGGGGCTCTCGCGTTCTCGTTCCTGCACCCGCGGGGCAAGTCGCCACTGTGGCTCGTGATCGTATTCGTCGCGCTCGCACTCTTCGCGTTCTTGACCTGGGCCGCCGCCGGCAAGACGATTCCGCTTCCCGGTCTGCTGATCGGGGCGCTCGCGCTCAGCACGCCGATCATCTTCGGGGCGCTCGGCGGTGTCGTGTCCGAGCGGGTCGGCGTCGTCAACATCGCGATCGAAGGGCAGCTGCTGTTCGGCGCGTTCTCGGCCGCCGTTGTCTCCTCGGTCACCGGCCAGCCGCTGCTCGGGCTGCTGGCGGCGATGATCGCGGGCATGCTCGTCTCGCTCGTGCTCGCCGTCTTCGCCATCCGCTACATCGTCGAGCAGGTGATCGTCGGCGTCGTGCTGAACGTGCTCGTGATGGGTCTGACGAACTTCCTGTACTCCACGGTGCTGACCGCCAACACGGCGCAGTTCAACTCGAGCGTGCGCTTCCCGTCGCTCGAGATCCCGATCCTGTCGCAGATCCCGATCATCGGACCGGTCTTCTTCCAGCAGACGATCATCGTGTACCTGATGTACATCGCGGTGTTCGGGGTCTGGTTCGGGCTGTTCAAGACCCGCTGGGGTCTGCGCGTCCGTTCGGTTGGCGAGCACCCCACGGCCGCCGACACGGTCGGCATCGACGTCAACCGCACCCGGTTCTGGAACGTGCTGCTCGCGGGCGCGATCGCCGGAATGGGCGGGGCGTACTTCACGCTCGACTCGGTGAGCGCCTTCGGCAAGGAGATGACCAACGGCATGGGCTTCATCGCTCTCGCCGCCGTCATCTTCGGGCGCTGGCATCCGATCCGGGCGACGCTGGCGGCTCTGCTGTTCGGCTTCGCCACCAGCCTGCAGAGCGTGCTCGGGATCATCGGTTCGCCGGTGCCGAGTGAGTTCATGCTGATGCTGCCCTACCTCGTGACGATCTTCGCGGTCGCCGGACTCGTCGGACAGTCGCGCCCGCCGGCCGCCGACGGCAAGCCCTACATCAAGAGTTGACGATGTCGGAGATCGACTGGGATGCGCTACGCTCGGCGGCTCGCGAGGCGGTGACGCACTCCTACTCGCCGTACTCGAAGTTCCCGGTGGGAGCCGCCGCCCTCGTCGACGACGGTCGGATCGTGACCGGCGCAAACATCGAGAACGCCTCCTACGGGGTGACGCTGTGCGCCGAGTGCTCGCTCGTCTCGGCGCTCTGGATGTCGGGCGGCGGAAAGCTGGTGGCGTTCGCGTGCGTGGACGGGCACGGGGACGCGCTGATGCCCTGCGGTCGTTGCCGACAGCTGCTCTTCGAGCATTCGGCCGACGGCATGCTGCTGGCGACGGTCTCCGGCATCAAGACCATCGACGAGGTGCTGCCCGACGCCTTCGGGCCCCGAACCCTTCAGGAGTATCGAGAATCATGAGCGTCGAACCGTTTGATGTCGTCGACCTGATCCGCACCAAGCGCGACGGCGGAGAGCTGACGACGCCGCAGATCGACTGGCTGATCGACGCCTACACGCGCGGCTACGTCGCCGACGAGCAGATGTCGGCGATGACGATGGCGATCTTCCTCAACGGGATGGGCCGCGACGAAATCCGCGACCTCACCCTCGCCATGATCGCCAGCGGTGAACGCCTCGACTTCTCCGGGTTGTCGAAGCCGACCACCGACAAGCACTCGACGGGGGGAGTCGGCGACAAGATCACCCTGCCGCTCGCACCGCTCGTCGCCTCCTTCGGCGTCGCCGTGCCGCAGCTCTCGGGCCGCGGCCTCGGTCACACCGGCGGAACGCTCGACAAGTTGGAGTCGATCCCCGGCTGGCGCGCGGCGCTCACCAACGACGAGTTCATGGCCCAGCTGGACGAGGTCGGCGCCGTGATCTGCGCCGCCGGATCGGGGCTCGCCCCCGCCGACGGCAAGCTGTACGCGCTGCGCGACATCACGGGCACCGTCGAGGCGATCCCGCTCATCGCCTCCTCCATCATGAGCAAGAAGATCGCCGAAGGCACCGCCGCGCTCGTGCTCGACGTCAAGTTCGGCTCGGGCGCGTTCCTGCAGGATGTGGAGCGCAGCCGCGAACTCGCCGAGACGATGGTGCGCCTCGGCACCGACGCGGGCGTCGCCACGCGCGCGCTGCTCACCAACATGAACGTGCCGCTGGGGCTCGCGATCGGCAACGCCAACGAGGTGCGCGAGTCGGTCGAGGTGCTCGCCGGCGGCGGACCGGCCGATGTGCGCGAACTCACCCTCGCGCTCGCCCGCGAGATGCTCGATCTCGCCGGAGTGCCGGATGCCGACGTCGAAGGGCACCTCTCCTCGGGCAAGGCGATGGATACCTGGCGCGCCATGATCCAGGCGCAGGGCGGCGACCCCGACGCGGCGCTGCCGACCCCCCGTGAGACTCACGTCGTGCGGGCCGAGCGCGACGGCGTGCTCGTCGAGCAGCAGGCGCTCCCGTTCGGGATCGCGGCCTGGCGGCTCGGGGCCGGACGTGCGCGCCAGCAGGACCCGGTCATCCATTCCGCGGGGATCGACCTGCACAAGAAGCCGGGCGACGAGGTGCGCGCGGGAGACCCGCTGTTCACCCTCGGCGCCGACGACGCGGCGCGTTTCGACCGCGCCCTCGAGGCTCTCGACGGCGCCTACCGCATCGGAGCCCCCGGCGACGAGGTCCTGACCGGCGGCCCCCTCATCGCTGACCGCATCGCCTAGCCGTTTTCAGGAGTTTGTGTGGCAGAAGTTGTGTGGAGTGACCCGCCGCACGACATGAGTCACACCACTCACACCAACTCCTGAAAAAGGTGCTGTCAGCCGATGCGGCGGAGGGCGGCGACGACGAGAGACCAGAAACGGTCCTGGTCGAGGCCGAGCGAGACCTGCGTGCGGCAGTCGTCCGGCGCGGGCATCCGCAGGTCGGCGACCGTCATGCCGAGCGTCAGGGTTCCCGACAACTCGACGTCGAGCGGCGCCTTCACGACGTGCAGCACGGCCGGGTCGATGACGTAGGCGACGGCGACCGGGTCGTGCACCGGCGGATACGTGAAGCCCTGCTCGCGGCGGTACGTGTCGGCGAAGAAGTCCAGCAATTCGAGGGTGAAGCGCGCGGGCGCGGTGTCGAGCTCGGTGATCGCGGCGCGCACCGCATCCGTCGCCAGCGCCTGATGCGTCACGTCGAGCCCGACCATCGTGAGCGGCCAGTCCTCGTTGAACACGATGTGCGCGGCCTCGGGATCGATGACGATGTTGAACTCGCTCGTCGCGTTCCAGTTTCCGACGTGCACGCCGCCGCCCATCAGCACGACCTCGCGCACGCGCGGCACGATGCGCGGTTCGAGTCGGGCAGCGAGGGCGATGTTGGTCAGCGCCCCGGTCGGCACGAGCGTGATCTCACCCGGCTCGTGCGCCATCACCAGGTCGATGATGAGCTGCGCTGCCGACCTCGGATCGAGCTCGAGCTCGGGCTCCGGCAGCTCCGGCCCGTCGAGCCCCGAGTCGCCGTGGATCGTCGGCGCATACTCGGTGCGCCGCACGAGCGGGCGCGCCGCCCCCGCCGCGAAGGGGATGCCGGTGATGCCCGCGACGCGCGCCACCGAGAGCGCATTGTGGGTCACATTCGCGAGCGACGCGTTGCCGGCGACCGTCGTGACGGCCAGCAGTTCGACCTCGGGACTGCCGTGTGCGAGCAGCATCGCGATCGCGTCGTCGTGACCCGGATCGCAGTCGAGGATGATCTTCCGTGCCGTCATGCTTCGAGCGTAATCCCGATGAGATCCGGGGGAATTTCCAGGCGACTCCCAACTACGCTGGGGGTATGAGCGATGCCGCGGAACTGTCGACTGTGAAGACCCTTCCGAAGGTCTCGTTGCACGATCATCTCGACGGCGGCCTGCGCCCCGCGACCATCCTCGAGCTCGCCGACGAGCACGGCATCGAGCTTCCCGGCGGCGCCCCCGTCGGTGACGCCGACGCCCTCGGCGCCTGGTTCGCCGAGAAGAGCGACTCGGGTTCGCTCGTCGAGTACCTGAAGACCTTCGACGTCACCGTCGCGGTGATGCAGACCGCCGACGGGCTCGAGCGCGTCGCGCGCGAGTTCGTCGCCGACCTGGCCGAGGACGGCGTCGTGTGGGGCGAGATCCGGTGGGCTCCCGAGCAGCACGTCAGCGCGGGTCTCAGCCTCGACGCGGCGGTCGAGGCCGTGCAAGCGGGTCTGGATGCGGGGGTCGCCGCCGCGAACGCGGCCGGTTCACACATCCGCGTCGGCCAGTTGGTGAGCGCGATGCGCCATCTCGACCGCGGCGTCGAGATCGCCGAGCTGGCGCTGCGTCACCGCGATCGCGGCGTGGTCGGTTTCGACATCGCGGGCCCTGAGGCGGGGTTCCCCCCGTCGCGGATGGGCGCGGCCTTCGACCTGCTGGCGCGCGAGATGTTCCCCGCGACGATCCACGCCGGCGAAGCGGACGGACTGGACAGCATCCGCGGAGCCCTCGTCGACGGCCACGCGCTGCGCCTCGGGCACGGCGTCCGGATCGCCGACGACATCACCGTGGAGTCGCGCGACGGCGACAACGACTACGTCAGCCTGGGTCACGTCGCGCAATGGGTACGCTACCGCAGCATTGCGCTCGAGACCAGTCCGAGTTCGAACCTGCAGACCGGCGCGATCGCCGCGTGGGGCACCGACCTCGCCGCGCATCCCTTCGACACGCTGTATCAGCTCGGCTTCCGCGTGACCGTCAACACCGACAACCGGCTGATGAGCGCCACCACGCTGACGCGCGAACTCGAGTTGCTGGTCGACACCTTCGGCTACGGACTCGACGACCTGCTCGCCTTCCAGCTCAACGCGGCCGAGGCCGCCTTCCTGCCGCTCGACGAGCGCCAGGACCTCATCGAGCTGATCGAGGGGGGCTTCGAAGCCGCGTGATGTCGCTTCCTCCGCTCCCGGATGCGGCGGTCGCGCTCGGCGCGGACGCCGCCGATTGGCGTGCCGCCGTCGCGGTCGTCGGGGCGGGACTGGTGGCGACGGGAGCCGCCAAGCCGGAGTACACGGCCTCCATGGTGCGCATGATCGAGGAACACGGCCCCTACGTCGTCATCGCCCCCGGCCTCGCGCTCGCCCACGCGCGCCCCGGCCCCGACGTGCTCGCCGACGGGTTCGCGGTTGCGTCGCTTGCCGAGCCGGTGAACTTCGGCCACCCGCACAACGACCCGGTTCGCGTCGTGCTCGGTCTGGCGGTCACCGCCAACGACCGGCACATCGGTTTCGTGGCCCAGTTGGCCAACACCTTCAACGATTCGGATGCGGTCGAACGCATCGCCGAGGCGACGAGTTCCGATGAGGTGCGCTCGATTCTCGGCGTGCCCGCGGTCGCCGCTCACCGGGCGGCAGGAGAGGAACTTTCGTGAAGATCGTCGCGATCTGCGGGGCGGGTGTCGGCACCAGCGGCATCCTCAAGGTCAACGCCGAGCGCGTGCTGGGGCGACTGGGCATCGAGGCGACCGTCGTCGCCACGGACCTGAATTCGCTGCACGCCGAGGCCGACGACGCGCAGGTGATTCTCACGAGCCCCGAGTTCGTGACCGCGATCGGCGCCACCTACGCGGATGTGGTCGTCGTCGAGAACTACTTCGACACCGCCGAACTCACCGTCAAGCTCGAGAAGGCGCTCGGCTGACGCACCGCGTGAGGGGCGCGGCGCCGCGATTGATCAGGGCATCGCAGCGCCGCGCGCGCCCGGTTACCAGCCGAACGCGTCCGCGAAACCGAAGTTTCGAGGATGCACTAGGCTAACCCAGATTTCGGGGGACGAATGACCGGCAAGAACCCCCACAATTCGGGGTACGAGCTCGCGTCATAGTTTCCGCGGTCGAGGGTCTCTCAACTGGGAGGATTGCGCCCCGTCAGGCACAATGACAGCACATGCTTCCCACCCCGCATGCGACGCGTCCGATCCGATCGGCCGCGATTCGCACCCTGCTCGCACTCGTGCGCCCGATCCTCCGCGCCCATCTGGCGCAGTATCGGCGCGACGTGCTGACGGCCCCGTTCCCGAGCGATGAGCCGGTGACCGTCGTCGAGGGGCCGTCACCGCGGCGGATGCTGTTCGTGGGAGACGTGGGGGCTGCCGGCTACGGTGTGCTGCGCCACGGCATGGCGGTCCCGGCGCGCGCCGCGGCCGCCATCGCGGCCTCCCGGTCGCGCGGGGTCGAGATCCAGGTGATCGCGTCCCCTGACCTCACGGCGGCGGGCCTGTCGGCGGCGGCCGACCACGACCTCGCCGACCTCGACGTCGCCGTGCTCATGCTCGGGATCCCGGATGTGCTCCTGGCGACGACAGCCGAAAGCTGGAGCGCGGATCTCGCCCGCGCGATCGCCGAGCTCCGAGACGAGGCGGGGCAGGCCTGCCACGTGATCATCGCTGGGATCCCGCCGGTCAGCGACTTCCGCCCGGTTCCCGCCCCCGCTCGCGCGATCCTCGACCGCCAGACGGCGGCCCTGAATCGCGCCAGCGAGCGACTTGCGGGCGACTGCCAGGCCGTGTCGTTCGTGCCATTCCCGGACCTGCGGCTCGGCACCGCGCTCGTCGAAGACTCGATCTCCTGGCCGAGCCTTCACCGCATCTGGGCCGAGGCGATCGCCAACGCGACCATCGCCGCCCTCGCGCGGATGGACCGCTCCGCGCGCTGAGCCGCGGCGATCAACGGAGCAGGTCGCGCATCCCCGACTCGAGGTGCGCGACCAAGGCCCGTGCCGCGGCGACGCGCTCCGATCCGCTGCCCTCGTACGAAACCGCATCCAGATAGCACTTGAGCTTCGGCTCGGTTCCGCTCGGACGCACGATCACGCGACCGCCGCCCGCGAGGCGGAAGCGCAGGATGTCGCTGCGCGGGTAGTCGCCGACGCCGACGAGGAAGTCCTCCAGGGCGGTCACCTCGATGCCGCCGATCTCGTGCGGGGGGTTGTCGCGCAGGGCCGCGCTCAGACGCGCGATCTCGCCGAGATCGGTCACCCGGATCGAGATCTGGCCCGAGGCGAAGCCGCCGAACTCGGCCGCGAACTGCTCGAGCCGGTCGGCGAGCGTTTCGCCGCGTTCGCGGAGTTCGGCCGCGAGGGAGAGCACCGCGAGCGCCGCCGAAATGCCGTCCTTGTCGCGCACGGTGTCCGGGTTGACGAGGTAGCCGAGGGCCTCCTCGTAGCCGAAGACGATGCCCGGCGCGCGCGAGATCCACTTGAAACCGGTGAGCGTCTCCGCGTGCTCCAAGCCGAAGTGCTCGGCGACCGCGCCGAGCGCGGGGGAGGAGACCAGCGAATTGGCGAGCGTGCCCCCGGAGGCGGTGCGGGCCGCATCCCAGCCGAGCAGCCAGCCCACCTCATTGCCGCTGAGACGCCGCCACCCGTCCGCGGTGGGGATGCCCACGGCGACCCGGTCGGCATCCGGGTCGTTGGCGATCGCCAGGTCGGCACCCACGGCGGACGCGCGCGCGAGCACCAGGTCCATGGCGCCGGGCTCTTCCGGGTTCGGGAACGCGACGGTGGGGAAGTCCGGATCGGGCTGGGCCTGCTCCTCGACCACGTGCGCCTCGGCGAAGCCGGCCGCCGCAAGCACGCGGGCGAAGGTGTCCAGGCCCACGCCGTGCATCGGCGTGTACGCGATCGTCAGCGGCGCGACGTGCCGGGCCACGTGCGCGGTGCGCTCCACATACGTTTCGATGATCGACTCGGGGGCGGTCGCGAACGCCGTCGACCGGCCGAGGTTCGCGATCGAACCCGCCGCGACGCGGTCGATCTCGGCCGCGATCAGCCCGTCGGCGGGCGGCACGATCTGGGAGCCGTCGTCGGCACCGCCGAGGTACACCTTGTAGCCGTTGTCGGCCGCCGGGTTGTGCGAGGCGGTCACCATGATGCCCGCGCTCGCGCGCAGCTCGCGCACCGCGAACGCCAGCACGGGGGTCGGCAGCATGCGCGGCAGAATCGTCGCCGCGACGCCGAGCCCCTGCAGGATCTCGGCCGAATCCTCGGCGAAGACACGCGAATTGTGGCGGCCGTCGTAGCCGATCACGACCGAAGGATTCGGCTCCCGCGTCTTCAGAAAGAACCCGAGCCCCGCGGCGGCCTGCGCCACCACGACCCGATTCATGCGCTGCGGGCCCGCGCCCATCGCGCCGCGAAGGCCGGCGGTGCCGAACTGCAGGCGCCCGTCGAAGCGCTCCGCGAGGTCGGCCGCGGCCGTCTCGCTTCCCGTGTCGACGAGGGCGAGGAGGGCATCCAGCTCGGCGCGCGTCGCCTCGTCGGGGTCTTGCGCCATCCAGTCGCGCGCCCGCGCGATGAGGTCCGTCGTGCCGCTCACAACTTCTCCACGATGCGCGCGAGCAGCTGCGTGATCACCGGCTCGGCGTCCTTGCCGGACTGCAGCACCTCGGCGTGGCTGAGCGGCTCGGCCGAGATGCCGGCGGCGAGGTTGGTGATGAGCGACATCCCGAGGACCTCCATGCCCGCCTGGCGCGCCGCGATCGCCTCCAGTGCCGTCGACATGCCGACGATGTGACCGCCAATGGTCTTCGCCATCTGCACCTCGGCCGGGGTCTCGTAGTGCGGGCCGCGGAACTGGCAGTACACGCCCTCGTCGAGGCTCGCATCCACCTCGTGGGCGATGTCGCGGAGGCGCCGCGAATACAGGTCGGTGAGGTCGACGAAGGTCGCGCCCTCCAGCGGTGAGTCCGCGGTCAGGTTGATGTGGTCGCTGATCAGCACGGGGGTGCCGGGCGTCCAGTGATCCTTGATGCCGCCCGCGCCGTTCGTCAGCACCATGATCTTCGCGCCCGCCGCCGCCGCGGTGCGCACCGAGTGCACCACGCGGCGAACGCCGTGGCCCTCGTAGTAGTGCGTGCGCGCGCCGATCACGAGGGCGTGCTTGCCCGAGGCGAGGCGGATGCTGCGCAACGTCCCCGAATGCCCGGCGACTCCCGAGGCGCTGAAGCCGACGATCTCGGACGCCGGCACGACCGCGACCGTCTCGCCGAGGAGCTCCGCGGCGGCACCCCAGCCGCTGCCGAGGGTGAGGGCGATGTCGTGGCGCTCGACGCCCGTCGCGGCGGCCAACTGCTCGGCGGCGGCGCGGGCGATCTCGAACGGGTCAGCGGCCTGGTCGTCGAGCGGATTGGTGGCGGGTCGTGCAGACATGACACTCACTTTACGGTGGCTCGCGGCATCCGGCCCATGCACAAGAATGGGGGCATGTCGTCGCACTTTGAGCGTACTCAGCGGATCGCCATTCTTGGCGGCGGTCCGGGCGGATTCGAGGCAGCCCTGGCGGGAGCCCAGCTCGGCGGGGAGGTGACCCTCGTCGAACGCGTGGGGGTCGGCGGGTCGGCCGTGTTGACCGATGTCGTGCCCTCGAAGACGCTCATCGCGACCGCTGAGGCGGCCAGCGCGATCGGCGAAGCCGCGGACCTCGGCGTGCAGTTCTTCACGCGAACGGATGCCGGCCGCGCCGTGCGCCCCGAGGTCACCGTCAACCTGGCGGCCGTCAACCAGCGGCTGCTGATGCTCGCGCGCCAGCAGTCCGAGGACATGCGGGCCCAGCTGATCCGGGCGGGCGTCAAGATCGTCGCCGGCGATGGGCGGCTCGACGGCCCCAACCGGATCGTCGTCTCCACCGGCAAGGGCAAGGCGCGCACCGACTTCGACTCGATCGAAGCCGACACGATCGTCGTGGCGGTCGGGGCGAGCCCGCGCGAGCTTCCCAGCGCGAAGCCCGACGGGGAGCGGATCTTCACGTGGAAGCAGCTCTACTCGCTCGACGCGGTGCCCGAGCACCTGATCGTCGTCGGATCCGGTGTCACCGGGGCCGAATTCGCTTCCGCCTACCGCGCGCTCGGTGCGCGGGTCACCCTCATCTCCAGCCGCGACCAGGTGCTTCCCGGTGAGGACGCCGACGCGGCCGCCGTGATCGAGAAGGTCTTCACGCGCAACGGGATGACCGTGCTCTCCAAGTCGCGCGCCGACCACATCGAACGCACCGCCGACGGCGTGCTCGTGACGTTGTCGGACGGCCGGACGGTCGAGGGCTCGCACTGCCTGATGGCGGTTGGCGCGATCCCCAACACGGCCGGAATCGGGCTCGAGGAGGCGGGCGTTCAGCTGACCGAGTCGGGGCACATCCGCGTCAACCGGGTGGCCCGCACCTCGATGCCGTCCGTCTATGCGGCGGGCGACTGCAGCGACTTCCTGCCGCTCGCCTCGGTGGCCTCGATGCAGGGGCGCAGCGCGATCTTCCACGCGATGGGGGATGCGGTGTCGCCGACCGAGCTGCGGAACGTCACCTCGAACATCTTCACCCAGCCCGAGGTGGCCACCGTCGGGTGGAGCCAGAAGCAGATCGAGGACGGGATCGCGCAAGGCGAGATCTACAAGCTCGACCTGCCGTCGAACCCGCGGGCGAAGATGATGGGGATCAAGGACGGATTCGTGAAGCTGTTCGCGCGCACGGGCTCGGGAACGGTGATCGGTGGGGTGATCGTGGGGCCGAAGGCATCCGATCTGATTCTGCCGATCGCGCTCGCGGTCGAGCACCGGCTCACGGTCGACCAGCTGGCGAGCGCGTTCAGTGTCTACCCCTCGCTCTCGGGCAGCATCACCGACGCCGCCCGCGCCATGCACATCGTCGACTGACTCCCGTTTTCAGGAGTTTGTGTGACGGATGTTGTGGGAGTTGTGTCGTTGGTCGACTCTGCCCCCACCAGTCACACAAACTCCTGAAAAAGGTAGGGGCGACGGGTCGTTCACAGCGGGGCAGCTTCCACCGGTTGGCGGATGGCGGGGCACGCGCCGCGACGTGACGCCACCATCAACGGGTGACGTCGGCGACCGAGATCATCACGGGGCTCGGCGGGGTTGCCACCCGTCAGCAGCTGATTCACGGCGGATGTGACGGTTTTGCGATCACCGCGGCCATCCGTGCCAACCAGATCCGCCGTGTCCGTCGCGCGCACTACGCGACGCACGACGCCCCGTGGGATGCGATCCTCGCCGCGCGGGTCGGCGGCCGCCTGGCGGGGGTGAGCGCCGCCCGCAGCTACCGGCTCTGGTCGGGCTTCGATCGTCGCCTGCACGTCGCGGTTGCGCCGAACGCATCGCGGCTTCGGATTCGCAACCCGCGCCTCGATGCGGTAAGAACGCCGGACATCGCCGATCGGGAGCTCGCACTGCACTGGGTGGATGCGCCGACGGCTCGCGAGTGCTGGAGGGTGCCGCTGCCGACCTGCCTGGTCCAGGTCGCGCAGTGGGCTGATCATGAGACGGCGATCGCGTGCATTGAGACAGCCGTGTGGCGCTACGGTCTCGACCCGAGTCGACTGGTCGAAACACTCGGTGCGACGACGTCGCTCGCGACGGCTCGGTTGGCCAGCATCCGCTCAGGAACGCAGGAAGGGCAGGAGTCGCTCATCTCGCAACGACTCGGGCGACTCGGGCTGGTGGTCGATCGTCAGGTCGAGGTGCCCGGCGTCGGCCGAGTGGACGCGTGGATCCGTGGCACCCGCGTGATCATCGAGACCGACGGGTGGGAGTTCCACTCCCGACGCGAGGCGTTCGAGCGCGACCGGGCGCGCGATCGTGCCCTGGCTGCGCGGGGCTTCGTCGTCATCCGGCTCACCTATGGCCAGATCACCACCGATTGGCCGACCTGCGAGCGAGAGATCCTCGCCGCGGTCGACCGTTTTCAGGAGATTTCGTGAGCAGAGTGACGGCTGAACGCAATCGAGGCGTCACGCATCACTCCAGTCACACAAACTCCTGAAAACGGTAGGGGTTAGTCGTTGATGGAGAGGAGGACGTGGCCGGCGGAGACGGTGACGCCGACGGCGGCGTCGATCTTGCCGACCGTGCCGTCGCGGTGCGCCGTCAGCGGCTGCTCCATCTTCATCGCCTCGAGCACCGCCACCAGGTCGCCCTTGACGACGCTGTCGCCCTCCGCGACGGCGATCTTGATGATCGTCGCCTGCATCGGCGCCTTCACGGCGTTGCCGGTCGCGGCCACGAGTCCGCCGCCGCCCGTGCGACGCTTCGGCGCGGGGGCCGCCGACACGGATCCTGCGGTCGGCAGGAGCTGCGTCGGCAGCGACACCGAGACGCGCTTGCCTTCGACCTCGACGACGACGCTGTGGCGCTTCTCGGGTGCCTCCGCGTCGGCGAGGATGCCGCCCCACGGCTCGAGGTCGTTCTCGAATTCGGTCTCGATCCAGCGCGTGTAGACGCCGAAGTGTCCGTCCGGCGCGGTGAACGCGGGGTCGCGCACGATCTTGCGGTGGAACGGCAGCACGGTCGGAAGGCCGGCCACCTCGAACTCGTCGAGCGCCCGGCGCGCGCGCTCGAGCGCGTCCTCGCGGGTGTGACCGGTGACGATGAGCTTCGCGAGCAGCGAGTCGAAGGCGCCCGAGATGACGTCACCCGTGGTGACGCCGGAGTCGACGCGCACGCCCGGGCCGCCGGGGAAGCGCAGCACGTGCACCGGTCCCGGCATCGGCAGGAAGCCGCGGCCGGGGTCTTCGCCGTTGATGCGGAACTCGATCGAGTGCCCGTGCGTCTCGGGGTCGTCGTAGTCGAGGATGCCGCCCTCGGCGATGCGGAACTGCTCGCGCACCAGGTCGATCCCGGTCACTTCCTCCGAGACGGGGTGCTCGACCTGGAGGCGCGTGTTCACCTCGAGGAAGGAGACGGTGCCGTCCTTGCCGATCAGGAACTCGCAGGTGCCGGCGCCGAGGTAGCCGACCTCCTTGAGGATCGCCTTGGAGGAGGAGTAGAGCAGGTCGCGCTGCTCGTCGGTGAGGTACGGCGCGGGGGCCTCCTCGACGAGCTTCTGGTGGCGACGCTGCAGCGAGCAGTCGCGCGTGGAGATCACGACGACGTTGCCCGCGGAGTCGGCGAGGCACTGGGTCTCGACGTGGCGCGGCTCGTCGAGGTACTTCTCGACGAAGCACTCGCCGCGGCCGAAGGCCGCGACGGCCTCGCGGGTGGCGGACTCGAACAGCTCGGGGACTTCTTCGCGCGTGCGGGCGACCTTGAGTCCGCGACCGCCGCCGCCGAAGGCGGCCTTGATCGCGACCGGCAAACCGACCTGGTCGACGAATTCGAGGACCTCGGCGGCATCCGACACCGGGTTGAGGGTGCCGGGGGCGAGCGGGGCGCCGACCTTCTCGGCGACGTGACGCGCGCTGACCTTGTCGCCGAGGCGTTCGATCGAGTCGGGCGAGGGGCCGATCCAGATCAGGCCGGCGTCGATGACGGCGCGCGCGAAGTCGGCATTTTCGGCGAGGAAGCCGTAGCCGGGGTGCACGGCGTTGGCGCCGGAGCGGCGAGCCACCGAGAGCAGCTTCTCGATGACGAGGTAGGTCTCGGCCGAGGTGGTGCCGTCGAGCGCGTACGCCTCATCGGCGAGCTTGACGTGTCGGGCATCCCGATCTTGGTCGGCGTAGACGGCGACCGTTGCGATACCGGAGTCGCGTGCGGCGCGGATGACGCGCACGGCGATTTCCCCCCGGTTCGCGATGAGGACCTTCGAGATGCGAGCCATAGTTCTTCAGCCTATTGGGCGCGGCGCGCACCGCCGTTGTCCGGTGCGAACAAAAACGGCTCGATCTGCGCTAGCGATTCCACAAGTCGTGCCACGCGTACCCCAGTTCGCGCACCATCGTGCGCAGCAACGGGATGCTGAGCCCGACGACCGCGTGCGGGTCGCCCTCGATGCGTTCGATGTACGCGGCACCTTTGGCGTCGATCGTGAACGCCCCGGCGACGAAGAGCGGCTCGCCGGTGGCGATGTAGGCCTCCAGTTCGGCGTCGTCGATGTCGGCGGCGAATCGGACGCGCGCGACGGCCGAGGCGCCGACCGCGGCAACGGGCGCGCCATCGCGCATCTCGATGAGCCAGTGACCGGAGTGCAGGTCGCCGGACTGGCCGCGTTGGGCATGCCAGCGCTCCCGCGCGACCTCGGGGTGGTGCGGCTTGCCGTGGATCGCTCCGCCGATTTCGAAGGCCGAGTCGCCGCCGAGGACGAGGCCCGTGAGCGGCGCGCCGGCGGCATCCACGGCGTGTTCGGCGACGGCTTCGGCTTTGAGGCGCGCGAGCAGTTGCACCATCTCGGGAGCCGCCAGCGGTGCACCCGCGGCGGCTTCCGCGGCGCGCACGGCGGCCTCCTCGTCGACGCCCGGGGCGATCGCGACGGGCTCAACGCCGACGGCGCGCAGCGTCGCGAGTCGAGCCGGCGAGGTCGAGGCGAGGTAGAGCGTGACGGGCGCGCTCAGGGATCCGGTCAGGACGACTCCTATGCTCAAGGAATGAGTTCCACGCGATCGACGCCGGCCACCCACGATTCGGCACCGCCCCGCGAGGTCGAACTCGACGTTACCAACATCGCCCACGGCGGGGTCGCGGTCGCGCGCCACGAGGGGCGCGTGGTGTTCGTCGCGGATGCGATTCCCGGCGAACGCGTGCTCGCGCGAATCACCGACGATTCGAAGGACAAGTTCTGGCGCGCCGACACGGTGCGCGTGCTGGAGGCGAGTCCGCACCGTCAGGCGCACGTTTGGCCCGAGGCCGACATTGACCGCGACCCGGCGATTCGTCCGGGCGGGGCCGAGTTCGGGCACATCACGCTCGCCCACCAGCGCGAGCTGAAGGCCTCGGTGCTGCGCGAAGCGCTCGCCCGGATGGCGAAGCTCGCCCGCGAGGTCGAGGTGGAGGCCCTGCCCGGCGCCGCGGACGGAACCGGATGGCGCACGCGCGTGCGCTTGCATGTCGCCTCCGACGGCACGGTCGGTCCGTTCGCGTCGCGGTCGCATCGCGTGATCCGGGTCGACTCGCTTCCGCTCGCCACCGAGGCGGTGCGCGAGGTGGCGCCGCTCGCCGAGCGCTACCCGGAGATCGGGAGCGCCCCTGCGGCGAAGCCGCGCGGTCGGCGGCGAGGTCCGGCGAGCGACGACGCACACATCGATGTGCTCGCGCCCAGTGTCGGCGGCGCGCGGCTGATCATCGGCGCGCAGGCCCGCAGCGTGATCCGCGAACGCGTCGGCGATCGCGAGTTCCGCGTCGACGACGCCGGCTTCTGGCAGGTGCACGAGGCGGCTCCGCAGACGCTCACCGAGGCGGTGCAGTCGGGCATCGTCGAGGAGTTGTTCGATGCGAAGGCGGCCAATCTCGACCTGTACGGCGGGGTCGGGCTGCTGGCGGCGGCGGTCGGCGACAAGTTCGGCAGCAGCGTGCGCATCACGAGTGTCGAGTCGGACGAGCGGGCCACCGAGCACGCCGCCGAGAACCTCGCCGACTGGCTCGGAGCCCACACGGTGACCGCGCGCGTCGAGCAGTGGGTGCGTTCCTTGGCGGATTCCTCGGCCGCCGAACGCGCCCGGCTCTCGGCGGCCACGGTGGTGCTCGACCCGCCTCGCAGTGGCGCCGGTCGCGCCGTGCTCGACGCCCTCACCGAACTGCGTCCGGCGCAGTTCGTGTACGTCGCCTGCGACCCGGTGGCTTTCGCGCGCGACGTGGCGAGGCTCGAGGATGCGGGCTACCGTCTCGATCGTTTGCGGGCCTTCGACCTGTTCCCGAACACCCATCACGTGGAGGCGGTCGGCACTCTCGTGCGGGTGTGACCCGTCCGGGGGCCGCCGCGGAGGCGGAGCATCGGGGTACGATTGCCAGACGAGCGATGCGTCGTTCAGAAAGGCGGGGAACCGTATGGACGTCTCGAAGACGATCGAGCGCGAAGACGGCGGAGCCTCGACTGCGTCGGTGCGGGTGGCCGTGGTGGATGACCACGAGGCCGTTCGACTGGGCTTGAAGGCCGCGTTCTTGGATGAGGGTCACGACTTCGTGCTGGCCGCGGGGACTGTCGCCGAACTCGTCGAGGGCCTCGATGGGCGCGAGGTCGATGTCGTCGTGCTCGACCTGTCCCTGGGCGATGGTTCGCTGGTGACCGAAAACGTGAAGGTTGCGCAGGGCCTCGGAGCGGCGGTGCTCGTGCACAGCATCGCCGATCGCGTGACGCTCGTGCGCGAAGCGCTCGCTGCGGGAGCCGCCGGGGTCATCCCGAAGGCGTCGTCGATGCGCACCGTGATCACGGCGGCGGCGACGGTCGCGCGCGGTGAGGTGCTCAACAACCTCGAGTGGGCGACGGCGATCGATGCTGACCGCGACTTCGCGAAGGCGCAGCTGGGTCGTCGCGAACGCGAGATTCTGCACCTGTACGCCTCGGGCTTGCCGCTCAAGCTGGCGGCCGAGAAGCTCGGCATCGGGTATTCGACGGCGCGCGAGTATCTCGACCGCATCCGCGTGAAGTACGTGGAGGTGGGGCGTCCCGCGCCGACGAAGGTCGACCTGCTGCGTCGCGCAGTCGAGGACGGCATTCTGCCGGGACTGGATGCCGACGGCGGCGATGCCCGCTAGCCGGGCTCCCAGCGAGGTTCTTGGCGGATCTCCCAGCCGGCAGGTCCGCAATCCGCTCAGTCGGGTGCGCGTGGAGCGCGCGATCGCCCGTTCGGCGGCCGGTTTCGGTGTCGCGTTCTTCCTGCAGTCGATCGGCGCGATTCTCGACCAGGCGCCGAATCTGTCGCGGACGTGGTTGATCTCGATCGTCTCGGCGCTCGTGGTGAGCCTCGTGATCGCGGGGATCGCCTCGATTCGCGGTCGCGCCCTCGCCTCGTCGAATGCGCTTTTCCCGCTCGTGTATCTGGTCGCCCTGATCAGTTGGCCGTTCGCCGTGATCGAGGTGGCGGCGGCACCGACCTCGAGCTTCTGGCTGTACTTCCTGTTGACGGTGGCGACCGTCATGGCGACCCTCGCGCTGCCGCTGCTGTGGGCGACCGTGTACCTGTTCGCCGCGCCGATCCTGTACGGCATCGTGCGGGTGACCCCGGCCGGGGGCGGGGTGTCGATCGAGCTGGCGCTGCTCGATTCGATCTACGCGATCCTGCTGGGCGGATTCGTCACCATCGTGGCCACGATCTTGCGGGGTGCGGCGCGGGCGGTCGACCGCGCCCAGGCGACCGCGCTGGAGCGCTACGGGCACGCGGTCCGCGAGCACGCGACGGAGGCGGAGCGCGTGCAGGTGGATGCGATCGTGCACGACAGCGTGCTCACCACGCTGTTGACGGCGGCGCGCGCTTACACCGCCGAGTCGAAGGAGCTCGCCGCGACGATGGCGGGCAACGCGATCGGGTTCTTGCGCGACGCCGTCGCGGTCGGTCGCGACGCGGAAGCCCTGGTGAGCGGTCCGGCGCTCGCGAGCCGGATCGAGGCGGCAACCTCGAAGATGTCGCCGGCGATCCGGATCAGCGTCTCGGATGTGCGGGCGAGTTCGATCCCGCTGACGGCGGCGGAGGCGTTGTTCAGCGCTGCCGTGCAGGCGGTCGTCAACAGCCTGCAGCACGCGAGCGACGACGCGACCCGCTGGGTGGAGATCCGCGGGGACGTCACGGGCCGCGTCACGGTTGAGGTCGGCGATTCGGGCCCCGGGTTCGTGATCGACCAGGTGCCCACCGAGCGTCTCGGGGTGCGGGTGTCGATTCTGGAACGCGTGACGAGCGCCGGCGGCCGCGCCGAGATCATCTCGGCGCCGGACACGGGGACGCTGGTCCGTCTGTCCTGGCCCGAGCCGAGCGGCGCGGTGGAGGCCGAGGGTCCGCAGGAGACCGAGCGCGCCGAGGAGGTGGCGCCGTGATCGGCGTTCCCCGGTATCTGATCGTCGCTCTGGCGGCGCTGTTCTCGACGTATCACGTGGTGCTGGCGTTCTATTCGCTGACCGGGAACTTCGTCGCGGGGGCCGCCCCGATGTTCGCGAGTCATGCGGCGCCGGTCATTGTCGCGATCGGGCTGTACGCCCTCGCCACGGTGGTCGCTCTCGCCCCCGGGCGTTCGGCCGCCCTGCCGCTGTGGGCGGCGGCGTTCGCGGTCGCGGTCGCGTTGTCGGCGACGCTGCTCGTCGCCTCCGTACTCGACCCGATGCGGCCGGGCGGGAACGGCTACGCGACCTGGTACGTGGCCGCGGTCGGCACGCTGATGGCGATCGTGTCGGTGCGTCGCCGTCCCGGATTCGCCTGGGTGGGCGTCGGTCTGCTCGTGGTGCAGACGGTGCTCTGGAGCGGCCCGGCGGGCCTGGCAGGCCTCGGCGTCATCGGGAGCGTCAGCTGGGTGGCGGTCGCCCACATCATCACGAGCACGCTCGCGAAGGCCGCCCGTGATTCGCAGCGCTTCGCGCGCGCCGAGCGTGAGGCGACCGAGTGGCAGGCGGCGCAGGAGGCGCACCTCAACGAGCGGCAGTTTCGGCTCGGCCAGACGAGCTTGATGGCGTTGCCGATGCTGCGCTCCATTCAGCGTTCCGGGGGAGAGCTGACGCCGGAGCAGCGGGCCGAGTGTCTGCACCTGGAGGGGGCGATCCGTGATGAGATTCGCGGGCGGCGTCTGCTGAGCGACGCGGTGCGTGAACAGGTGATGCTGGCGCGCCGTCGCGGGACGACGGTCACGTTGCTGGATGAGGGCGGAATCGACGACCTGCCGGAGGCCGAACTGACCCGCGTGCTGGATGAGCTCGCGCGCGCCCTGCGGTCGGTCACGGCCGACAAGGTCGTGATCCGCACGGTGCCGGAGGGCTCGGACATCGCGGTGACGGTCGTCGGGCTGCGGACCAGTGACGACGGCAGCGCGAGCCTGCTGGCGCAGGAATCCCTCGAGGATGATGAGGTCGCCCTGTGGCTGGAGATCCCGCGCGTGGCGGCGCCGGTCACCGCGGACTGAGCCGGACGACGAGTCGAGGGCCCGGAAAAGGAGTCGAGGGTCGGACACTCCGTCCGACCCTCGCTCACGTCCGAGTCAGGACGACAACCCGAATGTCGTCCTGACTCGCCCCCATGCCTTCGGCGTCTTACCCTAGAACGCCGAAGGGGTGAGATGTATCAACAGGGATACATCGTCTGGCTCAATTTTCGGTTCCCGACGACGGATTCGGTAGTCACCATTTCGGCTGACTTTCGGGGTACATTTTGGCGCCGATGACTGAGTTTCCGGGCATCACGCGGGGGGCCGGCCCCACGATTCACAGCTCATTCCCCGAAAACTGCCTCGCACGCAACGGAAAACGTGGTGAATCACCGATGTTGCAACTGATTCTGTTGACTCAGCGGCGCGGGAACTGCGTCCACTCGCCCCGCGTCAGCGGCCGGCGCAGGCCTCGCTGCGAACGCTGCCACCCGTTCTGACCCGTCGCGACGGGCCGATCCTCGCTCGCGAGCTGCTCGAGCGCCGCCCCGAGCACCGCCGTGACGGCCGCGATTTGCTCGGGCGAGGGATTGCCGCCGGTGATACGGATCTCGGGCGCCGGACGCTCGGTCTCGCTCACAGCGGGATGTTTCCGTGCTTCTTGGGGGGGAGCTCGGCCCGCTTCGTGCGCAACGCCCGCAGCGCCTTGACGACAACGATGCGGGTCGCGGCGGGCTCGATGATCCCGTCGAGTTCTCCGCGCTCGGCCGCCAGGTACGGCGAGGCGACGTTGTAGGTGTACTCGTTGGCGAGGCGCGTGCGCACCGCGTTGACGTCTTCGCCCGCCTCCTCGGCTTTCTTGAGGTCGCCGCGGTACAGGATGTTGACCGCGCCCTGGCCTCCCATGACCGCGATCTCGGCCGTCGGCCAGGCGTAGTTGAGGTCGGCGCCCATCTGCTTGGACCCCATCACGATGTAGGCGCCGCCGTAGGCCTTCCGCGTGATGACCGTGACGAGCGGCACGGTCGCCTCGGCGTAGGCGTAGAGCAGCTTCGCGCCGCGACGGATGACGCCCGTCCACTCCTGGTCGGTGCCGGGGAGGTAGCCGGGCACATCGACCAGGGTCAGGATCGGAATCGAGAACGCGTCGCAGAAGCGCACGAACCGCGCCGCCTTCTCGCCGGCGTCGATGTTGAGCGTGCCCGCCATCTGCTGCGGCTGGTTGGCGATGATGCCGATCGAGCGGCCTTCGACGCGCGCGAAGCCGATCACGATGTTGGGGGCGAACAGCGCCTGGATTTCGAGGAAGTCCTCGTTGTCGACGATGTGCTCGATGATCTCGCGCACGTCGTAGGGCTGGTTCGCCGAGTCCGGGATGATCGTGTTCAGGCGCCGGTCGGCGTCGGTGATCTCGAGCTCGGTCTCGCTCTCGTAGACGGGGAGCTCGGCGAGATTGTTGTCGGGGAGGAACGAGACGAGCGCGCGCGCGAAGTCGAGCGCGTCCGTTTCGTCGTCGGCGAGGTAGTGCGAGACGCCGGTGCGCTGGCTGTGCGTGTAGGCGCCGCCGAGCTCGTCCATTCCGACGTCTTCGCCGGTGACCGTCTTGATGACGTCGGGGCCGGTCACGAACATCTGGCTGGTCTTGTCGACCATGATGACGAAGTCCGTGAGCGCCGGGCCGTAGACCGCACCGCCGGCGGCGGGACCCATGATGATCGAGATCTGCGGGATGACTCCGGAGCTCGCGGTGTTCAGGCGGAAGATCTCGCCGTACTTGCCGAGCGCGACGACACCTTCCTGGATGCGCGCGCCGCCGGAGTCGAGCATGCCGATGATCGGCACGCCGGTGCGCAGCGCCAGCTCCATCACCTTGATGATCTTCTCGCCCGCGACCTCGCCGAGCGAGCCGCCGAAAATCGTGAAGTCCTGGGCGTAGACCGCCACCTGACGACCGTGGATGGTGCCGGTGCCGGTGACGACCGCGTCGCCGTAGGGGCGCTTGTTCTCCATGCCGAAGGCGTGGGTGCGGTGGCGCACGAACTCGTCGAGCTCGACGAAGGAGCCCTGGTCGAGCAGTTCGGTGATCCGCTCGCGCGCCGTCTTCTTGCCCTTGGCGTGCTGTTTGGCGATGGCGGCTTCGCCGCTCGCGGTCACCGCCTCGTGGTATCGGGCCTTGAGATCGGCGAGCTTGCCTGCAGTTGTGTACAGGTCGGGGGTCTGATCTTCGGCGCTCACGCCGTTCAGCCTAGCGAGCGCTGCGCGGCACGTCGCCTTGAGGGAATCCCCCAAGTGTCGACCGATTCCTGGTGACCTTTCCACGGATGCCGAACCCGAGCATCCGCGCGAGGCCCCAGCCGGTGACCCGCCACATCGCTTCGAGCACGATGCGGGCGTTCATCTTGGAGGAGCCGTGGACGCGATCGTGGAACGTGATCGGGATCTCGGCGAGGCCGAATCCGGCCGCGTCGACGCGGCGGGCGAGGTCGATCTGGAAGCAGTAGCCGTGCGACTGCACGACCTCGTCGACGGCGGCGTGGAGCGCGGTGGCGCGGTAGACGCGGAAGCCCGCGGTCGAGTCGCGCACCGCCAGGCCGAGGAGGAGGCGCGCGTAGGTGTTGCCGGCGCGGCTGAGCAGGCTGCGATAGCGCGGCCAGTCGGCGATTCCGCCGCCCTCGATCCAGCGCGAGCCGATCACGAGGCCGAGCGCGTCGTCGTCGAGGAGCCGGTCGCGCAGCGCGGGAAGCGCGCTCGCCGGGTGCGAGCCGTCGGCATCCATTTCGATGATGATGTCGGCGGCGAGGTCGGGGTCGCCGAAGACGGCGGCGAATCCGGCGAGATAGGCGGCGCCGAGGCCTTCGCGGCCCGCGCGATGGAGGACGCGAATGCGGTCGTCGCCTGCGGCCAGTCGGTCGGCGAGCTGGCCGGTGCCGTCGGGGCTTGCGTCGTCGACGACGAGCAGCCGCGCCTGGGGGAGCGCGTCGAGCGCCGCGCCCGCGACCGCGGCGAGGTTCTCGGCCTCGTTGAAGGTGGGCATGACGATGACGACGCGCGCGGGCGCGTCGAAGGCAGGCGAAGCCGTCATGGTTCGTTTACTTTACGCGGGCGCGCGCGGCTCCTCGTGCGCGCGCGAAGTCGCTCTAGGCTGGCGCTATGACGAGTTGGCGGGCGTGTCGCGCCGTCGTGCCGGAGCTGATCTGGCGCGACGAGAGCCCGTCGACCAACGCCGAGCTGGTCGCGCGGGCGATGACGGACCGGCTCGACGACGGCACCGTCCTCATGACCGACACGCAGACGGCGGGACGCGGGCGTCTCGACCGCAGCTGGGTGGCGCCGCCGGGTGCCGCGCTGGCGATTTCGGTCTACCTGCGTCCGCGCGATTCTGCCGGCGCCGTGCTGGGGCTCGACCGCTTCAGCTGGATTCCCCTCGCCGCGGGTGTCGCGATGCGCCAGGCGCTCGCCGCCGCGCTTCCGCGCGTCGAGGTGGGGCTCAAGTGGCCGAACGATGTGCTCGTCGACGGCCGGAAGCTGTGCGGGATTCTCGCTGAGCTCGTCCCCTCGGGGGACGCCGCGGTGCTCGGGCTCGGCCTCAACACCACGATGACGACGGCGCAGCTTCCCGTTCCGACGGCGACCTCGCTCGCCGTGCTCGGGGTGGAGGTGGACGACCGACTCCTCGATGACCTGGTGGCCGAGTACCTGCGCGGGCTGCGCGCGCTCGTCGAGGACTACGCGCGCGTCGGCGGGGATGCCGAGGCGAGCGGGCTGGCGGATCGCGCGAGGGAGGCGTGTTCGACGCTCGGGCGCGCGGTGCGCGTCGAACTGCCGGGAGACGACGTGCTCGAGGGAACCGCGGTCGGGCTCGACTCCGCGGGCAGGCTACGCATTGCGCCCGCCGACGGCGGGGCGGTCGTCGCGGTGGCCGCCGGCGATGTGACGCACGTGAGGCATCCCTCATGACGACGGCCGAACCGGAGGTGGTCGTCGCGCGGCTGCGCTCGCACGGGCGTGCGCTGTTCTGGCCGAGTCTGCTGCTGATCGCGGTCGCCGGTGCGACGAGTTTCTTCGCCGGCAATTTCCCGGAGCCGTGGTACGACATCGTGCTGTTCGCCGCCGCCGGGCTTCTCGTGATCTTCGGGGTGTTCGTGCCGCTGGTCTCGTGGCTCAATCACAGCTACGTCATCACCACGCGGCGTATTGTGGCGCGTCGCGGGGTCGTGGTGCGCACGCGGCAGGAACTGCTGCACTCGCGCAGCTACGACGTCAGCGTCCGCCAAGCGGGATTGCAGTTCATGTTCGGCAGCGGCGACGTGCGCATCAACACCGGGTTGGAGCATCCGTTCGTTTTGCGCGATGTGCCGCACGCGGCGGTCGTGCAGTCGGCGCTGCACGATCTCATGGAGGAAAGCCTCAACCCCATCGCGGCGAGGCGTCAGCAAGGTGAAGCGGGCTGAGGTCCGGTTGGTCATCGTGGCCCGGGTGGTTGGGCAGAATAGGGCATTGTGAAGCTTTCGGTTATTGGATGCGGTTATCTCGGCGCGGTTCACGCGGCCAGCATGGCGTCGCTCGGTCACACGGTCGTCGGCGTGGATGTCGACGCCCACAAGATCGAGATGCTCGCGAGCGGCCGGGTGCCGTTCTACGAGCCCGGCTTCGACGAGCTGCTGCGTGAGCAGCTCGCGTCGGGCCACTTGACGTTTTCGACCGACTTCGCGGTCATCGCCGATGCCGAGGTGCACTTCCTCGCGGTCGGCACCCCGCAGCGCGCCGACGGTCACGGCGCGAACCTCGCGTATGTCGACGCGGCGTTCGAGTCGGTGCTTCCGCACCTGGCTGAGGGCGCGCTGATCGCTGGCAAGTCGACGGTGCCGGTCGGCACCGCGGCGCGTCTGGACGCGATCGTGCGGGAGAAGGCGCCGCACGCGGCCCTCGCCTGGAACCCCGAGTTCTTGCGCGAAGGCTTCGCGGTCGAGGACACGCTGCGCCCCGACCGCCTGGTGTATGGCGTCCGTCCCGGTGACGAGGGGGCCTCCGCGGTCGCCCAGCTCGATGAGGTTTATGCGACCGCGATCGAGAGCGGCATTCCGCGTCTGGTCATGGACTTTGCGACCGCCGAGCTCGTGAAGGTGAGCGCGAACGCCTTTCTCGCGACGAAGATCTCGTTCATCAATGCGATGGCGGAGATCGCCGAGGTCACCGGCGCCGATGTCACGCAGCTCGCCGACGCGATCGGCCACGACGCGCGCATCGGTCGTCGCTTCCTGAATGCCGGGATCGGCTTCGGCGGCGGATGTCTGCCCAAGGACATTCGCGCGTTCGCGGCTCGCGCCGAAGAGCTCGGCGTCGGGCGCGCGGTCGGCTTCTTGCGTGAGGTCGACGAGATCAACCTGCGTCGGCGGGATCGTGTCGTCGAACTCGCGTTGAATGCCTTCGACGGCGACGTGACGGGCCGCAAGATCGCGGTGCTGGGTCTCGCCTTCAAGCCCGACTCGGACGACGTGCGCGACGCCCCCGCTCTGGATGTGGCGTACCGGTTGCACGATCTCGGTGCCGACGTGCGGGCGACCGACCCGGAGGCGATCGAGACGGCGCGCCGGGTGCACCCGGAGCTGAACTACGTGCCGCAGATCAGCGACGCCCTGGCGGATGCGGAGCTGGTGATCGTGGCGACCGAGTGGCGGCACTTCCGCGAGCTGGATGCGGCCGAGGTCGGGTCACGCGTCGCGCGGGCCCACATGATCGACGCCCGCAACTGCCTCGATCCCGTGGCGTGGCGCGCGGCGGGTTGGACGTTCCAGGGGCTCGGCCGCCCCTAACACCGTCTCCCGGGGCCCGCTGGCGGTGCTCTCGGTGTCGTCGGGGAACAGCGCCGGCGCGGTGTCGCCGCGGTGCGGCGCGAACACCCACGCCCGGTACAGCGCGAAGCGGAACGCGGTGCCGAGGCCCAGGCCGACGACGTTGCTCGCGATGTTGTCGGCGAGCAGGCTCGTGAAGCCGAGCGCGTAGTGCGACACCCACAGGCATGCCAGGCCGATCAGCATCCCGCCGACGCTGACGAGCGCGAACTCGACGCCCTCGCGCACGAGCTGCCGACCGCGGTGCTCACGGAAGGTCCAGAGCCGATTGCCGATCCAGTTCGTGGCGATCGCGACCGTCGTCGAGATGACCTTGGCGATCACGGGCCCTTCGTGGAGTTCGTCGGGGCTCAGGATCGTGAGGCGCAGCAGGTTGAAGATACCGGTGTCGATCACGAGCCCGATGGCCCCGACGAGGCCGAAGCGCGTGAACTGCCCGAACAGCTTTCGCACGCGGCTTGCCTCGCTTCGGGGTTCGCGCCCGATGCGGGCAACTAGGGTCGTAGAGGCGGCAGTCTAACCGGACTGCGTGGGGCGATCCTGGAGGTTGATCGGTGAGAGTCGGCGTGATCGGCGGCGGGCAGTTGGCACGCATGATGGTGCCCCCGGCGGTCGCTTTGGGGATCGAGATCCGCGTGCTGGCTGAGGCCGAGGGGATGTCGGCCGAGATCGCCGCGACGGCGGTCGGCGACTATCGGGATGCCGCGACGGTGCTGAGCTTCGCCTCCGATGTCGATGTCGTCACCTTCGATCATGAGCATGTTCCGCAGCTCGTGCTGACCGAACTGGGGGAGCGCGGCGTCTCGGTGCATCCGGGCCCCGAGCCGCTCGCGGTCGCGCAGGACAAGCTGTGGATGCGCGAGCGACTGACCCAGCTGGGCGCCCCGGTTCCCGACTGGGCGGCCGTGCACGATGAGGCGGAGGTGGCCGACTTCCTGGCGGCGCACGGCGGTGCCGCGGTCGTGAAGACCCCGCGCGGCGGCTATGACGGCAAGGGCGTGCGGGTGGTGCGCAACGCGGACGCGGTCGCCGACTGGTTCGCGGTCGTCGACGAGCACGCCTCCGGGGGAGCTCTGCTGGTGGAGGAGCTGGTCGATTTTCGACGCGAGCTCGCACAGTTGGTGGCGCGTCGCCCGAGCGGTGAGCTCGCGGCGTGGCCGCTGGTGGAGACCGTGCAGCGCGATGGCGTGTGCGCCGAGGTCACGGCGCCCGCGCCGGGGGCCCCGGCCGAGCTCGTCGCCGAGGCCGCGACGCTGGCGGAGTCGATCGCGACCGGTCTCGGCGTGACGGGCGTGCTCGCGGTGGAGCTGTTCGAGACCGCCGACGGGCGGCTGCTGGTCAACGAGCTCGCGATGCGCCCGCACAACACCGGCCATTGGACAATCGACGGTTGCGTGACGAGCCAGTTCGAGCAACACCTGCGTGCGGTGCTCGATCTGCCGCTCGGCGCCACGACGCCGCACGCGGCGTGGAGCGTCATGGTGAACGTGCTCGGGGGGCCCGTGGGCGCGTCGATGCCGGAGCGCTACGCGGGCGCGCTCGCCGCCGAGCCGGGCGTCAAGTTCCACTCTTACGGCAAGCCGTCGCGCCCCGGTCGCAAGGTCGGGCATGTGACGGCGGTCGGTGACGACCTGGAGGCCGTCCGCGCTCGTGCGCGCGCCGCGGCAGGGTTCTTCGAGGGCTGAGTCGTAGCATGGGCGACGTGCCTGAAGTCAAGCCGCTCGTTGCCGTCGTCATGGGGTCCGATTCGGACTGGAACGTGATGAGGGACGCCGCCGCGGCGCTCGCCGAGTTCGACATCCCGCACGAGGTCGAGGTCGTCTCGGCCCATCGCACGCCGCACCGGATGATCGAGTTCGGAACGCAGGCGGCCGGTCGCGGCCTGCGGGCGATCATCGCCGGCGCCGGCGGAGCCGCGCATCTGCCCGGCATGCTCGCCTCGGTGACGACGCTTCCGGTGATCGGCGTTCCCGTGCCGCTCGCCAAGCTCGACGGTCTCGATTCGCTGCTGTCGATCGTGCAGATGCCCGCCGGAATTCCGGTCGCGACCGTGTCGATCGGGGGCGCGCGCAACGCCGGGCTGCTCGCGGCCCGCATGCTCGGCGCCACTGATCCGGCGCTTGAGGCCCGACTCGCCGAGTACGCCGCGAGCCTGGAGACCCTGGTCGCCGAGAAGAACGCGAAGCTCCAGCGCGAGCTGTGACGCGGACTCCGGCGTGACCAGCACCAGCCCCGTCCGGAATCCGGATGTTCGTTCTCCGGAGGTCATGACGCGTCGCGCGTGGTGGCTCGTCGGGCTGAATCTGCTCGTGCCCGGCTCGGCGCAGGTGCTCGCGGGCAGTCGACGGCTCGGCCGTTTCGCGCTCGGGGCGACGTTCGTCGGCTGGGTGCTCGTTGTCGCGGTGCTGGTGCTCGCTCTCGTCCAGCGCGGCTGGCTGCTGGCGTTTCTCACCCAGCCGATCGTGCTCGCGGTCGGCGTGTCCACCCTGATCTTCTACGCCCTGCTCTGGGTCGTCGTGACCCTGGACACGCTGCGCCTGGTGCGCATCGTCCGTGTGGCGCCATCGGCCCGCGCGCCGGTCGCGCTCCTGGCCGTCGCCGGACTCGTGGTCGCGACCGGCGGTGCGAGCTACGGCGCCGCCAGCGGCGTCTCGGCCCTCGGTGTGCTCAGCACCGTCTTCGGCGGCGGCACCGTGATCGCCGAACCGATCGACGGCCGGTACAACATCCTCCTTCTCGGCGGTGACGCGGGTGCCGACCGCCTCGGTCTGCGCCCGGACTCGATCTCGGTCGTGAGCATCGAGGCAGCGACCGGGCGCTCGGTCATCTTCGGTGTGCCGCGCAACCTCGAAGACGTGCCGTTCCCGGCGGACTCGCCCCTGGCCGACGTCTTTCCCGATGGCTACTCGTGCGGGAGCGAGTGCCTCATCAGCTATCTCTACACCTACGGCGAAGAGCACGCTGATCTCTATCCGGAGGCGGAGGAGTCCGGCAGCAGCCCCGGGATCGAGGCGATGCGCGACGCGGTGTCGGGCGTCCTGGGACTGGAGCTGCAGTACTACGTCCTCGTCGACATGGCGGCTTTTGAGAACCTGATCGACGCCCTCGGCGGCATCGACATCGACGTGCAGGAGCGACTTCCGATCGAGGGCGGCCTCAACGAGGACGGCTCGCTGTTCGGGGTCGAGGGGTGGATCGAGGTCGGCCTGCAGCACATGGACGGCTACACCGCCCTGTGGTATGCCCGGTCGAGGCACTCGACCGACGACTACGACCGGATGCAGCGCCAGCGCGAGGTCCAGGCGGCGATTCTCGAGCAGATTGAGCCCGCCAACGTGCTGCTGCGCTTCAACGAGTTGGCGGCGGCGGGCGCCGCGCTCGTCACGACCGACATCCCCGGCACCATGCTCGCCCACTTCGCGGAGCTGGCGTTGGACGCGCGGGAGTTCGACCTGGTCACCTACGACTTCGTGCCGCCCGAGGTGGAGACGTGGCAGCCCGACTTCGACGCGATTCGCGCGGTCGTCGACGAACTCACGACGGCGGTGACGCCGAGTCCCACGCCGGTGCCCTGAGACGGCTCAGAGTTCTGAGTGGAGTCGCCAGACCTGCTCGGCGGAGTCGCGCCAGCTGTATGCCGAGACGCGCTCCCGGCCACGGATCGTGAGACGCTCTGCGAGCGCGGGGTCCTCGAGCACCGAGCGGATCGCCTCGGCGAGGCGTCGCGGATAGTGCGCAGGGTCGGCGCGCGCGACTTCGAGCCCGGCGCCGCCAGCGACCTCCGAGACGGCGGGCGCATCCGAATGCACGACGGGCGTGCCGAGCGTGAACGCTTCGAGCACGGGAAGGCCGAAGCCTTCCGCCACACTCGGAAAGACGAAGACGCTCGCCCGCGACAGCACCACGGCCAGGTCGGCGTCGTCGAGCCGGCCGAGCGTGCGGACCCGCCCCGGCGCCAGGCCCGCCTCGGCGATGAGCGCGCCGATGTCGACTCCGCCCCAGCCGCCCGCGCCGACGACCAAGAGCGGAACGTCGTCGGGCGTGTCGGCGAGCGAGCGAATGAGCTGATCAAGTGCCTTGCGCGGCTCGAGGCTGCCGACGGCGAGCAGGTAGCGCTCAGGCAGCTCAAGCGCCGCGGCGCGGCTCTCCTCGTCGTCGGGCAACCCCAGGTCGCTTCCGACGGCAGCGCCGATGACGCGGACCCGGTCTCCGAATTCGAAGTGCGCCGACAGCTCCCGCGCGACGGCATGGGTGTCGACGATGATGGCGTCGGCGAAGCGCTCGGCCCGCCTCGCCATGGCCCGGTGCCAGCGGACGCCGTGCGGGGTCAGCGTCTCCGGGTGGGTCCAGGGCACGGCGTCGTGGATGGTCACGGCGAGCCGAGCGCCGGGAGAGTTCCGGTGGCCGGAGCGGAAGATCGGGGCGAGCAGGCTCGGAGCGTGGACGGCGCCGCTCCAGTGGGGACGCGCGAGGCCGAGCGACCAGGCCAGCGACAGCTCGCGCCGGGCCAGCGCGGTCGTGTCGAGGCGAGCCAGCCCGGGGATCGTCGATCGGATGCGCGCGCGGTCGGCCTCGGGGGAGGCGGAGACCACGCCCGTCACCTCCCAGCCAGCCGGCGCGGTGTCCACGAGGCCGCGTGCGAGCTCAGCGGTGTAGCGCCCGATGCCGCCCGGCACCGGTGCCACGAGCTGGTCGACGATCACCCGGAGTTCGCTCATGCGGCCCATCCCTGTGCCCGCGCGGCGTCGCCAAGCGCCTCGCGCCAGCCTCGCATCGGAGTCAGTCCGGCGGCATCCCACGAGGCATGGTCCAGCACCGACCACGCGGGGCGCGCCGCCGGCATCGCGAAGTCGATCGCTCGCGCCGATTCCACGGGGAGGTGTCCGAGCCCCGCATCTTCGAGGATGGCCCGCATGAACTCGCGTCGGCTCGTCTGGCCCGAGTTGGTGCCGTGGTAGATCCCGCCGGGGACCGGGCGATCCGCCAGTTCGACGATGCGCTTCGCCAGGTCGCGCGCCCACGTCGGCTGTCCGATCTGGTCGTCGGCTCCGCGGAGCGGCCGTCCGGTGCGTGCCGCGGCGAGCACCGCGTGCGGGAAGTCGCCGGGGCCGCCGTACAGCCAGGCGGTTCGGACGATCGAGGCGCGGCCGTCGCTGGCGGCCATCACCCGGCGCTCGCCCTCGGCCTTGGTTCGGCCGTAGGCGTTGATCGGACTCGGCGGCGCGTCGGCGCGGTAGGCGCTCGTCGCGCGACCGTCGAAGACGTAGTCCGTCGACACATGGACGAGTCGGGCGCCGCGCAGCGCGGCAGCGCGGGCCACGTTCTCGGCGCCGAGCGCGTTGGCGGCGAACGCGCCGTCTTCATCGTATTCGGCCGCATCGACGGCCGTGTACGCGGCCGCGTTCAGGACGACGTCGGCGCCGGAGATCGCGTCGGCGATCGCGTCGGGGTCGGTGATGTCCAGCTCGGAGCGGCCGCGCGCGGTCACCTGGCGCCCGGCGAGCGCGGCGACCAGCTCACGCCCGAGCAGGCCGTGGGCACCGGTGACGAGCCAGCGGGCGTCGGATCGAACGGTCATGCGAGACCGGCGCGCTCGAGCAGCGGCTCCCACCAGTCGCGCCGGGTTCGGTACCAGTCGACCACCTCGGCGAGGCCGCGTTGGAACGGGACCTCCGGCTGGTAGCCCAATTCAGTGCTGATCTTGGTGATGTCGACGCTGTAGCGCAGGTCGTGGCCCTTGCGGTCGGCGACATGGTCGACGGCGTCCCAACCGCGACCGGTGGCATCCAGCAGCAGCTCCGTGAGCTCGCGGTTGGTCAGCTCGGTGCCACCGCCGATGTTGTAGATCTCACCAGCGCGCCCCGTCGCCAGCACGAGCGCGATGCCGCGGCAGTGGTCGTCGACGTGCAGCCAATCCCGCACGTTCGAGCCGTCGCCGTACAGCGGAACGCGCCCGCCGTCGAGCAGACGCGTCACGAACAGCGGGATGACCTTCTCGGGGAAGTGGTACGGCCCGTAGTTGTTCGAGCAGCGGGTGATCGAGACATCCAGGCTGTGGGTGCGCACGTAGGAGCGCGCGAGCAGGTCGCTTCCCGCCTTGCTCGCCGCGTAGGGGGAATTCGGCTCCAGGATGTGGTCTTCGGTCCACGAGCCCTTCGCGATCGAACCGTAGACCTCGTCGGTCGAGACGTGGACGACCTTGCCGACGCCGTGGCGCACAGCGGCGTCCAGCAGCGTCTGCGTTCCGACGACGTTGGTCGACACGAACGGACCGGCGTCGAGCACGGAGCGGTCGACGTGCGACTCGGCGGCGAAGTGGACGATCGCGTCGACGCCGGGCAGTTCGCGGTCGAGCGCGCCGGCGTCTCGAATGTCGGCGTGCACGAAGCGATAGCGCCGATGCTGCGCGATCGGTGCGAGGTTTGCCCTGTTTCCCGAGTAAGTGAGGGCGTCATAGACCACGACATCGGCGTCCGCCAGCGTCGGGTACGCGCCCTCGAGGGTGCGGCGAACGAAGTTCGAGCCGATAAATCCGGCGCCCCCGGTGACAAGAATCCGCACGATGTGAGTCTAGCGAGCCCGCGCTCGGAGTCTGCCGTACGGGTGACCGGAGCGGCTCGCTAGACTCGCGGGGTGGAGATCCGTGCCCTGAACGTCCCTGATTGCCTGGAGTTCGTGCCTCTCCATCATCGGGATGAGCGCGGCGAATTCCTCGAGTGGTTTCGGGCCGATGAACTGCAGGCGGCGACCGGTCGCAGGTTCGACCTGCAACAAGCGAATCTCTCGGTGTCGGTCGCGGGCGTCGTCCGCGGCATCCACTTCTCCGACGTGCCTCCCGGCCAGGCCAAGTACGTTGTCGCGATGAGCGGACGCGTGACCGACTATGTGGTCGACCTTCGGGTCAGCTCGCCGACCTTCGGCGTCTGGGACGCGGTCGAGCTCGACGCCGAACGGCGCAGCGCGGTCTTCTTGCCGGAAGGCATTGGGCACGCATTTTGGGCGAGGACCGACGCGACGGTCGCGTACTTGACGACGGACGTCTACAAGCCCGACCACGACCGCACCATTTCACCCCTCGACGCCGCGATCGGTCTTCCTGTGCCCGCCGACGCGAAACTGTCACCCAAGGACGAGGGGGCCCCCACGCTCGCGGAGGCAGGCGAGCAGGGCTGGCTTCCGTCGTGGGATGCCTGCCAGACCTGGTACCGGGAGGTCGGCCGATGAAGGGCATCATTCTCGCGGGCGGATCCGGGACCAGGCTGCATCCGATCACGCTTGGCATCTCTAAGCAGCTGATGCCGATCTACGACAAGCCGATGATCTACTACCCCCTGTCGACGCTGATGCTGGCGGGGATCCGAGAGATCCTGATCATCACGACGCCCGAGGACCGCGCCAACTTCGAGCGCCTGCTGGGGGACGGGGCGCATCTCGGGATCCGGCTGGAGTATGCGACGCAGGCGGAGCCCAAGGGGCTCGCGGAGGCGTTCCTCATCGGCGCCGACTTCCTCGCGGGCGACTCGGCGGCGCTCGCGCTCGGCGACAACGTCTTCTACGGCGCGGGGCTCGGTACCCGGCTTCGTGAACACACCGATGTCGACGGTGCGGTGATTTTCGCGGCGCCGGTCGTCGACCCGAGCGCGTACGGTGTCGTCGAGTTCGACGCCGAGGGTCGCGTCCTCAGCATCGAAGAGAAGCCCGCCGCGCCGAAGAGCGGTTTCGCTGTTCCTGGGCTCTACTTCTACGACGCCGGGGTGGTGGAGGTCGCGCGCACGATTACGCCGAGCCCGCGCGGAGAGCTCGAGATCACCGACATCAACGCGGCGTACCTCGCCGATGGCCGGCTGCGGGTTCAGCCGCTGGAGCGCGGAACCGTCTGGCTCGACACCGGAACGATCGACTCGATGGTCGCGGCGACCGAATTCGTCCGGGTGATCGAGGCTCGACAAGGCGACAAGATCGGCTGCCTCGAAGAGGTGGCGTGGCGGCACGGCTGGATCACCGACGAGGAGCTGGCGCGGCTCGCGGAGCCGTTGGTGAAGAGCGGCTACGGCGAGTACCTGCAGCGGCTGTTCCGCGGCTAGCGCTCGCCGACCTCGGAGACGTGACGGTCGAGTTCCTCACCCATCCGCTCGACCGAGTAGCGGGCGCGCGCGGCGACCGCGAACTTCTCGGCCTGATGGGACAGCTCGGCTGAACCGAGCAGCTCCGTCAGCCGCCGCGCCCACGCCTCCGCATCGCCGCTGTCGACGAGATAGCCGGTCTCGCCGTCGACGATTGCGTCCTGGAGCCCCTCGAGCCGCGCGGCAACGGGGACAAGACCCGCTTGCGCCGCCTCGACGACGACGAGCCCGAATCCTTCCATGTCGCCGGCGACTTCGATGTTCGGCTGGATGAACAAGTCCGCTTGCGCCGTCAACTTGCGACGGCACGGTTCGGAGACGCGGCCGAGCAGGTGAACGCGTTCGGAGACTCCGTGCTCGCGAGCAAGTCGCTCGATGAGTTCGCGATCCTCGCCCGACCCGACGACGAGATAGTGCACATCCTGAGCCAGTTTCGGCATCACGCATTCAACGAACCATGCAACGCCTTTTCGACGCACAAGGCGTCCCGTAGTGAGTAGCAAGCGCGCGTCGGGGCTCACCCCGATCCGGTCGCGGAGGTCCGCGTCTGTCGGTGCAGTTGTTGTCGGCTCGGGCGCGCTCGGCACGACTCCCATGGTCAGGACGGCGGCACGGTCAGGTGCGACTCCAGCATCGATTGCGGTTTGTAGAGTTGCGCGGCTGATCGCGAGCACGCGCGGGGACCGGCGAAGGGCAGCGTGGACGACCGAACGGTACATCCGATTCTCGTAGGTGACGTCGAGCCCGCACACCATGGTGAACGCGGGGATGCGCAGCAGCCGAGGGATCCAGCCGAGCGCCGCCCACGCGAGCGCATCTCCGAACAGGTACACCCGCGTGCGGTCGGTGATTCCCTGGGCGAACATTCGCGCGCCGGTCACCGGCAACCACCACACGAGGTGGATGTTGCTTCGACCGAGGCTCAGATGATCCGACCGGCGCTCGCGAGAGGCGAGCGCCAAGGTGGTGTTGATCGCGAGGGTCTCCATGCCGCCCACCGACGGCGGGAACTTGCGCGTGACGTAGGTGACGCGGCGAGGGGACGTCATTTCGGGCTCTCGTTCTCTGTCGGAGTCAACACCTTATTGCGGCGCCGCGCCGTGAAAAGGAGCATCGCGACGTCGCCGAGGGTCATCATCACGCGGTGGACGACCGCGATCCCGAGCACCGTAGGAACACCGAGTGATCCGCTGAGCACAAGGACGAGGACACCCTCGCGTACGCCCACGCCCGCGGGAACGATCAGTGCGGCGAACCCAGCGACCCAAGACAGCGCGTAGGCGCTCACGCTGATTGCCCCGTCACTCCAGGAGGGGGCGCTGGTCGCCCCGACGAGCGCGGACAGGGCCCCGCCGAGCAGGGCCCAACTCAATAGCGACCAGGCGCCCGCCGCAGCCATATGGCGGTGCGAGAGGGGCGGAAGCCCTTCGGATCGTCGAAGGACACGGAGAGCCTTGCTCAGCAGTCGGTTGAGGATCGGCGGCCAAAGGACGACCAGTCCGATCGCGATCAAGACGACCGGAACCAGGGCCGTCGCGCCATCCAGGTCAGGAACGGCGAAAACGGCGCCGACCGCGATCACGGATGCGACGGTGACGCTCAGCAGCAGTGCGATCGTCATCGATCCCACGCTCTGCGTTCCGCTGAGGCCGAATGCGCGACCCAGGCGGGCGCTTGCCACGATCGGCCACACGCCTCCGGGGAGGTACTTGCCGAGTTGCGCAGTGAAGAACACGGTCGCGGCTTCGGAACGGGTCAACGGGGTGCCGAGTGCCGCGGCGACGGCCCGCCAAGAGAGCATGTTCACATACAGGCCGGCGAAGATGAGGACTGCGGCCGCCAGCACCCCCAGGGGCGCCAGATCTTGCAACGCGGTGAGCACCTGATCCCACCGGCTTGTGATTGCCCAGACGAGAAATGCCAGCGCCAGCGCGCCGAAGACGATCTGACTGATCGATCGCCAGTTCTTGCGCATATCAGGTCCCGTTCCCTCGGTCGGTAGTGGTCGCAGACCGCATGGACTCTAACACTCACGCTCACGGTGTTTCATCGGCGCACAGAGGCGCTGAGAGCATCACCCGCGAGCCGGCATCGCCGCCAGCGGTGACATGCAGTGCCGAAGATTCCCTTAGCTTGCCCTTGAGGGTTGGGTTATCATAAGGAACGCGCTGGGGGCAGACTCGGCGCATGATCGGCCGCGGGGGGCTACCGATGAGAACTCTCCGAACGAAGATCATCGGCATCCTTGTCGCGACCGCCAGCGTGATCGCGACCGCTGTGATCGCATCACCTGTCTCGGCGGCGACTCCCGACTGGTCTGACTTCGACGCCGGGTACATCATCAGCGACTATGCGATGTACAACGACTCGGCCATGACCGAGGCGGAGATTCAGGAATTTCTCGAGTCTCAGTCCGGGGCCTGCAGCAATGCGCGATGCCTCGATATCCTTCGTGTCGACACAAGCGACAAATCGGCGAGTACAACGTGCAGTGCCTACAGTGGCGCGAACGATGAGCTGGTCTCGCGCATCATCTATCGCCTTCAAGGGCTGTGCGACATCAGCGCCAAGGTGCTGCTTGTGACGCTTCAGAAGGAGCAGGGGCTCGTCACCTCGACGGCGCCGAGCGCGTCGGCCATTCAGATTGCGACGGGATACGGTTGCCCCGACACGAGCGCGTGCAACTCCACGTACTACGGCATCGATAACCAGCTCTATTGGTCGGCCCGTGCGTACGGCTGGTACCGGGTGAACCCCTACGACGGCACCGAGGTCGGCGCTGAGTCGATCTATTATCATCCGCGATCCAACCCCAGCTACCAGAATCCACCGACCTGCACGTCGAAGAGCGTGATCGTGCGAAATGAAGCGACTGCGGCTCTGTACAACTACACGCCGTACACCCCGAACGCCGCGGCGTTGGCCGCAGGTTGGGGACTTGGCGATTCGTGCCCGTCGTATGGCAACCGGAACTTCTGGGCGTACTACGTGAGCTGGTTCGGCAGCCCGACGACCCTTGTTCCCAGCGGGGTTGATACCGAGCGCTTCGCCGGGTCTGATCGCTACGAAACCGCCGTGATGCTGTCGCGGGATGCCTACTCATCGGGGGCCTCCACCGTCTACATCGCCGGCGGACTCCACTTTGCCGACGCATTGTCGGCCGGACCCGTGGCCGCGGCGGTCGATGCCCCGCTTCTTCTGGTCTCGCCGACCTCGATTTCGACGACGGTGCGCACGGAGCTTGAGCGGCTGTCGCCGGATCGTATCGTCGTTGTCGGCGGTGTTGACCGCGTGAGTGCGGAGGTTGTTGCAGAGCTCTCGAGCTTCGCTTCTGAGGTCGAGCGGATCGCGGGTGCGGACCGCTACGAAACGTCAAGACTTCTGGTCGAGTCGGCGTTTGGCGAGTCCGGTGCGCCCCTCGTCTTTGTCGCGAACGGGGAGAACTACCCGGACGCACTGACTGCAGGGGCCGCCGCGGGAAGCTTGGGTGCGCCAGTGCTGGTTCTCCCGAGCTTCAGCGAGGAACTCAACGAGCAGGCGGAGGCTCTCTTGGTGGCGCTGGGCACAGCAGAGGTGAGGATCGCTGGAGGGTATCCGTCCGTTCCCGAGGCGACCGAAACCGCTCTCGTCGAGGTTCCCGGAGTCGCGACCGTCACGCGGTACGCGGGGAGCAACCGATACGAGACATCTGAATTGATCAACCGTGCGGTGTTCGAGACTCTCGACACCGCGTACATTGCGACCGGGGCGAACTACCCGGATGCTCTCGCCGCGAGCGCTGTCGCGGCAGCGTCGAACGCCCCTGTGGTGCTGTCCTCGCGGGTGTGTGTCCGCACTGGGTCCCTTGAGCACCTCGTCTCGTCGGGTCTTTCTCGGGTCATCATCGTCGGAGGTACGCCGTCGCTGGCGTCCACGGTTGCGGAGTACCAAACCTGCGGCTGAGGCGCACGTCTCACCACCTGGCAGAGGCGCCCGACGTCTCGGAGGTGGATGTCGTGCGGGGGGCGGCGCGACACGGCCGTCAGTTCGCGGGGGTTACGGAACCATCCGAATTCACAGACCCGACGAAGGCCTCACGAACGGTGAGATTCGTCGTGCGTGGAGTCATTAAGAGATGGCGGTTCCAGTACTTCACCGTCGTGGTCGCGGTGGCCTCGGAGGGTGTGGCGGTCCAATCCAACGCGTCCGCGCCGAAAGTGAGAGCAGCGAGCTTCCCGTCGGTCGCATCGGCAAGCAATCGGAGGTCGTCCCGACTGCCGCCGCTCACCGTGACGACCTGAACATCACACATCGTGCGCACCGTCGGCGCGTAGTTCGCGGGGAGATTCGCGCTGGCGATCGCCACCACATCGACCTGGATCTCCTCGACAGCGTCACAGATCGCACTGATTTCGGACGCTTGTGAACCCGCCTCCGTCTCGAAGAAGATCTGCCCCCACGGGCTGAGGGTCAGCGCGCCGGAAACCGCAAGCGTGCCGAGCGCGAGCCATCGCGAGACGCGCCCGCGGCGCCACCAGACGGCGAGTGCGAACGCAAACGCGATCAACAGAGTCGGTGTGATTACCGGGAGCACCCGACGGAATGCCCAGATCTGGTCCGGAGTCACCGAGACGACGTTGAAGTAGAGCATCGCCGACGCGGCCGCCACCGCAATCAAGACGATCCACTCTGGCTTGTGGTCGGACACTGCGCGGTAGAGCCACAGTGTGATGCCGACGATTGCGCCGAGGAGCAGGGGCCAGCCGAAGTACCAGGCAAACCACCACAAGGTGTACTCGTCGTAGCTCTGCGAGCCGTCGAGGGGGAGGCCATCCTGGGCTTGAAGCGCTTCGACCGCGCGCTGATACGACGGGTGGCTGATGAAGTGATTCGTCATCCAAAGCGGACGTGACACCCAGTAGATGAACAACCCGGCGACGATGACCGCCCCGCCAATCGCAACTCGTTTCGTCGTTCGGGGTGCCCACGGCCCGCGTCGAGCAAGCGGCAGCGCGGATACGGCGATGAGGACGACCGACACGATCGCGGTCCCGAGCCACAAGAGTTGGGGCATCGACCCGAGGTCGCTCAGATATCGAGGGGTGTTCAAGACAAGATCAAGCGCGCCCAGGCCGATAATCAGCCAACCCGCAGCCGAAAATGCGACGATATTCGTGAGCGGCCGCGAGACGCTCACCGCCCGTCCTGCTCCCAAGGCGATGAGAACCAGCCCGAATGACGCGCCGGTGAAGGCCAAAGCCCCGTCAATTCTGGTGAGTGCCGCCGATGCGATTAGGGCGCCCGCGAGCACGAACTGCGTCGTGCGCTGCGACCTCAACGCGGAAAGGAGTACCGTCGAGCCCGCGAGCACGACGAGTGTCGCCAAGATTTCGGTGTAGGACGTGCGCGAGAGGTATGTGAAGGGCATTGACGCGCCCATCAAGACGCTGGGAACGAGAGCCCACACGGGGCCCACCACACGCCGAGCGAGTCCGTACAGTGCGATGAGCGCGACGGCACCGATGACAAGGTTGGTGGAAGTGCCGCCCTCGACACCCGCGACCCAGAAGCCGATCGCGACCATCGCCGGATAGCCGTTGCTCCCCTGCAAACGCGTGATGCCATCGCTCGAGGTGGCGAAGACCCCCAACTTTTCGGTGATCGTGGGGGAGAGCTCGGCGAGCTGGCTGGCCTGGCGCACGTCGATCGGCGAGCCGCCGGTGACCGCGATATTCGCGCCGGTCACCATATAGATTCCGGGGTCGCGGATTGCGACGATGTACTCGGATGCCATCGGCAGGTTGAGTGCGAACCAGACTCCCGCGAACACGAACGCAGCGAGCGCGCCGAGCGCGGACCATGGCTGTGTCGGGACCGCCAGCCGGTTGAACGCCACCACGAGCGCGGAGAGCACGATCGCCAACGGTACGAAGATCGGCCAGACCATCACTCCAAAGGTGACGCAGGCTGAGGCCGCAAGGAACACGGCCGCGAAAACAAGCACGATCGGGTCCGGCGCGGCAGTGACAATGCGCGCGAATCGGCCGAATGATGATCCGCGTTCCCTGCGGAGAGGGCTCCGCCCAACTGAAATCATGGCAACTCCGAAAGGCACGATGGCTGGACCATGCCGAATACCGACAACGCCAACCGTCACTCTACTGTCGAGAACAGGTGCGCCGAGATGACAAGATCGAAACGCGGCGCGCGCTGTGCCGCGGCCGAGACGAGAGGACGTGCGCATGGACTCGCTTCCGGGCTATCGCCAACCAAGGCTTTCCGGGGCGCGCCGCTGGGTACGCACTTTTGCGGGGGCACTCGCTATCGTCGCGCTATCGCTTTCGGCCTGGATCGGCGTTCGGGCGTTTATCGCGTACGACGCGCTCGTCAACGCACAGTCGCGAATCGGTGACATCACCTCGAGTCTGGCGAGTCTAAACTTCCTGACGCTGCCGGTCGCCATCGAAGAGATCGATCACGATCTCGGGGTGGCCCGCTCGATGATGAGCGACCCGATCTGGCAAGCCCTCGAATCCGCACCGGTCGTCGGCGGCAGCCTCGCGAGCGTGCACGAACTCACAGCGGCGCTCGACGACTTCGTCGGTGATGGCTTGCTGCCGCTCGCGAACGACGCGCAGGATCTGTCTCTCGATGCGCTGCGTCCGAACGACGGCCAGATCGATCTCGAAGCGATCGAGACCCTGGTGGCCGCTGCTGGCTCTGCCACGGGTGGGTTGCACGAATTGCGTGCCCGAATCGAAGCTATCGACCAGACGGCGGCGCTAGGGCCGGTCCGTGGGGTGATAACGCGGCTTCTGGCGCAGGTCGTCTCTGCGGACGAGTCGGCACTGCGCGCCGTTGGCGTGTTGCAGTTGATTGAACCCGCCATCGGCCTCGAGGGGCAGCGCGGCTACGCGGTGGTGCTCTTGGACAGCGGTGTTGATACCGCGATCGGCGGCCAAGCCCTCGGTGTTCTCGAAGTGACGATGAGTGCTGGCGCAATCGATGTCAGCGCTCCGATGACCGCCGCCGAGGCAGGCCTTGACACTCCGCAGTTCCGCGAATTGGAGCGGAGTCCCGGCTTCCCGGCGTACGCGCGCGAGGCATCGTTGGCGCTCGGCTCGGTGTGGGGTCGTGACGTCGATGCTGTGCTTGCGATCGACTTGGTCGGGCTCGCCTACCTTCTCGATGCCACTGGCCCGATCACGACCTCCAACGGCACGCTGCTGTCGGGCGAAAGCCTGCGAGAAACGGCAGACGGGGCATCCTCCGTCGATGGAGGCGACGCGACGGCGGTGCTCGAGGTGACAGTCTCAGCGGTCGTGGCCGGTGAGGGAGCAAGCCGCGGTTTCCTGGCTTCGGCAGTTGCGCTGCGTGACGAGCGACGTCTGAAGATGTGGAGTTCGGATGCGGTGGAGCAGGAGGCTCTCGCCTCCACTTCGTTGTCCGGTGACTTCGCGGTGGTTGACGCGGCGTCGACCAGCTTCGGTGTCTTCGTCGTTGATCACGCGGAGGCCCAGCTCCGCACCCCCGTCTCCGTCGGCATCGAACTGCTGTCGCAGGGCTGTGCCTCCGAGCAACAACTCGTGATTTCGCTCGACGCCGGCACCCTGGCGGTCGAACGCGATCTGATCGTGTTGGGCCCGATCGGCGGGGAGATCTCGGAGCTCGGTGGCGCGGACTCGGTAACCCTGGGACAGCCGACCGTCGAGGGCAGGGATGCCGCCACAGCGCACGTTCGGATCGACCCTCGCGGTCACGCGGTCGTCACGGTCAGTTTTGCGGGAGCAGCGGAAGACGACGTGGAGAGCAGCGTCGTGACGAACGCGCGAATCGTCCCGACCGAGGTGGTGAGGTTGCCGTGCCCGTAGCGCGGGCTATCTTGGTCCAAGAGAGGCGATCCGACTAGGACGGATACGGGGCCTGCCGCGCGGATTTCGACGCCCGTCGAAGTGCGGTGTGGAGCCGGATGGAGAGCGCTGCTCGCACCGCCCACAGCACCGGGCGTAGCCAGACGTGGGGATACTTCTTCCGGAGATACAGATAGGCGCTCTCGTGATGCGCTCGCAGCGTCCGCTTGCGATGCTGGTTGGCCGTCACCCCGCCGACGTGAAGCACGTGCGCGTCAGGGACGAAAAGGTTGACCCAGCCCGCATCGCCGAGTCTGCGAGCGAGGTCGACGTCTTCGAAGTACATGAAGAAGTCGTCGTCGAATCCGCCGATATCGGCGAATGGGCGCAATCGAAGCAGAAGGCATGCGCCGGACAGCCATCCGCTTTCCGCGATCGAGTCCGACTGCGAGACGTCAGATCGGAGGTATCGGCGCGTCCAGGGGTTGCCGGGCCAGCTGTTGACGAACAGCGCATGGCCGATGCCGACGCGGAACGACGGAAGTTGCCGTGCCGACGGGTAGACGGATCCATCGGTGTTGAAGATCCGAGGTCCGGCCGAGGCAGCCCGCGAGTCGTTCTCGAGAGCCGCTCGGAGCGCCTCGATCGACCCCTCCGCCAACTCGACGTCGGGATTGCAGACCAGGAGCCAGTCGAGACTTCCCTCCGCAGCGCGTGCTGCCGCGTTGACCGCTGCTCCGTACCCCGGGTTGCTCATATCGATGAGGAGCTCGGTGTTCGGCCGTGCGGCGACGACCTCCTGGGGAACGCCGTCCGTTGATCCGTTGTCGCTGAGGATCAATCGAGCGCCCGGGTAATGGCGATCCAGAGAGCTAACGAAGCGTCGCAGTTGATCGCCCGGCGAATACGTGACGACGACGATCGCGAGTCGGGTGAGATCGGTCATGTGGCGGCCCCCGTGCGTGCGAATTCGAATGCAGCGCGATGGTCGCTCGCAGCGCGAGCCCACGTGTATGAGCTGGCGCGGGTGATCGCGGCCTGCCGTAGCGACTGGCGCCGCGGCTCGTCAGCCATGAGCGCCGTGAGCGCCGCCGCGATCGACTCCGGGTCAGGCTCGGTGTACGCGACGGCATCGCCGCCCACTTCGGGCAGCGCAAGAAGCCTCGTTGTGAGGACGGCTGCGCCACATGCCATTGCTTCAAGAACCGGCAACCCGAACCCCTCACCGAGCGAAGGGTAGGCGACAAGGGCGGCTCCACCCAGCAGCCCCGGAAGCTGCGACTTCTCGACGTAGCCGAGCCGCACGACGCGCCCGCCTGAGGCGTTCACCAACCGCTCGACGCTATCGTCCCAACCCGCCCCGCCCGCGAGTACGAGTCGCGACTCGTGCAAGGAGTCCGACGAGCTGCGAGCCGCGAGATACCCGCGGATCAGAGCGGGGACGTTCTTTCGTGGCTCGATCGTTCCGAGGAACATGATCCACGTCGAGACCCCGACGAGCCTCTCGGCAGCGCTGCGGGCGTCGTCGGTCGGAGGGAAGAAGTCATCGCGGTCAACACCGTGTGGGATGACGCGGCAGGAGCGTGCGCGAGCCCCGAGATAGCGTTCGAGTTCGTCACGCGTCGCCTCGCTCGGGACGAGGCATGCGCTTGCTCGCCGGAGGGCGACGCGCGACCACGCACGAAAGAATCGCCGCTTCAGACGACCGTGTAGCTCTGGATGGCTGAAGAACGTCGCGTCGTGAAGAGTGACCACGACTGGTCGCCGTGTGAGCAACGGCATTGTGTAGTGGGGCGAGTGGATCACGTCCGCACCGATGCGTCGGGCCAGGGCCGGGAGCCCTGCTTGCTCCCACACAAGCCGCCCCGGCCGCGATGCCGCAAGCCGCCCGACCACGATCGGTCGGGTGTCTGGAGCGATGCGTTCGAGCCAGTCGACATCACGCGGCTGAACCGCAACGACCACATTCCAGTCGGTGCCTGCGAGTTCGGGAATCAGCTTCTCGAGGTAGCGTCCGACTCCACCGAGGTTCGCCGGCAACGAGGTCGCATCGACGAGAACGGTGTGGCGCCCGGAGGAGCGCGGCAATGTGGGGCCAGGCATGGCGCCTACATTATGCCCCATCTGCGTGCGGTCTGGCCCCGGGTTGAGCGCGCTATTATCGCTTGATTGATTCCCCGCCCGACTATCTGGGCCGCAGCCGCGGAGCGGAAGATCTGCGACGGACACAGAAACGAGAGACCACCACATGAAGCGTGCGCTCATCACCGGCGTCACCGGCCAGGACGGCTATTACCTGAGCAAGCTGCTGCTGAGCAAGGGGTACGAGGTCTACGGTCTCGTCCGCGGTCAGAACAACCCCAAGATCGACTTCCTGCGTCGTGAACTCCCCGACGTCAAGATCTTGACGGGGGACCTCCTCGATGTGTCGAGCCTGTTGCGTGCGCTCGAGGCGTCCAAGCCCGACGAGTTCTACAACCTCGGTGCGATCTCCTTCGTCGCGTATTCCTGGGAGAACGCGATGCTCACGAGCGACGTCACCGGCAAGGGCGTCCTGAATGCGTTGGAGGCGGTGCGCCTGTACTCGGGCGACGACGCGAAGAAGGTGCGCTTCTACCAGGCCTCGAGTTCCGAAATGTTCGGCAAGGTCCAGCAGGTTCCGCAGCGCGAAGAGACCCTGCTCTGGCCTCGTTCGCCCTACGGCGTCGCCAAGGTCTTCGGCCACTACATGACCATCAACTATCGCGAGTCCTACGGCATGCACGCGTCCAGCGGCATCCTGTTCAACCACGAGTCGCCGATGCGCGGACCGGAGTTCGTGACGCGCAAGATCAGCCTCGCGGTCGCCAAGATCGCCGCGGGCAAGCAGGACCAGATCGCGCTCGGCAACCTCGACGCGAAGCGCGACTGGGGTTTCGCGGGCGACTACGTTGACGCGATGTGGCGCATGCTGCAGGCCGACGAGGCCGATGACTACGTTGTCTCGACCAACGAGACCCACTCGGTGCGCGAATACCTCGACATCGCGTTCCGCCACGTCGGCATCGAGGAGTGGGAGAAGCACGTCTACCAGGACCCGGCTTTCTTCCGTCCCGCTGAGGTCGACTTGCTGATCGGCGATTCGACGAAGGCGCGCGAGGGTCTTGGCTGGAAGCCCGAGGTGGACTTCCCGACGCTGGTCAAGATGATGGTCGACGCCGACGTGGCACGAGTCGCCGCGGGCGAAGCCTGAGCTGAATCGTGCGCACCGCGCTCATCACGGGAGTCACCGGCCAGACCGGAAGCTACCTCGCCGACCTGCTGACCGCGGATGGCGGGTGGGACGTCCATGGTGCGGTGCGGCCGGGAGACCGCACCCTCCCGTGGGACCCGGCGGTTGCCAGCGCGATCACCTTCCACGAAGCCGATCTGATGGATGAGGCGTCGTTGCGCGCCGCCGTCGAGCAGACGAACCCCGACGTGGTGTTCCACCTCGGCGGGCTCACGAGCGTGGGAGAGTCGTGGTCGCGGCCTGTTGACTACGCCCGGGCACTGTCGATCGCGACCATCGTGCTACTGGACGCCATCGAGGGATCGAGCACGGCGTTCGTGCACGCGTCGAGCGCAGAGATCTTCGGCGAACCGGCAGCCTCGCCCCAGAACGAGCGCACGCCGATCGCGCCCGTCTCACCGTACGGGGCCGCCAAGGCGCACGCGCATGCTGCTGTTCAGATCGCGCGCTCGCGCGGGGTCGCGGCGAGCAACATGATCCTCTTCAATCACGAGTCGCCCCGGCGCCCCACCTCCTTCGTCACGCGGAAGATCACGTCCGGCGTGGCCGCGATCGCGCGCGGTGAGCAGGACAAGCTCGCCCTGGGCAACCTCGACGCCCGGCGCGACTGGGGCTGGGCGCCCGACTACGCGCGGGCGATCTGCGCGGCGGCCGATCACGCCGACGACTTCGTCATCGCGACCGGGGTGGCGCACTCGGTGCGCGACTTCGTCGCGGCCGCCTTCGCGGCGGTCGACATCGTCGACTGGCAGGAGCGCGTCGAGCTCGATCCCCGCTTCTTCCGCGCAGCGGATGCGACCGAGCTCGCTGGCGACGCGTCCCACGCGCGGGAGGTTCTCGGGTGGGCACCGTCTGTTGAATTCGCTGAGATCGTCGCGCGCATGGTCGAGGTCGACCTGCACTGAGACGCTGCCCCGCGGCGTTACTCGCGGTGCACAGGAATCGTCCCCGAGTTCGCCCCTACAATGTCGAAGTCGCGCTTCGTCGCGATCGCAACGGCGCGGGGTGCGTGCGCCGTTCGGGCGTCGTATCCCGCCCGCCCCTTCGCACGTGAGGAACCCATGAACGACGACGACCTCGAGGCCTGGCTGACCGAGGTGCAGCGGCGCTCGTTGCGTCGCGCCCAGATTGTCGGATTGACTCAGGCTCGGGGGTTCGGGCGCCCCGTCGCGCTCGCACGGCGGGCACGGCTGAAGGTCGCTGAAGTCGGGGTACGCGAAACGGCTGCGTTGGCGATCAACCGCGCCGCGAGCAAGCTGCGGGGCCGCGCATGATGCCGCGTCGTTCGGGCTCGACCGGTCACGAGGCATTCGATCAGCGCATCGGGCTGGCGCTTCGGCGGCTGGGCGTCGACGACGCGCCGTCTCGGCTGGCGCGACTGCGGGGCCTCGTGGATGCCGTTGCCGCGCAGCCCACCGGTGACAACCTGTGGCTGCTCTTCGTGAGTCTGAGCGGGGCGTTCCCCGAATCCGACGACGTCATCGCGCTGCGCCGCGCCATCGAGCTCGCCGTCGACTCGGATGCGCGAGTCGACGCGACGCTCGCTGTCGTGCACGATGCCGCGATCGAGCGGGGATCGTGGGACCGCCCGATGCGGCTCGTGCCCGGGGGAACCCTCGTCGAGGTCGACTTCTGCGCGAAGCACGAGCACAACAGTGGGATCCAGCGGGTCGTGCGCGAGACCGTCATGCGCTGGGAGGGCTCGCACGAGATTGAGCTGGTCGCGTGGGTCGTCCACGGCAGCGCCCTTCGCGGGCTGTACGACCACGAGCGCGATCGGGTGCTCAAGTGGGGTTCCTCCGACCGCGAGCGCGGCGAGATCGCTTCGCCGCACACCGCCGACCTCGTCGTCCCCGTCGGCGGACGCATCATTGTGACCGAAGTCCCGAGCGTCGCGTCGTGCCGTTGGCTTGCCGCGATCGCTGAGCACACCTCCACCGAGGTCCATCTAATCGGCTACGACACGATCCCGCTCGGAAGCGCCGACCATCTGCCCGCACTCGAGTCCGAGCGGTTCGCGCGCTATCTCGAGCTGGTCAAGTATGCGACGTCGGTCGTCACGATCAGCGACGCCGCCGGCGAGGAGTTCCGCGGATTCGTCGACGCGGTCCGCGTTCAAGACGTCTCCGGCCCGCGGGTCGAGGCCGTCGTGCTACCGGGGGAGTTCCCGGGGACCTCGCATCGGGACAACCCTGTTCGCCAGTCCGGTCTTGTGCTGTGTGTCGGCAGCCACGAGGGACGCAAGAACCAGCGTGCCCTGGTCTTCGCCGCGGAGCGATTGACGCGCGAGGGGATTCCGATCAGCCTTCACCTGGTTGGGCGCGGCAGTGCGAGCTTCATCGGCGCCTTCGACGCGGACGTGGCGGCAGCCCGCTCTCGCGGCGTCGACGTTAGGGTGCGGCGCGATGTCGGCGACGCCGAGCTCGCCGAGCTCTACAGCACCGCTCGCGTGGTGGCGTTCCCGTCGCTGCAGGAGGGCTTCGGGCTGCCGATCGTGGAGGCGCTGGCGCATGGCACACCGGTGCTCACGAGCTCCTACGGGAGCATGGCCGAGGTGGCGAGCGCGGGCGGATGCGTCGTCGTCGATCCTCGAGACGATGAGGCGATCGTCGCGGCGCTGAGGTCCATGCTCACGGACGAGCAGGCGTACGAGCGGCTTCGCGCCGAGGCGCGAGCTCGTCCGCACCGCAGCTGGAACGACTACGCCGAGCAGACCTGGGACGCCTTCGGAGGAGCACGATGACGGAGCGCGTTGAGACACGGCTGCGAGTCAGCGTCGGCGCTGCCGTCCGCGCGATCGAGGCAACCCTGCTAGGCACCCGCTCGGCGACCGAGAGTCAGGCCCGTGCCCGGCTGAGCGCGCAGATCACGGCGCCGTCGCGGTCGGACGTCTGGTTCGCTCTGGCGATGATCGACGGGAGACTTCCGACCCCCGATGAGGTCATCTGGTGGCACCGTCATTGTGTGCTGAACGGCTTCTCGGCTCTCCTCACGCGGCGCGTGCGTCGCCGTCGCCTGGCGAGAGTGATCGTCACCGGTGCAGTGCTGGTCGACGCCCACCACACTCTCGTGAGCGGGTTGGGAACGGGCATCCAGCGCGTCGCACGGAAAGTGCTCGAGTCGTGGACAGGCGCGCGTGCGTTCCTCGCGGTCGGCTGGGACACTCACTTCGAGCGCCTCGTCGAACTCGAGATCGATGGCTCGGCTCTGGTGCGGGCCGACCGCGACGTCCTTATTCCGTGGGACTCCCGGTACGTCCTGGTCGAGCTGGCCACCGAGCGCTCGCGCCTCGACCGCATGCAGGCGCTGGCGCAGCACAGTCCGAACCGTGCGAGCGCGATCGGGCTTGACTGCGTTCCGATGACGATGTCCGAGACGACGGGGCCCGGCATGCCGGGGGCCTTCGCGCGCAATCTGGCGACGCTCGCCCACTTCGATCGGATCGCGGGCATCTCCGATGCCGCGACGGAGGAGTACGCGGGCTGGCGACGCATGATCTCCTCGGCCGGGCTCGAGGGCCCGGAGGTGCGCACCGTCGCACTCGCCCAGGAGGCCGTCGGCTCGGACGTGCCCGCGGAGACGGGCGAGACCCCGCTCGTGCTCTGCGTTGGCAGCGCCGAGCCGCGCAAGAACCAGGGCGCCGTGCTCCACGCAGCAGAACTGCTCTGGCGCGAGGGGCTCGACTTCCGACTGGTGTTCGTCGGAGGAAACGCGTGGCGATCGGAGCGCTTCGTCCAGGAGCTCGACCGCTTGCAGGGCATCGGGCGTCCGGTCGCGAAGGCGAGCGGCGTTGACGACGCAGCGCTGAACCGGCTGTACCGAGAGGCGACGGTGACCATGTTCCCCTCGCTTCACGAAGGCTACGGGCTACCGATCGTGGAGTCGTTGGCGGTCGGAACGCCCGTCATCACCTCGCGCTACGGCAGCATGCGTGAGCTCGGCGACGGCGGTGCACTGTTCGTCGACCCGCGCGACGATCACGACGTCGCCCGTGCACTCGGCCTGATTCTGAGAGACTCGTCGGTGCGCGATCGCCTCTCCGCCGCAGGGCGGAGCCGTCCAACGCGGAATTGGACCGAGTATTCTGATGAACTATGGTCTTTCCTGGTCGGGGTGGGCCGCTAGCCATCGTGCTGAAGCCAGGAGAGACATGAAGCTGTTCATTCAGATCCCGTGCTTGAACGAGGAGACCACTCTCCCTGCCGTTCTCGCCACGATGCCCAAGGAGATCCCGGGCATCGATGAGATCCATATCCTCGTGATCGACGACGGCTCGACCGATAAGACCATCGAGGTGGCGACCTCGCTCGGAGTCACCCACTTCGTGCACCACGTGCGCAACATGGGTCTCGCGCGGTCGTTCCGAGACGGTGTGAACTACGCGTTGGAGCACGGCGCCGACATCGTGGTGAACACCGACGGTGACAACCAGTACCCGCAGGAGCGGATTCCGGATCTGGTCGCGCCGATCGTCGCGGGCGAGGCCGACATCGTGATCGGCGATCGTCAGACCGCGACGATCGCCCACTTCTCCTGGTTCAAGAAGATCCTGCAAAAGCTCGGCAGCCAGGTCGTCAACGTCGCCGCGAGCACCGACCTTCCGGATGCGGCGAGCGGGTTCCGCGCGTATTCGAAGGCCTCGCTGCTGCGCCTCAACGTCGTCACCCAGTTCAGCTACTGCATGGAGACGATCATTCAGGCCGGCAACAAGCGCCTCAAGATCGCCAGCGTCCCGATCGACACCAACCCGAAGACCCGCGAGTCGAGGCTGTTCTCGTCGATGGGGCAGCACGTGATGAAGTCGGCGGAGGCGATTCTGCGCAGCTACATCATGTTCAAGCCGTTCGGCTTCTTCGCCGCAATCGGAAGCTTGATGCTCGTCGGCGCCATGATTCCGTTCGTCCGCTACCTGATCCTGATCTGGTTCTTCAGCGAGAACGCGGGGCAGCACCTGCAGTCCCTGATCCTCGGGGTCGCGCTGCTCGTCGGAGCTCTGCTCGCGCTCGCGCTCGGAGTGCTCGCGGATCTGCAGCGGACGAACCGCATCCTGATCGAGGAGTCCCTGGAGCGGCTGAAGGGCATGCAGTACGGACCGGCGACACGAGTTGACGTTGAGCGCTGAGGCGGCGCGAGCGCGGGCCGAGCGCCTCGCTGCGACGCCCTTCGACGTCGTCGCCTCGCACTCCGGTGGGTTCTTCCGCGGGTTCTTCCGCTCGCTCGCCGATGTGGTAGGGCAGCGCGAGCTGCTCGTGCTGCTGGTGCGGCGCGAGCTGAAGGCGCGGTTCAAGGACAGCAGCCTCGGCTTCCTGTGGACGCTGATCCGCCCGATCACGCTCCTGATGATCTACTTCGTGGCGATCGGCCAGTTCCTCGGCGCGGCCCGACTGATCCCGGACTTCGCGATCTTCGTCTTCGCGGGTCTGACGCTCTGGGGGCTCTACAACGAGATCATCGTCGGGGGAACGAGCTCGATCGTCTCGAACGCCGGGCTCATCAAGAAGGTGTACCTCCCGCGCGAGATCTTCCCGCTCGCGGCCAGCGGCTCCGCGGTCGTCACCTTTCTGATCCAGCTGGGCATCCTGGTCGCGGCGGTTCTGCTCCTGGGCCAGTTCCCGTTGTCGTGGAACCTTCTGTATGTTCCGGTCGCCATCGCGATCGTCCTCGTCTACGGCGTCTCGCTGGCGATCCTGCTCTCGGCGCTCAACGTGTATCTCCGCGACGTGCAGTACCTCGTCGAGGTCGGCATGCTGATCTTCTTCTGGGCTTCGCCGATCGTGTACTCGTGGTCGTTTGTTGTCGATGCGGCGCAGCGCACCGGCTTGACCTGGCTGACCGACGTCTACCTACTCAACCCGATCTCGACGGCCATGCTCGCCTTCCAGCGCGGCATCTGGAAGGCCGGTTCCGAGTCGCGCGTGCTCGATGCGGTCACCACGGTGCCAGCCCAGCCCTGGCCCGCCGACCTCGACCTGCGGCTCGCCATCACGTTCCTGATCGGACTGGTGCTGTTCCTGGTCGGACAGCGTGTATTCAGCCGGCTGCAGGGCAACTTCGCGCAGGAGATCTGAGATGACCACCGTCACTGACGCCCCCGTTGTCATCGCCGTCGACGATGTCTCGAAGCGCTTCGTCATCCGCAAGGAGAAGTCGCTCAAGGAGCGCATCGTCAACTTCCGGCGCTCGAGCCAGCACAAGGCGGACTTCTGGGCGCTGGACCACGTCGGCTTCGAGATCGTGTCGGGCACGACGATCGGGCTTCTCGGGGCGAACGGCTCGGGCAAGAGCACGCTGCTGAAGGTCATCGGAGGCATCATCCGTCCGAGTTCCGGGCAGGTGCTGCGCCGCGGGCGGGTCGCGGCGCTGCTGGAGCTCGGCGCTGGATTCCATCCCGATCTCACCGGCCGCGAGAACGTCTTCTTGAATGCCGCGATCCTGGGCCTCTCCCGTGACGAGACCGAGGCGAAGTTCGACGAGATCGTCGAGTTCTCCGAGATCAGCGAGTTCATCGACAGCCAGGTCAAGTTCTACTCCTCGGGCATGTATGTGCGACTCGCGTTCGCGATCGCAGTGCATGTCGACCCCGACATCCTTCTCGTCGACGAGGTTCTCGCGGTCGGCGACGAGCAGTTCCAAAAGAAGTGCATGGACAAGATCGCCGAGTTCCAGCGCGACGGGCGCACGATCGTGTTCGTGAGCCACAGCGCGGACCAGGTCGAGTCGTTGTGCGACCGCGCGGTGGTGCTCTCGCACGGCAAGCTCGTCTACGACGGCGACACGGGCGGGGCCATCGAGGCGCTGAGAGCCTCCTTCTAGCGCAATGCGCGTCCTGGTCATCTCGAACCTGTTCCCGCCAGATGTCATCGGCGGGTACGAGCTGCTGTGCCAGGATCTCGCGGATGGGCTCCACGAGCGGGGACACGAGGTCCGTGTGCTCACCTCGCACGCACCGGTGCTGGATGATCGCCCCTACCCGGTGCGACGCGTCTTCGCGCGGCGCGCCTACGCCGCGGTCGACCTGCGCGGCGCCGAGGAGTCGCGTCACATCGAGTCCGTCGTGAGCCACGCGGCGAACGCCCACGCGCTCGCGCGCGAGATCGACGACTTCGAGCCGGATCGGGTCCTGTTGGCCAACCTGATCGGGCTCGGGGGCCTGGCGGTGCTCGAGGTGCTGCGCCGCCGGGACGTGCCGTGGGTCTGGTTCCTCGGCGACGCGGCGCCGGTCCCTCTGGTCGACGGCGTCGGCACGGAGATCCTGGCTCTCTACGGCGCGGAGTCCGGAGATGCGTTCGACCGGGGCCGCTACGTCGCGATGAGTCGCAACGTCGTCGACGAGATCGAGCGGCGCATGAGCCGCGCCCTCCGCGACGTTCGCATCGTCCCGGGCTGGATCGCGTCGCCCGCGCCGTCACGGCCCCGAGCGGTGCGAGACGGTGTGACGCGGTTCATCGTCGCCAGCGCCATTGCCGAGCACAAGGGCATCGGGCTGATCGTCGACGCGGCCGTCGCGGTCGCGGCGACGCATCCCGGCGCCTTTCGAGTGGAGATCTTCGGCGGCGGCGACCCGGAGCCGTTCCGCGAGCGGCTCACCACGGCCGAGGCCCGCGAGGCCGTCACGTTCCACGGCCCGCGCGAGCGGCACGAGGTGCTGGACGAGTTCGCCACGGCGGACGTGTTCCTGTTCCCCACCCATGAACGCGAGCCGTTCGGGGTAGCGCCGCTGGAGGCGGCTTCTCGGGGGTGCGTGCCGATCATGACGGCGACCGCCGGAGTGGCGGAGCGTTTCGTCGACGGTGTGCACGCGATCAAGGTCGCGCGCGACACCGACGCGCTCGCTGAGGCGATGCGCGGGGTGCTGGATGGGCGGTACGACCTCGACCGCATGTCGGAGGCGGCCCGCGAGCTGGTCGCGGACGATCTCACGCTCGGGCTCCTGCTCGACGAGTTCGAGGCCGCGCTACTCGAACGCGGCCCCGAGCCCGTCGCCGCGGACGCGCCGGCCAAACTCGCCGAGGTGCTTCACGCGATCAGCGAACTCGAGGACCGCGCCTATGCGGCCTGGAACAGACAGAGGGACGACAACATGCTTCCGGAGCCTCCACCGCAGCCCGCGCGCGCAGCGAGTCTGGTCCAGCGGGCGCGATCGAAGGCGCGTCGGCTGTTGTCACGCGGCCCCGGCTCCCGCGCTGGCCAGGCCGATGCGCGCGTGGCGGAACTGGAAACAGCGGTCTCCGAGCTCCGGGTCGAGTTGCGCGCCGTTACCGACGCGCTCGAACAGACGCGCGGTCGCGTCATCGATCGCGAGGCGCTCAACGCGCGGCTGGCGAGCCTCGAGTCACGCTTCAGGTGAGCCGCGGAGCGCGGCGTACCACTCGATCGTGCGCGCGAGGCCGTCGCGCAACGAGGTCCTCGGCTGCCACCCCAGGTGCTCGCGCGCCCGCGTGAGGTCCGGCTTGCGGCGCTCAGGGTCGTCGATCGGCCGCGGCGCCGCGATAATCGGCGAGTCGCTGGCGGTCAGTTCGACGACGAGTCGCGCCATCTCGATCAACGGGATCTCGTCGTCGTTCCCGACATTGATCGGTCCCTCGTGGGTGCTTCCCGCGGCGGCCACGATCGCTGCGACCGTGTCATCGATGTAGCAGAACGACCGTGTCTGGCTGCCATCCCCATGCAGGACGAGAGGCCGTGAGCTCAGCGCCGCCGCGACGAAGGCCGGGACAGCGCGGCCGTCGTCGACCGACATGCCGGGGCCGTAGGTGTTGAACAGCCGCAGGATGATCGAATCGGTCCCGAACTCGCGACGGTAGGCCGCCGTCAGCGCTTCGGCGTAGCGCTTGGCCTCGTCGTAGACGCTGCGCGGGCCGATCGGATTGACGTTGCCCCAGTAGGTCTCACTCTGCGGGTGAACGAGCGGGTCGCCGTACACCTCGGAGGTCGACGAGAGGATGAAGCGCGCGCCGTCCCGTCTCGCGAGTTCGAGCAGGTTCTCGGTCACTCGACTTCCCGCGTGCAGCGTTGCGATGGGATGCCGCAGGTAGTGCACCGGTGACGCCGGTGAGGCGAGGTGCACCACGAGCGAGTAAGGATCGGGGGCCGCGACGGGCTCGGTTGCGTCGGCGATCGTGACGGTGAGGCGGGGCTCGTTCGCGAGGTCGCTGAGTGCATGCTCGTCGCCGGTGATGAGGTTGTCGACGACATGGACGGCCCACCCGCCCGCGAGGAGGGCTCGGGCCACGTGGGCGCCGATGAAGCCGAGGCCTCCGGCGACCAGGGCGCGCCCGCGGGGCGCGTGCTCTGAGCAGGTCATAGGTCTCCAGGCTGCGTGCGCGAGAGCGCGGTCTCCCACAGCATCTCCACAGACTAGCGCGGAACCGGATCGGGCTCGCCTGCGACATCGCGCAGTCGCCCGCGCCACGAGCGCTTGCGTGCCGCCGCCATGCAGGCCGCGACCCAGAGCACCAGACCGCTCTCGGTGACGAGATAGCTCTCGGCGAGACCCGTGACGATGATCAGCGCGAGCGCGAGCGCGGGCCAGGCGTTGACCGGGCTGCGAGTCTCCGACGCCACGAGCCAGGCTCGGACGAAACCGAGGCCAAGCGCGAGGATCAGAAGACTGAGCCCCACGAGCCCGACCTGCACCCACGCGTCGAGGTAGCCGTTGAGGGCGGACGTCGCGACGGCGCCGTTGGTGTCGACGGTCGTCGAGTACGGGAAGACCCGCGCGGGCCACTCGCCGACCCAACCCCAGCCTTCGACCGGATGCTGCCGCACCAGCTCGGCGATCTCACGCCAGAGCGAGACCCGATAGGTGACGTCGGCGGTCGCATCCAAGGCCGTCAGGACCCAGCCGCGCGCGAGGTACGCTACGGTGATCGCGAAGAGCGCGACGCCGAGGATCACGGGCTGCAGCGCTCGCCGCGCGGTTCGCGACAGCCGGCGCATTCCCCACAGCACCAGCCCCGCGGCCGCGACTCCGAGCAGCGCGGCGAAGGTCACCGGAGAGCGCGAAAAAGCGACGGTAGCGACCGCGAGGCACAGCGACAGCGCCCCGGTCAGTCGCGTCACGGACTGGGTGCGCAGCTCGATGAGGAACGTCAGCACGGCAAGTCCTGCGATGAACGCCAGAAGGTTGCGCGACCCGGCGACCCCTTGGATCGGCCCACCCACGGCGAGGGCCCCCTCGATTCCCAGCCACGGGAACGGCGTGTCCAGCAGCACGCCGCTGAGCACCTCCAGCGCCAGCGAGGCGACGAGGACACCTCGCAGCGCATCGCCGAGCGAGCGCACCAGCTGGATGAGGTCGCGCGAGAGCGCGACATAGGCGCCGAGAAACGCGTAGGCGAAGGTGTGGGCGAGCCCCGTCGCCGATGCCGCGCGATACTCGCTCCAGATGACGCTCAGCGCCGCCCAGCCGAAGAAGGCCAGTAGCGACACGGGCAGGATGCCGCGCCACTCGATCTCGGAGCGCAGCCCGACCAGCGAGGCGCTCGCCAGGACGCACAGCGTGACGAGCGCGGCGGTGGCACCGGGCTCGCCGAGCATCGCAACGAGTGTCGGTGCGGCGAGCGCGAGCACGAAGATGCATATCGTGAGCGCGTCACGAACGCGCGCATGGGCGGCTATCGCGACGACGGATGACCACCGTGGCGCGGTCATCTGCCTGGCTCCGCCCTCAGTGGTGTGCGCGGTGCCTGCGAGGCGCCAGCGGAGTGCAGCGAGAGCGCAACGAGCAGGGCCCAGCCGAGCTCGACCAACAACCGGCTTTCGGCCAGGCTCTGCACCAGGAGGGCGACGAGGAGAGCGAGGGGAAGCAGTGCCCGCGTCGGTGCGTTGCTCGGATCGATCGCCGTAAGCCAGACCCGCAGGAACGTCCCGGCGACGAATGCGGCGAAGCTCACCAATCCGATCACACCGAGTTGGAGCGTCACGTCGAGCCACGCGTTGTGGGCCTGGAGATAGGTGACGCCCCGTACGACCGCCAGATCATCGAACGGCGCGACCCACGGGGCCCAGTAGCTGATCCAGCCCCACCCCGCGATCGGGCGTTGCTCGATCAGCGCGAGGACGGCGCCCCAGATGTCTCCGCGATTGGTGAGGTCGGTGCTCTTGCTCAACAGTTTAAGGATCGGCTCCCGGGCCGCCAGGACGGCGGCTCCGAACCCGAGCAGCGCGAGCGCCCCGCCCGCCTGGATCATCACCCGCGCACGCCCGCGGGCGCGGCGCACCAGGAGCACGAGGGTGAGCAGAAGCACGACTCCGATGGCCGAAGCGAGCACCGTCGAGGAACGCGTGAGGGCCAGCGTGATGACGGCGACTGCAGCCCAGATCGCGTTCCAGGCCAGGCGGTGACGGGTCGTGGCGCCGACGACGAGGGAGACGGCGAGCGACAGCAGGGCGATCATCCCCAGCAAGTTGGCGTTTCCGACGATGCCCTGGATGCGACCGCCCTCGAAGAGAAGGTCGCGTGACCAGTAGAACGCGCGCGGGATCGTCGCCAGCTCGGAGTAGTCGACCCAGAAGGGCAGCACGGGCGCTCGGATGACGCTCGAGACGAACAACTCGAACGCGAGCGACATCCCGAGCACCCACCGGAGTGCGCTCGCGAGCGAGTCGACGAAATCGCGCCAGGCCATGCCGAGAGCGAGGAAGGCGCCCGCGACCGTGGTCGCGACGGTCGCGGCGACCCCGAGCGCGCTCGCCGCCGGGTATGCCGACCATGCGATCGAGAGCGCGGCGAGCACCAGGAACGCCACGAGAGTGGGAGGCAGCCAGCTTCGGGCGAAGCGGGCCCGGACCACGAGCGCGAGTGACGTGACGAGGAGCGCGAGCACGAGTGCTCCCCATCCCCACCATCCGATGAGGTAGCGCCAGAAGTCGCCCGCCGCGAGGGTGAAGATCAGCAGCGTCGCGAAGGCGCGGTGGAGGTGACGCAGGCGCGACTCGTGCATGGTCTCAGGTTAACGGCGATCTCGCGCGCCCAAGCGCGCGAGCGCGCGCAACGGCGCGGTGAGCCGCCACGACCACGTGGCTCGAAGCTCGACCGCATCCTGTTCGGCCCGGTTAGCGCGCGTGCGCTCCGCGCGGACCTCTGCCATGAGGTGGCGGCTCACGTGGAGCAGGGCGTCGCCGGCGCTCTGCGCCACGACGCCGAGAAGCTGGCGCTCCAACCGTGCGTCGACGACGCCGTCGAGGTCGATCACCGAGCTGGGACGAAGCAGGTCGGCGACGGCGAGTGCGGCCGCCGAAGCCCGCCACTTGGCCAGGAACAGCTCGCGATTGCGCGCGTGCAGGATCGGTCCGAGCCCGCTCGGAAGCGAGCCGTTGATCTGGTGCTGGCATTCGGCTCTTGTCGCAATCGCGAAGCGCCGTCCGCGCGCGTTCAGGGCGGCACACAGGTCGACATCGGCCCAGAGGACGGGGTAGTAGCGAGGATCCATTCCCCCCACGGCGTCCCAGTCCTGCCGACGGATCAGCATGCCGCGCGAGGGGACGTAGTCGCCCCACGTCTGCGGGTGGATCTCGCCCACGGCGGTCGCCTCGGCCGGGATGAGCGCGGACAGCGCACCGAAGTCGTCGATCGACGCGCCGCACGAATGAGGTGGCACCATCCCGTCGGCGGTGACGACGAGCGGGGATACGACCGCGAGGCCATCATCGTCGTCGAGCGCGCGTCGCAGCTCTGCAAGGCAGGTGAGAGCCGGGACCATATCGTCCTGCACGAGCCAGAGAAGGTCGGCGTCGACGAGGCTTCGCGCGAAGGCCAGGCCGCCCGCCCATCCCAGATTCAGCCCGGCCGACACCACGCGGGTGTCGAGTTCCTCGAGTCCTGCTAGTTCGGCAGAGAGGGGCCCGGCGCGATTCACGACGCAGACGACCTCGAGCTCGACGTTATCGCGTTGGGCGCGCACCGCCTCGATCGAGCGCCGTAGCCGCGCCACGTCGGCTCCGAGCGTGGGGATGAGTGCGGCGATTCGAGGCCGCGGCGAGCGAGTCGGTGCGCGCGGCGTCAAAACTTCGGGAGATGGTCGGCGATGCGGATGGGGACATCCGGGTGGTCCCATGCGAGCAGCCGACGATCCGGCGCTTCGTGGTGGTACACGTCGGTGGGGAAGTTGATCAGTCGCGCCTCTTCGTCGCCGAGGTTGACTGAGATGTGCCAGACGCCGGTCGGGATGATCACCTGGCGAACCGCGCGGTCTGACATCACGACGCGCTGGACGATGTCTCGGGTGGGCGACTCGGGGCGGGCATCCCAGAGGAACAGCACGATCTCGCCGGAGATGATCGTGTAACGGTCCAGCTTGTGGTCGTGGACGCCCCACCCCTTCATGAGGTGCGGACGTACGGAGAACTGGTACGCGTAGACGAGCGGGGTCTCGAAGAAGTCGTTCTCGCCTTCGAAGATTTCGAACACGCTGCCGCGGTGATCGACGTGGTTCGTGGTCGACCGCGTCTTGACGCCGTCGATCGTGGGCACCACGGACTGACCCGTCTTGGTGACGGTTTGGACGTCGCGCTCGCCGAATTTGGATGGCGTCTGCGTCATGGGGGGCTCCTCGAGTTGTCGCCGTCGTCCTGGGAGGCGACGGGTGCCCAGGCTAGCGAACTCCGTCGCGGCGGCGCACTACACGAACGCGGCGACACCGGTCAGGGCGCGACCCACGATGAGGGAGTTCATCTCCTTCGTGCCCTCGTAGCTGTACAGCGCTTCGGCGTCGGCGAAGTGGCGCGCGGCCCCGTAGCCGAGCACGATGCCGTTGCCGCCCATCGACTCGCGGGCCCACGCGACCGTCTCGCGCATCCGCGTGGTGGCGAAGGCCTTCGCGAGCGCCGCGTGCTCGTCTTTCTGGGTGCCCTCGTCGAGCATGAGCGAGACGCGCGTGCACATCGCGATCGAGGCGGTGATGTTGCCCATCATGTTCGCCAGGTGCTGCTGGATGAGCTGGTGGCTGGCGATCGGCTTGCCGAACTGCTCACGCTCGGTCGCGTAGCGCAGCGCCGCCTCGAACGCGCCGACCGAGACTCCGACGGCCGCCCAGGCCACCTCGGCCCGGGTGAGCCGCAGCACGGCCGCGGTGTCGCGAAACGAGTTCGCGTTCTGCAGTCGCAGCTCCTCCGGGACGCGGACGTCGGTGAGGGTGATGTCGGCGTTCTGCACCATGCGCAGCGCGATCTTGTTCTCGATCTTGGTGGCGACGTAGCCGGGAGTGGAGGTCGGCACGATGAAGCCTTTCACCTGCCCGTCGGCGGTGTCCTTCGCCCAGATCACGGTGATGTCACTGAAGGTGGCGTTGCCGATCCAGCGCTTCGCGCCGTTCAGCACCCACTCGTCGCCCTCGCGCGTCGCCGTCGTGCGAAGGCCCCGCGCCGAGTCGGATCCGGAGAGCGGCTCGGTCAACCCGAACGCCCCGATCACCTCGCCGCGAGCGAGCTTCGGCAGCCATTCGGCGCGCTGCTCGGCGCTGCCGGCGACGCCGATCGAGCCCATCGCAAGGCCGTTCTGCACGCCCACGTAGGTCGAGATCGAGGCATCCACTCGGGACATCTCGAGCGCGGTCCAGCCGCGGTACAGGGCCGAGTTGTCGAAGGACGTCGTCTCGTCCCACTGCATGCCGAACACCGGCTGGGCGTGGAAGGCGGGGAGCAGATGGCGCGGGAACTCGGCGCGCTCCCAGTGCTCGTCGACGACCGGCGCGACGTCCGCCTCGAGCCAGGCGCGAAGCCCGGCGAGCGCCTCCTTCTCCGGCTCGGTCAGCTGGGCCTCGAACCCGTAGAAGTCGCTGAGCAGGGGGGTGAACGTCATGGTGGCCTCCGCGATGTCGTCGTCGAACATCCGGAGCCTACGCGCGCGCCCCGGTGCACCCAAGGTGATTGGTACTTTGGTGCAACGCCACCCTGCCAAGGAGAGTCCGTGTTCGTCGAAATCACCAACACCCCGCGCGACTACGCCTGGGGCTCTCACACCGCGATCGCGGAGCTTCTGGGGCGCACACCGAGCGGAGGCCCGGAGGCCGAGCTCTGGTTGGGAACCCACCCCGGATCGCCCGCGCGCCTCGTCGGCGAGGACCGCACGCTGCCCGACGTGGTGGCACGGCCGCTGCCGTTCCTGCTGAAGGTGCTCGCGGCGGGGGCTCCGCTCTCGCTCCAGGCGCATCCGACACCCGACCAGGCTCGAGCCGGATTCGAACGGGAGAACGCTGCGGGGGTCCCCCTCGACGCCCCGTTCCGCAACTACAAAGACGTTCACCACAAGCCCGAGCTGATCTTCGCGCTCTCGGGGGAGTTCCGAGCACTGAGCGGATTCCGTCCCGTCGCCGAGACCCGCTCGGTGCTTGCTCCGGTCGCCCACGATGCGCGCATCGCCGCGCTGTTGGAGCGACTCCCGGACGACGCGGCGTTGCGCGGTGCTTTCGAGTGGCTGATTTCGCGAGGCGAGGGCGTCGACGAGCTGATCGCGGCCGTCGTCGAGGCGTCCGCGGTGTGCGAGGGGCCGTCGTGGCACACCGTGCGCGGCCTCGCCGGGCACTACCCGGGCGACCCGGGCATCGTGATCTCCCTGCTGCTGCACACCGTGGTGCTGACGCCCGGCGAGGTGCTCTACCTTCCAGCGGGCAACATCCACGCCTATCTCGAGGGCCTCGGCATCGAGCTGATGGCGGCGAGCGACAACGTGCTGCGCGGGGGCCTCACCCCCAAGCACGTCGACGTGCCGGAACTGCTCAGCGTGCTCGACTTCCGGCCGCTGCCCGCGCCGTATCTCGCGCCCGAGGAGCCCGAACCCGGCGTGCGCGTCTATCGACCCGACGTGCCGGACTTCCGCCTCACGGTGGTGAATGACGCCGCGCTGCACCGTGGCGTGACGCTCCCGCTTGCCGGCCCGGCGATCGCGCTCGCGCTCGACGGCGAGATCCGACTCGGCGACCACACGCTCGCCGCCGGGTCGAGCGCGTACCTGGACGACGAGTCGAGCCTCGCCGTCTCGGGCGGCGGGACTCTCATCGTCGCGTCCTGAGCGCGGCGCTACCGGTCACGCGCTGTCGCGCTCGCCGAAGGCCCGGCGGTAGCCGGTCGGCGTCGTCTGCAGCGTCTTGAGGAAGTGGTGGCGCATCACCGCCGCGGTGCCGAAGCCGACGAGCTGCGCGATCTGCTCGAGGCCTTCGGTGCTTTCCTCCAGCAGTTGACGGGCGCGCAGGATGCGCTGCGAGTTGAGCCAGGCCGCCGGCGTCTCACCGACTTCGGCCCGAAAGCGCCTTGCGAAGGTCCGGGTCGACATGAGCGCGCGACGCGCGAGCTGCTCGATCGTGAGGTCCTCGTCGAGATGGCCGAGCATCCATTCGAGGATGCCGGCGAGCGAGTCGTCTTTGACCGCGGCGACCGGGCTGGGGATGAACTGTGCCTGCCCGCCGTCGCGCTGCGGCGGCACCACCATGCGCCGCGCGATCACGTTCGTCGCGGCGACGCCGTGCTCGACCCGCACCACGTGGAGCGCCGCGTCGATGCCCGCCGCCGTCCCCGCCCCGGTGACCACCTTGCGGTCGTCGACGTAGAGCACGTCGGCGTCGACGGCGGTCTCGGGGTACTCGCGCTCCAGGCGATCCGAGTACATCCAGTGCGTCGTCGAACGGCGACCGTCGAGGATGCCCGCCTGGGCGAGCACGAACGCGCCGCTGCAGACGCTCAGCACCCAGGCGCCGCGCGCCTCGGCGGCGCGGATGGCCTCGAGGTAGCGCTCGTCGATCGGCCCGATGGCCTGGGCGGTGACGGCGACCAGGTCGGCCTCGGCGGCGACCGACAGATCCTGCGTGACGATCATGTCGAAGCCGAGACTCGTGCGCACCGGGCCCGGTTCGGCGGTCGCGATGGCGAACTCGAACCGGGGGGCGCCGCTGTCGCTGCGGTCGATCCCGAACACCTCGCAGATGACGCCGAACTCGAACGGCGCGACGCCGGGAATCGCGAGCAGGACCACTTTTTTCAACACGACGCCTCCTGGCGGGAAATCGATGAACTGTGGCAATCCTGCCACTCGCGGCACTTTCTCGCAATCCATAGATTTTCTGCCATGACCATTCTTCTCCTCTCGTTGCTCGGCGGCGCGGCGTTCGCCTCCGTCGTTGCCACGATCGTCGTCACGCTCCGTGACGGCTACCGGCGCACTCCCACGCGGCTGCCCCAGTAACCTGAAGCCATGACCTGGCTTGTCACCGGCGGCGCCGGCTATATCGGCGCGCACGTCGCGCGCGCACTCCTCGAGGCCGACATGGGCTGCGTCGTCCTCGACGACCTGTCGAGTGGACACGAGAGCTTCGTGCCCGCCGGGACGCCATTCGTGCGCGGCAGCATCCTGGACGGCGGACTCGTCGAGCGCACCCTCGAAGACCACCAAGTGACCGGAATCATCCATCTCGCGGGTTTCAAGTACGCGGGCGTCTCGGTTCAGAGGCCGCTGCACACCTACGAGCAGAACGTCACCGGGTTCGCGCGGCTCCTCGCCGCCGCCGTCGACCGCGGCATCGATCGGGTCGTGTTCTCCTCGAGCGCCGCCGTGTTCGGCACGCCGGATGTCGACCTCGTCACCGAGGAGACCGCCAAGAACCCGCAGTCGCCGTACGGGGAGTCGAAGCTCATCGGCGAGTGGCTGCTACGCGACCTCGCGGTCTCCACCGGGCTGCGCCACACGAGCCTGCGCTACTTCAATGTCGTGGGCTCTGGCGATCCGGCCGTCTACGACACCAGCCCGCACAACCTCTTCCCGCTCGTCTTCGATGCCCTGGTCGACGGGCGGACTCCCCGGATCAACGGGGATGACTACCCGACCCCCGACGGCACGAACGTGCGCGACTACATCCACGTCTCCGACCTCGCGCTGGCGCACGTCGCGGCCGCGCGGCGGCTGGATGCGGGCGAGCCGATCGAGGCGGCCTACAACCTCGGGAGCGGGGACGGCGTCTCGGTCCGCGAGATCATGACGGCCGTCGCCCGCGTCACCGGAATGGACTTCACCCCCGAGATCGGGCCGCGTCGCGCGGGCGATCCGGCGCGCATCGTGGCGACCGGCGAGCGCGCCGCCCGCGACCTCGACTGGCGCATGCGGCACTCCCTCGACGAGATGGTCGAGAGCGCATGGCGGGCTCGACTGGCCGCGGCCGACACGCCCGGCGCGTCGTAACGGGCAAAACCGGTGCGACTAAATATGATGCGCGACTTGACGTGGGCTAATCACAACGGTGTAATTATCAGCAACGACGTAGCGCCCGAGCGGGTGCGACCATGGGGGAGCGTCGCGAGAGGAGGGTGACATGGCCGCGAACGAGTATCGCCCCAATGTCCCCAATGACTGGTTCGTCGATCCGGTGCGCCTGGGGGTGCCGGGCCTGCGACCGATGGCCGTTGACGACGACGAGAACGCCCTCTCCTGGCAGAGCGATGCGCTCTGCGCCCAGACCGACCCCGAGGCCTTCTTCCCCGAAAAGGGTGGCTCCACCCGCGACGCCAAGAAGATCTGCACGACGTGCGAGGTCAAGTCCGAGTGCCTCGAATACGCTCTCGCCAACGACGAGCGCTTCGGCATCTGGGGTGGCCTCTCCGAGCGCGAACGGCGTCGCCTGCGCCGCAGCCGCAGTGCCTGAGCAGTTCCCGCATCCGGTGTCGGGCACGGTGAGTGATCACCGGGCCGTGCGTGTCTTCCGGTCCGTGCGCGGCGCTCCCGCTTAGCCTTCACTCGATGCAACCCCGAGTCACCGCGATCCTGGTCGTCCGCCGCGACGATCGCGGTCTCGACCGCGCGCTCGCGGCGCTGGGTTCGCAGACCCGTCGCCTCGACGCCGTCGTCACGGTGGATGCCGCGGTCGACACGCGCATGACCGAGGCGCTGGCCACGGCCGCGCCGACCCGGCAGGTCTCGGCCCGCGGCGCGGGCCTCGTGGACGCTCTCGCACCCGCGCTTCGCGCCCTCGGGCCGACCGAGTCGCGGGACGAATGGTTGTGGCTGCTCACCGACGACAGCGTTCCCGCCCCCGACGCGCTCGAGCGGTTGCTGGCGGCGCTCGAGATCGCACCCTCGGTCGCGGTGGCCGGCCCCAAACTCGTCGATCCCGACGACCGCGCGATGCTGCGCTCCTTCGGCGAAACGGTGTCGAAGTGGGGCGCCACGGTGCCGCTCGTCGAGGACGAGCTCGACCAGGCGCAATACGATCGCGGTCCCGATGTCCTGGCCGTTCAGACCGCGGGAATGCTCGTTCGCCGTGCCGTCTACGCGGAGGTCGGCGGGTTCGATCCGGGCCTGCCGCACGTGGATGCCGGGCTCGACTTCTGCGTTCGCGTTCGCCTCGCCGGACACCGCGTCATCCGCGTCGCGCGCGCGCACGTGGCGCGCGCTGTGGCGCCCGAGGATGCGGCCAGGCGCACCCCCGCCTCGTCCTCCGCCCGGCGCCGACTCGCGCGCACCGCACAGCTTCACCGCCGCCTGGTCTGGGCTCCCGGCTGGGCGCTGCCGGTGTTGTGGCTCGCGCTCCTCCCGACCGCCGTTCTGCGTGCGGTCGGCCAGCTTCTGGCCAAGCGTCCGGGGGCCGTATTCGGCGAGATCGGGGCTGCGCTGCGGGCCGCGTTCGACGGAACGGTGCCCGGGGCCCGCATCCGCCTGCGACGCGGGCGCCGCGTCGGCTGGGCCGCGATCGCGCCGCTGCGCATGTCGTGGGCGGAGCTGCGCGAACGTCGCGCCGCGACGCGAGAGCGTCAGCGCGAGGCGCGCGGGGTGCGACTCGAGATCGTGCGCGCCAGCTTCGTCGCCGGCGGCGGAGTCGCCGTGCTCGTGGTGCTCGCCGCCCTGGGCACGGCGATGCTGTGGCGACTCGTGGGCGCCGAGGCGCTCACCGGGGGAGCGCTGCGCCCGGTGAGCGACACCGTCGGCCTGCTCTGGTCGAACGTCGTGGGACAGCCCGCCGACACGATTCTCGGCTGGGCTCCGGCCGACCCGTTCACCGCGCTCCTGGCGATTCTCGGATCGCTCACCTGGTGGAGCCCCTCCCTCGCGATCGTGGCCCTCTGGTTCGCCGCCATGCCGCTCGCGGCGCTCGGTGCCTGGTGGTGCGCGACGCGAGTCAGTGAACGGGCCGCGCCCCCGCTGGCCGCCGCCGTGCTCTGGGGCCTGGCGCCGCCGCTCCTGTTCGCCCTGACGGATGGACGGCCGGGGGCGCTGCTCGCCCACGTGCTCATCCCGTGGCTGGTCTTCGCCGGCATCGAAGCCGCGCGCTCCTGGAGTGCCGCGGCCGGGGCCTCGCTGCTGTTCGCGGCGGTGGTGGCGAGTGCCCCGTCGCTCACCCCCGCGCTGGTCATCCTGGTGCTCGTCGCCGCGGCGGTGCGTCCGCGCTCCGCGGCGCGGCTGGTGGGGATCCCGGTGCTCGGCCTCGCCGTGCTCGCCCCCCTCGCCGTGGTGCAGATCGCGCGCGGAACGCCGTTCGGGATCTTCGCCGATCCCGGCGTTGCGGCCGCGTTCGCGGCGCCGAGCGGCTGGGAGTTGTTGCTGGGGCGCCCGGCCGGGGGTCTCGACGCCTGGGCGTCCGCGGTCGGCCTGGTCGGTGTCGAGGGCTCCCTCGCCGCGCTCGCGAGCATCGCGCTCCCGGCGCTGCTGCTGGTGCCCCTCGGGGTGCTCGCGCTGCTCGCCGTCGTGCTGCCGGGAGCCCGCCGCGCGATTCCCGCACTCGTCATCGGGGTGGTGGGACTGGCGACGGCGGTCGCGGCGGCGCATCTCAATGTCGCGGCGGCAGGTGCCGCGGCGGCCACCGCGTGGCCGGGCTCGGGCTTGAGTCTCTACTGGTTCGGGATCGTGGCCGCCGCGGTCGTGGCGATCGACGCGCTTCGTCCGCTCTCCGTCGTCGCCACGAGCGTGGTCATCGCGCTCGCCGTGCTGGGCGTTGCGCCCGCGATCGTGCATCAGGCCCTCGACAACGCACCCGTGGTGAGCGCGGGGGAGCGCACGCTGCCCGCGCTCGTCGCCGCGGAGGCGGCGGGCGATCCCGGCCTCGGCACGCTCGTGATCCGGGCCCAGGGCGACGGCTCGATCGCCGTGCGCATCGAACGGGGCGCCGGCACGACGCTGGATGCGACCTCGACGCTCGACAGCACCGACGTGGCGATCGCCGACGACGCGCGCACCGAGGAGGATCTGCGGCTCGCGGAGTTGGCCGGAAACCTCGCCTCCTTCGGCGGGTTCGACCCGGCCCCGGCCCTGGAGGAGTTCGGGATCGGGTACGTGCTGCTGCCGCCGAGCTCCGGTGACGCGGCCGGCACGGCGCAGCGCATCACCGAGGCCTTCGACGCGAACTCCCAGCTCGTCGCGATCGGTGAGACCGCCTCGGGTGCGCTCTGGCGCACCGAGGTTCCGCGATCGTCGACGGAGGCTGCCGAGGGGCTTGGTGCGCTGGCGCGCGGGGTACTCGCGGGGCAGGCGGGGATCCTGCTCATCGCGGTGCTGCTGGCGCTGCCGACCGGCCCGCGCCGCCGCGTCGTGAGTCCGGCCGTGCTGCCCGGGGAAGACCCCGCCGACACCTTCGCCGAGGACGACCATGCCTGACCTGACGCAGCCCGACTCCCGGCAGCCCGAGGGGGCGCAACCCGATCGACACGAACCCGGAGCGGTCCGCCGCGCGGTGCGGGTCGGCGGTCGCATTGCGGGAGGAACCGCCGCGCTCGTGCTCGCGGTCGCCGTCGTGGCGGGCGTCGGATTCGTTCGCCTGCCGACCCTCGGCGCGGCGCCGGCCGGGATCGCCGTGACGCCCGAACCCTCCGACCAGTTGCGGGTGTGCACGGGCGGACTCGTGCGCTTCGGCGACGAGACGGGCGGCAACGCCGAGACCGCGGTTGCGGTCTCGGGCTCCGAGCTCGTGGCGGACGCGATCGGGGCTTTGCTCGGCGAGACCGACCTCGGCGATCCGGGGATCAACCTCGACGGTGCCGACGCCGCGCCGGTCGTGATCACCGCGCCCGCGGGCGACGGGGTGCTGATCGCCGGAGCCACGGCGCAGAGCTCGCTGGTTCCGGGTTTCTCGGGGCTCGCCGCCTCGCCGTGTGTCGAGCCGAGCGGCTCGACGTGGCTGGTCGGCGGTTCGCTGAGTGTTGGGCGGAGCACCGCCCTGGTGCTCACCAATCCGAGCGACGTCGATGCGGAGGTGACGCTGCGCCTGTGGGGCGAGACGGGAATCCTCACCGCCCCGGGACTCAGCGGGATCTCGGTCCCCGCGGGAGCTCAACGCGTCGTCTCGCTCGCGGGCTTCGCGCCCGGGATCGCTTCGCCCGTGCTTGAGGTCGCGGCGCGTGGCGGGCGGATCACCGCGACCCTTCAGCAGTCGATCGTGCGAGGCCTCGACGACGGCGGGGTGGAGGTCATCGGGGCCACCGAGGAGCCGAACACGTCCCTGGTCATCCCCGGCGTCCGCATCGAGGACTCGTTGGGGGTCAGCCGCGCCAGCGCGCGCGCCGATTGGGAGGACGCGATCGCGGCCATCCGGCTGCTCGTGCCCGGCGAGGTGGCGGGTTCGGCGACGGTGCGCGTCGTGCCGGAGTCCGAGCCGGAGGAGGGGGTCGCCACCGACACCGCCCTCGAGGCGATCTCGACCTTCGTGCTCGAGCTCGAACCGCAACGTGTCGTCGAGATCGACCTCGGTGCGGGCATCGACGCCGAAGAACTGTCGGCGTTGCCCGACGGCATCTACACCGTCTACGTCGACGCCGACGTTCCCGTCGTCGCGGCGGCGCGCGCGACGACGGCCGTCGATGAGGGAGCGCCCGATGACGAGTCGGCGCTCGACCCCGTGACCGCGGCCCCCGCGAGCGACTTCGCCTGGTTCGCCGCCGCGCCGGCGCTGCCGAGCGAACTGCTCGTGGCGGTGGCGACGGCGCCGCAACCGGTGCTGAGCCTGGTGAATCCGACCGCCGCCGACCAGACGGTCTCGGTCGAGGTCGGCGGGGCGGCGGTCACGGAGTATGTGGTGCCCGCGGGCGCCTCGATCTCGCGTGCTGTGACGGCCGGAGCCGTGATCCGCCTCAGCGGCGCCGCGGGGCTTCAGGCTGCGCTCAGCTACGCGGACCCGGGCGAGCTCGCCTCGGGCGTCCTCCTCGGGTCACGCCCGCTCGCGGAGCCGATCACCGTCTACCCGTAGCGGGGAGGCGTGGGCGGCATCGCGGCTCAGAAGTGCCGGTAGCGCTCCGGCGCGATGTCCCAGGGGTCCTTGCCGAGCAGTTCGGCGACCGCGCGGAACACGCAGCTCTCGATGAGCGATCGACGGTGCCAGTCGTCGTCGCGGTGCAGCTGCGTCAGCCGTTCGATCGGGATGCGGTAGAGCACAATCGCGCGGGCCTGACGGTCGACCTGCCACCGATCCACTCCCGTGGTGGTGAGCGGTCCGGTCGGCGCGTTGGCGATGTGTACTGTCACCTTCGCCAGCTCGGCGGGCCACAGCTCGCGCACGTACTCCAGCGCCGAGGACACGCAGCTGTCGAAGAAGCTGAGTCGCGAGCGAAGCAGCGGCAGGTGCGGTCCGGTGACCGCGGAGCGCAGGCCGCGTCCGTGGCGATCACGGCCTCGTCCGCGCGCGATCGAGTCGTGGGCACGAGAGACCGGGCGGGGCATGTCGCCAGTGTACGACGCGGGTCGAGGGGTAGCCTGGCAGTCGTGACGAGTCGGCCGTGCAGCAAGGTCGCCTGTGGCGAGGACGCCGTGGCGACGCTCACCTACGACTACGCGGACGCCATGGCGGTGCTTGGCCCGCTCGCCGGCCGGCATGAACCGCACAGCTACGACCTGTGCGCGCGTCATGCCGAGCGGCTGTCGGCGCCGCAGGGCTGGCAGGTCGTGCGGCACTCGATTTCGCGCGATACCGTCGCCTGACGGCTGCGCGTCGCACGCGCCCGCAGGTAACACAGCGCGAATCCTTGCGAGAATGGGCACATGACAACGCCCGCTGCCTCCACCCGTTCGCCGTTCAAGGTCGCCGACCTCGGCCTCGCTGAGGCAGGACGTCACCAGCTCCGCCTCGCCGAGAACGAGATGCCGGGGCTCATGGCCCTGCGCGAGGAGTTCGCCGACAGCGCCCCGCTCGCCGGGGCGCGCATCGCCGGCTCGCTGCACATGACCGTGCAGACCGCCGTGCTGATCGAGACTCTCGTGGCGCTCGGCGCGCAGGTGCGCTGGGCGAGCTGCAACATCTTCTCCACGCAGGACGAGGCCGCCGCCGCGGTCGCCGTCGGCCCGACCGGCACGGTCGAGGCGCCCGCGGGGGTGCCCGTGTTCGCGTGGAAGGGCGAGAGCCTCGAGGAGTACTGGTGGGCGACGACCCAGATCTTCGACTGGAGCGCCGAAGCGGCCGCCGCGGGCGAGGACTTCGTCGGCCCGAACATGATCCTCGACGACGGCGGCGACGCCACGATGCTCGTGCTCAAGGGGCGTGAGTTCGAGCTCGCCGGCTCGGTTCCGCAGCCGGAGGCCGACGCGAGCGCCGAGTGGCGCGTGTTCCTGGAGACGGTGCGCCAGACGATCGAGGCGGAGCCGGGTCGGTGGACGCGCGTTGCCGACGAGATCCAGGGTGTCACCGAGGAGACCACCACCGGCGTGCACCGCCTCTACGAGCTGCACCGCGAGGGCGGGCTGCTGTTCCCCGCGATCAACGTCAACGACTCGGTCACCAAGTCGAAGTTCGACAACAAGTACGGGATTCGGCACTCGCTGCCCGACGGCCTGAACCGCGCCACCGATGTGCTGATGGGCGGCAAGGTCGCCTTCGTCGCGGGCTACGGCGACGTCGGCAAGGGCAGTGCGGAGGCGCTGCGCGGCCAAGGTGCCCGCGTCATCGTGAGTGAGATCGATCCGATCAACGCCCTCCAGGCGGCGATGGACGGCTTCCAGGTGGCGCGCCTGGAGAGCGTGATCGACCAGATCGACATCCTTGTCACCGCGACCGGCAACAAGGATGTGGTGACGCTCGAACACCTGAAGGGTCTCAAGCACCAGGCGATCGTCGCGAACGTCGGCCACTTCGACAACGAGATCGACATGGCGGGCCTCGAGTCGCTCCCGGGCGCCGAGCGCATCCAGATCAAGCCGCAGGTCGACGAATGGCGGCTGCCGCACGGGCGCAGCATTCTCGTGCTGAGCGAGGGTCGCCTGATGAATCTCGGCAACGCCACCGGCCACCCGTCATTCGTCATGTCGAACTCCTTCACCAACCAGGTGCTGGCGCAGATCGAGCTGTACACGCGCGGCGAGGAGTACCCGGTGGGTGTGTACGTTCTGCCCAAGCACCTCGACGAGAAGGTGGCGCGCCTGCACCTGGAGGCGCTGGGGGTCGAGCTGACCACGTTGACGCCGTCGCAGGCCGCCTACATTGGCGTCGAGGTCGACGGGCCGTACAAGGTCGACCACTACCGCTACTAGTCGAGCGGGGTCGCTCAGCCGCGCTCGGGGAAGCCGTGCGGGCGGTCGCGGAGAGCGGCGTCGAGGCGCTGCAACCGCTCGGCTTCGAGGGCGAGCGCGGCGGCTTCGCGTTCGCGGCGCACCACGGTGATGCCGGCGAGCAGCAGCTCCGCGGGGACACTCGGCATCGGTGAGACGAACACCCCGGCCTCGGCGGCGAGCCCCTCGGCGATGGTCGCGCGTCGCTCGGGGGTGAACTTGCCCGCGTGCGCGAGGAACTGCGCGATGCGTCGGGAGAGGGCGTCGGGCAGCCGCGCGACGTCGGCGACCTTCGCCCAGTCGGCGAGTTCGACCGGCACCCCGAACACCGGACTCTCGGCGCGGTCGACGCGCTCGTACTGGGCGTACGTGCCGGCGAGCAGGTCGCCGAGTCGCTTGCTGCGCTCGCTCATCAGCCCGACGAGGGCCGCGAGACCGCCGAAGGTCATGTAGGTCTCCAGCACGCCGACCAGTGCGCGGATGGCGGAGTGGCGGAATCCGATCGCGCCGCCGTCATCGCGCACGATGCGGGCGCCGACCGCGAGCTTGCCGAGCGACTTGCCGCGCGTGAGCGTCTCGACCGACACCGGGACCACCACGACGCACAGCACGAGCGAGGAGATCGCGATGATCGTGAACACGGCTTCTTCGGCGCCCGACTCCGCCGCGAGCCAGGTCAGGCCGATCCACAGTGCCAGAAACACGACGAGCACCGCGATGAAGTCGATGATCGCGCCCGCCGCGCGCAGCGCGAAACCCGCCGGCCGGAGGTCGAGGCCCACCGCTTCGCCGGTCAGCAGCTCCCGGCGGTCGTCACTCTCGTCGAACTCGTCGATGCGAAGGTGAGTCTCGGTCACCGCGCGCTCCATACGGATATCCTGACAGCAGATGGACCTCGACGCCTACTCTGCCGCCCACCGTGCGGACTGGGACCGGCTTGCCCAGGTGGCGAAGCAGCGCTCGTTCGACGGCGCCGACGCCGACGAGCTGATCGAGCTCTACCAGGCGGGCGCCACGCAGCTGTCGGCCATGAAGACGACGGTGGGGGAGTCGGTGCACGCGACGCGGCTGTCGCTGGCGCTCTCGAGGGCGCGACTGCGGTTCACCGGCGCCCCGAGCAACCCCTTGGAACAGGTGACCCGGTTCTTCGCCCTCCAGCTGCCGGCGGCGCTCTACCGCATCCGGTGGGCGACGCTCGCGGTCGCGCTCGCCACGGCGGCGATCGCGAGCGCCTACGCGGTGTGGGTCGCGAACGACCCGGCCGTGTTCGCCTCGCTCGGCCCCGAGCCGACGCTCCGCCGTTACGCCGAGCAGGAGTTCGTGGCCTACTACTCGAACAACTCCGAGGCCGCCTTCGCCGGGCAGGTCTGGACCAACAACGCCTGGATTGCCGCGCAGTGCATCATGTTCGGGATCGTCGGCGTGTGGGTGCCGTACGTCATCTTCAGCAACGCGCAGGGACTCGGAATCACGGCCGCGATCATGGACCACTACGACCGGCTGGATCACTTCTTCCTCTACATCGCGCCGCACGGCCAGCTCGAGCTGTATGCGATCTTCCTCGCGGCGGCCGCGGGCCTGCTGATCTTCTGGTCGTGGGTGGCGCCCGGGGCGCGGACGCGTGCTCAGGCGCTCGCCGAGGACGGTCGCGCCTTCTTCACGATCGTCGTCGGATGCGCGCTGGCCCTCCTGATCTCCGGCGTCATCGAGGGCTACATCACGCGTCAGGACTGGCCGTGGGCGATCAAGATCGGCATCGGCACGGTCGCCTTGGCGGCGGTCGTGATCTACCAGTGGGGCGTCGGCCGTCGCGCCGTGCGCGCGGGTGAGACGGGCGACCTCACCGAATTCGAGTCCGGGTCACGCGAGATCGTCAGCGCCTGACTCAGGTCGACACGACGAAGGCCCCGACGCGCGCGCCGGGGCCTTCGTCGTTGTCGTGCTAGGCGCGAGCGAACACGGCCTTGAAGCTGAGGCCGGCGACGAGCCCGCCGAGCACGGGCACCAGCAGGAACACCCAGAGCTGGACGAGCGCATCCGGGCCGCCGAAGGCGGCGGTCGCGAGCGAGCGCGCGGGGTTGAGCGAGGCGTTCGAGACCGGGATCAGCACGAGGTGGAACATGGTGAGCGCGAGACCGATCGCGAGCGGCGCGAAACCGGCGGTCGTGGATCCGGGGGCAGTGACGCCGAGGATGATCCAGACGAAGAGCAGCGTCGCCACGAACTCGGCGACGACGACGGCGACCACGTCGAACCCTCCGGGCGACAGTTCGCCGAAACCGTTCGAGACCGCACCGAAGTCGGGCGCGTTCCCGGTGCCCGAGCCGATCACGAACAGCACGACGGCGGCGAGCAGACCGCCGACGAACTGCGCGCCGAGGTAGGGAGCGACGTCCTTCCAGGGCATCCGGCCGGCCGCGGCGGCGCCGAAGGAGACGGCCGGGTTGAAGTGCCCGCCCGAGATGTGGCCGACCGCGTAGGCCGAAACCATCACGGCGAGGCCCACGCCGAGCGCGACGGCGAGCGGGCCGGTCGCGCTCGAGATGAAGAGTGCGGCGCCGATGACACCGAAGACGAGCATGAACGTTCCGAAGGTCTCGGCGATCAGGCGCGAGAGCATCGAGGGGGACGAGGTGGCAGCAGCCATGAATGGTTCCGTTTCTTCGTGCGGATTGAGCGGGCCCAGGCTATCGCCCTCCCGGCCGGATCCGAGGGAGTCAGAGCCGCCCGGCCGCCTTCAATTCGAGGTAGCGGTCGGCAACCGCGGGCGGAAGCTCCGACGGCGTCGCGGTGACGACGTCGGCGCCCGACTGACGGATCGCGGTCGCGACGCGCGCGGCGTCGAGAAGCGCGCGCTCGGCGGCGGCCGCGCGGTAGACCTCGCTGCGGTTGCCGCGCTCGGTGGTTGCCTGCTGGATCTCCGGATCGGTGACCGAGGCCACGAGCACCGTGTGGTTGCGGGTGAGCTGCGGCAGCGCCGCCAGGAGGGCTCTCGACGAGCCCGGCGTGTCGATCGAGGTGAGCAGCACGACGAGGGCGCGGTGCGGGGTGACGTTCCGCACGAGGCCGGGCACGGCACTCCAGTCGGTTTCGATCAGGTCAGGATCGATGGGAGCCATGACATCGACCATGCGCGAAAGGAGTTCGGCCGCCGAGGCGCCCTGAACGCGACCGCGCACCCGACGATCGAACACGACCAGGTCGACGTGATCGCCCGCTCGACTCGCGAGCGCCGCGAGCAGGAGACTCGACTCGAATGCGGTGTCCAGGCGCGGCTCGTGATCGATGCGGGCGGCGGAGGTGCGACCCGAGTCCACGACGATGACCACGCGGCGGTCGCGCTCCGGCCGCCAGGTGCGCACCACCAGTTGCAGCCCACCGCCCGCGGGGTCGCGGCGCCGGGCCGTCGCGCGCCAGTCGATCGAGCGCACGTCGTCGCCGCGGACGTACTCGCGCAGCGAGTCGAACTCGGTGCCCTGCCCGCGCAGCATGACGCTCGTGCGTCCGTCGAGTTCGCGCAGGCGCGCCAACCGTGAGGGGAGGTGTCGCCGCGAGTGGAAGGGCGGCAGCACCCGGATCACGCCGGGGGCGAGCAGGGTGGCTTGGCGGGCGGCGAGACGCAGCGGACCGAACGCGCGGACGGTGACGTGCGCGGCGCGACGCTCACCGCGGCGGCGCGGGGTCAGGGTCGTGGTGAGCGCGCGGCGCTCGCCCGCCGCGATCACGATGCGCTGGCGCGAGGGGGAGGCTCCCGCGGAGGGCTGCCACGCATCCCGCACGACGCCGTGGATCGCCCGCCGGCCCTCGTTGGCGATCACGAGACGCGAGGCGACCGACTCGCCGAGGCGAACCCGAGCGGGTGTGTCGCGCGCGATCCGCAGCGCGCGCGGAGAGCCCGCCACCAGCAGGTCGACCGCGACGAGCGCGACGCAGAGCCCGAGCCAGCCGAGCAACCCCCACGGGCCGCCGACCGCGATCGTGGGAACCGCCCCCAGCGCGAGGAGCGCGACAAACCATCCGGAGAGAGCCATGCGGACCTAGATCGGAACCTGGACTTGCTGCAGGATCGACCGCAGCACCGAGTCGGGGGCGACGCCCTCGAGCTCGGCTTCGGGCCGCAACTGGATGCGGTGGCGCAGCACCGGGATCGCCATCGCCTGGATGTGATCCGGGGTCACGCCGCTCGAGCCGGTGAGCCACGCCCAGGCGCGGGCCGCCGCGAGCAGGGCGGTGGTGCCGCGCGGACTGACGCCGAGTCGCACCGAGGGGCTCTGACGCGTGGCGCGCGCCAGATCGACGGCGTAGCCGAGCACCTCGGGCGCCACGGTCACGGTGCGCACGTCGGCTTGTGCGGCGGCGAGACCGGCGGCATCCAGCACGGACCGCACCCCGGCGGCGTCGAGATCGCGCGGATTGAAGCCGGCGGCGTGCCGGGCGAGCATCTCCGTCTCGTGGTCGCGCTCGGGCAGTTCCAGCACGAGCTTCACGAGGAAGCGGTCGAGCTGCGCCTCCGGCAGGGTGTACGTGCCCTCGTACTCGATGGGGTTCTGAGTGGCGGCGACGAGGAACGGCTCCGGCAGCGCGCGCGTGACCCCATCGGCGGAGACCTGACGCTCCTCCATCGCCTCCAAGAGCGCCGACTGCGTCTTCGGCGGCGTCCGGTTGATTTCGTCGGCGAGCAGGATGTTGGTGAACACCGGCCCTTCCCGGAACTCGAACTCGCCCGACTTCGGGTCGAACACGACCGAGCCGGTGATGTCGCCCGGCATCAGGTCGGGGGTGAACTGCACGCGGCGCGTCTCCAGGTTGAGCGTCTGGCTGAGCGTGCGCACGAGCAGTGTCTTGGCAACCCCCGGCACGCCTTCCAGGAGCACGTGCCCCCCGGCCAGGAGTGCGATCAGGATGCCGGTGACGGCCCCGTCCTGACCGACGACGGCTTTGCCGACCTCGGTTCGGACCTTGGCGAAGGATTCGCGGAGCTGTGCGGAGTCGGTCATGGTCCTCATTCTCTCGGGGTCAGGCGGGTTCGGGGTGCTGGTGCGGCGTCAGCGCGTCGGCGGGGAGGTTGTGAGCTGGGCGACGGTGCGTTCGAGCTGGCCGAGCTCGTCCGAGATCCGAAGCAGGTCGGCGTCGGAGTGCGGCGCCGCACCCGCGAGCAGATCATGGAGCTGGGATCGATCCCGGCCGGTGAGGGAGGCAACGGCCGCGACGATCTCGTCGACCGTTGCGCGGCGGGACAGCCCGACGCGGGTCGCGAGGCGGCCGAGCGCGGCCATCCGCAGCGCATCCAGTGCGTGGAGGCGCGCATCGGCGCGCTCGTACAGCCGCGCACGCCCCTCCATGGTTTCGCTCGACCGCACGATCACCGGCAGTCGTTCGCGCACGAGCGGTCCGAAGCGGCGGCCGCGCCAGACGCCGGCCGCGATCACCACGAGCACCGCGAGCAACGCCAACGGGGTCGCCCAGGTTGCGGTGAGATCCAGAATCGACGGCAGCTCATCGCCCGCGCGGAGGTCGTCTACTCCGGGCACGTACCAGACGAGCGTCGCGTCCTCGCCGAGCAGGTTGAGGGCGAGGGCGGCATTGCCGGCGAGCGTGATCTCCTCGTTCGTCAACAGCGAGGTCGCTCCGAGGATGACCAGGTCGCCGTTGTCGCGAGGGAGCTGGACGAGCGCCACGATGTCGTCCCCGGCGGGGAAGCAGCCGACGGCTCCCGTGGAGTCGTCGAGGATCCGGTAGCCGAATCCGGTCCCGCGGATCTCGCCCGCCCGCTCCGCCGCGGGCAGCGCGCACGCGGAGTCGAGCCGCTGCTCGGAGTCGAGCGCGCTCCCGGCGAGCCCGATCTCGGGGGCGAGGTCGGCCGTCGCGGCGAGGCCCGGTTCGAGGACGACGAGGCGAGCGGCGGTCCGCAGGAACTGCGCACGCTGCTGCTCATCGAGGATCGCGGTGGGGTCGTGCAGCACCACGGTCGCGCTGTCCGCGGCGGCGACGGCGCGCCGCATTTCCGTGATGCTCGTCACGAGGTGGACCTCGACGCCCTGATCGCGGAGCACCTCGACGAGCGCGCGGGTGCCGCCCGGAGCGGCGCTGTCCGGGTCGAGTCGGCTCGCCTCGGTGCTGACCCCCCGCTCGGCGACGAGCATGACGATCCCGACCAGCACGATCGCGGCGATCCCGAGAATCCAGAATCGCGCTCGCGCGCCGGTGGTGCGAAGCGTGGGGGTGAGCACCTCGGGCGCCGTCGTGGTGCTCACGCGATCGGCCCCGTCGACTCGGCGACCGCCACGCGCGTGTGACGCAACTCGTTTTCGAGCGCGCGCAGCGCCTCCCACTGCGCGCGGGTTCCCGGCTCGTCGAGGTAGCGCACCTGGTCGAAGTCGCGCGCGCTCGACTCGAGACCCTCGCGCGCGGCGGGAAACACCTCACCCGCGTGGGCGGCGAAGCCGTGGGCTGTCGTTCCGGGGAAGATCGACACGAGCGTGCGTTCGCTCAGCCCGCGCGCGAGCGCCCGATACAGCTCGGTGATCGCGAGCGCGAAGTCTCCCGCCGAGGCCGCCTCGTCGGCGGCGCGACGGATGGCGGCGGCATCCCGGGTGTCGTCCTCGCCGAACAGCGACTCGGTGACGGCGCTGCGCCGGTTCCGTCGCGGCGCCCCGTAGATCCAGAAGGCGACCAGCACGACGAGCACCACGATCGCGAGCAGGATCACGAGCCACCACGGGACGTCGCCCTCGCCGGGGGTGAACGCGAGGGAGTCGAACCATTCGAGGACGCGTTGGGCGAGCAGATCGAACCAGGTGGGACGGGCGGCCTCGTACTCCGGGTTCGCCAGTTCGCGCACCAGCCAGTCGCGCGCTTCCGGTGCGTCCGGGTCGACGGGGATCTCCGTCGGCCGGACGGTCATCACTCGAGGCATGCCTTAGCTCGCGAACGGCGAGCCGAAGGCCGGCGAACCCGGGGGGCGAGCGGCGTACGGGTCCGTGAGGTGCTCGCCGCGCTGGCGCGCCTCCACCGCCCGGGCGAGCTCGAGGTCGAGGCCTTCGGTGCGAAAGCGCAGGTCGAGGTAGAGCAGCGACGAGGTCGCGGTCTGCACGACGAGCGTGACCGCGCCGACGACGGCCGAGACCACGAAGAGCACGAGGTAGCTGACGATCGTGATCGCGATGAACCCGGCTTCGTCCATCCCGGAGGGGGCGATGAGGGTGGTGCCGAGCCCGAACAGCAGGCTCACCGGAGTGGTGACCACCTGGCCGGCGATCGAAAGCATCACGGCGACGAGCAGCACGATGCCGAACACCCGCCAGAACGAACCGCGGATGAGGGTCCACGACCGCGCGACCGCGGCACCCAGGGTGCGGCGTTCGAGCACGAGGGCGGCCGGCACGAACAGGAACTTGGTGGACAGCCACGCCACGAGAACTGCTCCGCCGAGCACCGCGAGCACCGCGACCAGGACACCCAGGGCGATGCCGACCTCGCCCAGCAGGCTGAGCCCGGCCACGACCACGACGACGACGATCAGCGCGATCATCAGGGCTGCCGACAGCAGGAACGCCCAGCCGATGAGCGCGCCGACCCGACCGCGGAGGTGCGCCCACAGCCCGCGGAAGGTGAGCTTCTCGCCGAGCGTGGCGCGCGCCACCTCGGCGACGATGATGCCCTGCAGCACCGCCGTCCCGATGATCGACAGCAGCATCGCGAGCACGATGCCGACGACGCCGAGCGCGACCCCGCCCGCGAGCAGGGCATCGGCATCCGCGTCGGACTGCGCCGACTCGATGCGGCCGATCGACCACGCGGTGACGCCACCGGTCACGAACAGGGTGAACAGCACGGTCGCGAGCGAGATCAGCAGCGCGGGCCCGAGGGTCGGCTTCGGGTTGCGTCGCAGCACCTGGAAGGACGTCCCCAGGATCGTGCCGAGGGTCATCGGCCGCAGCGGCACGAGTCCCGGCTTCGGCGGCGGCGCCCAGCCGTTCGCGCCGGCGGGGGCGGCGGGCGCGTCCGGCGCGCTTCCGCTCGCGCCGCCGGAGGCGACGGGGGCCGCGTGATACGGCGATGACGCCGGGTCTCGCGGCGCATCCGGGGCATGCCACTGATGATCGTCGGTCACGGCGGTCCCTCCCGTGGGCAGAATCCCGGCTGATGCGGGCAACACTCACGTTCATGTTCTCACGCTCGACTACGCTGGGGCGAAAGTTCAACGCGATCCGAAATCCCGGGTCGCCTTGGGAATCGGCGAGGTTCATGAGCGCGCGCATCCTGGTGGTCGACGACGACCCGGCGATTGCCGAGATGATCGGCATCGTGCTGCGGGGCGAAGGCTTCGAGCCGTCGTTCGCAGCCGACGGCACGGCGGCGCTCAGCCGCTTCCAGGAGGTGCGCCCCGACCTCGTGCTGCTCGACCTGATGCTCCCGGGCATCGACGGAATCGAGGTGTGTTCGCGCATCCGTGCCGAGAGCGGCGTGCCGATCATCATGCTCACCGCGAAGGGCGAGCCGACGGATGTCGTCGTCGGGTTGGAGAGCGGTGCCGACGACTACGTCGTGAAGCCGTTCAACCCGAAGGAACTGGTCGCGCGCATTCGGACTCGCCTGCGCCCGACCCTGCCGACGACGAGCGAAACGGTTGAGATCGGCGACCTCACGATCGATGTGGCGGCCCACGAGGTGCGCCGCGGCGACGAGAAGCTGTCGCTGACCCCGCTGGAGTTCCAGCTGTTGCTCGCGCTCGCCGCGAAGCCGCAACAGGTGTTCACCCGCGAAATGTTGCTCGAGCAGGTGTGGGGCTACCACTACAAGGCGGACACGCGTCTCGTGAACGTGCACGTGCAGCGACTGCGCGCCAAGGTCGAACACGATCCCGACAACCCTCGCATCGTCACCACCGTTCGCGGCGTCGGCTACCGCGCGGGCGCCGTGAGCTAGGCATCCCCCGTGTGGTTCGACGGGCGCGAGTGGCTCGAGCGTCTGGGTCGGCGGTGGCGCGGATCGCTCCAGCTGCGCACGATCTTTCTGACGGTCGCGCTGTCGACGCTGGCGGTCACGATCATCGGGCTCTTCGTTACCGCGAGCGTGCGCTCGAATCTGTTCGAGTCGCGCCGCGATCTGCTGCTGGACGAGGCGGGGCGCGCCACCCTGTTGGCGCAGCAGGAGTTCACCCAGGCCGGCGAGTCCACGAGCGACGGAGATCTGGTCGGGGCGCAGGAGTCGGCGATCCTCGCCGTGCGCAACACCGTGTCGAGTGATCCGCTCATCGCGTTCCTCCGGGTCCCCGGTCAGGACGGCCCGGTGCTCCTGGAGGGCGCGCAGAGCCCGAACTTCAGCGACACGCTCGTCACCGCCGAACTGCGCGAGAGCACGATCGCGTCGGAGGGAATCCAGCTGTCCTGGCAGTCGATCGTGGTTCCCGAGGGGACGGGCGATGAGACCACGCCCGGCATCATCGTCGGTAGCCTGCTCTCGGTACCCCAGGCCGGGCTGTACCAGCTGTACATCGTGTACGACCTGGCCGACGTGCAGAGCACCCTCGACTTCGTCCAGCTCACGCTCATCGTGGGCGGCGTCGCGCTCGTGCTGCTGATCGGCGCGGTCAGCTACCTCGTCGTGCGTCTCGTCGTCGGCCCCGTCCGCGTCGCGGCGGCGACCAGTGAGAAGCTCGCCGACGGTCAGCTCGAGGAGCGACTGCCCGAACGCGGGCAGGACGAGCTGGCGACGCTGGCGCGCTCGTTCAACCGGATGGCCGACAGCCTCCAGCGCCAGATCCGGCAGCTGGCCGAGCTCTCGCGATTGCAGCAGCGCTTCGTGAGCGACGTCTCGCACGAGTTGCGCACGCCGCTCACCACCATTCGGCTCGCGGGCGATGTGCTCTACGACAAGCGGGCCGCGTTCGAGCCGGCGACCGCGCGCACCGCCGAGCTCTTGCACGCGCAGACGGAGCGCTTCGAGGTGCTCCTGGCCGATCTGCTTGAGATGAGTCGCTACGACGCCGGCGCCGTCACGCTGGAGACCGAGCCGACCAACCTGGTGCGGCTCGTCGAGGATGCGATCGAGGCGATGGCGCCCCTCGCGGCGGAGCGCGGCAGCGAGATCCGCCTGGTCGCCCCGGGTGGGTACTTCGAGGCCGAGGTGGATGCGCGGCGCATCCGCCGCATCCTGCAGAACCTGTTCGGCAACGCGATCGATCACGGCGAGGGGCGACCGATCGTCGCCTACGTCGACAGCGATGCGACGGCGATCGCGATCGCCGTGCGCGACTTCGGCGTCGGGATGGAGGTCGAGCAGCTCGATCGGGTCTTCGACCGCTTCTGGCGAGCCGACCCCTCCCGTCAGCGACGCACCGGGGGTACCGGCCTCGGGTTGGCGATCTCGCTCGAGGACGCGGTGCTCCACGAGGGAGTTCTCGAGGTGTGGAGCGAGCCCGGCGAGGGAACCTGCTTCCGGCTGACCCTGCCGCGCACGCCCGGAGATCGCGTTCTCGGCTCGCCGCTCGATCTGCCGCCCGGCGACACGATCGAGTTGCGCCCGCTCGGCGAGGGCGAGGTGTCGACATGAGCGGCGTCCGGTCGCGCTGGTGGTGGCGCGCGCTCGTCGCGCTCGCCGTCGTCGGCGTGCTCGCGGGGTGCGTGCGCATTCCGGATTCCAGCGGCGTCAGCACGGTCGCGATCCCCGACGAGGGGGAATCCGAAGAGCTCTTGCCGGTTCCCGAGGGTCCGGCCGCCGGGGCGACGCAACGCGAGATCCTCGTCGGGTTCCTGCGGGCCGGTCGCGGCCCCCAGAACAGCTACGCCGTCGCGGCCGAGTACCTGACCGACGACTTCGCGGCCGAGTGGCGGCCGAACGCGGGAGTCCTGGTGAGCAGCTCGGCCGTCGTGCCGACCGACACGGCGAGCGGCCTCCAGGTGAGCCTCGAGGTGACCGCCGAGGTCGACTCGGCGGGACGCTACGACCTGGCCGGCGCCGGGTCGAGTCGCCAGCTGGCCTTCGAGTTCGAGCAGGTCGACGGCGAGTGGCGCATTTCGGCGGCGCCCGACGGCACGGTGCTGTCGCCGACCTTCTTCGAGCTCTTGTTCGAACCGGTCGAGCTCTACTATTTCTCGCCCGACTTCCGGTTCCTGGTGCCCGAGCTGAGGTGGTTCCTGGTCTCCCGCACGATCGCCAACCGGATCGTCGACGAGCTCATCGCGGGGCAGTCGTCGCTGCTCGAGTCCGGAGCGGTGCTCACGGCGGTCCCCAACGGGCTGGAGCGGATCGAGAGCGTCGAGATCGATTCGGGCACGGCGACCGTCACCCTGAGTTCCGACATCCTTGCGGTCTCCAGCGCCACCCAGTGGCGCATCCTGCAACAGCTCACCGCGAGTCTCGGCTCCTTGAGCGATGTGCACAGCGCGGCGGTCGTCTCCGGGGGGTTCCCCGCCGAGATTTCCGAGGTGGGCGGCAGCGCCGACCGCTTCCTGCAGGTCGACCCGATTCCGGTGGGGATGCTCGCCGGCGCGTTCGGTTCGATCGGCGAGTCGGAGGTGCGTCCGCTGGACGAGATCGGCACCGCGATCGACGAGCTCGGAGCGACCGCGGCGAGCGTGAGCCGCGATCGGTCGACCGTCGCGGTGCTCACCGCCGAGGGTGTGAGCCGGGTGACCGCGGACGGCGTGGAACTGGTCGTGCCGGGAACCGGCTTCATCGCGCCGACGGTCGACCCGTGGGGCTACATCTGGACCGGCCCCGCGACTCAGTTGGAGCGGCTGTTCGTGATCTCGCCGAGTGGAGCCTCCTTGCCGATCGGCATCGGGATCGAGGGGCGCGTGATCGGGGTCGAGGTGTCGCGCGATGGCACCCGGGCCGTCTTCGCGGTCGCGACGGATGACGGATCGCGGCTGGTCGTGGCGGGCATCGTTCGCGACGCCGAGGGGGCTCCGATCGCGATCGTGGAGTCGACGCTCGTTTCGATCGGCAGCGGCGAACTGCTCGACCTGTCCTGGGTCGACGGGACCACGATCGCGCTGCTTAGCCGCGCGGGCACCACCACCACGGTCTCCACGGCGACCCTCGGCGGGCGCCTGACGAACCTCGGTTCGCTCGAGAACGGAGAGCAGGTGGTCGGCGGGAACGGCGTCGAAGGAATCCGCGTGCTCGATGCCGACGGCATCGTGTATCGGCCGAGCGGCGACTCGAGCTGGCTCGACACGGGGCTGCGCGCCTCCTTCCTCGCGACGCAGCAGTAGCGCTCTCCCCAGGCCGCGCCCTGGGCGGAGCCGGGCGCCGGCGCGCGCGACGACACTGGCGAGGTGGCATCTGTGCGGCGCGGCGACGCGCGACTTCTCGAGGCGCTGCGCGACGCCGTCGCGCTCGTTCTGCCGGTCGAGTGCGCCGGGTGCGGCCACCCCGATCGCGAGGTGTGTGCGGACTGCCGCGCGGCGCTGCGCCCGGACCCGATCGTCCTGCCCGGCGAGCCGCCGGTGATCGCCGGGGCGAGGTACGAGCGCGAACTGCGGGCGGTCGTCCTGGCCTTCAAAGACGGAGACCGGCCCGGTCTCGCGCGGGCGCTCGCGCCCATCTTCGCGACGGCGCTGGAGGGCGCCCTGCGGGTGGCGCGCGCGGGCGGCGGGGGCGACGAGACGCTCGTGCTGTGCCCGATCCCGGCGAGTGCGCGGGCGCGGCGGCGTCGGGGATTCCGACCGGTGGAACGGCTCGCGCAAGCGGTCGGAGTGCGCGGGGTGCGCCTGCTGGAGGCGGTGCCGCACGTCCGTCGCGGTGCTCAGAAGTCGGTCGGCGCGACCGAGCGGGCCGAGAACGTCCGGGGCGCTTTTCGTGCCACGCGCCGCGCACGCGGGTGTCGCGTGGTGCTGATCGACGACGTCGTCACGACCGGCGCGACCCTGCGCGAGGCCACCCGCGAACTCGAACTCGCGGGCGCGACGGTGGTCGCGGCGGCCGTTCTGGCGGCCACGCCGCGACGCATGCCGAATCGAAAGGAGACACCCACCGAACTCCCACCGACACACGGGTGACAACCCGCGCGCTCGGGACTACGGTGGGGCCAAAGGCGCTCAAACGCCTGACGGGAGAAGCGCCGAGCAAGACACGGGGCTCCCCCTGGTGCCCCGGTCTGAACGGGTCGCGCGAGACCGTGCGACCCGAGTGTCAACTGACTGGAGGGTCCCATGGACATCACGATCACCGGCCGCGGAGTAGAAGTCCCCGATCGTTTCGAGGACTACGCGACGGAGAAGTCCGAGAAGATCGAGAAGCTCGCCGAGCGAGCACTCGCCCTCGAAATCAAGCTGGTTCGGCACCACGAATCGCGAGGGACCTCGGGCGATGATCGTGTGGAGATCACCCTGATCGGCCCCGGTCCGCTGGTGCGGGCCGAGGCGTCCGCGGCCGACAAGTACGCGGCGTTCGACCTCGCTTTCGACAAGCTCGTCGAGCGGATCCGCCAGGCCAAGGACCGCAAGAAGGTGCACCGCGGCCAGCACCGCCCCCCGTCGATCGGAGAGGCGGCGAGCAACGGCCGTGTCGGCGATGTGGTGCCCGCGAGTGTTGCCACGCTCGAGCGGGTCGCAACCGGCGCGATCCCCACGGTCGAGGCGGAGGACGAGGAGGACTGGAGTCCGGTCGTGATCCGGCGCAAGGTCTTCCCCGCCGAGCGGATGACCTCCGCCGAGGCGCTGGACCGGATGGAGCTGGTCGGGCACGACTTCTTCCTGTTCATCGACGCCGAAACCGATCGCGCGAGCGTCGTCTACCGGCGCACGGGTTGGGACTACGGCGTGATCGCGCTCGACGAGGAGTCCACCGGCACCGATGAGTTGGCGAAGGCCCGCGCCCGGCGGCGCTAGGTTTTCTCCGCCGCTCCGCGCACAGCCGAGCCTCAGGCGCCCGCCGCACTACCATTGCTAGAGTTACGCGCTGGTAACGGCGGGCGCCGTCGTGCCCCGCACGAGGAGTGGAGTCATCCGTGGCAAATGTGCTGGAGAGAGTTCTCCGCGTCGGCGAGGGGCGCACGCTGCGTCGCCTCAAGAACTACGCCGAGGCGGTCAACCACCTCGAGGAGGCGTTCGCCGAGCTGACGGACGAGGAACTGCGTAGCGAGACGGTCGAGTTGCGCGAGCGCTACTCCGACGGCGAGTCGCTCGACGATCTGCTCCCCGAGGCCTTCGCGGCCGTGCGCGAGGCCGCCAAGCGCACCCTCGGGTTCCGCGCCTTCGACGTGCAGGTGCAAGGTGGCGCCGCGCTTCACCTCGGCAACATCGCCGAGATGAAGACCGGTGAGGGCAAGACCCTGACCGCGGTGCTTCCGGCCTACCTCAACGCGATCACCTCGCGCGGCGTGCACATCATCACGGTCAACGACTACCTGGCCAGCTACCAGTCCGAGATCATGGGACGCATCTTCCGCGCCCTCGGGATGACGACCGGCTGCATCCTGAGCGGTCAGACCCCCGAGCAGCGCCGCGAGCAGTACGCGGCCGATGTCACCTACGGCACCAACAACGAGTTCGGCTTCGACTACCTGCGCGACAACATGGCGTGGCAGGCCGCCGACATGGTCCAGCGCGGCCACCACTTCGCGATCGTCGACGAGGTCGACTCGATCCTCATCGATGAGGCGCGCACGCCGCTCATCATCTCGGGGCAGGCCTCGGGGGAGGCGAACCGCTGGTTCGGCGAGTTTGCGAACATCGCGAAGCGCCTCGTCGAGGGCGAGGACTACGAGGTCGATGAGAAGAAGCGCACCGTCGGTGTGCTCGAGGCGGGCATCGAAAAGGTCGAGGACTACCTCGGCATCGACAACCTCTACGAGTCGGCGAACACCCCGCTCATCTCGTTCCTCAACAACTCGATCAAGGCGCGCGCGCTGTTCAAGCGCGACAAGGACTACGTCGTGATGAACGGCGAGGTGCTGATCGTCGACGAGCACACCGGCCGCATCCTGGTTGGCCGTCGCTACAACGAGGGCATCCACCAGGCGATCGAGGCGAAGGAAGGCGTGCAGGTCAAGGCCGAGAACCAGACGCTCGCGACCGTCACGCTGCAGAACTACTTCCGGCTCTACTCGAAGCTCTCCGGCATGACCGGTACCGCCGAGACCGAGGCGGCCGAGTTCATGTCCACCTACAAGCTCGGCGTGGTCGCGATCGAGACCAACCGTCCGATGATCCGCAAGGATCAGGCGGACCTGGTGTACGCGACCGAGACCGACAAGTTCGACCAGGTCGTCGAAGACCTCGTCGAGCGCCACCGTGCGGGTCAGCCGGTTCTGGTGGGAACCACGAGCGTCGAGAAGAGCGAGTACCTCTCGCGCCTCCTCGCGAAGCGCGGCGTGAAGCACGAGGTGCTGAACGCGAAGAACCACGCGCGTGAGGCCTCGATCATCGCGCAGGCCGGTCGACTCGGCGCCGTCACCGTCGCCACCAATATGGCCGGTCGCGGAACCGACATCATGCTCGGCGGAAACGCCGAGCACATCGCCGTCGCGCGGATGCACGACAAGGGCCTCAGCCCGGTCGACACCCCCGACGAGTACGAGGCCGAGTGGGACCAGGTCTTCGCGGCGGTCAAGAACGAGGTCGAGGCCGAGGCTGAGAAGGTGCGCGAGGCGGGCGGGCTCTACGTGCTCGGCACCGAGCGCCACGAGTCGCGCCGCATCGACAACCAGCTGCGTGGTCGCTCCGGCCGCCAGGGCGACCCCGGCGAGAGCCGCTTCTACCTGTCGCTGCAAGACGACCTGATGCGCCTGTTCAACGCGGGCGCCGCCGAGGCGCTCATGGCCCGCGCGCCCAAGGGCACCGCGATCGAGTCGAAGACCGTGTCGCGCGCGATCCGCTCCGCACAGTCGCAGGTCGAGAGTCGCAACGCCGAGATCCGCAAGAACGTCCTCAAGTACGACGACGTCCTCAACCGTCAGCGCGAGGCGATCTACGCCGACCGCCGACACATCCTCGAGGGCGACGATCTGCACGAACGGGTTCAAGGCTTCCTGGGGACCGTTCTCGAGCAGGTCATCGATGAGTACACGGCCGAGGGCACGAGCGACGACTGGGATCTCGAGGCGCTGTGGACCGAGCTCAAGACGCTCTACCCGGTCTCGATCACGGTCGACGAGGTGCTGAGCGAAGCCGGCAGCAAGGGCCGGCTCACCGCGAAGGATCTGCGCTCCGAGATCATGTCAGACGCCACCCTCGCCTACCAGCGCCGCGAAGAGCAGCTCGGGTCGCAGGCGATGCGTGAGCTCGAGCGTCGTGTCGTGCTGAGCGTGATCGACCGCCGCTGGCGCGACCACCTCTACGAGATGGACTACCTGAAGGACGGAATCGGTCTGCGGGCGATGGCGCAGCGCGACCCGCTCGTCGAGTACCAGCGCGAGGGCTTCTCGCTCTACCAGAACATGATGGGCCAGATCCGCGAGGAGTCGATCGGATTCCTGTTCAACCTCGAGGTCGAGGTCACCTCGGCCGATGGCACGGCACGCGTCGCCGCGAAGGGACTCGGCGGCCAGCAGGCCCCGGCGCAGGGCCTGCAGTACTCGGCGCCCACGGCCGACGGCGAGGTGGAGGTGCGCAACCAGCGCGGTCAGCTGCAGCAGGCCGCCACGGCGCGCGCGCAGCAGCAGGCGACGGCCGCGGCGCAGCCCGCCCGCCCCGCGGCGGC
>NZ_CAJQNT010000002.1 GCF_905479755.1 uncultured Schumannella sp. | reverse complement strand
AGCCGCGCGTGTAGCGACGAGGAGAGCTCGGACCACGCCGCGTCGCGAGCCTGCTCGACGATCCGCTCCAGGAGGTCGCGGTCAACGGCATCCGCCTCGAGCGCTGTCGCAAGCCCCGCAAGCACCGGACCGCGCCGGATGTCGTGGTCGCCGCCGCGCCCGTACTCGGCGGCCGCGCGCTGCTGCTGCGCCAACTGCTCAAGGGATTCCCGCGCGAATGCCCTCAGCTGCGCGGGGTCGAAGTCGCGCCGCTCCCCGGCCGCCGTCACGATGACGCGGTTCTTGACCGCCATGCGTACGGCCGAGTGCGCGACCATGCGCGCCTCGTCGACCAGGGTCGCGAGCGGCGGCCGCGGCGTCGGCGCCGGTGCCCGGTAGCGCCCGATGATTCGGCGTGGCGCACGCTTGCGGAAGAAGGCCATCGCTCCCATTCTCGCCGGTTTTCGGCGCGCTCACCGGACGAGGTCGGCGGTGCGTGCGAGAGTCGAGACGTGCCGCTGGACTTCACCGCAATCGACTTCGAGACGGCCAACGGTTCACGCGCCAGCGCCTGTTCGGTCGGCCTGGTCAAAGTGCGCGGCGGCCGCGTCGTCGACAAGGCCGGCTGGCTCATCCGCCCGCCCGCCGGGCACGACAGCTTCGCGCCATGGAACATCACGATCCACGGCATCACGGCCGCCATGGTCGCCGGGGCCCCCGGCTGGGTCGAACAACTGGATGACCTGCTCTCCTTCGCCGACGGCGACGACCTGGTGGCCCACAACGCGGGCTTCGACATCGGCGTGATCCGCGGCGGATGCGAGGCCACCGGCCTCGCGGTGCCCGAACTGCGTTACCTCTGCAGCCTGCAGGTCGCGCGGCGCACCTACCACCTCGACTCGTACCGCCTGCCGAGCGTCGCCCTGGCGGCCGGCTTCGAGGACTTCTCCCACCACGAGGCCCTCGCCGATGCGGAGGCGTGCGCGGCGATCATGATTCACGCGGCCGCACGCCACGGGGCGGCAAGCCTCGACGAACTCGCAACGCTCTCCGGAGCACGACTCGGCATCATGGCCCCGGTCGCGGCGGCCACGTCCTCCTAGCCGCCGCCATCGGCTGGGCGTCGACCCGCGCATCCGCTCTCGTCAGTATCGCGTGTGCTTCCCGCCGTCGACGATGACGTCCTCGCCGGTCACGAAGCGCACGGCAAGCATCGACAGCACGGCGTCCGCCACCTCGGCCGCCTCCGCCACGCGCCCGAGCGGAGTGTCGGCGGCCTCGCTGTCCTTGAACGCCTGCGCCTTCTCGGCCCCCATCAGATCCTCCAACCAGCGCGACTGGATGGCACCCGGCGACACCGCATTGACGCGGACCTCAGGAGCGAGAACGCGGGCGAGACTCCGGGTCAACTGCAGCAGACCCGCCTTGCTGACCCCGTACGGAATCGAGGACCCCATCGCGGCGTAGGCGGCGACCGACGAGACGTTGACGATCGCGCCCGACCGCGCGCGAAGAAGCGGCGCCGCCGCGCGAGCGCAGAAGAAGGCTCCCTTGATGTTGACGTCGAAGACGGTGTTCCAGTCCTCCTCCGTGACGGCGTCAAGCTCGGCGAACGGAACGAGCCTCGTCGCTCCCGCGTTGTTGACGAGGTAGTCCAGTTCGCCCCAGCGTTCGGTGATCTCGGCGAACAGCGCGCGCACGGCCGGGTCGTCGCCGACATCCGCCTGGATTGCGAATGCATCGACCGCGTCGCTCGACAGCTCGGCGGCGAGGGCGTCGGCATCCGCCGCTGAGCGCGAATACACGATCGCGATGCGGGTCGCCCCACGCGCCACCAGTCCGCGGCACACCTCGGCGCCGACTCCGGTGCCCCCACCGGTGACAACGGCGCTGCTGCCGACCCACGGCTCAACCAGGTTCTCGACCACGTGTCCTCCTCGCGGCGACGCGGCGGCCGCTCGTCGGTCACGCTAGCGGATGCCCCGCCGAACCCGAGACGGTCAGTCCGCATCCTGAGCAGCAAGGTGCAGTTCGACTCGCTCCGTGAGATACGCGCCGAGCGGCGCGGGGTTCGCCCCGGTCGCCCAGAGCACCCCGACCCCGTCTGGCGTTGCGTTCAGCGGTGGTGCGAGGTGTTCCGTCGCGAGATCGAGCGGTCGCGCATCGACGATGATGGTCTGCCCCGAAGCTATCCCTGCGCGCGCCGCGAGTCGCTGCAACTCATTGCGCTCGAGCGCCAGGTTCGACCGGAAGTTCGGATGCGTGGGCGGTGCCACGACCAGCGCCCGGCCGGTTGCGAACAGCGCTCCGGTCTCATCAAGACACAGCGCGCCGAGCCGCCAGACCGGGCCCTGGGCGACCATGCGCCAGGAGCCGCGCCGAATCCCCCGGCCGCGGACGAGGTCGACGCGGAGCTCGGTTCTGGCACCGGCTGCCGCGAGCCGCTCGACGGCGGCGCGCAGCGCATCCGCTGCGGCGGCGCGGGAAGAAACGGGCACGCCGAAGAGCGTACGCCGCGCCCGCGGCCTCGACCCGGGCGCGGCGCGCGCCTCAGTTCTGCGGGAAGCCCAGGTTGATGCCGCCGTGGCTCGGGTCGAGCCAGCGGCTGGTGATGGCCTTCTGGCGGGTGAAGAAGTGGATCGCGTCCGGCCCGTACGCCTTGGTGTCGCCGAACAGCGAATCCTTCCAGCCGCCGAAGGAGAAGTAGCCCACCGGCACCGGAATCGGCACGTTGATGCCCACCATGCCGACCGTCACCTCGCGCTGGAAGCGCCGCGCGGCACCGCCGTCGTTGGTGAAGATCGCCGTGCCGTTGCCGTAGCGGCTCGCGTTGATGAGCGCGAGGCCCTCCTCGTAGGAGGAGACACGCACGACGCTCAGCACCGGGCCGAAGATCTCGTCGGTGTAGACCTTCGAGTCGGTCGGAACCTTGTCGACCAGGGTCGGGCCGAGCCAGAAGCCGTCGGCCTCGCCGTCGACCTCGATGCCACGCCCATCGACGACGATCTCGGCGCCGTCGGCGGTCGCCACCTCGAGGTAGCCGGCGACCTTGTCGCGGTGCTCCTTCGTGATCAGCGGACCCATGTCGCAACCACGTGTGCCGTCGCCCACCTTCAGGGTCGACATGCGTTCGCTGACCTTCGCGATCAGATCATCGGCGATCGGTTCGACCGCCACGACGACCGAGATCGCCATGCAGCGTTCGCCCGCCGAACCGAAGCCTGCGTTCACCGCCGAGTCGGCGACGAGATCCAGGTCGGCGTCGGGCAGCACCAGCATGTGGTTCTTCGCCCCGCCGAGAGCCTGGACGCGCTTGCCGTTCGCGGAGGCCGTCTCGTAGATGTACTTCGCGATGGGAGTCGAACCCACGAAGCTGATCGCGGCGATGTCGTGGTGGGTGAGCAGGGCATCCACGCTCTCCTTGTCACCGTGCATGACGTTGAAGACGCCGTCCGGCAGGCCCGCCTCTTTCAGCGCCTCGGCCATCCAGATCGCGGCCGACGGGTCCTTCTCGCTCGGCTTCAGCACCACCGTGTTGCCGAGTGCGATCGCGATCGGGAAGAACCACATCGGCACCATCGCCGGGAAGTTGAACGGGCTGATGATGCCCACCACACCGACCGGCTCGTGCACCGAGTAGACGTCGACCCCGGTCGACACGTTCTGGCTGAACTCGCCCTTCGCCAGGTGCGGGATGCCGCAGGCGAACTCGATGACCTCGAGCCCGCGCGCGATCTCGCCGAGCGCGTCGGAGGTGACCTTGCCGTGCTCGCTCGTCAGAATCGCGGCGAGGTCGCCCTTGCGCGCGTTGACGATCTCGCGGAAGGCGAAGAGGACCTGCTGGCGCTTGGCCCAGCTCGCTTCGGACCAGGCGGGGAGGGCCGCCTTAGCGGCCTGAACGGCGACATCGACGTCGGCGGTGGAGGCAAGCCGCACGTCCTTCTGGACGATGCCGCGCGCCGGGTTGTAGACGGGGGCCGTGCGCGTCGATTCGCCGGTGAATGCGGCGCCGGAAACCCAGTGATCCAGGATGTTCGTGCTCATGCCGTGAGCCTACGCCCGGAACATTTCCCGAACATTTATCTCTCAGGTTTCCTCCGGGCGCGCGGCGCCTCCGCCGACGACTCGCCCACCGCGGGCCCTGCTCCGGTGCCGCCGCCGCGCCTCCCCTGCGCATCCCCGCACTTCCCCTGCGCAAACTCGGAGATCCGGGGGTGCTGCCCACGGGACGTGGACAACCGGCCGGAATCTCCGACTTTGCAATGAGCGACGCGAGGCCGGATGCCGGAGGCCGCGCGGCGCTTCCGGCCCGCGTTGCCCCGCAAAGTCGGAGACGCAGGGCCGATGTCCACGACTCGTGGACGTCAGGCCGGATTCTCCGAGTTTGCGATGCCGAGGCGGGTGTCGGCACCGGGTGCCACCATGGGCACATGGATCCGATCATCGCCCTGCTTCTCGGCCTGCTACTCGGCGTCGCGGTCGGTGTGCTCATCGGGGTGCTCGTGACGCGAGCTCGAGCCACGGCCGCGCGTGAGGCGCGCGGCGTGGTCGAAGCGCGGCACCAGGCCGCGCTCGCCGACCTGCGCACCCAGGAGGCGTCGCTTCGCGCCGAACTCAGCTCCGAGCTGGCGCGCGTGCAGGCGACCGCGGCGGGGCTGCGCGAGCAGGTCGCAGCCCAGCAGGATCAGTATCGCGAGTTCGTCACCCGCACCGAGATCGAGCGCCGCGAGCGCGAAGAGCACGCGAAGGCCGAGAGCAAGGTGCTGCAGGCTCTCACCCCGGTGCAGGAGACGCTTCGCACGATGCAGGCCAAGGTGACCGAGCTCGAGACGCAGCGCTCACAGCAGCACGGCGAGCTGAGCCAGCAGCTGAAGACCGCCGCCGAGTCGGAGGAGCGGCTGCGCGCCACCGCCGAACAGCTGGCGAGCGCCCTGCGCAACAACGCCACCCGCGGGGTCTGGGGCGAGACGCAGCTGCGCACGCTGGTCGAATCCGCCGGGCTGCTGAACCGAGTCGACTTCACGACCCAGGCGAGCATCACCTCGGAGTCCGGAGCCCGGCGACCTGACATGGTGCTGAATCTGCCGGGCGGCAAGTCGATCGCCGTCGACTCGAAGGTGCCCTACAACGCCTACATCGAGTCGGCCGCGATCCCCGCCGCCGCCGGCCCCGAGCAGGAGGCGCGGCGCCGCGACCTGCTCGCCCAGCATGCCAAGCAGGTCAAAAACCACGTCGATGCCCTCTCGGCCAAGACCTACTGGTCAGGGCTGGAATCGAGCCCCGAGTTCACGATCGCGTTCATCCCCAACGAGTCGTTGCTCTCGACCGCGCTCGATGCCGACCCGACCCTGCTCGAGTACGCCTTCGGCAAGCGGATCGCCCTTGCGAGCCCGGTCAGCTTCTGGGCGGTGCTCAAGACGGTCGCCTTCACCTGGCAGCAGGACGTGCTCACCGAAGACGCCAAACGGCTGTTCGACCTGAGCCGCGAGCTCTACGGTCGGTTGGCGACCCTCGCCGAGCACGCCGAAAAGCTGCGTCGCTCGATCGACGCGACGGTGACCAGCTACAACAACTTCGCGTCTTCGCTCGAGTCACGAGTGCTGGTGACGGCGCGCAAGCTCGACGCCCTCGACGAGTCGAAGGTGCTCGGCGAGCCAAAGGTCGTCGAAGACCGGCCGAAGCAGCTCAGCGCGGTCGAACTGGTCGACGAACTTCTTGACCGGGAGGAAGACACGGTGAGCGAGGGCGGCGCCGAGCGGGAGGACTGAGGCTCAGTCCTCGTCGAGCCACTTCTCAACCAGGTGGTCGGCCGTGATGCGACGGATCGTGCCGGACCGGGCGCGCAACACGATCGACTCGGTGCGGATAATCGGTCCCATGCGGCGCACCCCGGCGACCAGGTTGCCGTCGGTGACGCCCGTCGCGACGAAGAAGGTGTTGTCGCCCTTGACGAGCTCGTCGGCCTCGTAGACGTAGTCGAACTTGAGCCCGGCGTCGAGGCCGCGCTGCTTCTCGTCGTCGTCGAGCGGCGCCATACGGGTCTGGATCAGACCGCCGAGCGCCTTGATCGCGCACGCCGTCGCGACACCCTCCGGGCTGCCTCCGACGCCGATGCAGAGGTCGAGACGTCCGCCGTAGCTCGCGGCGTCGATGCCGCCCGCGACGTCGCCGTCGAGCAGAAGTCGCGTGCCGGCACCCGCGGCGCGGATCTCGGCAATCAGCCCCTCGTGACGCGGACGGTCGAGCACGCCGACCTGAATCTCGGCGACGCTCTTGCCCTTGGCCTTCGCAATCGCGCGCACATTCTCGGCGACCGTCTGACGAATGTCGACGACACCGATCGCCTCGGGGCCGCCCACAATCTTGTCCATGTAGAAGACGCTTGACGCATCCAGCATCGCGCCGCGGTCGGCGGCGGCGATCATCGAGATGGCGTTGCGTCGACCGGAGGCGGTGAGCGAGGTTCCGTCGATCGGGTCGACCGCGATGTCACAGGCCGGGCCGCGGCCGTTGCCGACGACCTCCCCGTTGAACAGCATCGGGGCCTGGTCCTTCTCACCCTCGCCGATGACGACGGTGCCGGCGAAGTTGACGGTGCCGAGGAACTTGCGCATCGCATCCACGGCCGCGCCGTCGGCGCCCAGCTTGTCGCCGTGGCCGATGAACGGCGTCGCGCGGATCGCGGCGGCCTCCGTCGCGCGCACCAACTCCATCGCGAGGTTGCGGTCGGGGTGGAGGAACAGGGTTCCGGTTTCGGTGGTCACCATGGGGCATCCATTTTCTGACGTCGAGTGCGGGCGGGGATGCGCGATGGTGGCAGCGCGCAGATCCAGCCTACCGGGCCGCGTCCACCGCGTCTGCGACGCCCCAGCGCGCCGGCGGGCCGAGAGCGCTGGGGCGCCTCGGCGAGGCAACCTGGGAGCATGAACGAGAGTGTGGTCTCAGATCCACACAGGAAAGGAGCACCGATGCTCAAAGGAATCGACCCGCTGCTCGACGGCGAGCTGCTGCGCACCCTCGACCAGATGGGGCACGGCGATCAACTCGTGGTCGTCGACTCGAACTACCCGGCGGCGGCGACCGGGCGCCCCGTGCACCGACTCGGCCGGGTCGGCGTCGACGAGGCGATCGCGACGATCCTCGGGGTGTTTCCGCTGGACTCCTTCATCACCCACCCGCTGGAGCGGATGGAGGTCGAGGAAGACCCGAACCTGACGACACCCGCGCACGATGCCGTGCTCGCCACGGCTCGCTCCACCCATCCGAGCGACCTCGAGTGGGGCGTGATCCCGCGCCTCGAGTTCTATCGACGGGCCCGCGACGCCTACGCCGTCGTGCACACGCTCGACCCGCGGCCGTGGGGCTGCATGATCCTGCACAAGGGCGTCATCTTCCCCGAGTGAGTCGGATCGAGCTCTGCGGCGCCGGTGACCGGTCCCGGGTTCGCGCGCGCCCGACCGCGGTCAATAGACTCGAGGCGAGCCGGAACCCACCAACGCCGGCCCCGCACGAGGAGAACCCACCATGCCTGTCGCAACGCCGGAACAGTACGCCGAGATGCTCGACACCGCCAAGGCGAAGGGCTTCGCCTTCCCCGCGATCAACGTGTCGTCGTCCTCGACCATCAACTCCGTCCTCCAAGGCCTCACCGAAGCCGGATCCGACGGCATCATCCAGGTCACGACCGGTGGCGCCGACTACTTCGCCGGCCAGACCGTAAAGGCGCGCGCCTCGGGCGCCCTCGCCTTCGCCGCGTTCGCCACCGAGGTCGCCAAGAACTACCCGATCACGGTCGCCCTGCACACCGACCACTGCCCGAAGGACGCCCTCGGCGGCTTCGTCGAGCCGCTCATCGCGGCCTCGGAAGAGCAGGTCAAGGCCGGCGGCAACCCGATCTTCCAGAGCCACATGTGGGACGGATCCGCGGTGCCGCTGGACGAGAACCTCAAGATCGCGCAGGACCTGCTTCCCCGCATGAAGGCGATCAACTCGATCCTCGAGGTCGAGATCGGCGTCGTCGGCGGCGAAGAGGACGGCGTGCAGCACGAGGGCAGCAACGAGGCCCTCTACACGACCCTCGGCGATGTGACCGCGGCGGTCGAGGCGCTCGGCCTCGGCGACCAGGGCCGCTACATCGCGGCGCTCACCTTCGGCAACGTGCACGGCGTCTACAAGCCGGGCGGCGTCAAGCTCCGCCCCGAACTGCTCGGCGAAATCCAGGCCGCCATCGCGGCCAAGTACGGCACCGGCCCGAAGCCGCTCGACCTGGTCTTCCACGGCGGATCCGGTTCAACGGATGCGGAGATCGCCGAGGCGGTCGCCAACGGCGTCATCAAGATGAACATCGACACCGACACGCAGTACGCGTTCACGCGCTCGATCGCCGACACCATGTTCAAGAACTACGACGGCGTGCTCAAGGTCGACGGCGAGGTGGGCAACAAGAAGGTCTACGACCCGCGTGCCTGGGGCAAGCTCGCCGAAACGGCGATGGCCGCGCGCGTCATGGAGGCGACGCGTCAGCTCGGCTCCGCGGGACACGCGATCTCGCGCTAGTCGCGTCCGACCCGATCGAAACGGGCGTCCCCTTGGGGGCGTCCGTTTCGGTTCTTAAGCGCCCGTCGCCGGGTCAAACACCGCGGCGAGTCCCGGTTCGATGAACATGATCACCGTGATTGCGACGACCACCGCGATCATCGCAACAACGCTGGCGACGATCGGGATCCAGAACGCGCGACGGCGGGCACGAAGGCGGCTGACCGAGACGCCGAGCGAGATCAGGAACAGCACGACCCACACCCCGAGCAGGATGCGACCGACCAGCAGCGTGGGCTCGCCCAGCTGCACATCACTCAGATCGACCCCGAGGTCGCTCGGCATCGCCGCGAAGGATTGCGCCAGGTCGCGGTCCAGATTCCAGAACGAGGGAATCGCCGAGATCACGTTCCACAGGCCGAGCAGAAGCAGGGCGATCGTGACCGGCGGATCCCAGCGCAGCGGTGGCCGTGGGGCCCGCTCCTCGCTCGGCCAGTCGCGGGCCCGCTCAGCGGGAACGGGCGGCGGGCTTGCGGGCGCGGGCTCGCTTCCCGGGGCGGGCCGGCCGGTGATCCGCGCCACTTCTTCCGGCGTCGCGTACTCGCCGTACTGCGGCGCGGGGCGGGCGTCAGGCGTCTCGGGAGTGTCGCTCATCAGCTGGTGCGCGCGCGACCGCCGAGGCCCCGCGCGTCCTTCTCGCCGCTCGGCGCGGTGCGCAGCTCCTTGGGGAGCGAGAACATGAGGTCTTCCTCGGCCGTGCGCACTTCCTCGACGGTGTCGAACCCGGCCGCGGCCAGGTCTTCGAGCACCTCGGCCACCAGGACCTCGGGCACGCTCGCGCCGCTGGAGACGCCCACCGAGGCGACGCCCTCGAACCATTCGGCACGCATCTCGTCGGCGTAGTCGATGCGGTAGGCGGCCTTCGCCCCGTGTTCGAGCGCGACCTCCACCAGGCGCACCGAATTGGAGCTGTTCGCGCTGCCGACGATGATCACCAGATCCGCACCGGGCGCGACCTTCTTGATCGCGACCTGACGGTTCTGGGTCGCGTAGCAGATGTCGTCGCTCGGCGGATCCTGCAGGTTGGGGAAGCGAACGCGGAGACGGCGCACCGTCTCCATCGTCTCGTCGACGCTCAGCGTGGTCTGCGAGATCCAGACCAGGTTGTCCGGGTCATCCACCTGAATCGTGTCGGCATCGTCCGGCGTGCCGACCAGGATCGTACTCTCGGGCGCGTGGCCCATCGTGCCCTCGACCTCTTCGTGGCCGGCGTGACCGATGAGCAGGATCTGCTTGTTCTGGCCGGCGAAGCGCGTCGCCTCGCGGTGCACCTTCGTGACGAGCGGGCACGTCGCATCGATCGCCTCCAGGTTGCGATCCGCGGCGGCCTGCACGACCATCGGCGACACGCCATGGGCGCTGAAGACGAGGTGCGATCCCTCCGGGACTTCGTCGACCTCGTCGACGAAGATGGCACCGCGCTGCTCGAGTTCACTCACGACGTGCACGTTGTGCACGATCTGCTTGCGCACGTACACGGGGGCGCCGAAGTGATCCAGTGCCTTCTCGACGGCGATCACGGCGCGGTCGACGCCAGCGCAGTACCCGCGCGGGGCGGCGAGCAGAACGCGCTTGGTGCCCGCGACGTTCAGATTGGGCAGCGGTTCACGCCGCACGCGTTCGCGGGGTGGCTCGAGGGTGACGCCGAGCGCGCCGTTCGTGATGGAAGACACGCCCCGATTCTACGGGGGCGAGTTGCCCCCCGCCTGGGGAGACCCCGGTCGGCGTCGCCCGCGGGCGGTACCCTGGCGGCAATGTCCGATCCGACCGCCCCCGCGACCGCCGAAGCCCCGTGGCCCGTCGCCCGGCTCTCCCACGAGCTGAAGGGCTACATCGACCGACTCGGCACGGTGTGGGTCGAGGGCGAGATCACCCAGTGGGGCGTCTCCGGCGGCAACGTCTACGGCAAGCTCAAAGACCTCGGGATCGATGCCACCGTGAGCTTCACGGTGTGGTCGTCGACGAGGGCCAAGCTAACGTCTGACTTTGCGCAAGGTGATCGCGTGATCGCACTCGTGAAGCCGAACTTCTGGGTCAAGGGCGGCACGCTCACGATGCAGGTCTACGAGCTGCGGCATGTGGGTCTCGGCGACCTGTTGGAACGCCTCGAGAAGCTGCGCACGAAGCTCGCTGCCGAGGGTTTGTTCGCCGTCGACCGCAAGGTGCGCCTGCCGTTTCTGCCGCAGTGCATCGGGATGGTGACCGGCAAGGATTCCGACGCCGAGAAGGACGTGCTGCGCAACGCCCAACTGCGCTGGCCCGAGGTGCGCTTCCGCGTCGTGCACGCGGCCGTTCAGGGCGATCGGGCGGCCGGCGAGGTCGCGGCGGCGATCCGAACCCTGGATGCCGATCCCGAGATCGACGTCATCATCGTCGCGCGCGGCGGCGGCGACTTCCAGAATCTGCTGGTGTTCAGCGATGAGCAGCTGGTCCGCACCGCCGCAGCCTGCGTGACGCCGTTGGTGAGCGCGATCGGCCATGAGGCCGACCGACCGCTGCTCGATGAGGTCGCCGACCTGCGCGCCTCGACCCCGACCGATGCCGCAAAGCGCGTCGTGCCCGACGTGGCGGAAGAACTCGCGCGCGTACAGCAGGCCCGCGCGCGGATCGCCATGCGGGTGACCGGACTCATCACGCACGAGATCGACCGCATCTCGCAGCTGCGCTCGCGGCCGGTGCTCGCCGACCCGCGCACCCTCGTCGACTCGCGCGCCGAAGAGCTGACGCGGTGGGTGGCGCGGGGCGCCGAGCTGATGGACTACCGAATCGAGCGGGCCGAGCTGCGCACGGCGGAGCTCGTCGGCCAGCTGCGGGCGCTCTCGCCGAAGCGCACCCTGGAGCGCGGCTATGCGATCGCGCAGCGCGCGGATGGCGCGATCCTGCGCGTGGCCGACGATGCCGCTCCCGGAGATCGTCTCGTGCTGACCCTCTCCGACGGCCGCGTCTCCACGACCGTCGATCCTGCGGCGGTCGAGGCCGCCACCCGCGATTAGAGTGGGAGTCGTGGCCGACACTTCTCCCCCGGACGTCGCCGCGCTGAGCTACGAGCAGGCGCGCGACGAACTCGTTCGTGTCGTGACCGAGCTGGAGCAGGGCTCCGCGACGCTCGAGGAGTCGCTCGCCCTGTGGGAACGCGGCGAAGCGCTCGCGCGCCGCTGCGAAGAATGGCTGCTCGGCGCGAAGGCGCGGCTCGACCAGGCCCGTGCCGCGGTCGAGGACGCCACCTCGTGAGCAAGTTCCCCACCCACGACGAGCAAGGCAGGCCCATCGTCGCCGAGCTCGGCCGCGCCGAGACACCCGAAGAGACGGCCGCGCGCAAGGCCGCCGCGACGGCGCGCCACCGCGGCAACCGCTCCGTGTTCAGCCTGATCTTCGCGCTGCTCGCCTCATTTGGCATCGTCGCCTTCCTGGTGCTGGTCGTCGTGCGCCCCGACGCGGGCCCGACGCAGCAACCGGTCGACTACCTGGCCGCCGCCGCCGACGCGCAGCCCGCTGTCGACGAGCCGCTCGTCGCACCGATCGTCCCCGCCGAGTGGTACGCCAACCGCGCGCGGCTCGCGACCGAGACCGCCGACGGGGTGATCCGTTGGGAGCTCGGATTCGTCACCGCCGAAACCCAGTACCTCGCGATCACGCAGGGCATCGACGCGAACCCCTCGTGGATCGCCGACCAGGTGCTCGACGCGCCAGCCGGACCCAGCGTTCGCCTCGGCGGCCTCGACTGGACGAGCTACGACCGTCGCGACGTCGATGACCCGGGCAACGTGGAGTTCGCGCTCGTGACCGAGATCGACGGCTCGACCATTGTGGTGAGCGGCACCGCCGCCGACACCGAATTCGCAATCCTGGCGCAAGCCATCGGCAAGGAGGTCCTCCCGTGACGAACGAACGACGAACCCCCGCACAGGTGTGGCGCGAAATGGCGCGCGGCAACGAGCGCTTCGTCGCCGGCACGCCGTTGCACCCGCGCCAAGACGCCGAGCACCGCACCGACCTCGCAGGCGGCCAGGCCCCGAATGCGGCCCTGTTCGGGTGCAGCGATTCGCGCCTCGCGGCCGAGATTATCTTCGACAAGGGCCTCGGCGACCTCTTCGTCGTGCGCAACGCCGGCCAGGTCGTCTCCGCCTCGGTGATCGCCTCGCTTGAGTACGCCGTCGCCGTGCTCGGCTGTTCTCTCATCGTCGTGCTCGCACACGACGCCTGTGGCGCCGTGCAGGCCGCAATCGATCTCGACAACCCGGAGTCCGGCCCGATTCCGCCGCACATCGCCGGACACATCGCCCCGATTCGCCGCGCCGTGCGCGCCGTCGAGTCGCGCGATGCCGAAAACATCGGCCGCGAGCATCTCAACAACACCGTTGCGGGCCTGGTGGCCGACTCCGAACTCATCTCCGACGCCATCGCCGCCGGTACGCTGGCCGTGGTCGGTGCGAACTACCGACTCGATGAGGGCCGCGTCGACGCGGCATTCGTCGTGGGATCGATCGATCCCGCCTAGACGCCACCGCAGACCGAATCCGCGAGCCCGAAAGGCAGCACACCGCCGTGACCAACGAAGAGTTCCGCATCGAGCACGACACGATGGGCGAGGTGCGGGTTCCCGCGTCCGCTCTGTACCGCGCGCAGACCCAGCGCGCCGTCGAGAACTTCCCGATCTCAGGCGCCGGTCTGGAGCCCGCGCAGATCGTGGCGCTCGCGCGCATCAAGCGTGCCGCCGCGATCGTGAACCACTCTCTCGGCAACCTCGATGAGGGCATCTCGGGCGCCATCGTGGCGGCCGCCGACGAGATCATCGAGGGCCAGCACCACGAGCACTTCCCGGTCGACACCTACCAGACCGGCTCGGGCACGAGCTCGAACATGAACATGAACGAGGTGCTCGCCACCCTCGCGACCACCAAGCTCGGCTCGCCCGTGCACCCCAACGACCACGTCAACATGTCGCAGTCGTCGAACGACGTGTTCCCGACTTCGGTGCACCTGGCCGTCACGGGCGCGCTGCTCACCGAGCTGATCCCCGCGCTCGATCACCTCGCCGTCTCCCTGGAGGCGAAGGCGGAGCTCTGGAAGACGGCCGTCAAGCCCGGCCGAACCCACCTGATGGATGCCACCCCGGTCACGCTCGGCCAGGAGTTCGGCGGCTACGCCCGCCAGATCCGGCTCGGCATCGAGCGCGTGCAGTCGGCGCTGCCGCGCGTCGCCGAGGTGCCGCTCGGCGGCACCGCGACCGGCACCGGCATCAACTCCCCGGCCGGCTTCTCGCAGAAGGTGATCGCGGAGCTCGCGAGTTCGAGCGAACTGCCGATCACCGAGGCGCTCGATCACTTCGAGGCGCAGGGGGCCCGCGACGGCCTCGTCGAGGCCTCCGGGGCACTGCGCGTCATCGCGGTGAGCCTCACCAAGATCTGCAACGATCTGCGCTGGATGGGTTCGGGCCCGAACACGGGTCTCGGCGAGCTCGCGATCCCCGACCTGCAGCCCGGCTCCTCGATCATGCCCGGCAAGGTCAACCCGGTCATCCCCGAGGCGGTGCTCATGGTCGCCGCGCGCGTCATCGGCAACGATGCGACGATCGCCTGGGCCGGCGCCTCCGGGAGCTTCGAACTCAATGTCGCCATCCCGGTGATGGGAACGGCGCTGCTCGAGTCCAGCCGCCTGCTCGCCAACTCGACGCGCGTGCTCGCCGACAAGACGGTCGACGGGCTCGAGGCCAACCTCGACCGGGCCGCCGCGCTCGCCGGCATGTCGCCCTCGATCGTGACGCCGCTCAACAAGTTCATCGGCTACGAGAACGCGGCGAAGATCGCCAAGCACTCGGTCGCGCAGGGCATCACGGTGCGCGAAGCGACACTCGACCTCGGCTTTGTGGAGCGCGGCGAGCTCACGCTCGAGCAGCTCGATGCGGCGCTCGACGTGCTCAGCATGACCCACCCCGGGTGATCACCCCGAGATCTCTCAATGTGACGTGCGGATGTCGTCACACCGCGCGCAACGGGCGTAGTTTGAGAGCGTGAGGACTCTCAGCTACAACCTCGAAAAGCACAAGGCGAGTGGCGAGCTCGTCGAGCTTGCCGAGGCCCTGGATCTCGACTTCCTCTGTCTGCAGGAGGCCGACACGCTGGCCCTGCCCGACGAGCTGGGACCGATGCACCTGGCCGACGCGACGCAGCGCAACCGGCTGGGGCTCGCGATCTACCATCGGCGCGACCGCTTCGAGGCGCAGGCCTCCCAGGCCTTCGCGCTGAAGAAGTCGCTGCACGACCGCGTCGCACGCCCGGCCGCCGAACGGTTGCTGGCCAGTCGCATGCTCGACACCGACTCGGGGCGCGAGTTCATTGTCGCGTCGTTCCACGCGGCACCGCTCACGGCGCTGAACTCCTTGCGGCGCGCGCAGATCGCGGCCGCGCACGCGCAGATTGAAGAGCTCGGGCCGGAGCTTCCGCACCTCATGGTGGGCGACTACAACTATCCGCTGTTCAAGAACTCGCTGAGCAACCGCATCGCCAAGTCCGGCTACGACCTGTCGCTGAGCGATTCGCTGACCTACACCCGGTACAAGTTCTTCCGTGGGCACTTCGACTTCGCCACCTCGGCCCGGCTCTCGATCGACAGCGTCACGACGCTTCCGCAGGGCGCCTCCGACCATATGGCGATTCTGGTGACCTCGAAGCTGCCGGAGAGCAACGAGCAGCACGTGATTCGCGCGGCCAGGCCTCAGCCACGGGGCCGCGCCAACGGCTGGTTCCGCTCGGCCCGTTAGAGCCGAACGGAACCGCGCCGCGGTCAGGCGACCGCGTTGCCCTCCAGCAGTTCGGTCACAAGCGCCGCGATCGCGCTGCGTTCGCTGCGGGTCAGCGTGATGTGGGCGAAGAGCGGGTGGCCCTTGAGCGTTTCGATGACGCTCGCGACACCGTCGTGGCGCCCCACACGCAGGTTGTCGCGCTGCGCCACGTCATGCGTAAGCACGACGCGCGAGTTCTGCCCGATCCGGCTGAGCACCGTGAGCAGCACATTGCGTTCAAGCGACTGTGCCTCGTCGACGATCACGAAGGCGTCGTGCAGCGACCGACCGCGGATGTGGGTGAGCGGCAGCACCTCCAGGATCCCCCGCTCAACGACCTCCTCCAGCACGTTCTCCGAGACGAGGGCGCCCAGGGTGTCGAAGACCGCCTGGCCCCAGGGGTTCATCTTCTCGTCCTTGTCGCCGGGCAGGTAGCCGAGCTCCTGGCCGCCGACCGCGTAGAGCGGGCGGAACACCATGATCTTGCGGTGCTGCTGTTTCTCCAGCACCGCCTCCAGGCCCGCGCACAGCGCAAGCGCGCTCTTGCCGGTTCCGGCGCTTCCGCCGAGCGAGATGATCCCGATCTCCGGGTCGAGCAGCATGTCGATCGCGAGACGCTGTTCGGCGCTCCTGCCGTGAAGCCCGAAGACGTCCTGGTCGCCGCGGACGACCTTGAGCTCGCGCTCGCCCGTCACCCGACCGAGCGCCGAGCCGCGCTCGGAGGTGATGACCAGGTTGGTATTGATGGGCATGTCGGCGACGAGCTTCGTCGTGAGCGTGTCGGCGTCGTAGAGGTCGGCCATCTGCTCACCCGAGACGGCGATCTCGGCCATGCCGGTCCAGCCGGAGTCGACCGCGAGTTCGGCGCGGTACTCCTCGGCGGCGAGGCCGATCGAGGCCGCCTTCACGCGCAGCGGGAGGTCCTTGGAGACCACGACGACGTGCAGTCCCTCGGCGGCCAGGTTGGAGGCGACCGCGAGGATGCGGGAGTCGTTGTCGTTCAACTGCAGCCCCGAGGGCAGCACCGACATGTTCGAGTGGTTCAGCTCGACCCGAATCGAACCGCCGGTCTGTCCGACCGCGATCGGGAAGTCCAGGCGCTCGTGTTCGATGCGCAGTTCGTCGAGCAGCCGCAGGGCCTGCCGCGCGAAGTAGCCGATCTCCGGATCGTGGCGTTTCGCCTCGAGTTCGGTGACGACGACGACCGGCAAGACGACGGCGTGCTCCGCGAAGCGGTAGATCGCCTTCGGGTCGCTCAACAGGACGGAGGTGTCGAGCACGTACGTGCGCTCCCCCTGCTTCTGCGACGTTGCGGTGAACTGCTGGTGCTGGGGGTTGTCGAGCGCGGGCACATCCACTCCATCCCCAAGCGCCCGGGGGCACCTGGATCTTGTGAGCGAAACGGCCACAAAACTCGCGGAACGAACTTATACGTGGCCGTTCCGATCAGACGCCGTGTCTGATGTTCCGACGCTATGCCCGTTCATGAGACGGCCGTGTTTCGACACGCGCGGGACGTGTTACGAACCGGTGAACGCTCCGCCGACGCCCGGCGCCCGGCCCGGCTCGCTCAGCCCGGGATCGCAGTCGAGAACGACAGAAACGCCGAGCGGACCATCGCGAGCGTCTCCTCGTTCGTGGTCGCGTGCGCACTCAGGCGCACACGCCCGCCACCCACCGCCGCGCTGACGCCGTGGTTGTGCAGCGCCGCCGCCAAGACGGTGAGGTGCTCGGGCTCGGGCTCCACCACGACGATGCCCGCGCGCTCGTGCTCGGCCCGCGGCGACACCACGGGCAGCGCGAACTCGTCGGCGAGATCGATGAGCCGCGACACGTTTTCGGCCACCTTTGCCCCGATCGCCGGAACCCCCACGCGCTCGATCTCCTCGAGCGCCGCCGAGAGCCGCGCCTGGGCGAGCGGATCCGGATCGCTCACCCCGAAGGCACGCGCACTCCGCGGCGGCGGTGTCACCTCGCCGGAATGCTCGAGCGTGTTTCCGTTCGGGACAAACCCCGTCCAGACCGGCGTCAGCCGCTCGATCGCCCGCTCGCTGAGCGCCATGAAGCCCGTGCCCCACCCTGCGCGCACCCACGTGCGTCCGCTGCCGACGACCACATCGGCAAGCTCGTAGGGCGCGTCGACGACCCCGAAGCCCTGCATCGCGTCGACGATGAGCAGTCGGTCGCCGATGACCTGACGGATGCCCTCCAGGTCGACGAGGTGGCCGGTGCGGTAGTCCACCAGGCTCAGCGCCACCGCGCTGATCGAGCCATCGAGCTGTTCGCGCAGGTTCCCGGGGGTGATGCGACCGTGATCCGTGTCGATCCAGCGCGGGGTGACCACACCCAGCGCGTCGGCGGCACGCTGCGCCGCGAAGGTCAGGCCGGGGTAGCCGGCACGCGAGAGCGCAACACCGCCCGTGACTCCGAACATCGCGTGCATGAGGCCCTGGCTCGTGTTCGGCTGATCGGAGACCTGCTCGGCGGGGACGTGCACGAGAGCGGAGACTGCCTCGCGCATCCGCACATCGAGAGCGCGCAGCGCCTCGAAGGCTCCGAATCGCGCGTGCGACAGCAGCCCGAGGTGCGCGGCGAGCTCGTCCTGCACGGCGGCGCCGATCGGGCCGAGATTCGCGAAGTCGAGGTAGCCCGGCTCGGTCTCAAAGCGCCCGACGTAGTCGTCGATGTTCATGGGGCCTCCTTGGGGAACCCTCCATCATTGCCCAAAACGCCGCTCGCGCGTCGCGAAGTTGCGAAGAGCTCGCAGAAAATCGACCTCGCGCATGTCCGGCCCGAGCGCTTCGACGAAGTAAAACTCGCTGTGCGCGCTCTGCCACAACAAGAAATCCGACAGGCGCTGCTCGCCCGAGGTGCGGATGATCAGGTCCGGGTCGGGCTGGCCCTGGGTGTAGAGGTGGTCGCCGATCAGCTCCGGCGTGAGTAGCTCGGCGAGGTCATCGATGCTACCGCCGTTCTTGCCGTGAGCGCGCACGATGCTGCGCATGGCATCCGCAATCTCACGTCGGCCGCCGTAGCCGACGGCGAGGTTGACATGCAGACCGCTGTTCGCTGCGGTGCGATCTTCCGCCGCCTGCAGCGTGGCGGCGAGCGTCTCGGGCAGGCCCTCACTCGTGCCGACGTGCTGGATGCGCCAATCGGCGGCGCGGGAGAGGTCATTGGCGAGATCACCGATGATCTCGAAGAGCTGATGCAGCTCCTCGTCCGGACGGCCGGACAGGTTGTCGGTCGACAACAGGTAGATCGTCACCACGCGGATGCCGGCCTCATCGCACCAGCTGAGGAACTCACGCATCTTCTCGGCACCGGCACGATGCCCGTGCGCGGCCGTCTCCAGCGCCCGCTCGCGGGCCCAGCGGCGATTGCCATCGATGATCATGCCGACGTGGTGAGGCGGGGCGGCGCCGTCGAGCTGGCGACGCAGTCGCCGCATGTAGAGGCCGTAGAGGAACCCTCGGCCGGTCTTGCTCTGCCGCACAGTCACGACGCCACGTTAGTCCACCTGGCGCGGGCCGGCACTCAGCCAGCGGCCGCGCCGAAGTCCTAGGATTTCCGCATGAGCCGCGAATCCCGCACCCCGAAACAGCCCGAATCCGCGCTCGCGGCCGCGACGAAGCCGCTCGGCGACGGCACCGACCTGCCGAACATCCCCCTGCTCGACGACGCGACCGATCTGCACCAGTTGGAGGCGAAGCCGACCTGGCGCGGCTGGATCCACGCCGGCACCTTCCCGCTCGCGATCGCGGCCGGCATTGTGCTGATCGTGCTCGCCGACGGCGCGGCCGCCAAATGGAGCTCCGCGGTGTTCATGGCGAGCTCGCTCCTGCTGTTTGGCATCTCGGCGGTGTACCACCGTTTCAACTGGAGCCCGAACGTCAAGGCCGTGTTCCGCCGTCTCGACCACTCCAACATCTTCCTGCTCATCGCGGGCACCTACACGCCGCTCGCCATCAACGCACTGCCCTACCCCAAGAGCGTCATCCTGCTCGCGATCATCTGGACGGGAGCGCTGCTCGGGATCGC
>NZ_CAJQNT010000001.1 GCF_905479755.1 uncultured Schumannella sp. | reverse complement strand
CAACACTTCGGCTTTGCTCACCTGCTGACACTGCCGCGGCCAGGGTGTCCACGATGACGTGAGACATCACGGCCTCACCAACCCTGCTGTCCACGATGACGTGAGACAGGTGTCCACGATGTACCGAAACCACACACCTCCGGGCGCACACTGGTTGAGACAGTGAAACCCCGGTCGCCCGCACTCGCGGAGACCGGGGTTCTTTCTTTGCCGACGGTGGGGATCACGCGCGTGTGCCGTGTGCGTGCCGGTCGCTCGACGCGCGCAGCACCAGCTCCGGCTTGAGCACGACCTGGCGGTGCGTGTGTGCTTCGCCGCCGACCGCGTGCTCGAGCAGCAGTTGCGCCGCGAGCGCACCGAGTTCGCCGATCGGCTGGCGGACGGTGCTGATCGGCACCACCCAGTCCTGCGCGAAGTCGATGTCGTCGTAGCCGATCAGGACGACGTCCTCGGGAACACGGATTCCGGCACGGGAGAGCCCACGGTACACGCCGAACGCGAGCATGTCGTTTCCGCAGAAGACCGCGCTCGGCAGATCGCCGGTGAGAAGAAGTTCCACGGCGCGCTCGCCCTCGGGAACGCCGAGGCCGGATGCGCTCACCTCGACCAGCGCGGTCTCCGGGTCGAGGCCCGCGCCGACGATCGCGTCGATCACGCCCTTGGAGCGCTGGGTGAATTGCCGAAGTCCGGGGGGTCCACCGACGAAGGCGACACGGTCGTGTCCTTGGCGCAGAAGGTGTTCGACGGCGAGCCGAGCGCCGAGCACGTTGTCGACCGAGACGGAGCACTCGTCGGGACCGCCCTCGTAGTCGAGGTAGACGACGGGGAGGCCGTTGGGTGCCTCGATGTGGATGATCCCGTTGTCGTCCGCCTGGTCGGCCGGCGTGAGCAGCACACCTCGGACGCGCTGCGCGGCGAGCATCGTGAGCAGCTCCTGCTCGCGCTCGACGTCGCTCTCCGAGTTGCACAGCATGACCACGTGGCCGGCGGCGCGCACCGCCTGTTCGACGGCACGCGAGGCGCCCATGTAGAACGGGCTCGAGGTGTCGAGCACGACGAGTCCGATGACGTCGCTCGACAGGCCCGCGATGACGCGCGCTTGTTGATTCGGGATGAAGCGCAACTCGGCGATGGCGTCTTCGACGAGCCTCCGGGTGCGTGCGGTGACCCGTTCCGGGTGGTTGATGACGTTCGACACGGTGCCGACGGAGACGCCGGCGAGGGCGGCGACGTCGCGGATCTGCGGGGATGCTCGGGCCCGGCGGGCATCTTCGGCGGCGATGACGGCCGAGGCGACCGACGCGGATGCGGCCGACGGCAGCTCCGGGCCCGCGGGTTTCACCGTCGTCGAAGCCCCGCTCGCGCGCCGCAGCGTCGCGTCGGTGGCGTCGATCTTCTCGCGAACCAATGCCCATCACCTCGTTGTCGGGAACATCTTAGAGGCCCGCTCAGCTCCCCGCGGCGACGCGTTGTTGTGTTCGGCGCCGACGGGTGCTAACTTTTGGACCGGTTCAATTATGAACCACAACGGACACGCCAACGACGTCAGGGGGCCGGGATGATCAAGCGCAGCTGCTTGCCTCGTCGCGCGAACCTGGCGACTGGTCGTCCAGTGCGAGACTCCCACCTGGAGTGTCTCGCGGCGAGAACTCGCCGATCGGCCTCACCGGGGCGCGAAGTTCTTCGCGCGTTTTCGGTGGTGCCGCGCGACGGGTGGTCTGCGTTCGACGACGCACCACGTCGGGTGTTCCGTGACCGCGCCGAACTGTCACATATCCACTAAACAAGGAGAAACGAATGAAGCAACGACGCTTTAAGGCCATTGCGGTCGGGCTCAGCCTCGCGGTTGGACTCAGCCTGTCGGCTTGCGTGACGGATGACAGCACGTCCGCCGAGGGCGACCACACGATCGTGATCGTGCCCAAGGACTCCACGAACCCCTGGTTCGTCCGGATGGAAGAGGGCGTCAAGGCGTTCGCCTCGGACTCGGGCCTCAACGTCTACCAGAAGGGCCCGTCGGAGACCGACGCCACCATGCAGGCCCAGGTCATCCGTGACCTGATCGCGCAGGGTGTCGACGCGATCGGCGTCATCCCGGTCGACCCGGGCGCCCTGGAGCCCGTGCTCAAGGAAGCCATGGACGCCGGCATCGTGGTCGTGACGCACGAGGGTGCGACGCAGGAGAACACGATGTACGACATCGAGGCCTTCAACAACACCGACTACGGCGCATTCATCATGGACAACCTCGCCGAGGCCATGGGCGAAGAGGGCCTCTACACGACGATGGTCGGCCACGTGACCAACGCCTCGCACAACGAGTGGGCCGATGGCGCCGTGGCGCACGCCGCCGAGGCGTACCCGAACATGACGCTGCTCGAGGCGGAGCCCCGCGTCGAGTCGCAGGATGACGGCGAGGTCGCGTACCAGACCGCCAAGGAGCTGTTCAAGAAGTACCCGGACCTCAAGGGAATCGTCGGCACCTCGTCGTTCGACGCCCCCGGTGTCGCGCGTGCCATCGAAGAGCTCGGCCTGACCGGCAAGGTCTTCGTCAGCGGAACCGGTCTGCCGGCCGCCAACAAGGAGATCCTCGAGAAGGGCCTCGTGCAGTCGCTCACGCTGTGGGACCCGGCCGACGCGGGCTACGCGCTGGCCTCGCTCGCCGCGAAGATCCTCGACGGTGAAGAGATCGTTGACGGCCTCGACCTCGGTGTCGTCGGCTACGAGTCGATGCAGTTCTCCTCGATCAACCCCAAGGTGCTCGAGGGCGCCGGTTGGGTTGTCATCAACAAGGACAACGTCGACAGCTTCGGCTTCTAATCATCCGTTCGTGATGTGACGACCGGGGTGGGGCGACGAACCTGCCGCCCCACCCCGGTCGAACCACGTCGTCACCCCTCAGAAAGGTTCCGCTGATGACCGATCTCCTCGCGGTACGCAATGTGAGCAAGTCGTTCGCCGGCGTCCACGCCCTCGACGACGTCAGCCTCACCATCGGTCGTGGAGAGATCCACTGCCTCGCCGGTGAGAACGGCAGCGGCAAGTCGACCCTCATCAAGGTGATCTCCGGTGTTCATGCCCCCGACGGCGGAACGATCGAGATCGACGGGACGTCGCACAAGCGACTGACCCCGATGGCCGCGATCAACGCGGGCGTGCAGGTCATCTACCAAGACTTTTCGGTCTTCCCCAATCTTTCGGTCCTCGAGAACCTCGCCTTGACGAGCGAACTCGCGGCCCACCGCAAGCTGATCAACTGGCGGCGGATGCGGCGCATCGCCGAAGAGGCCGTCGCCAAGATCGACTTCGACATCGACCTCGACGAAAAGGTCGGCCGGCTCTCGATCGCCGAAAAGCAGCTGGTCGCGATCTCGCGCGCCCTCATGAGCGACGCGAAGCTCATCATCATGGACGAGCCGACGACGGCGCTCACCACGCGTGAGGTCGACGCGCTCTTCCGCATCATCCTCGACCTGAAGGAACGCGGCATCTCGACGTTGTTCGTCAGCCACAAACTCGAAGAGGTCTTCGAGATCAGCGAGAAGTTCACGATCATTCGCAACGGCCGCAGCGTCGCGACGAAGCGGCCCGACGAGCTGGATCGCGCCTCCTTCTCCTTCTACATGACGGGCCGCGAGTTCGAGCCCGCCCACTTCAACGCTCCGGCCGACTCAGGGCCCGCGGTGCTCGAAGCGCGCAACCTCGGGGCCGACGGCGCCTTCGCCGACGTGAACTTCTCGCTGCGCCGCGGCGAGATCCTCGGCATCACCGGGCGACTCGGCTCCGGCCGCACCGAACTGGCCTTGTCGCTGTTCGGCGCACTGAAGGTGAATCACGGCGAGATCCTGATCAAGGAGAAGCCGGTCGTGCTGAGGGGGATCCGTTCCGCGATCAAGCACGGCATCGGCTACGTGCCCGAAGACCGCCTCACCGAGGGGCTGTTCCTCGAGCGGTCAATCGGCGCCAACGCGATCATCTCCGAGATCGACAACATGCTCACCCCGCTCGGGCTGCTCGACCGCGAGAAGACCCGCACCGAGGCCCAGCGCTGGGTCGACGAGCTGAAGATCGCCACCCCCGACCCGGAGAACGCTGTCAACACGCTCTCCGGCGGAAACCAGCAGCGTGTCGTGTTGGCGAAATGGCTGGCCACCGAGCCCGAGGTGCTCATTCTCAACGGCCCGACCGTCGGTGTCGACATCGGTTCCAAGAGCGACATCCACACGATTCTGCAGGACCTCGCCCGCGAGGGGATGGCCGTGATCATCATTTCGGATGATCTCTCGGAGGTCATCGAGAACTGCAGCCGAGTGCTGGTGATGAACGACGGTCGCATCGTCGCCGAGCTCGACCCGGAGGAGACCTCCGAGGCCGAGCTGGCGGCGCTGATGGCTCACGACGAGTCCGAAGAAGCAGGAGTACAGCGATGAAAGCGATCGTCCACAAGCTGACGAGATCGAACGAGTTCTACGTCTTTCTCGTCATCGTCGCCTTGAGCGTGGTGATCCAGGCTCGTAGCGGCCAGTTCTTCACCGCCAACAACCTGGTCGACATCGCCAACGCGATGGTCGTTCCCGGCCTGTTCGGGATCGGCGCCTTCATGGTGCTGGTCTCCGGCGGAATCGACGTCTCGTTCCCCGCGCTGTCCTCGCTCGCCGTGTACGCCACCACGCGTGTGCTCGTCGACGCGGGCTACGAGGGGGCGCTTTGGCTGCCCTTCCTGCTCGCGATTCTGCTCGGGGGAATCCTCGGCGCTTTCAACGGCCTGCTGACCTCGCGGATTGCGATTCCGGCGCTGATCATCACGCTGGGAACCGCGAGTGTGTTCTCGGGCATCATGCAGGGCGCTCTGAACTCGGTTCAGATCCCGAACATCCCGACCGCGATGAAGGAATTCGGCACCGGGGCGCTGTTCATCGCCACCAACCCGGACTCCGGGCTCACCTCGACGATGCCCGTCTCGTTCCTGCTGCTGGTCGGCGTGCTGGCGGTCGTGTTCTTCCTCATGAAGTTCACGACCTTCGGCCGCGCGATCTACGCGATCGGCGGCGATGAGAGCGCCGCCGAGCGCGCCGGGTTCAAGGTGAAGCGCGTGAAGTTCTGGCTGTACGTTCTGGTCGGGGTCATCGCGGCGATCGCCGCGCTGGTGCGCACCAGCATGATGGGCCAGATGCACCCGACGAACCTGCTCGGCATCGAGCTCCTCGTGATCGCCGCCGTCGTCCTCGGCGGAACCGCGATCACCGGCGGAACCGGATCCCTCACCGGAGTCGTGCTCGGAACGCTCCTGATCGTGATCGTGCAGAACAGCATGATCCTGGTCGGCATCCCCACCTTCTGGCAGCGCTTCTCGCTCGGCGTCCTCATCATCGTCGGCACGGGAATCTCGGCCATCCAACTCAGCCGTTCGCGCAAGCGATCGATCGTCACGGTCTAAGGAATAACGACATGTCCGTATTCAGTACCGCATCGGTCCGGATGCGCGCGCTCGCCAAGGATCCGCAGGTCACGCGCCTCGCGGTGATCCTGGCCCTGCTGCTCATCTTCTTCGCCGCCGTGCGCACGCCCAGCTTCGTCCGCCTCTCCACCTGGCAGTCGATGGCCGTCCAGTTCCCCGAGTTCGGCTTGATGGCGCTCGGGGTCATGCTCACCATGATCATCGGCGGCATCGACCTGTCGGTCGTCGCAATCGCCAACATGACCGGCATCGGCGCTGCGGTGATCATGCTCTCGATCGCCCCTCCCGGATCCGATCCGAGCCAGGCAGTGCCGGCGATCCTCGCTGCGGTCGCCTTCTCGCTCGTCGCCGGAGCCTTGGCCGGCATGTTCAACGGGTTCCTGGTCGCCAAGATCAAGATCCCCGCGATCCTCGTCACCTTGGGAACCTTCGAGCTGTTCACCGGCATCGCCGTCATCATCACGCAGGGCAAGCCGATCAGCGGTCTCCCCACGCAGTACAGCGAGGTGTTCGCGGCCAAGCTCGGCGGCATCGTGCCGATGCAGTTGGTAATGTTCGCGCTCGTCGTCGTCGTGATCTGGTTCCTGATGAGCCGCACCGCGCTCGGCACGAAGCTCTATCTGCTCGGCACCAACCCGACCGCGGCCGAATTCAGCGGCCTCAACACCGTGAGCCTGACCGTGCGGACCTACATGCTCTCGGGCATCTTCTCGGCGGTCGCCGGGCTCGTGATGCTCGCGAACTACAACTCCGCCAAGGCCGACTACGGCTCGACCTACACGCTGCTCGCGGTGCTCATCGTCGTGCTCGGCGGGGTCAACCCGAACGGTGGATCGGGGCGCCTGGCCGGAACGGTGCTCGCGGTGATCGTGCTGCAGGTGCTGTCGTCGCTGCTCAACACCTTCCCCGACATCAGCAACTTCTACCGTCCGCTGATCTACGGCGGCGTCCTGCTCCTGGTCATCGTCATGAACCAGTGGTACAAACCCGGCAACTTCGCCCGGTTCTTCACGAGAAAGGGATAGCGGTCATGAAGACCATTCAAGACAAGCAGGTCGTGCTCGGAGCCGACTTTGCCGGGTTCCCGCTGAAGGAAGCCGTCAAGGCGCACCTCGAGGAGCGCGGCTGGACGGTCACCGACCTGACGCCCTCGATCGACGAGGTCCCGATGTATCACCGCGTCGGATTCCGCGTCGGCGCCGAGATCGCCGAAGGCAACTTCGAGAAGGCGCTCCTGTTCTGCGGAAGCGGCATGGGCATCCACGTCGCGGCCAGCAAGGTTCCGCACGTGCACGCCGCCGTCGCCGAAAGCGTGCAGGCCGCGGAGCGGGCGAGCACCGCGAACAACTGCAACGTGCTCGCGATGGGCGCGTTCTATACGGCGCCGCGTCTCGGCATGGCGATGGCGGATGCGTTCCTGGAGCACTCCTTCGGGGAGGGCTACGAGAACTGGGAGGACTTCGACACCTACCACCGCGTCGGCTACGAGGAGTGCGAGAACTTCGACTACGAGAGCTACAAGGCCAACGGCTTCCAGGTCGCCGACCCGTCGACCGCGCCGCTCGGCCCGGAGCCTCGCGGCCTCGCCTACTGAGCCGCCCGCTCGACTCGATGCCGAGAGCTGTTTTCGATCATGATGCGTTCCTCCCTGCCCGCCCGCGCCGACGCGCACGCCTTCGCCGCCGTCGACCTGGGGGCCAGTAGCGGCCGTGTCGTGCTCGGGCGCTACGCCGACGGCGCGCTCGAGATGCTCGAGGTGCACCGTTTCGGCAACGGCCCGGTGGATCGCGACGGCGTCCTCAGCTGGGACGTCGAGACGCTCTTCTCGGAGACGCTGGTCGGTCTCGCGCGTGCCGTCGAGCTTCTCGCCGAGCGCGGCGAGCGGCTTCACGGCATCGGCATCGACAGCTGGGGGGTCGACTACGGACTCGTGGATCCGGAGCGCGGCTTCACCGGCCGCGTCAAGAACTACCTGGGTGCCGATCCCGAAGAGCCCGAGCGCGCCGCGGCGCACGTGACCCCCGCGCGTGCCTACGAAGTGACCGGCGTGCTCACGCAGCACATCAACACCGCCTACCAGCTGCGATCGGATGCGCGGAGCGGAGCCGTCGCCAACGGATCGACCGTCCTCCTCACCTCGGATCTCTGGGTGTACCTCTTAACGGGCGTGCAGGAGGCCGAGTACACGATCGCGTCGACGACGCAGCTGCTCGACCCCGAGTCGCGCACCTGGGCGACCGAGTTGCGGGAGGCGTGGGGGCTGTCCGGCTTCCGCTTCCCGGAGCTGGCCGCAACCGGCGCGACCGCGGGGGTGACGACTCCCGCGATCACCGAGCGCATTGGCGCGGCAGAGCCGGTGCCGGTGTTCCACGTCGCCCAGCACGACACCGCCTCGGCGCTCGCGTTCGCGGTTCCCGGATCCGGTGAGCTGCTGGTCTCGAGCGGCAGCTGGTCGCTCGTCGGCGTCACCCTGGAGAAACCGCTTCGTTCACCCGAGGCGCGCGAGGCCGGTTTCACCAACGAACTCGGCGTCGGCGGTTCGGCGCTACTGGTGCGAAACCTTCCCGGGATGCTGATCCTCACCGGGTGCGCGCGGGTGTGGTCGGAGCAGGACGGAACCCCGCTCGGCGTCGTGGAGCTCGTGGTGGCTGCCGCCGCGGAGCAGGCGCCGGCATCCCGGTTCGACGTCGCGGATCCCCGGTTGCTGTCGACCGACGACCCGGCCGCGGTGATCGCCGAACTGTGTCGCGAAGCCGGAACGCCCGTGCCCGAGACGCGGCTCGCCGTGGTCGCCTCGATCATCGAGAGCCTCGCTGCCGCCTACGCCGACTCGGTCGCCGCGTGCGCCGAGTTCAGCGGCGGGCCGATCGTCTCGATCCGCATCGTCGGCGGCGGATCGCGCAACGCGGAACTCTGCCGGCGCACGGCCGAGCTCTCCGGTCTTCCGGTGACGGCGGGGCCGGCGGAGGCTTCCGCTCTCGGAAACCTGGCCGTGCAGCTGGTGGCTGCCGGGGTCGTCCCCGATATCGCCGCCGCCTACGCGGCCGCCGAACGTTCGCTCGCCGAGGTGCAGCACTACGCGCCGACTCGGCTCACCGTCTGACAACCGCAAGGAGACCCCCGCCGTGACCGTCGAAACCTCGCAGGATGCCCTTCGCGCCGAACTCGTCGACCTCTCGCACGAGTTGGGTCGCGCCGATCGCGACTGGACGATCCTCGCCGAGGGCAACTCGTCGGTGCTGAGCGCGCCCGACCGCTTTCTGGTGAAGGCGAGCGGCGCTTGGATGAGCAGGGCCGTCCCCGACGACTTCGTCGAGGTGTCGCTGCCGACGATGCTCGACCTGATCGACTCACCGACCGCGGGCGATGCGGAGGTGAGCGCGTACTTCTCCTCGGTCGCCGAGACCGCGCCGGGGGGTCGCCGGCCCTCGGTCGAGTCGCTGCTGCACGCGGTCTGTCTTGACCTGCCGGGCGTGACCGCGGTCGGCCACACGCATCCCACCGCGGTGAACGCGCTGCTGTGCTCGCCGCACGCCTCCAAGCTCGTGGACGGCTCGCTGTTCCCGGACCAGATCGTCGTGCTCGGAGTCGATCCGCTCCTGATCCCGTATGTCGACCCGGGGCTGAAGCTCGCCCAGGTCGCCCGTCAGCTGCTCGCCGAGCGCTCGGTGCCACGCGCGATCTACCTGCAGAACCACGGCATGTTCGCGCTCGGGTCGAGTGCCGCCGAGGTGGTGCAGATCACCCAGATGGCGGTCAAGGTCGCGAAGGTCATCCTCGGCTCGCTGGCCGCCTCCGGCCCGAGCTACATGGACGCCGTCGAGGTCGCGCGCATCGACACGCGCCCCGACGAACTCTTGCGCCGGCAGGCGCTCGCCGAGAGCTGAGGCCAGCCGGGGTCACCCGAACTCGCGCGTGAGCGCGGCCCGCATCGCCTCGATCGGGGCGTCGAGCCCCGTCCAGGCTTCGAAGGCGATCGCGCCCTGATAGACGAGCATCCCGTGGCCGTTGATCGTGGTCGCCCCGCGCGCCGCGGACTCGGACAAGAACCGCGTCTCGGCCGGGTTCGGGATCACGTCGGCGACGATCATGTCGGCGGTGACCGACTCCATCGCGACGGCCGGCATCGCCGTGCTCGGAAAGAGCCCCTGCGTCGTCGCGTGGACGACCAGGTCGGTGCCGCCCGGGATCGTCGCCTCCCCGACCCACCCGAGCGCGGTCGCCTCGGCGAGACCGGTTGCCCGGACGGCGACGGCGACCGACTCGGCGGCGGACAGCGTCCGGTTGATGATCGTGACCTGCTCGGCGCCCGCAAGAGCGAGTTCGACCGCGACGGCTCGTGCCGCGCCGCCCGCCCCGAGCACGACAACGCGCATGCCGCTCGGGTCCAGCGACTCGTCGTCGCGCAGGCAGCGCACGAATCCGCGGCCGTCGGTGTTGTCGCCGATGATGCGACCGCCCTCGAACCGGAGGGTGTTGACAGCGCCGATGTGCGCCGCCTCGGGGGTGAGCTCATCCAGCAGCGGGATCACAGCGATCTTGTGCGGAACCGTGAGGTTGAGCCCGCGGAATCCCATCGCCTGCGCGCCGGCCAGTGCCGGGGCGAGGTCCGCGGCCGTGACGGCGAGCAGCTGATACCGCCAGGCGAGATCGGTCGCGGCGAATGCGGCCTCGAGCATGAGGCCCGACGGGTTCTCATCGATAGGAGAGCCGAAGACCCCGACGAGTTCGTGGCGAAAACCGGTGGACATGAGCGGCAAGGCCTCGTTTCTGACGACGGTGTCGGGTGGGTCGCATCCAGTTTGGCCCACCCCGCGGGGCCCCCGGCGCGCGTTCGCCCGGAGCGTGCCGACGCCGGCTGCTGGGCGAATCCCCAGGATTCCAAGATTAGGGGTGGATAATCAACGGCGGACCTCGCGCGCCGCGATCTCCCCTATGCCTATGACTACTCACTCCGCCTCGACTCACCGAGCCCGCCTCCGGCGGGTGCTGTCGTCGACCGGAATTCTGGGAATCCTCGGGCTGTTCACGCTCACCTTCGCGTTGCCGGGCATCGCGCCGGTCTCGGCGACGCAGTCGTTCGAGAAGATCCCGTCGGCGGATGCCGCCGAGGTGCAGACCCTCGAGGTCTCGGAGGCGGCGGAGGTCGCCGCGGTCGACCGCAGCGACTACGACGTCACCACCTACGCCGAGCTGCTCGCGGCGCGCTACGGCAACGCCTACGGCGGCTCGGTCGGCGGTGAGGGAAGCGGCGCCGTGCGCTGGCCCTTCCCCTACGCGGTTCCGATGAGCGACGGCTTCGGCCCGCGCGCCGCCCCCTGCAGCGGATGCTCGACGATGCACCGCGGCATCGATCTGCTTCCGGGTGCCGGCACCCCGATCTACGCGATCGCCGACGGCGTGGTCTCGGGCTATCAGGAGGGCTGGGGCTACGGCACCCACCTCTTCATCGACCACTCGATCGACGGCCAGTCGGTCACGAGTCTCTACGCGCACCTGCAGACCGGCTCCTCGCCGCTTTCGCCGGGTGACACGGTCGCGGTCGGCGACTTCATCGGGCTGGTCGGGTCGACGGGTGCCGTCACCGCGCCCCACCTGCACCTGGAGATCCGCATCGACGGTGTCGCCATCAACCCGCTGCCGTGGCTCGCCGAGAAGACCGGGCGCTAGCCGAGAGTAGACAGGTCGGTTCAGCGCCGGGCTCCTCAACGCGAGACAATGGAGCATGCCCCACATGCTGATCGGTCGCGACTACGGCGACCTGGACCAACTCGACGTCATCGATGCCGACCTCGCGGGCCCCGGCCCCGGCGAGGTGCTCGTCTCGGTTCGCGCCGCGGGGGTGAACCCGGCCGACCTGAAGAAGCTCGCCGGGCAATTCGGGCGAAGCGACGCGCGCCCGATTCCGATGGGCATGGAGATGGCCGGAGTCGTCACCGCGGCCACCCCGGGCGCGGCCGGTCCCGCCGGTCCGATCGAGGTGGGGGATGAGGTGCTCGCCACCGGCGTGAGCGGCGCGTTCGCCAGCGACATCGTCGTTGCCGCCTCGAAGCTGGTTCCGAAACCCGAGTCCCTGGAGTGGGAGCAGGCGGCCGGTCTGCTGCTCACCGGCACCACGGCCTGGCACCTGTTGGAGGCGACGAAGGTGTCCGCGGGCGATCGTGTGCTCGTGCACGGCGCCTCCGGCGCGGTCGGTGTTGCCGCCATCCAGTTGGCGCGAGCCCGGGGCGCCGAGGTCGTCGGCACGGCGAGCCCGCGCAACCACGCCCTCCTGGAGCGGTTCGGCGCCACCCCGGTCGCCTACGGCGAGGGACTCGCCGACCGGGTGCGCGCGATCTGGCCCGACGGCCCCACCGTCGCGCTCGACACGGTCGGCACCGACGAGGCGATCGACGTCTCGGTCGAGCTGGTCGCCGACCGAGCGCGCATCGCGACGATCAACGGCTGGGCGAAGGGCGCCGAGGCGGGCATCCTGATGCTCGGCGGTGGCCCGGGCGCCGACCCGGGAACCCAGATCCGCAACGACGCCCGGCTGGCGCTCGTTGAGCTGGCGGGCGCGGGCGAGCTCGAGGTCGTGGTCGGTGCCACCTTCCCGCTCGGTCAGGGTCGTGAGGCGCTCGAACTCGTGGCGACCGGGCACGCCGACGGCAAGATCGTCATCCTGCCGTAGCCCTCGTTCCAGAGCGACCCGATGCGGTGTCGCTCCTCGACGGTCCACCACACGCCATCCACGAGGCACAGCCCGTCGTCCGCCTCTCGGGAGAAGACGTCCCTTGGACATCCGACGCGCCAGCCCGCCCAAAGTCGGATTTTTCGACACCCCGCCCACGACTCGTGGACGAGGGGGGCGAATCTCCGACTTTGCGCGGAGGACGCGACGTGGCGCGGAGGACGCGACGGCGGCCGTCGGGCGAGCGGGGGCTAGGCCGCGACGGCAGCGCGGCGCCTACGCGGCGACGGCGACCGGCGTCGAGGGCCCGTCGGCGGCGATGCCGCGCTTGTCGAGGGCGGTCTCGACGATCGTGAGCCCCTCCATGCCGGGGAGCTTCGCGATGTGCGAATCGACGTCGCGCACCAGCTTGCGTCCTTCGGTGCCGCGGAACAGATGCCCCATGACGTGCGTGACCTCCTCGTCGGTGGAGATGCCCGAGCCGACCGGCGCCCAGAACCGGCTGAGCGCGAAGCGCGTGATGACCTGCGCCTTCTTGCTCTGGGCCAGGCGATCGCGGGCCTGCGAGGCGTAGAAGGCGACGTGCTTGGTCTCTTGCGCCGCGATCCGCTTGAGCAGTTCCGCCAGCACCGGATGCTTCTCGAGCTTGGCCATGCGGAGGTAGGCCGAGTTGGCGCTCCACTCGTTCGCCGCGCCCCAGGACATGTGCACGGCGACGAAGTCGTTGCCCACCAGGCCGCCGAGCAGTGACTGCTTGATCGGGTCGAGGCGGTCCTTCCAGCCGAGCTTGATGCGGGTGGCGGCGAGCTCATCGAAGTCGACGATGATGTCGTGCTTGGCGAGGACGGCGGCGAGGGCCTCGCCGTGCCAGAACTCTTCGCGGTTCCACATCGTCATGAACGCGCCCACCTCGGGCTCGTTATGCGAGGGGGTGGTCAACAGATCGCGCAGGTAGCAGACCGTGTGGTACTCGACGTCGCACATATAGCGCAGCGTGCGCAGGCTCTCCGGCGGCAGCGGGTTGTCGTCGAAGGAGTTCAGGTCGAGGTCTCCCCAGGCCACGGGCTTGGACTGCGCCGTGTAGCGGTCGATGTCGAAGGCCATGTCAGCTCTCCTCGCTCGGTCGGTACTCCATCACAGCACGCTTCGGTGAACGGGCGCTGCGTTTCCAGTGCTGGATTCCCCAGCGCCGACGCTGCGCTTCGCGCGCGAGCGGCGTGTCGGGATTCACGGCGACCGGATGACCCACCAGGCCCAGCCACACCAGGTCGGCGTGGCTGTCGCCGTAGCCGTAGGACGCGGCGAGGTCGAGGCCGTGCTGCTTGGCGTACTGCTTGAGCCACGCGGCGCGCGCCTCGTCGACGAGCGGCGGGGCCGCCAGGTAGCCGGTGAGGACGCCGTCGCGCTCGTGCATGGTGCCCGCGACGACCTCGTCGAAGAGGCCCGCGAGCGGGGCGACGAGCGTGCCGATCGAGCCGGTGACGAGCACGGTGCGGTGCCCGGCCTCCCGGTGCTCCTTGATGCGCTCGATCGCGGCGGGGCTGGTGTGGCGCAGCAGGGTGTCGCTGTAGCCGCCGGCGACGACCTTCTCGAGTCGGGCTGCCGGCATCCCCTCGTAGCGGCGCAGGAAGGTGCGGATGAACTCCCCGCGGTCGCGCCGTTCGGCACGCAGGTAGCGCGGCAGGTTCGCCAGGATGTTGGCGACCTCGCCCGGCCAGGCGGCTTTGCGCATTCCGGCGCTGCGCACCCACAGGTACTGCTGCACGATGTTGCTGTCGACGATCGTGCCCTCGAGGTCGAAGACGGCGACGACGTCGCGGCGCTGGGGGAGGGCCTTCTTCTTCGTCGACGGCGACTTGCCCTCGGGGCGCTGCGCGAAGGCGCGCGTCAGGGTGGTGATCGCGGGGATGTGGACGGTCTGGAGGTAGTCCTCCCAGTTGATCGCCGTGATGTCGAAGCCCGCGGTCTTCTTCGCCTTCGCGGGGAGCGCGGCGTGCAAGGCCCGGGTGTTGGCGTCGTCGAAGATGATCTCCGACTGCACGTAGGCGCGATAGAGCTGCGAGAAGTAGCGCAGGGTCTCGAGCTCGCCCTTGCGGGCCTGCAGTTCGGCGAACTGCTCGCGCGTGCGGGGGCTGGGCTTGCGGCGCTTCAGCCAGCGTTCGGCGCGGGCCGCCTGGCGCTCTTTGGCGCGCAGCGCGCGTTCGACGGCGCGACTGCCCGGGAAGCCCCAGTTCGGCACCTCGATCTTGCCGCCGCCGGGAGCCGGCATGGGGTTGGCGGTGAAGTACTCGCGCACGTTCTCGAACATGCGGTGGAAGGGCAGCGGGTTGCTGTTGCCGGAGGCGACCTGGTAGTACTCCGGCTCGCCCTTTGGCGGGTTCGCGGCGACCGCGAGGATGGCGTTGACGACGTGGTCGACCGGAATGAGGTCGAGGACGGTGTCGGGGAGCCCGGGGAACTCGGGGAGCATTCCGCGGCCGTAGGCCATGATCAGCGGGTCGGCGACTTTGAAGCCGTCGATCCAGCCGGGGAACGGATGCTGGGCGGCGCTTTCGATGATCGCCGGGCGCACCACCGAGAGGCGGTGCCCGCTGCCGGCCCAGAGCTCCTCGGCGGCGCGCTCGGCGAAGGCCTTCGTGAAGGTGTAGACGTCGGTCCAGCCGAGGCTTTCGGCGCGGGTGCGCCCCGCGTCGACGAGCTGCTCGGTCACCCACGCGACGCGGGCCTCCTCGCTCGCGGTGGCGACGGCCTGGGGGCCCTCCTTGCCGTGGTCGGCGCGGGCGGCTTCCATGAACCCGCGCAGCGCCTCCGGCTGCCGCGAGAGCAGTTCGACGCGTTCGCGCGCGCTGCGGGCGGCATCGAACTCGGCGCGCCAATCGACCTCGTGCTCGAGGCGCGCCTCCGGCACGATGCCCTTGCGGATGCCGCCGACGTAGCAGGTGGAGACGTGCACGACGTGCGGGTTCGAGCCGCTGTCGAGCAGCGCCTGATAGAGGTTCAGCGCCCCGCCGACGTTGGTCGCGAAGGCCTGATCGATCGGCGGATCGAAGCTCACCGTCGAGGCGGAGTGGATCACCACATCCAGATCACCGGGAAGCGTCGGCACCGACCCGAGCCCGCCCTCGATCACGCGCACGCGTTCGGCGACGATGCGGTCGGCCTCGTCGGCACCGACGCGCTTGCGCCAGGCGGCGAACACGGGCTTGCGCATCAGGGTGCGCAGGCGGTCGGCGCCGGTTGCCGAACCCTTGGTGCGCACGAGAATCGAGATCGTCGTGTCGGGGTGGCTGGAGAGCAGGCGTTCGACGATCGCCTGGCCGACGAACCCGGTCGCCCCGGTGACGAAGACATGAGCCGACCCGAGGTCGGTCTTCGCGCGTGCGGGGCTCACGCGACGAGCCTTGCGGCGACGGTGGGCGCCACGGCGGTCATGCCGGGCAATTCGGCGAGGGAGGCGGTGATCGCTGCGGCCTCGCGGCGACCGGTCTCGTCGCCGAAGACGGTGCGCTCGAAGAACGCGCGGTCGCTCGCGGGCTGCGTGACGGCGCCGAGCGGCCAGGCCGACTGGCGGACGAGCTTCTGCGTCACACGGCGGGCACGGTCGGAGTCGGCGAGGCGGCGATGCGCCTCTTCGGAGAGGAAGTGAATGTGACGATCCTTGATCTCGAGGACGAGGCGGGAGAGCGGGCCGAGCGGCGCGGCAAGTGCGGCGAGGCGGCGATAGGCGGCCTGCGCGATCCACTCGTCGACGAGCCCGGTGGTGACGTGCGCGGCCACGATCTGCGGGCCCTGGAAGTTGGCGGCGATCGCACGGGCAACGGGCCCACGGCGTTCGGCCCGTTCGGCGAAACGGCGGCGGGGGCGCGTCGACCCGGTGTCGGAGCGGGCCTCGGCGCCGACCGTCTCGAGCGCCGCGTCGAGGGCGTCAGCGATCCAGAACTTCTCGAACGCCCAGGTGGTCAAAAACGCCGTCACCCGGGCGTCCTTGTGGGTGGCGGTGACCAGCAGGTTGCGCATCCGGTCGAGCGTGGTGCGCTCCAGATCGCGCAGCACGCGGATCAGGGTGATCGCGTCGGCGGGAAGCGCCGCGCCGTCGAGTGCGACCACCGCGGGATCGCCGCGATGGCTTCCGCGCGCGGTGCGCGCGAACTCCCGGACGTCGAACACCCCGCTTCCGTCGACGTCAGACGAGAGGGCGGAGCCCTCGGGCCGGGCGGGAGGCGGAGTCATCGGGAGAAACCCTTCCTGGCGGGGGCGGAGCTGCCCGTGCAGGGTACGGCGCTCTCTAGCACCGTATCGTAATGACCATGACGATCGCGTTGGTCACCGGCGGAACCTCGGGCATCGGAGCGGAGTTCGCGCGCCAATTGGCGCGGCGCGGCGACGACCTCGTGCTGGTCGCGCGCGACGTGGAGCGGCTCGAGTCGATGGCGGTCGAGTTGCGTGCGCTCGGCCGCGAGGTCGAGGTGCTGCCCGCCGACCTCGGCAACCGAGACGACGTCGCGAAGGTCGTCGCGCGCCTGGAGGATGCGACCCGGCCGATCGGCGTTCTTGTCAACAACGCCGGGTTCAGCGTGCACGCGAGCCTCGTCGACGGCGACCCGGATCGGCACGATCTCGCCTTCGAGGTGATGGGGCGCACCGTCCTGGTGCTCGCGGCCGCCGCCGCTCGCGGCATGCGCGAGCGAGGACACGGCGCGATCATCAACGTGTCGAGCACGGCCGGGTTCGTCACGATGGGCAGCTACTCGGCGATCAAGGCCTGGGTGACCAGCTACACCGAGGGTCTTGCGAACGAGCTTCACGGCAGCGGCGTCACGGTGACGGCGCTGTGCCCCGGGTGGGTGCACACCGAATTTCACGACCGCGCCGGCATCAAGAAGAGCAGCATTCCCGACGCGCTGTGGCTCGACGCCGGGCCCCTGGTGCGCTCGGCGCTGCGCGACGCCTCGCGCGGTCGGGTCGTCTCCATACCGAGTGTTCGGTACAAGCTGCTCATCTGGTTTGCCCGTCACCTGCCCAAGTCGGCGGTCCGTGCGATTTCGCGCCGAATTTCGTCCAGCCGTCGCGATACTGTGAGCGTGTGATTCCGAGCGAGATGCGCGCTCGTGAGGGAGGTTCGACGATGATCGCCACGCGCGACCGTTTCACCTCGCGCTTTCAGGCCGCCGCGCGCTTCGTCGCGCAGCGCGGCATTTTGAAGCCCGTCGCCTGGTCGGTCGTCTCCGTGACGGTGGTCGGCAAGGACAAGCTCACGCGCCTCGGCAAGTCGTTCGTGGTCGTCGCCAATCACTCCAGCCACCTGGATGCCCCGCTCATCATGGGCGCGCTCCCGCGCAAGCACGCGCGCTACCTCGCGGCGGGAGCCGCCGCCGACTACTTCTTCGATGTCTGGTGGCGGCGCGGGCTCACGGCCCTGTTCTTCAACGCCTTCCCGGTCGACCGCACCGGAACCAACTCGCGCAGCATCAGCGCCCGTGCCCTGCTGGAGCGCGGCGTTCCGCTGCTCGTGTTCCCCGAGGGCACGCGCTCCCGCG